>JBFMCP010000035.1:0-33730 GCA_040754455.1 Nitrospirota bacterium
TACATCCACGCATTCCTCCGAGGGAGACAGCCTGCTTCACCATCCCTGGTTACGCGTAGGCTGTCTAAACCGCTCTCATACTCTACCCTGCCCGACTCCGGGCTCTTTCATTTCGTTAGAGGCTCTTATTTAAAGCGTCCAGCAAAATGAAATCGTGCTTTGAAGTATCGTCATTTTGTCAGACGCTCTTAATTTAAATTATATCAAACAAGCAGAGGTATACCGAGTGGATGGCGTTGCGGGTGAACACTTCTCTCGGGAAGGGCGAAGAAGTTATATATGGTACTTTTCGGAAAGGAAGCGGTCCGATTCAAGATACTCTATGGCGCGGTTGATATCCTCACGCCTGCCGACAAGCAAAAGGATATCGCCGGGCTCAAGCGTAAATTCAGGTGACGGGTTATGATGCACATGCTCTTTGCGCTGCACAGCAATGATAGTGCAGCCGGTCACTGTCCTGAAACGCAGTTCTCCGATGGAATGGCCTCCCGCTGCGGCTCCCTCTCGCACCAGATACGCCTCGGTCTCTATTCCCTTAAGAATGTCCTGTCGTTCCGAGAGGGGTTTGCGGGGCAACTCCAACGTCCGTAAGAGCCTGTAGCTATCCTTTCTGATAGCATCAATATGCTCCGTGATCACATTCCTTGGAACATGGTAGTGGTGCAGCACCCTTGAAAACACCTCAATCGAGGTCTCAAATTCTTCCGGGATGACCTCATGTGCGCCAAGCCTTTCAATATCCTCGACTTCGGTGACATACCGGGTCCTGACGATAATGTGCAGATCGGGATTCTCATGTCTGGCGATCTGCACGATTCTCCGTGTCGCGGCGGCATCGGAGATTGCGACAACCAACACTTTCGCCGCATGAATGCCGAGCTTATGGAGGATCTCCGCGGATGTCCCGTCTCCGTAGTAGATGGGCTCGCCCCGTTTCTTCATCTTTTTCACCGTATTGGCATTCATCTCCAGGATGACGTAAGGGATGCCGGATTTCCTCAGTACCTTCGCAAGGTTCCTTCCGTTGATGCCGAACCCGACAATGATGACATGTTCCTTTTTCCTCTTCGGATAATCCTGCCGCTCCGCTCTCTGTCGCGCGCTCTCCATCTTCTTGAAGAACCGCTTCGAAACAAGCCAGGAGAGCACGGCAGGGGAAACACCGATCACAAAGGGTGTCAGAAGCATGGTGAGCACCGAGGCGGACAAGAACACCTGGTACACATCTTCGGTAATAAGCCCCTGAGCTCTCCCTGCCACGGCGAGGACAAAAGAGAACTCCCCGATCTGGGCCAGGTAGGTACCCGTTTGAAGGGAGCCCCTCAGCGATTGCCCTATGATCGAGGCGGCAGCAAACGCAGTTATAAACTTAAGGACCAGAATGACCCCTACGACGCTGATAATAGCAGGAAAGTTATTCGTCAGGAAGCTCACATCCATGAGCATCCCGATCGATATGAAAAACAGTCCGGTAAAGCTCTCCTTGAAGGGCAGAATATCGGCGATCGCCTGAGAGGCGTATTCCGACTCGGAAATAACGATGCCTGCCAGAAAGGCGCCCAACGCCAAAGAAAGCCCCAGCTTGAAAGTGAGGAAAGCGGTGCCGAGGCAGAGCAGCATGATCGTGATCACGAAGAGTTCCCTACTCCTGGTCTTTACGACCTCATGCAGCAGATGCGGCACGCCCCATCGCGCCGACAGAAGGACCATGCCAATAACAAGGAGCGCTTTCAGCATGCTTGCGGCAATATCGCCATACCCACCACCGCTTCCGGCAAGCACCGGGATGAGGAGCATGAACGGCACAACACAAAGGTCCTGGAAGATGAGGATTCCCACCGACATCCGCCCGTGCGGCGCGTTTATTTCAGCCCTGTCCATAAGGAGCTTGATCACAATCGCGGTGCTGCTGAGCGCGACCAGGAATCCGTCGAAGACCGAGGCATTCAGCTTTTGCTGAAAAAAGAAATAACTGAGGAGTGTCACCGAACCAATCGTCAGCAGCACCTGGAGCAAACCGCCCCCCATAACGGCGTATCGCAGCATGAGAAGGTTCCGCAGGGAGAACTCGAGCCCTATGGTGAACATGAGCAGAATAACACCGATTTCGGCGAAGACCTCGACCTCTTGAACATCATTGATAAAGCGAAAACCGTAAGGCCCCAGTAGTATCCCGGCGATAAGAAATCCTACGATGGAAGGTATTCTCAGCCTCCCGAGGGCGAATACCACCACTGCAGAGACGCCGAAAATGATAACAAGAGATTTCAGAAATTCAAATTCCATGCAAGGTATGGTACCATAAAATCATGCGACTCTATATCCCGCTCATCTCCGCCCTTGTGGGGTACTACGTCAAATGCCCTCGATGCGGAAAGATTCAGCACTTCGAGGGTACAAAGAAAGGAGATACTGTTGTCTGTAAGAGGTGCGGCCATGAGTTCAAGCTGAAGTAGACTTCCTTTTGGCATGCGGCTCGAAGACCTCCCGCTGCACGTTTCACGGTTTCCTGACCTCCCCTTGCCACCGTAGCAGTTCGGCCCTTCCGGGGACTATGTCCTCTCGTCCGTTTCAATTAACGATCGCACTTTGGCCAGGACATCTCTGTCCGAGAGAATCAGCAGCCTATCGCCCGGCTTAATTACCGTCCCGCCGGTGGGAACGAAGAATTCGCCATCTCTCCCTATGAGGACAATCAGTGCACCCTCGGGAAACTTGATATCGACAATCTGCCGGTCGACGATTGCCGAATCGTCGGGCACTTCAACCTCGGTAAGATCACAGCGCATTTTCCCCGAGGGCTCACATTCTATAGGTGAAACGGGGACTACCGGCAGCGGGGTCTCGAGTCCGAGCCTGCGGGAAACAAAAGGAATTGAAGTACCCTGGAGCAGTGCGGAAGTGAGCACAATGAAAAAGACGATGTTGAATATCATGTCAGCCTTGGGAATGCCGGCCAGCAGGGGGAATGTGGCCAGAATGATCGGCACGGCCCCGCGCAGCCCGACCCAGGACACCATGGCCTTCTCCCTCATGCTTATACGAAAGGGGAGCAACGTGAGGAGAACCCCTATAGGGCGGGCGGCAAACATCAGGAAGGCGGAGATGAGGAGCCCTTCTTCTATAATATGAACAAGACGGGACGGGAACACCAGAAGTCCCAATGTCAGAAACATGGCTATCTGCATGAGCCAGGCAAGCCCGTCATGAAATCTGAGGAGGCTCCTTTTGTGGATGAAATTCCGGTTCCCCATCACAAGCCCGGCAATATACACGGCGAGGAAACCGTTGCCCTTCAATGCAGTGGTCAATCCGTAGGCAAGCAGTACAAATGATAAGCTCAGAACCGGATAAAGGCCATCGTACTCCAGTTTTATAGTATTGATCAAAGCTATCATACCTCTGCCCATTACATAACCCATCCCTGCGCCGAGCGCGATCTGAAGAGACCCCATCTGAACAAGAGCCAAGAGAGAGCTCTCCTGCCGGGTCAACACGCTGATGAATCCTATGGTTAAGAGAATTGCCATAGGGTCGTTACTTCCAGATTCCAGCTCCAGCAACGGCTTCAATGGACCTTTCAGGCTCACCTTTTTGGACCTCAGGACAGCAAAGACAGCAGCGGCATCGGTTGAAGAGACCGTCGCACCCAGGAGCAATCCCTCAAGCAGCGTGAAATTGAGAAGTGAAGCGGCAAACCATCCCACCAGCATTGCAGTAATGAATACGCCGACCGTGGAAAGCGCGATCCCCTGCCGCAAAACAGGTCGGACACTCGCCCAGTCGGTATCCAGTCCTCCTGCAAAGAGAATGAACGAGAGGGCTACAACGCCGAGCAGCTGGGTCAGGTACGGGTCATCAAAATGAATACCGCCGGGGCCATCGGAGCCCGCGAGCATTCCCACGATAAGAAACAAAAGAAGAGAGGGAACACCGAGCCTGCCGGATGCCTTGCTGGCGAAAACGCTCAGGAGCAGAAGAACAGCTGCTCCGAGCAGGATGTATTCGGTAGCGATGTAATTGGTCATGAGGGTTCATCAGGTGACAGCTTGCTGTAAATGACCAGACGCCGATGGAACTACCGGTACCTGTCACCTCATGCATCCATAGAGGACGCAGGGTCAGTCTCTGATTTCCTGGCCGGGACTTATAAAAGAGATGCCGGAGCCAGTACGCACCATAACGGACTCGATAACAGGCGCATTTATTTCCCTCTCGGCTTTCCATTTGACAATGAAGTTTGCGCCGATCCCTCCGGTGGTGTCGCCTGCTTTTATGAAGAAGGAGGCGGATGCCATCGGGCCCAGCTCGAGCGGCTTACTTATAAGGCGCCGTACCAGTTTACCATGGTCGTCATAATACTCGACCGCCGTCACCGTAAGCGGATACTTCGGATCGGTGTTGCGGAGAGCCAGGGTCACCGCCAGGTTAACCGGATGACCCTTCTCTCCGGTAAAAACATGAGAATAGACCGGCACATAAACGGTCTGCCCTTTCTTGAGCCTCACCTCCGGAAAAGCATGCCCTGCTGCCAGAGAGAGCACAGTGAAAATGAAAACAATAAATAAAAAGTAACGCCTCATAACTCCTCCTTCTTCTCCTTAATAAGGGTACCGCGGATGACGACCGGCTTCACCGCAATCTTAGGATAATATTTTATTCTATTCTGATGGTAAGAAAGGATTACGGCATCGGGATGCCTTCATCCCTGAATCGTTTGAGAATTCTCCTCCTCAGTTCATGCTGCACTCTGAACTGATCGCCGAACGTCCGAATGCGGCACACAAGAGTCACTTCGAGCAAGGTGCCGCCGGCTGCCGGCATCAATTGCGTTGCCGGCTCCGGATCGGCGAGCAGGCCGGGAATTTCACCGATGCCCTTTACGGCCTCTGCAAGGACAATCGCCTCTGCCCTTTCAGTATCTGCACCGTACTTTACAGGAAACGGTATCGAGAGCATCATTCCACTGTCGGGCAGGGCATAGTTGATTACGATGCTCTGCGAGAGCTTGCTGTTGGGGATCACCAGCAGGTTGTCATTGAGCAGCCGCAGACGCGTCGTACGCCACGAAATGTCCTCAATCATCCCCTCCTGGCCTGCTTCGAGTCGGATGATGTCTCCCACCCTGATCTTCTTCTCTGCGAGGATGTGGATGCCCGCGAAGAGATTTTCGAGTGTATCCTTGAGGGCAAGCGCGACGGCAAGGCCGCCGACCCCCAGTGCGGTAATGAGCGGCGCAATCGAGATTCCCAGAGAGCTCAATATAATGAGTATCCCGATGAGGATAATGGTCCCCTTCAGCAGGGCATAGGCGAGCCCTGTGGCGGGAAGGGGAAAGCTTGCTGTCTGAACGTAGTCCCTGAAGACCTTGCCGGTCAGGTGGGCGGTAGCGATCGTTATGGAAAAAATGACGATGACATGGATGGTTTTATTCAGGTAGAAGGCATACCTGTCCGGCATATCGGAGACAGCGATCCCGACGTAAAGTCCTATGGCGATACACCAGTAAAAGGAAGGCGTCCTGAACGCGCCGATGACGATATCGCCGATTTTGGTGCCGGCCCTTGTTACCAATGGGTGGAGGAGCCTGAAGGCAATCCCCCTGAGGAACAGCAGCAGCGATGTCACGACGACAAATAAAAAGAACGGCAGGAACAGGTGTCCGAGTTCGGGATTCATTGCACCTCCTCTGAGCTACGAAAGAGCTTCAGCACTTCGATTAAACTATGCCACAAATGAGATGGCGATGCAACGATCCGTCATTATTTCCGCAGGGCTTGACACACGCAGGGCGGCGCTATTGATTCTCAAGAACAAACATACTACAATCTCCAATATGGATGGACTGAGCACATACCTCCTCACGATTATTCCCCTGATGGTCGCCATCGATGCCCCCGGCCTGCTGCCCGTTTATCTTTCGATAACAGAAGGTTTTGAAGCCCACGAGAAAAAGAAAGTAGCGCGCCAGTCCGTGCTCACCGCTTTCTTCGTCACTATTATCTTTATCTTTTTGGGGACTGCCGTTTTCAATATTCTGGGGATTCTGGTCGAAGATTTCATGATTGCCGGCGGAATACTCCTCCTGGTCATCTCCGTTACCGACATGCTCCATGCAGAGACCAGGAGGATAGCTTCCTCTCCGGCGCTCGGCATCGTCCCTCTGGGAACTCCGTTGCTGGCAGGACCGGCCACCATAACCACGTCACTCGTGCTTGTGGGCGAGTACGGGTACATTGCAGTAATCCTTTCACTTACGTTAAACCTGCTCATTGCATGGTTGATCTTTGACAAGGCTGATGCGATCGTCAGACTCATGGGGATAAACGGATCGCGGGCCGTCACCCGGCTGATGTCGCTCCTCCTGGCGGCCATAGCGATAAAAATGATACGGACAGGGATATTTGCCCTGCTGGGAAGATAAAATTCTATTTTTTGCGATATCGATCAATAATGATATTCACCCGCGTGCCTTTTCCGTGGTCGCTCTCGATGAGCATATCCCATTCGTGGGCCTTGACGATATGCTTGACGATGGCAAGTCCCAGCCCGGTCCCTCCCAGTTCCCTCGACCGCGCCCGGTCAACACGATAAAACCGTTCGCCGAGACGGTGGAGATGGTGAGGAGGAATGCCGATGCCAGTATCCTGCACATAAAGTGTGACGGTGCCGCCGATCTCATCAAGGCCTGCCGTCACGCCGCCGAATTCCGTGAATTTGATGCCGTTGTCAACCAGGTTAAGCAGGATCTGTACCAGCCGGTCCTTGTCGGCGGCAACGATCCTGCGGCCCCCGGGCAGTGCCTTTTTGAGAAAGAGCCCCTTCTTGTCCGCCTTTCCCTGGAGGATCATAAATGCGGTATCGATAACCTGTTCGATATTGACCTCGACTTTCTTGATCTTCAGATCACCGAGCTCAATGCGCGAGAGCGTCAGCAGGTCGTCCACAAGGCTGTTGAGCCGTTCGCTGTGACTCTTGATCGTCGCGAGGAACCGCACCGCATTTTCGCGGTCATCGAGTGCGCCGTCGAGGAGCGTCTCGGCAAAGCCTTTTATCGCCGTTATGGGTGTTTTTATTTCGTGCGACACATTCGCAACAAAGTCCTTCCGCATCTCTTCAAGCTGCCGCAACCTCGTGATGTCGTGGAGCGTCAGGACCACACCGCTCACCGAATCCTCGGCATAGATGGGTATCGCCGTGGCAACGAGGTGCAGGTCGCGGTATCCTCTCGACACCGAGATCTCTTCGGCAATGATCTCCCAGGATTCGACCGCCTTCCTGAAAAGCTCAATGAGTTGTACATTGCGCAGCACCTCGGCGATCTGTCTCCCCTCGATGCTTTTATCGGCGGAAAGAAGCTTTCTGAAGGTACGGTTCGCGAGAATGATCGTGCCGCGCGTATCGACGATCAGCACGCCGTCTGACATGCCCCTCAGGATCGCCTCCATCCGCTGCCGCTCGGCCTCGGCAAAATCCAGGCGCGCCTTGATGCCCTCGGTAACGGCGACGATATCCTGTGCAATGGTACCGAAAACACCCTTCCCCTGTGAAAACAGACGGGCATTGAAATTCCCCGCGGCTATTTCCTTCAGAAAGTTCGACAGTTCATGGAGCGAACGGGAGAGGCGGTTGATGTGGAGAGCAAGGACGAGAATGATACTCAAAAGGGCTATGACAACGACGAGCAGCATTCAGGCTTCGAAAAAATATCCGATGCCGCGCATCGTTTTTATATATTTCGGATTATTGGAGTCGTCCTCCAACTTTGTCCTCAACCTCCGTATATGGACGTCCACCGTGCGCGGCTCCACAAAGACATCGTTGCCCCAGACGGCATCAAGGAGGTGCTCTCTGTTATAGATTTTGTTGGGCCGCTCGCACAGGTAGAGGAGCAGCTTGAATTCCGTAGCGCTGAGCTTTATCGGGCGTCCTCCTACGGAGACCGTATACTTCTCTTTATCGATGACCACATCGCGTATCGTCAAAATGTTCCCCTCACCCAGCACCGCCTCGGGCTGCGGGGCTTTCCGGATGTCCGCCCTCCTGAGCACCGCCCGTATCCGCGCAACCAGCTCCCGGGGACTGAAGGGCTTTGCAATGTAATCATCGGCTCCCATCTCCAGGCCTATGACCTTGTCCACCTCTTCTCCCTTTGCGGTAAGCATGACGATGGGAATATGCAGAGTGACGGGATTGTCCCTGATGGTCCTGCAGAGCTCAAGCCCCTGCATCCCCGGCAACATGAGATCCAACACGACAAGATCATAACCGCCCTCTTTGATCTTTTTGAGCGCGGTCTCGCCGTCATAGGCGGCTTCCACCGCGAACCCCTCTTTCTTCAGATTGTACGAAACGAGCTCGACAATATCTTTCTCGTCATCAACAACAAGAATGCGCTTCATAATGCAAATACCGGTCTGCTCTGTGGTTTGTGATTTGGAATCTAGGCACGATCAAGTACTCTTCTGATATCTTCAGCGGACACGCCCTTTTCTATCCTGACCGTGCCTATTCCTTCTGGAAGAATAAATTTCATCTCTCCCGCCACGGCCTTTTTGTCGATCCTCATATGCGCAATGAGACGCTCAGGGCTCATCCCCTCCGGCACGGTCGAAGGGAGACCATACGCTTCGATAAGATGCTTTATCCGGGCTGCCTCCCCGTTGCTCATGAGACCCCTGAGCACCGCGAGGCGCGCGGCAAGGTGCATACCGATGGCGATTGCCTCGCCATGGAGATATTTCGAATAGCCCGTCTCTGTTTCGATGGCATGCCCGATGGTGTGGCCGTAATTAAGGATCGCCCGCAGCCCCGATTCTCTCTCGTCGCCCGAAACCACCTCTGCCTTGATCTCGCAGGAGCGTTTGATAATGGTCTTCAGGGCATCATCCTGCAAGGCGAAGACAGCCTCCCGCTGCCGCTCCATGAAATCGAAAAATTCTTTATCCCAGATGACGCCGTACTTGATGACCTCGGCGATACCGCAGAGCAGCTCCCTCCGTGGCAGCGTGGCAAGCGTTGCGCTGTCGATCCATACGAGGCGCGGCTGATGAAATGTGCCGATCATGTTTTTGCCGAGCAGATGGTTCACGCCGGTCTTCCCCCCTACGGAACTGTCGACCTGAGCGAGAAGCGTGGTAGGCACCTGGACGAAATGGATCCCGCGCATATAGAGCGATGCGGCAAAGCCGGTGATATCTCCGATAACACCGCCGCCAAGGGCGACGAGGCATGAGTTCCGGTCGAGTCTTTTCTCCAGCAGTTCGGTGAGAATGTGATAGGACCAGAAATAGTCCTTGTATCCTTCGCCGTCGGGAATGAGGACGGCGAAGCTGTCGAATCCCGCCGTGCTCAGGGCGTCCCTCACCTGCCCGCCGTAGAGACCGAACACCGTGGGATTGCTTATGACAGCTATGGTTCGCGTAAATCCGAAGGCGGCGAGCCGCTCCCCTATTCCGGAGAGTATTCCCCTGCCGATAACGATTTCGTAACTGCGCTCACCGAGCTCTACGTGTACCTTTTCCATACCTCTCCCGGGAAAGAAAATGTAAAAAGGAATGAATCAACCCGCCTGAGGCGGATCATATTTTTGAATTTCAATCTCTTATCTTTGCTCTTGTCTTTTTTATGATCTCCCCGGCCACCTCAGCGGGAGTCTTTCCCTCGGTATCGACCATTATATCGGCCATTTCGTAGTAGGGCTTTCGGGAGGCAAGCATCTCCCGTATCTTCCCGAGCGGATCGTCGACCTGCAGAAGGGGCCTGTTGCTGTCCTTCCCTGTCCTGCGGTATATCGTCTCAGCCGATGCCGTGAGGCAGACGATAATCCCCTTTCTTCTCAGGTTGTCCCTGTTCTCCTGTCGCAGCACCGCACCGCCTCCGGTGGCGATAACCGCACGATCCATTTCCGACAGCTTCTTTATCATAGCAGATTCCATATCCCTGAATGCCGCTTCGCCGTACTGTTTGAACATCTCGGTAATGGTCATCTGTCGCTCCCGCTCCAGCTCGCAATCAACATCCACAAGAACATACCCGAGCTGTTGAGAAAGAATCCTGGCCACCGCACTCTTGCCGGCACCCATAAAGCCGGTAAGCACAATATTTTTCACTCTACCTCCGCTCCTGGCCTGCCGCTCATGGCTGGCAGCCACAACCATTAAAGATGAGAGAGCCATCAGCTGTCATCTATGCTACAATACTTTTTATGAGACGTCATTATTATACCCCAATTCTGCTGATAATTATCGTTTTCACCCTTTCGATCTCCTCCCTCAGTGCTGCTGGAGGTGCGCCGTGCCGTGTGGTCAAAGTCCATGACGGCGATACTGTGAGCATACGGGCAAAAAGCTTTGCCGGCATTCCGATCACGACCGAGCGCGTCAGGCTCATCGGCGTTGATGCCCCGGAACTCGATCAGGAACCATGGGGAAGAATATCAAAGCGCTATCTCAAGAAGCTTCTCAGTGAGAGCGACTGGATCGTTACCATCGAATCCGATATCGAACAGCGCGATCAGCACGGAAGACTCCTCGCCTATCTCTGGGACAAAAAAGGACGGATGATTAATGAGCAGTTGCTCGAGGCCGGCTACGCGCAGCTGTACACATTCACATCAAACGTAAAGTACGCAGAACGGCTTGCTGCCGCCCAAAAAGGAGCGTTTGAGAAAAAATTGGGGATATGGGGCAAGAAAGGTATTAAGGAATCGCCCCGAAGATGGCGGAAAGAGCATCCTCGCGATACAAACGAAAACCGTAGATATTAGAGACTCCGGACTTCAGACCACCGACTTTGGACTTTGGTATTTAGGCCTTTCATCCTAAAGTCGATGGTCTGAAGTCTATTGTCCGATGTTGTCAGTTGATGCCTTTTCCGTTCAGAAAGGGGCCGTATTTCTTGTCCGTCCCTTGAATATGATTGGTAAGCCAGTTCTTGAGAAAGTTCATAAGCTCTACAGTGAGCACCGGCTTGCCCTCGCCAAACTGTTTCTGGAGCTCTAAAGCCTGCTTCGTCAGGTTTTCATGTTCCGTCTTGTGTTTGAGGAACTCCGGGTAGGAATGCGCTTTCATGAGCTTCTCCTCGGTAGCAAAATGGGTCGCCACATACTGCACCAGACCGGTGAGAATGGCGCCCGTCACATCGGTGCCCTTGCCCACTTTCATCGCGTCATGCAGGTCGTTAATCATGCCCACAAGTTTCTTGTGTTGCTCGTCGATCTCTTTTATGTTGACGCTCAAGGCATCCGACCATGTCATCAATGCCATGCCATTCACCTCCTCTCTTTGACATGAAATCAAGCAATCCTCTTCCCCTATTGTGAATGCCACCTTTATTATCGTATCTCTTTTTTTAAAACTGAAGTCCCCGCGGCGGAAACCGCAGGGAGGACAATGGAGAGAGGGGTTTTTGAAAGGGGCAACTGCCTGCAGATGCAGCTCTCTTTCAGCGTCGTACTATGAGGCCTTCCCTTTCCGTGCTGCCATTAGCCCCTCTTTGAGGATAATAATGAATACAACGGTGAGGCCTATCAGCAGACCGAAGAGATTGATCAGCTTCAATCCCGCCAGCACGAGGAGAACAGCAAAGACGATGAGCAGTCTGAAGATGCTTAAGAATACGATCTTCCCTGAAGACCTCTCCATGCCGAGGAGTGCCGTGACGCTCCAGATCAACCCCTTAAGGTTGCTGACCGCAACGAGAGCGCCGGTGATAATGCCGAGAGCAAAACGCCAGTCCCGACCGGTGAAAAGGAACGAGAGCAGCGCAAGGGGGACGATAAAGAGTGCAGACTGGCTATTGATGCGTCGTATCATTGTTTCCATGCTTTGTTCCATCCTGTTTTCGGGCAAGCCGCACGAGCTCCCTGAATCCCGCAATTATACCAAGGATCAGGAAAAGAAAGGTAAGGTAGGGAGAAGTGCCGAAGAGCCAATCGAGGCCGTACCCGATGGCCAGCCCGACAAAGGTAGCAACAACAAGGTTGATGCCGATGGCACTTGCCTCCCAAAGCTGTCCGAAAAGAGATTTCTCCTCTTTCTTCTCCGCCATCACACCCCTCCTCCGAAATCTCCGGTGCTGCCGGCACCGGTTCCGTCCGGCAGACCCTGTATGCCGAAGTGTTCCCCTTCGGCCAGGATAAACTCCTTCAGTGTCCGCGCAATTTCCTTGTAGAACATCGTCGAGGCATGCTTCGACATCTCTTCGCAATACCCCGGTATCCACTTGGACAGGTGGACCTTGAAGAAATCTCTCTGGTGCTCGACAAGATTGTTCTCCACCAGATAGCTCATGAAGAGCAGCTCTGCCGAAATGTGGTCGGCAGAGAGCGTGGCGGCCTCATGCAGCATAAGCCCCGCGGCCTGATAAAAGGACTGGACATTCCCGGCAATGTCGCTGCTCACTCCCGGAACCCTGAGGGTGTAGTTGAACAGCGAGTGGTAAAAAGATTCGTAAGGATGGAGGTGGGGATGGACACCCGAGAAAATATAGACGAAATCCATCCTTATCTCATCCGGCGTTTCATCCGAAGCGATATGGAGCAGCTCCTTTACCTGTTGCAGCGTCTCGCCTTTGGGGCTCTTTATGAACAATTCGGCAAAGAGCCGGTACAGTGCTACCCGCTCCAGGTTTTTGAAGTTGACGAATTTCAACGGCTCCACGTTGCACCTCTCGATCGTTGATAAGGAAAAGGGTGACAGGAATTAATTTAATTGTAACGGATTTAGAGAAAAAAAACAGGAATCCCACAACAGGCACACGTCTGTTCCCCTCATCCTTCTTCCTCACCGAAGACAGGAAATATTCTGGTAAGTATGAAGAATAAGAGAAACGGCATGAGGCCGATCAGCAGCGCTCCCCCGAGCCCTTCCTTGAAGGTCTCGTAGTCATGGGGAACGAGCGGGAGATGGTAGTGCATGTAGCCTGCGAAGGTAAGAGAAAAGGCCTGACCGCCGATCACCACATTCCACCGCATCATAAAAACACCGAAGAGCACCAGAAGGATGCCGATAGCCGCTCTCCGCATAGTCAACCGAGGCATCAGGAACAGAATGAGCGGCACGAGGTTGCCGAGCGTATACTGCAGAATGAATATATTGACGAAGTCTTTGCCGTAGATGACGCTCCGCAGCACATCCCATGACTTTACCGCCGTATACCCCCTGAAGATGAGATCGAGGAGCTCAAGGGTTATGGCGAATATAAGGAAGAGAAGCAGATACTTCGAAGTCATCCTGATCATCGTGACTTCCTGCCCCTCGTTCTCCTGAGGGACGTTCTTTAACGAACCGAAAAGCCTCCTCAGCTTTACTGCTGCAATATAGGTAAGCATGCAGAGAGCAATACCCGAAACGATCGCGGACATGATAAAGATGACCGGCATCAGGGGCGTCATCCAGAGCGCGTTTGCCTTGACCGAGCCAAAGATAAAGCCTGCGTACCCGTGCAGGAAGCAGGCGACGGGGATACCGGCGGCAGCGAGTATCTTCACCGCTTTCTCATCCCTCTTCAAGGATTCCTCGCTGATATCATAGACGCCGAGGGTGAGCGCACAAAAGACAAGATACTTGATCCATTCGATGAGGCTCTTGCCGCTTTTTTGCTTGAGCGGCAGCGCGGTCTCTGCAAAATGCTTTCGGTAGACGAACCAGAGTTCGGAGGCGACGATAGCGCCGTAGGTCGAAAAGACAATGCCGAAGGCCGCGATTGCAGAGGTAAAGTGGGGAGTCATGAATACGTAGAGGCCCCGCAGCGGCTGCTGCAGGTGAAACATGAGCGGCATGGGCGCGACAAACAGAAGGGCGAAAGAGAATACCAGCGAGAACCGTGCCATGTCCTTGAGCTGCCTGATGCCGAAGACGTGATAGAGTGACGAAAGGACAAAGGCTCCGGCCACAAGGCCGGTCATAAAGGGATACATGACAATCTGGATGCTCCAGTAGATGTATTCATTCGGATAGACGAACAGCTCTTTCAGGGTCCAGGCCTCTCCGTGCACCATGACTATTTCACCTCCTTGCTCAGACCCAGGTAGTACACCTGCGGCTTGGTCCCGTACTCGTCTTTCAGCACACCGACCCGCTCGGCAGCAATGATCTTCGCCACCGGATCGGCCGGATTCCTGATATTACCGATCTGCCGGGCGCCGAAGGGACAGGCCTCGACACAGGCCGGCCTCATTCCTTTGGTGATCCGGTGGTAGCAGAAGTTGCATTTTTCGGCCACACGGTGGACGGGATGAAAGAAGCGCACGCCGTAGGGACAGGCCATGATGCAGTAGCCGCAGCCGATGCACCATGTCCGGTCAACCAGCACCACACCGTCAGGAGCCTGATACGTCGCGCCCACCGGGCATACCTGCACACAGGGGGGATTCTCACATTGGTTGCAGAGTTTGGGGACAAAAAAGGCCTTTTCTATCTCTTCCTTTTTTATCTCCTGATACTTTCCCGGACCAAGCTCGATTTTGTCGGTAATGAATCCGTCCCGCGCCCCCTTCGGCGTATCGGCAAAGAGCCTGCCGTCCTTTGTCAGGACATACCGTTCCACCCATGTCCTCGTTACGTTCGCCTCATAGGGGATTTCGTTTTCCTGCTTGCAGGCCTTCACGCAGAGGCCGCAGCCCACACAACGATACGTGTCGACGAGGAATATCCATCGCACTCCGGCAGCACCTGTTCTATTTGCAAAGAGCGTTCCGGGCTTCACCAGCTCGAGAGCAGCAAGGGGCACTGCCAGCCCTGCCATTCCTTTTATTGTGAAGCGAAAGAACTCCCTTCTCGTTATCATAATGTACTCCCCGTTGTTTTCAGAGGCCCGTCAAGATCCGGCCGGTGCGGATTGTGGCAGAGCGCGCATTCGATGCCGGGATTATGGAGCGCAGGGTCTACGCCCCTTATATCCGCCCGCGCGCTCGTCGGGTAGGGAAGAGGAAAGTGGCACCGAAGGCACTGCTCCCTGCTGCGGTCGATCGTGAGTCTTGCCGGTTCGGAGGGATGATCGAGTGCAGGGCCGTGGCAGTTTTCGCACTGAATGACGGCGTGCGGAGATTGCCGGAGCGCTTCGTAGTTGGCAGTATGGCAATCCTTGCAGTATTCCGCTGTCTTGTATTTGACTTTAAAGGCCTTCCAGTCGTCCTCGTTGCCCCTGCGGTGCCAGCCGTACATATAGCCGCGCTCGCCGATACCGAAATCTTGTGGAACAACAAGAAAACGCAGAAGAAGAACGATCACAACCAGGACTGCAACAACAAAGAGAGGTCTGAATATATGATGTTTCATAACCACCGGCACTTTGTAAAAGGCGGGGCGGAAGACCGACCTCTTCCACCCCGCATTGTTGCTACGATGTCCCCAAGAACTTACCGGGGTCTTTATACTCGTGGCACTTGGTACAATCTTTTTTCGCTTGCGCCGGCGTTACCTTCCATCCATGCGGCTTGTGGCAATCGGTGCATTTCATGTTCATCATCTTCACATGCAGCTCATGTTTCCCGACACCCGGCGCAGCTTCGTGGCACCGAACGCAGTCGCTCACATCGGGCTTCACCTTGCCGTGCGGCTTGTGGCACTCATAGCAGTAGAACTGCATGGGCGCATTGGCAGGGACATTGATCTTCGTCGCCTTGTTGATGATCGCGGGTGACGGCGGGAAGCGTTTGACATCGATCGTCCCGTCGGCGATCAATTCTTTACGTACGGCGTCGCTGCCGTGGCAATAGAGGCACTTCTTGCGCTCGGGCCTCAGATTCTTGGTGCGGTCGGTGTGGCAGTTCAGGCAGGCGAGCTGCTCCATGCCGGTGCCGTGGACCTCTTTGCCCTTATGACAGGTGAAGCAGAACCGTTCCTCAGTCTCGAATTTATGGATGCGATACCCATGGCACCTCGTGCATTCGATCTTTTCCATAAAGACATGCTTTGCATGATAGGCCGAGCGGTTCACCTGCGGCGCCCCGGGGAATTTCTTGTTGACCTCCCAATGACACTCCATGCAAAGCTTTGAAGGCACGATAATCTTGCCGTGCCGCGGCTCGACTTTTTTCTGGCCGAGGACGGCAAAGCGGTACATCTGAACAACCTGCTCCTTCTTGGTGGAGTGATGGCACTCATGGCAATTCACCATCCGGTGCGCACTCTGCGCCCACGCCTTGTTCGCGTCGTCATGGACATGGCACATCATGCAGGCTTCGGGATTGTTTTCGAAATAGTCGTTGATCTTGTACCCGGTGAATCCCATAGCGCCGAACAGCATCAGCCCGCAGAGCGCGAGGATAATTTTCGCTCTTGTAGAAATGCCCTCAGTGAACCACGCGACAACCCTCTTGATCGGATGAAACATTAGAGACCTCCCCTAAATGTTAATACAGGGGCTCCAACAATTCGGGCCCCGCTGCTGCACGGGTCGCCTCCTTACACCAGCTCTTTTAGTGTTTTGTACGCCGCGTTAACCGTCTTGTCGATATCTGCTGCAGTGTGAGCGAGGGAGATGAATCCAGCCTCGAACTGCGACGGCGCGAGGTTGATCCCACGATTCAACATTCCCTTGAAGAAACGTGCGAATTTTTCGGTGTCCGCGGTCTTTGCGGTGGTGTAATCGACGACCTCTTTTTCTGTAAAGTAAGTGCAGAACATGGTGCCTGCACGATAGAACCTGGTCGGAATGCCAGCCCTCTTCGCAGCGTCCCTGAGTCCTTCCTCAAGGTGCTGCATCGTCTTTTCCAATTTTTTATAGGTGTCTTTTCTCGAGAGGATCTTCAGGGTCTCTATTCCCGCAGTCATGGCAAGGGGATTTCCCGACAGGGTTCCCGCCTGATAGACCGGCCCCTCAGGGGAGATGATGGACATAATGTCTCTCCTGCCGCCGTAGGCGCCGACCGGAAGCCCGCCGCCGATGACCTTGCCCAAACAGGTGAGGTCGGGCTTGATGCCATAGTATTTCTGCGCACCGCCGTAGGATACCCTGAAACCGGTCATCACTTCATCGAAGATAAGGACGATATCGTATTTCCTGGTCTCTTCCCTCAAGGTCTCCAGAAAACCCTCCTGCGGCAGGACACAGCCGATATTGCCGACCACCGGCTCGAGAATGATGCAAGCGATCTCATTGCCCGTTTTGCGGAGCATCTCCTTGAGCGCCCCGGTATCGTTGTAGGGAAGGGTAATGGTGTTCTCTGCGTAGGATGCCGGGACCCCCGGGCTGTCCGGAACGCCGAAGGTCATGGCGCCGGAGCCTGCTTTCACCAGAAGGCCGTCGGCATGGCCGTGATAGCAGCCCTCGAATTTGATGATTTTATCTCTCTTGGTGAATCCCCGCGCCACACGTATAGCGCTCATGGTGGCTTCTGTTCCTGAGTTGACCATTCTCACCTTTTCAATGGAAGGATAGGCCTTCATCACCATCTGAGCGAGCTCAACCTCGAGCGGCGTCGGCGCGCCGAAGCTGGTGCCCTTATCCGTGGCGGCCTTGAGCGCCTTTACCACAGCAGGATTGCAGTGCCCGACGATCATCGGTCCCCATGAAAGGACATAATCGATATATTCATTGCCGTCGACGTCATAAATTTTGGAGCCCTTCGCCCGCTTGATGAAAAGGGGCGAGCCGCCCACTGCCTTGAAGGCCCTCACCGGGCTGTTGACGCCGCCGGGCATGAGCTTAAGTGCCTTCTGATACCATTCCCTTGATTTCTTTAATGTTGGCATTGCGAACCCCTGTAATTTCAATAATTTATTTTGAATGTATCATACCCCCTGTAAGTAAGTCAAAAAATGTCTCAATATATAACTTTAGAATGAAAAAAACGGGCTGAGCACCACGGCACCTTTGATTTAAATTTTTTCCAATCCGGACTTGCATTATGGAGTGCCCTCCCTGCCTCCGCCAACCTTTATGAATCTTAAATTCATCGATGTAAATTATGCCGCAGTTGACAACCCTTGGAGAAAATAATTAAAGTTGAAGGATTTAGTAGGAGCAGAGGGTGAAAGAGCTAGTACCTTTTAACAAAGATGCATACAGGACAGCGCCGGGCAAAGCCTCTGCATTTGCAAAAGCGTTCCCTTCCTTTAGCTATTATCGCCGGATGGCGGGCATCGTTGTCAGGTCGAGTCGCATGGCAAAGCGCTCGCAGTACGGCACCCGCGAATGGGCACTGAGCAGCCTCGATATACTCCATGCGCTGGAAAGCGTCGGCGTAGAGTTCGAAGCAACCGGACTCGGTCATTTCAGGAATATCGAAGGGCCATGCGTCTTCATCGGCAACCACATGAGCACCCTCGAAACCTTTGTGCTCCCCTGCATTATCGCGCTCACAAAAGAGGTAACCTTTGTCGTAAAACAGAGTCTTATTGATTATCCCGTTTTCAAATACGTCATGCGCTCACGAAACCCCATTGTTGTCGGCCGCACGAATCCGCGAGAGGATCTAAAAGCAGTGCTCGAAGGCGGCACCGAGCGATTGCATGCAGGCATATCGATTATAATCTTTCCGCAGACGACGAGGACAACGACGTTTGATCCCGAAGCATTCAACACCATCGGCATCAAACTCGCCAAAAAAGCAGACGTGCCGGTTGTTCCCATCGCACTGAAAACCGATGCCTGGGGCAACGGGAGGCTGCTCAAGGACTTCGGCAAGATCGATCCATCGAAGAAAGTCTATTTCGCCTTCGGCGAGCCGCTCCGTATCAAAGGCCGCGGCACCGAGGAGCATCAGCAGATCATCGATTTCATCAGCGGAAAGCTGAAAGAATGGAGCAGGTAGAGATCCCTCTCTCCTACCTCTTCATCGACAGCGAAATCCTCTTCCGCTCCAGATCAACCGCCAGCACGGTCACCATCACCCTCTGATGCACTTTGACCACGTCGGCCGGGTTCTTGACGAATTTATCTGCCAGCTCGCTGATGTGGACGAGACCGTCCTGGTGTACGCCGATATCGACGAAGACGCCGAAGTTGGTGATGTTTGTAACAATGCCCGGCAGTTTCATTCCGGACTTTATGTCCTCGAGCTTCTCGACACCCTCGGCGAAGCTGAAAGCTTCGAACCTTTCACGGGGGTCGCGGCCGGGCTTTGCCAGCTCGGTCATGATATCGTTCAATGTGGGCATGCCGACGGTATCGGTGACATATTTTTTCAGATCGATTTTCTTTCTCAGCTCCTCCTTTTGCATCAGATCGACCACCGAGCATCCCAGGTCGCGCGCCATGGCATCAACAATCGGGTAGCTCTCCGGATGCACTGCGCTCGCATCGAGCGGATGCTCGCCATCCCTGATGCGCAGGAATCCCGCTGCCTGTTCGAATGCCTTGGGTCCGAGGCGGGAGACCTTCTTGAGCTCCTCCCGGGAGCGGAACGGCCCGTGTGCGTTCCGGTAAGCCACGATATTGCCGGCGAGCTGCGGACCCAGGCCGGACACATAGGTGAGGAGCTGCTTGCTCGCCGTATTCGCTTCAACGCCGACTTTGTTGACGCAACTGACGACCACATCATCGAGGCTGCGCCTCAGAGCGCTTTGATCGACATCGTGCTGGTATTGTCCGACACCGATGGATTTGGGATCGATCTTCACCAATTCGGCAAGCGGGTCCATAAGCCTCCTGCCGATCGAAACGGAACCGCGAACCGTAACATCATAATCAGGGAACTCCTCACGGGCGACCTCTGAAGCGGAATAGATCGATGCCCCGCTCTCGTTGACCATGACGATGCTGATTGTTTTCGGCAGGCCGAGACCTCTCACGAATGCCTCGGTCTCCCGCCCGGCGGTACCGTTGCCGATGGCGATTGCCTCTATTGCAAAATGCTCACATAAACTTTTTATTCTCGATGCTGCATCGGATCGCTCCCGTTCCGACTGGTGAGGATAAATAGTTTCGTTATGCAGTAGTTTCCCCTGCCTATCGAGACACACCACTTTGCAGCCGGTACGGAAGCCGGGATCTATGGCGAGTGTATTCTTCTGCCCCAATGGTGATGCAAGGAGCAGCTGGCGGAGATTCTCGGCAAAAACTTTTATGGCCTCCTCATCGGCGCGCTCCTTTGTGGCAAGACGCATTTCGGTCTCCATGGATAACGACAAGAGTCTTTTATAGCTGTCGTGAACCGCCAACTTCACCTGCTGCGAGGCGGCGGTATCGCCTTTTACGAACAATGCTGCAAGCAATGCCAATGCCTCCTCTTCTGGCGGCATGATGCGGAGGACGAGGAAGCCTTCATGTTCACCGCGCCGCATGGCAAGAATCCGGTGTGACGGCGCCTTTGCGACCGGCTCTTCCCATTCGAAGTAATCCTTGTATTTGATCCCTTCCACCTCTTTCCCGGTGATCACCTTCGACCTGAAGACCCCCCTAGTCATATAGAGCTCGCGCATCTTCGCCCGGGCATTCTGGTCCTCACTCACCCATTCGGCAATAATGTCCCGCGCACCGGCAAGGGCGTCCTCAACTGTTGCGACGCCCTTTTCGGTATCAACAAATGCAGCGGCTTCGGTTGCCGGGTCTCTTTCATCCTGGGCGAAGACGATCTGCGCGAGTGGCTCTAAGCCTTTCTCCTTAGCGATGGTGGCGCGGGTGCGGCGCTTGGGCCGGTAGGGCAAATACACATCCTCAAGCCCGACCATTGTCTCTGCAGCATCGATCTTTTCTTTCAATTCATCGGTAAGCAGGTTCCGCTCTTCAAGGGATTTAAGGATTGCCTCGCGCCGTTTATCCAATTCCCCGAGCTGGACGAGCCGATCCCGGACAGCGGTGATGATAACCTCGTCCAGACTGCCCGTCGCCTCTTTTCTATAGCGCGCGATAAAAGGCACGGTGGCGCCCTCCTCAAGGAGCGCTGCTACAGCCTTTATCTGTTTCAATGCAAGGTTGAGCTCCTGTGCGATCTTCGCACTATGTGCTTCGTTCATCCTGACCTCTCTTTTATGATTACTTGGTAAAAACCAAAAATATACCAAAAAATAATCGAAGCAGGCAACCACTGCAGAGCACTGAAAATAAATCTTATTGTAAAAAAAGGGGCAAGGGTGTTTTCCCTTGCCCCGTGAGTTTGGATTGGCTTATTCGACCCAGAAGCTGGTCAGCCAGTAGGAGTATCTCACGATCTTCCCGGCCGGTGTTGCCAGGAGTCCGAGCCGGTAGACGCCTCCGGGCACCTCCGAGGTGGAGAGCGTCCCGAAGAGCGATTCGTTCACCGGTCCTGTCACCCTCGACTTCCAGGGCTCGATGCCTCTCAGCTCGGCCTCATCGTCATCATCCCCGCGCACCATGAATTTTGAGACGGGGATAAAGGTCTTGTCAGGCTTCATCACATACATATTGAAAGGATCGGAAGCCGGCATGTACAGCGTCACATACAGGTCCGTCAGCCTGTTAAACCTGGCGGTGCCGATAGTTATATTGAGCGTCGTACCGCCGTCGGCAAGAGCGCCGATTCCTATCGGCATCGCATCGTCAGTATCCGTATTGAGTACCGGCATATCGACGGGCTTATAGATATACGAGCCCCCGGTTCTCTTAGGCAGATCACGAATGCGGAGGCGGCCCCGGTAACGCTCGCCGTCATCACCATCTCTATTCTTTCCCTCGCCGGGAATGTCAAACCCTGTCATCCAGTAATGGTAGTCCTTGAGGGTTCCGGATGGCGTGATCAGGAGACCGATCATATACCGTCCCTGTTGCATCCTTGAAATCGGTATGGAGCCGAACAGTGATTCATTGATGGTCCCCTTTATTCCCTTCTTCCACGGCACCAGTTTTCCGTCTGATGCAGGGACAAAGGTCTTGTCAGGTCTCATGACATAGATATTCAAGGGATCCCCGGAGTGTGACTGGAGAACGATATACACATCTACAGGATTGGTGAACGCACCGGTACGCACGGTGGCGTTGAAGGTTGTTCCACCGGTCGCAACCGGTCCGACTCCCAGGGGTTTCGAATCATCAAATTTTGTGTTCAGCACCGGTGTTGCCACAGGCGCATAGGAATAGACAGAGCCGTACTGATCAGCAATGACAGGGAAAATGTCGGCAGTGCTATCAGACTGCGTGATGGTTACCGACGCGCTCCTGCTTGCCGATACATTACCTGCTGCATCCTTTGCCCATGCATAGAGGGTTTTCGAACCTGCTGTCGCAAAGGTGTAGCTCGTCGGCGCCGTTGCCTTCCAGCCCGCTGCGTTGGCCGCAGGTGCGGTTGCTGATTCACTCACCATATACCCGGTAACGCCAACATTATCTGTTGCGGACATGCTGATCGCCACAGTCAATGAGGTCGATGTCGCGGGTATCGTAAAGACGGTGACAGTCGGTGCTGCCATATCGGCTGTCGCAATCGTGATCGTCACCGATCCGCTCCTGCTCGCCGACACGTTACCTGCCGCATCTTTTGCCCACGCATACAGCGTCTTCGTGCCCGGCGTCCCAAACGTATAGCTGGCGGGAGCTGTCGTGCTCCAGCCTGCTGCGCTTGCCGCTGGTGCAGTTGCTGATTCTGTCACCATATACCCTGTAACGCCAACGTTGTCTGTTGCAGCAAAGCCGCTGATCGAAACAGTCAATGTCGTTGCAGTTGCAGGGATGCTGAAGCCGGTCACCGTCGGCGCTGTCGTGTCAGCAGTCGAGAGGGTAATCGTTACCGATCCACTCCTGCTTGCCGATACGTTACCTGCTGCGTCCTTTGCCCATGCATAGAGCGTCTTTGTACCTGCTGTCGCAAAGGTGTAGCTGGTGGGAGCGGTCGCACTCCAGCCTGCTGCACCTGCTGCAGGGGCGGTTGCGGATTCGTTCACCAGATACCCGGTGACGCCAACGTTGTCTGTTGCCGTCATAGAGACCGACACGGTCAAGGTATTCGCTGTTGCAGGTACCGTAAAGCCCGTTACGATCGGTGCTGTCGTGTCCACCGGCGCCGGCTTGCTTGCTGCATTGCCAGGGAACGTTCTGGCAGTGATCTCAGCGATGTTGGTGAAGCCGTCACCATCGGAATCCTGCCCCTCGATTCCCCTGAAACTGTATCCACTGTTTACATAAGCATCGCCATACGGATTGAGATCCGGAGGTGAAGTATGACAGAGCGAGCACGAAGCTATTGCTGTCCCCGCAGTGCCGTACGTTGCATTAAAGCTGCTCAGATAGCCCGAGACTCCATAAGCCATACTTGCAGTCCCGATGATAAGAAGCACAAGAAGACCAATGACCAATCTTTTCCCCATTTACCTCTCCTTTGACTTCGTCCTCTGATAATTTCTACGAGGACGACTGGTTTCCCCCTGCTTTCTGCAGAAGTTCGTTGTTCTATTGGCTGGCCAGCCACAAAGACTTTTGATCTACAGAAGATGCAAAGCGGGTGCCATCGCTGCTACTAATGTATAATCCTTTGATTTACCGAAGACACGAAGAACCGCAACGGAGATGTACATTATTTCTTAGAGCTTTCTGTATGGATTCCTGTACAGAGGGGTGGGTGAGGCAGCATCAGAGGCACAACGTTTTTAATCTTCTTTAATAGATACTTGCAACATGTCTGGATATCACTACACCAGCTGTCATCCCGCAGCACACTGAAGCGGAAGATTTCGGACGGCAGCGTACATATGCAGAGGGGGGGTCTGATAAAAATCCGATGCACGGACAGACACTTAAAGGAAGGGGATACAAGAGAGGGGGTACTGAAAGCTTACCCCCCGAAACTGCCGTAAATCAACGACACACCCTTAATCTTAATAATGCACTTCGTGTCCCGGATGGCCGGGGTGTGACTCGGACCCCGTACTCGTTTTTTTGTACTCCACGGAAGAGCATCCTGCGACACCGAGTACATACAGCATCACCAAAAGAATTGCAAGCGTTTTCATTCCACCCTCCTCTATACAATTTAAATAATGTAGTAAATCTCTTCCTCATTATATTCAATTTCAGGCCGCTGCGTAAGGGGCTCAAAGGGTATTTTTTTCAGCACCGGCTCCCCTTGTTCATTATTGTATTTACCTGTTTTTTTCGCTACAATTCTTACGTAACCGATAGTTCACTGTGCATGAATGAAAATACGTATTTTAATTTGGATTCCGGCACTACTCATCCTGACCTGTCCGGCATATGGAAAAATGAACGATATACGACAGAATCTTTTTGCAACGGTACACTACCTCGCCCATGATATCGGTCCTCGAAGCTATCGTCATATCGACGCCCTCAACAAAACCGCCGATTATATAGAAAGCAGATTCCTCTCCCTCGGCCTCGCAACAGAGCGCCAGCCCTTCATCTACAACGGTCGCACCTATTACAACATCAGCGCTGAAGTGAAAGGGACAGCGGCATCAGCCGGCGGCATTCTCGTCATCGGAGCGCACTATGATACGGTCGCCGACACCCCCGGCGCCGATGACAATGCAAGCGGTGTTGCAGGGCTGCTCGAACTGGCGCGACTCACCGCCCGGAATCCGCTCCCGAGAACAGTACGTTTTGTCGCTTTCACCCTTGAAGAGCCCCCTACCTTCATGACGAGCAGGATGGGGAGTTATGTCTGCGCAAAGAGCCTCAGAGAGGACAATGTAGACATTTACGGAATGATCTCCCTCGAAATGCTCGGTTACTACTGTGATCAAAAGGATTGCCAGTACTATCCGCTGCCGCCGTTCAAGTGGATTTATCCCGACAGGGGCAATTTTATCGCCTTTGTCAGCAACATCTCCTCAAAGGCGTTTACCAGAAAATTGAAAGAGGCGTTTAAAGCATCTTCATCACTACCGGTAGAATCACTGAGTGCACCATCGGCCATCCCTGGAGTCGATTTCTCGGACCACCGCAGCTTCTGGAAATTCGGCTACCCGGCACTGATGATTACCGATACCGCTTTCTACAGGAATCCGAATTACCACAGTCCGGGAGATGTCCCCTCGACACTGGATTTCGATCGGATGGCTGAGCTGGTGAGAGGTCTGTACAAGGCGCTCACTCAACTCTAGTGCTGCTTCAGCACCTACCACCGGTCATCCCGTCATTCGCTTGCGATTGTCTTCATCGATACCCTACAATAACAGCATGACAATCGGACTGATCGGCGGCAGCGGGCTTTACGAAATCGAGGGGGTTGAGACCACACGTGAAGTCACCGTATCTACCCCCTACGGCGAACCTTCGGCGCCGTATCGAATCGGTATGCTAGAGGGAAAGGAAATTGTATTTCTCGCACGCCACGGCACCTCCCATTCTTTTCCGCCGCATAAAGTAAACTACCGGGCGAACATCTGGGGCCTCAAATCGCTGGGCGTCGAGCGTATTTTATCGGTGAGTGCTGTCGGCGGCATTAACAAGGCCTTGCCGCCCGGCTCAATCGTGCTCCTCGATCAGATAATCGATATGACCTTCGGTGCGCGTGCCTCCACCTACTATGAGGGCAGCAAGGTCGTCCATATCGATTTCACCAATCCCTACTGCTCCGAAATGCGCTCCACCATTATGCAGGGCGCACGGAACATCGGTGTGCCGCTCGTAGAGGCCGGCACGTACATCTGCGTCAATGGACCGCGGCTTGAGACAGCGAAGGAGATTCAGTTCTTTTCCATGATCGGAGCCGATGTGGTCGGCATGACCGCGATGCCCGAAGCAGCGCTTGCGCGGGAATTGGAGCTCTGCTTCGCGGGGCTTGCGGTGGTGACCAATCATGCTGCAGGCATAGCGGAGCGGAAGCTGACGACCACGGAGGTAGTGGAGACGATGAAAGGGTCTCTCGCACAACTGAAAGCGCTGCTCAGAGCGGTCGTCACGCGGTTCCCCGGCTGTCGCAGCTGCCCCTGCAGGGAAGCATTGAAAGAAGCGGAGATGTAGTACTCCCATCAGTCCTTTCCTTGACAGTATTCTCGCAATCCTATTATCATAAAAGATAAGCTGTTCATTGATTAATGAATGCGTACCGGCATTCCATTTCCAACGTTAAAACTCATCACGGGGGACGCACATGGCAGGGCACTCAAAATGGGCGCAGATCAAGCATAAAAAAGCTCATACTGATGCAAAGAGGGGCAAGGTCTTTACAAAAATCGTCAAAGAGATTTCCGTTGCCGCACGCATCGGGGGCGGTGACCCCGGCGGAAATCCCCGCCTCAGGGCCGCCATCGAAAAAGCCAAAGAGGCGAACATGCCCTCAGAGAATATAAAAAAAGCCATTATGAAGGGTACCGGAGAATTACCGGGCGTCACCTATGAAGAAGCGACGTACGAGGGGTACGGACCCGGGGGTGCAGCGGTCCTCATAGAGACGCTGAGCGACAACAAGAACAGGACCGTCTCCGAAATACGGCACATCCTTTCAAAGAACGGCGGCAGCCTCGGTGAATCAGGATGCGTGGCATGGATGTTTGAAAAAAAAGGCTATATCCTCGTCGAAAAAGCCAAAGCCGATGAAGACACCCTGATGTCGCTGGTGCTCGACGCTGGCGCTGAAGATATGAAGAACGACCCGAAAGAGGACAGCTACGAGATCATCACGGCACCGGACCAGATGGAGGCGGTGAAGGAAGCGATCACCAAAGGAGGTATCGCCGTATCCCTCGCCGAGATCACCATGCTTCCCAAAACCTATGTACCCCTTGAGGGCCAGACATCGGAGCAGATGGTACGGCTCATTGACGCACTCGAAGACAACGACGACGTACAGAACGTGTACAGCAATTTCGATATAACCGACGAATCGGTAGCTCTGAGAGGTTAAAAGTAAGAAGTGGAAACGAGAAGGATGTAATTACGTTGTCGCATTGTTAAGAATCTGTTATGAAAAAGAGCAAAAGTTCTTTACTTCCTATTTTTTACTTCTTACTTCCTACTTAACCAGGGAGCTATATGGGCGAATCCATACGCATTACCTTCAAGAGAAAGTTTCTTGCCGGTCTTTTAATCACCATACCGATAGTCTTCACTATCCTCGTCCTCGTCAGCCTCTTCAAATTTGTCGACGGGATACTGAGTCCCCTCTTCGATATGGTCCTCGGACGGCATTTTGCCGGTCTCGGCTTCATCACCGCTATCGGCATCGTCTTTCTGATAGGGCTCATTTCGACCAATGTATTCGGCAAAAGAATGCTGGGCTCTGTCGAGCGGATATTCCTGCATATCCCGGTGTTCAAGAGCATCTACACCGCTATCAAACAGCTCGTCGATGCCTTCTCCCCCGAAAACAACAGCTCCTTTAAACAGTTCGTCATTGTGGAATACCCGAAGCCAGGGGCCTACGCCTTCGGCTTTCTGACTAAAGAGTGCGCAGTACAGTCCGAAGGACGCGAGACCTGCCTGAAGGCGGTTTACATTCCTACCAATAACCTTTACCTGGGCGATATCGTCCTCTTCGACGACAGGCATATCATTTACACCGATATCCCGATAGAAAACGGTATCAGGATCATCCTCTCCGGCGGCATCGCAGCGCCGTCGATCATAGCGGCAACACAAGACCATCTAAAGCCTCTTGCACCACAACCTCTTCTCGACGTGAAAAGGAGTGCCTAACGTGAACATCTCTACCGTCATTCTCGCAGCAGGACTCGGCACCAGAATGAAATCATCCCTTCCTAAGGTACTGCACTGCATCAATGGGAAACCCATGGTACGGTATGCGGTCGAAGCGGTCGCCGCGCTGAAACCGGAAAGGAATATTGTCGTCATCAGCCCCGGCAGCAACGGCGTAGTGAGCGCGCTTGAGGACGCCCCGGTCACCTTCGCACTTCAAAGGCAACCGAAAGGTACGGGCGACGCCCTTAAAGCGGCTGCACAAAAGCTCAGAGGCTTCAACGGCACCGTCGTGGTCATGAGCGGCGATACCCCCCTGGTGACGCCGGAGCTGCTGCAGCAGTTCCTCAAGCTCCATAGGAAGAATAGAGAGGACATCTCGATGATCTCTTTCATTGCCGAGGGGCCGCACGCCTACGGGAGGATCATCAGAGAGCAGAACAGGGTGACGGCGATCGTAGAGCATAAAGACGCTACGCCGGAGCAGAGAAAAATAAACGAAGTGAACAGCGGTATCTATGCGATCGAAGCCCCTCTCCTGAGTCTCCTGAAAAATATTAAGATCAATCCGGCGAAAGGCGAATACTATCTCACCGATATCATCGGCATCGCCGTGAAAAAAGGCTATCGTGTCGGAGCGCATACCCTCGGCAGCGAAAAAGAGCTGACGGGAATCAATACCCGCGAGGATCTCTACAAGGCCTGCATCTACCTCAGAGATGCTGTGGTCTCCCGGCTGATGGATAAGGGGATCACCTTCATCGACAGGACCTCGGTGTTCATACACCCCGGGGTCGAGATCGGCCCCGATACGGTGATCTATCCCAATGTCCATATCGAAGGTGCTACGGTGGTCGGCAGCGGATGTGTGATCTATCCTAATACGAGAATCGTCGACAGCGCCATTGGGAATAACGTCATCATTAAAGATTCCACCCTCATTGAGTCCTCGACCATAAAGGACAAAGCCGCCGTAGGCCCCTTTGCCCATCTCAGGCCGGGCTCGGTCATCGGCGCCTCTGCAAAGATAGGGAACTTCGTCGAGATAAAAAAATCGATCATCGGTGAAGGCACCAAGGCCTCCCACCTGAGCTACCTTGGCGATGCACAGATCGGCAAGAACGTCAACATCGGCGCAGGGACGATCACCTGCAACTATGACGGCACCAACAAGCACACGACGGTCATCGAGGACGAGGTCTTCATCGGGAGCGATACCCAGCTTGTGGCACCGGTGACCGTGGCAAAGGGAGCGTACGTGGGCGCGGGTTCGACCATTACCAAAGATGTGCCCTCTCTCTCCCTTGCCGTAAGCAGAGCACCGCAACGGAACATCGAGCAGTGGGCGGCAAGAAAACAGAAGAACGATAAGAGTAAAAAAATACCTGCAACGAACAAAAAAAAGGGGGTAGAGTAACCCATTACTCATCACGCGTTACTCGTTACGAATTATGTGCGGAATAATAGGCTATATCGGCAGCAAAAACGCCATCCCGATTGTGATGGACGGCCTGAAGCGGCTTGAGTACCGTGGATATGATTCAGCAGGCATTGCCTTCTTTCATGACGACAAGATCGAGGTAAAGCGGTGCAAAGGAAAAATCAGCGCCCTCGAAAGCATCACCAATACTCTTGCAACGCCGAGCACACTCGCCATAGGCCATACCCGGTGGGCGACCCACGGCAAGCCCTCTGACCAGAACGCCCATCCCCACCGGTCCGACGGCATTGTTGTTGTCCACAACGGCATTATCGAAAACTATGTCGAGCTCAAGCGTCAACTCCAGGAAGAGGGGTTCGTCTTTACCTCCGAGACCGATACCGAGGTGTTATGCCACCTCATCAACAAGCATGCTGCCCGCACCACCCTTGAAGGCGCTGTGCGCGCCGCGCTCAAAGAGGTGCACGGCGCCTATGCCTTTGCAGCGATCAACGAGAAAGAGCCCGACAGGATTATTGCGGTAAGAAAAGAGAGCCCTCTCGTCATAGGGCTGGGCGAAGGAGAGTATTTCCTCGCCTCCGATGTCCCCGCCTTTCTGAACCATTCAAGAGAGGTCATCTTCCTCGACAATAATGAAATGGCAATCCTGCACCGCGACGGCGTCACTATTACCGATCTCGAGGGGAATATCCTCAATAAGAATGTGATGACCATCTCATGGAGCCCTTCGATGGCCGAAAAGGGCGGCTACCGCCATTTCATGCTCAAGGAGATATTCGAACAGCCCCGTGCCATTGCCGACACTATCCGAGGAAGAGTTCTGCCCGAAAGAGGAGAAGTATCGCTCGAGGAGTTCGGCCTCACGCCCGAAGCGATCAGGGGGATCGAAAAGATATTCATTGTCGCCTGCGGCACTTCCTATCACTCGGGCATGACCGGCAAGTACATGATCGAAGAACTGGCGCGGATGCCGGTGGAGGTGGATATCGCCTCCGAGTTCAGATACCGGAATCCGATCATTACCGATACGACGCTCTTCATTGCGATCACCCAGTCGGGAGAGACCGCCGACACCCTCGCTGCCTCGCGGGAGGCGAAGCGGCTCGGAGCAAAGGTGCTGAGCATCTGCAACGTCATCGGCAGCACTGCATCGCGTGAATCCGATTTTGTGTTTTACACTCATTCGGGCCCTGAAATCGGGGTGGCCTCTACAAAGGCGTTCACGACACAGATTGTGGCGCTCTATCTCCTGGCCATTGCGCTGGGAAAGGCCAGGAGCACCCTTGCCGAGGACCGGGCATGCGAGCTCATCGCCGATCTCCTGCTGCTCCCTGCAAAAGTAGAGCACGCTCTGGAGCACGACGGCACGATCAGCGCCATCGCAAAAGATCTCTTCAAGGCACGGCAATTCTTATATCTCGGACGTGGGATCAGCTATCCCATAGCGCTCGAAGGCGCGTTGAAACTGAAGGAGATCTCCTATATCCATGCAGAAGGCTATGCAGCCGGAGAGATGAAGCACGGCCCTATCGCCCTGATCGATGAGGATCTTCCGGTGGTCGTGCTTGCACCTTCGGGACGGCTCTTCGAAAAAGTCGTCTCGAATATGGAAGAGGTGAAGAGCAGAGGGGGGACGATCATTGCCATCACGTCGCACACGGGAGAAGCGGTAAAGAAGCTCGCGAAATACGTCCTCGCTGTTGAAGAGGGCAATCCCTATTTAACGACGATCTTCCTCACCGTACCGCTGCAGCTCCTCGCCTATCATATTGCGGTCCTGCGGGGATGCGATGTGGATCAGCCGAGAAATCTCGCAAAGAGCGTCACGGTGGAGTAGCATTTTCATAGATAGCAGAGGCTTTTTCCTTGTCTTTGTTTTGAGCGATTTATTATAATTAAGGAGATACGATGTCAAAAGATGCCTTATTAGAAGATCTCAACCCCCGACAAAAAGAAGCAGTCCTTCACCCAAAAGGTCCTCTTCTCGTACTGGCGGGCGCCGGGAGCGGCAAGACGCGGGTCATCACCCACAGGTTTGCCCACCTTGTAAAAAAGAGGAAGCTTGCTCCCTCGGCGATCTTTACCGTCACCTTCACCAATAAAGCCGCTGATGAGATGAAGGAGCGGATCGGCAAAATTCTCGAAACCGACATCAAGAGCGCCTGGATAGGGACCTTCCACTCACAATGCAACAAGATCCTCCGCAAAGAAATCAAAGCATTGGGATATAAGCCGGACTTTTCCATTTACGATGATGACGACCAATGCAACCTTGTCAGGCACATCCTCAAGGAGTTCAACATTTACGAAGCGCTGTACAAGGGAGTCGCCTCGAGGATCAGTATCCTCAAATCATCGCTGATCACCCCGGAGGAGTTCCTCTCGCAGGGAGACGGCTTCAGCTTCGATGAAAAGCTCGGCAGGGTCTATCTCAAATACCAGGATGAGCTGAAACGGTGCAATGCCCTCGATTTCGATGACCTCATCATGCTCACCGTCAGGCTCTTCGAGGAGCATCCGAAGATACTCGAAAAATATTCAGAACTGTTTCCCTACATACTGGTCGACGAGTTCCAGGACACGAACCGCTCACAGTACCGGCTCCTCCAGTTACTCTCATCCTCGCACCGCGATATCTGCGTGGTCGGCGATGACGACCAGAGCATCTACAAGTTCAGAGGCGCCGACGTCAGCAATATCCTCAACTTTGAAAAAGATTTCCCCGAAGCAACGATCATAAAGCTCGAGCAGAACTACCGGTCGACCCAGAATATCCTCGATGTTTCCGGATCGGTTATCGCACGGAATCCCCATCGCAAGCACAAGAGGCTCTGGACCGATCGGGGAGCAGGAGAGCAGGTCTACTACCACCGCCTCAACTCCGAGGACGAAGAGGCAAAATACGTTGCACGCATGATAAAGGATTTCTATCTGAAGAACAACTACGAATACAACGATTTCGCCATCCTCTATCGCATCAACCTCCAGGCGCGGGCGGTGGAAGACGCCCTCAGGGAGGAGGATATTCCCTACCACGTCGTGGGCGGCATCAGCTTCTATCATCGCCGGGAAATAAAGGATCTCATTTCCTATATGCGGCTTGCCCTGAACCACCATGACAACGTCAGCCTGCGGCGGGTGATCAACAGTCCGTCCCGGGGCATCGGTGCCTCGACCCTGTCGAAGATCGAGCAGGAGGCGAAGAAGACCTCCGTCAGCCTCTTCACGGCGCTGCAAGCGATGCTCAAGGCAAACACCATCGCTGCAACGTTCAAAGAAAAATTGCAGGAATTCGTCAAACTGATCACCGACCTCTCTGCCGTCCCTTACAAGAGTGCTGCCGATATGTTCAAGGACATTGTGGAAAAGACAGGATACATCGAGGATATCGAAGAGGACCGCCTGCAGAACATCATGGAGCTGATCGCATCAGCGGAAGGGGTTTCCGTCAAGGATTACGTCGAGAGGGCCTCTCTGTCGCCAACTCCCGGCAACGAACAGCCGAAGCGGCCCTCGGTGACGCTCATGACACTGCACAGCGCAAAGGGCCTTGAGTTTCCCGTTGTGTTCATTGTCGGCGTGGAAGAGGGCATTCTCCCGTACTTCAAAGCCATCGACGACGAAACGGAAATGCACGAGGAACGGAGACTCCTCTATGTCGGCATGACCCGTGCACGGGACATTCTCTGCCTCAACGGCGTCAAAAAGAGAAAACTCTACTCGAGGGTCCAGGACCAGGAGCCTTCCCGCTTCCTGAACGATATCCCGAGGGAGTGCTGCCAATGGATCGAAAAGACGCTCACTCAGAAACCGGAGACCGCCGCCGCCCGGCCCGTGAAGGTGCCGTGCCATAGCCCTGCAGCCCCACGCGTTGCCGCCGGTCCTGCATATGTGATCGGCAGCAAGGTGAAGCACCCGTCCTGGGGCGTCGGCATCGTGCGGGACTGCTGCGGAGACGGGGATGATTCGAAGGTGACCGTCAATTTCCCGAGTGTCGGTCTGAAGCGTCTTTCGGTCAAGCACGCGAATCTGGAAAGGATGTAGTGATCGTAACGCGCCATCGGCAATCAGGAAAAGACGATGAAAATAACAAAAGATGAAGTACGGCATATCGCAAAGCTCTCCCGGCTTGCGCTCAACGAGGATGAGGTAGAGATCTTCAGCACCCAGCTGAGCGCCATTGTCGAATACGTTGAACAGTTGAACAAACTCGATACGAGCGGCATAGAGCCGACCTCGCATGTTCTTCCCCTCAACAATGTCATGAGAGATGATATCACCATGCCATCCCTGCCCAGGGAGGATGCGCTGCAGAATGCACCCGATGCTACGGAGAAGTTCTACCGGGTCCCCAAAATCATAGAATAAAAATGACGACAAATCCGAAACAAAGTGATTCTTTCCATCCGTTTAGAACCTCGTGCTTAGAATTTCGTGCTTGAGGTATATGAGTATGTTACGCTGCTTTTTACGATCGAAAATACATATGGCCACCGTGACCGAGTCGAATCTCGCCTACGAGGGCAGCATCACCATTGACCGTGAGCTGATGGATAAGGCGGGAATCCTGCCCTATGAGCAGGTGATGATCAGCAACCTGAACAACGGCGAGCGGTTCGAGACCTACGTCATCCCCGGCAGACCCGGCTCTCGAGAATTCTGCCTTAATGGCCCGACCGCCCGCAAAGGGGCTGTCGGCGACCGGATCATCATCTTCGCCTACTGCTACATGAACGAGCAGGAGATACAGGGCTTCGAACCGATCATCATCAAGCTCGATGAGAAGAACAA
>JBFMCP010000036.1:0-33380 GCA_040754455.1 Nitrospirota bacterium
GCCAATGCCTGTAATATCATCGCCTCACCTCCTTTTCATCAATCAACATACGCCCATTATTAAGACTTGCTCGGAAAAATGATGGGCGGCAATTGTCATTGCAGAAGTGCTGATTATTCTCGTCTGCAGAGTTATAATGGAATATGTCATACAGCATCCAGCCGAGATCGCGTGTTTCAGAAATTGGCTCTGGCAACGGCTTGTCGTTTGTGAATATCTCAAACTCTGCTGCAAACTCCCTGCAGCCGAGATACGGACGGTGAAAACACTGACCCTTCTCTGCACGGCGCAGAAACATCTCTGTAAACTTAACCACTGTATCCTCAGCCCCTGCCCTGTCGGTCATTTCAAAAAAGGCATGGATAGTATATGCAACATCTCTCAGCAGCAACCCTGCTCGCTGCTGGCGCTGGTCTTCGATAAACAAACCGCTTGTTCTCGGCGACATAACAGCGCCAACCTCATTTCTGCGCACTGACTCCCATTTGATTGGATTCAAGACATCAATCTGCGTCACCTTCCAGCGTATTGCCGGCTTCCACAGAATTGCCTCAAAAATACCTCGTGCTGCTGAAGGTGTCATTATATCGTATGAGACGCGCTCCACTTTCATTTCCGGTCTTGTAAAACAGGCATTTCTGCCCCATACTTTTAAACGAAAGGCATTACTGCTTACGGGTGAACCTCTCATAAATTATCCTCCCTGTCTGTGGTCGTTATATTATCAACTCATCCGGCTCGTACATCATGGACTTGTCAGGGCAGAAGCCAAGCTCAGAATTATACATTGCCCCGCTGACCTGGACAAATATCCCGGGATGCGCCTCAATAATAGAGCCTTCTTTATAGAGCTTTGAATGAACATACTTTGGCAGATTTACAATGTATCTTTGAATCTTACGCATCAGCCATCTTTCGGGACCAAATTCTTTAAGCACCTCTATCAACTCTGCGCCCTCTTCATAGCAGACAATCACAGGCGCATACTGCGATTCGTCAATTAGTTTGAATTTTTGCGCTGCCGAAAGAAAGCTGAATCGTAGCTCTCTGTCCGGAGCAAGGTCTTTTAAAATATCGTGTTTGTCAAGATTATTTCCTTGCAGCCAATAAAGCTGCTTGAAGAACTTTTCAAATCTTTCAGGTGCAAGATGGTCATCTATCTTTTCTCCAATTAACTGCCTCCCTATTTCGCCTGCCTGTTTAAGGTAACCAGAAGGAATTTTGCTCGGAGGCATAAACACGACAACACAGCCTTTCTCAAGCAATCCTTCTCTATTACATCTGCCCGCTGCTTGAGCAATTGAGTCAAGTCCGGCGATTGCACGGTAGACAACAGAAAAATCAAGATCAACGCCTGCTTCAACAAGCTGTGTGCTGATGACACGGGTCGGTATTTTATCTTTCAATCTCTGTCTTATTTGATTGATAACTTTCGAGCGATGCTTGCCGCACATAAGAGCGGAAAGATGGAACGTCTTTTCTCCTTTATCGGGCATCAATTCATAGAGCGTCCGGCAGTCATCACGTCGGTTGACTATGCATAAGACGGAAGAATATTGACTAAGCTCGGATGCAAGGTCTTCCCATGTGCGCGGCGTCATAAGATCATCAGGGATAACTTCTACACGCTTGAACGTTTTATAAAGCGATAAAGGATTCTCCATAATCTCTACGGTATCCGCAAGGCCTTCAAAACTATAATCAATAGATTTGTGCGGTGTAAATGCTGGCTGTGTGGCTGTGCTGAGGACAAAAGTAACGCCGTAGTTCTGATTTAATTCTTTGATGATATGAAGAACGGGTTTGAGATATTCTGGCGGCAGTAACTGGACCTCATCAAGCACAACGACGCTGTTGACAATGTTGTGGAGCTTGCGGCAGCGGCTTGAACGGTTTGAAAACAATGATTCAAAGAATTGAACAGATGTTGTAACAATAACCGGCGCATCCCAGTTTTCAGATGCCAACCTGCTTTTTATAGTCTCTATGCTTTTGTCATGGACATCAACATTACTGTGATGTTCTACAACAGCATTGCCGAATATTTGTCTGAATTGATCTGCGGTTTGCTCAATAATGCTTGTATAAGGAATAACATAGATAATCCGCCTCTTGTCAAACTTCACTGCATGGTTTAGCGCAAACGCCATTGATGAGAGCGTCTTACCCCCACCGGTAGGAACGGTCAATGTAAATATCGCAGGCTCATGAGCCGACTTTGTCACACATTGCTTGAAAATATGAGCCCGTTGTTTGTTGACAAAAGTATTGTCTGCATTTGCCTGTTTATCAGCCATATAAGATTTAAAAAGCGGCAGCAACTCATTGAGCGATGGATAGCCTTTTCGCGTTTTAGCTTTTTCAGGCTCAAAAAATTCTTCAGTATCGAGAAAATCGGCATCAACAAGACATGAATAAAGCATTCTTATCCATAGGGCATGACCTTCTTTCGTCTGGAATTTCTGCTTTGGCAGTGATTGCTCTATTATATGAGCCGGAATGCCTGAGAAGGGGAGTTTGTTGAAAAGTTCAATATTTTGAAGGCGCTGCGCAAGGCTTTTTCTTCCGGCAGTATCCGTTTGCCAATCAGCAAGCCCAGCGTGATGCCCTGCAATAAGATAGCTGAAAATCCGTCCGGCTTTACCCAATTTCTCAATTGCGTGAATTGCCCCTGCTGTCGAATGATCTACCTGAGCCTTTGCCTCCAGATGGGCTTCAGGTCCATCGGAGGCTGCGCAGACCTTCTTCTGAAAAGCAAAAGAGTATTTCCCTAAGTCATGCCACAACCCCGCCAGATAGCCCCATTCACCGCAGCCGAATTCGGCGGCAAAATCCGCAGCCTTTTTCGCAGTGCCAATCAGATGCTCATCGAGCCCGTGCTCTCTGCCGTCTTCGGCGATATGTGCAAAATATTTGCTCATATATGCCTCATCCCCCCTTCTCCCTCACAAACTCTTCCTTTTCTTCAGCTCCGCATCATCCATGTTTTCTTTTAGAGCGTTTGGCTTTAGCGAGGTTGTTAGAGGGATCAGATTACAGTGCAAGAGGTATAGGGGCATTGTTGCATTAAACAACTTCCCGACCGGAATGCAGCGATTGGTGGTTATAGCGCTCATGTCCTTCCCCCCTCAGAGGCGCTAAATTTTCGGCAATCAGTTATGTAAATTAGTCAAATCAAATCGGATTAGTCAAGAGAAGGTTGGCCTGTCGAACAATGAATTAAAGCACGCCGCACTCTCGTGGCGTGCAGAACAACCCGGTGCTGAAGTACCTGTCTCCTCTATCGGGAAACAGGACCACTACCTTTTTCCCTCTGCCGAGCCTTTGGGCGATCCTCATTGCCGCCCACATCGCCGCGCCGGAAGATATCCCGGCGAGGATCCCCTCCCTGTGCGCAAGCTGACGTGCCGTCTCCGCAGCATCTTCGTCGGTGACCGGGATGATCTCACCGTATATTTTCGAATTCAATACTCCAGGGAAGAATCCCGCGCCGAGACCGGCGATCTTATGGCTGCCTGGGTCGCCACCCGACAGCACCGGAGAGCCTGCCGGCTCGACAGCAACGATCAGGATATCGGGCTTCTTCTCTCTGAAGACTTCTCCATTTCCGGTGATGGTGCCGCCGGTGCCGACCCCGGCGACAAAAGCGTCGGGCACACTGCCGAGATCGCGTATGATTTCCGGTGCGGTTGTTTTCCGGTGCGCTTCAGGATTTGCAGGGTTTTCGAACTGCAGTGGTATAAAAGCATTCGGTGTAGTTTTACGGAGATATTCCGCCCTATCCCATGCGCCCATCATTCCCTTATCACCCGGCGTCAGCACCAGCTCGACTCCATAAGCACTGAGCATCTGTCTTCTCTCCATCGACATGGTTTCGGGCATGGTAAGGATAAGCCGGTACCCTTTTACTGCAGCGATGAGCGCAAGCCCGATACCGGTATTGCCACTCGTCGGCTCGATAATGGTTCCGCCGGACTTCAGCACTCCTTCCCGTTCAGCAGCCTCGATCATGGAGAGCGCGACCCTGTCCTTCACCGAGCCTCCGGGATTGTGTCCTTCGAGCTTGGCCCAAACTTCGGCGCTGTCATCGCCTATCATCATGCGATTGATTTTTACCAGTGGCGTGTTTCCTATAAGGCACAATATGTTTTCTTGTCGTGCCATTCGTGCTTAAAACTCCAAAAAAATCGTTCCTCTGAGCTTGGCTTTTTTTGTTTGCTTGGAATTTGTGATTTGGAATTTATGATTTTGCATTACTTTGATATGCCGACCTTTTTCCTGAGGGTCAATCGGTTGATGCCGAGGAGGCGGGCTGCTTCGGACTGGTTCTCTTTGGTATAGGACAAAACGTATTCAAAGATAGCCTTGTCCAGCTCGTTATGAATGTTTTCATAAATGTTCCGCTCCCCCCGCTCGAGTGCCTTTTTGAGATAGGGAACAACTGCAGAGCCGAGCGTCTGCGGGAGCTGTTCTTCTATCCGCACCACTGAATGGGTACCCAATTCCTTCAGCTCATGGGTCGAGAGAAAAGGGGTCTTGCTCAAGGCCATGGCAGACCTGATAACATTCTGGAGCTCTCTTATGTTACCCGGCCATTCATAGGTATTCAGCCGCTGCAGAAAGGCCCTGGTAAACCCCTTGATAGGCCGCTGCACGGTATTCCGGTAGCGGTAGATGAAGAAATGGACCAGAGGAAGAATATCCTTCTTTCTATCTCTGAGTGATGGTGCATGGATAGCGGCGACACGCAGCCGGTGGTACAGATCCTCCCGGAACTTCCCCTCAAGGATCATCTGGGGAAGATCCCTGTTCGTCGCCGAGATCACCCGTACATTGACCTGTACTTCCTTGGTGCTGCCGATGGGATAGAAGGTCTGGGTCTGGAGAAAGCGGAGGAGCTTACCCTGAAGCGCAAGCGGCAGCTCGCCGACCTCGTCGAAGAAGACGCAGCCGCCGTCGGCGACTTTCAACATCCCTTCCTTTGCGGCAACGGCGCCGGTGAAGGCCCCTTTTTCGAATCCGAACAGTTCGGACTCAAGGAGCGTTTCAGGTACGGCAGCGCAGTTGATCATGATAAAGGGTTTGCCGAAGCGCGATGAAAGCTGTGCGATCGCCTCGGCAATCAGCTCTTTTCCGGTGCCGGTCTCGCCGGTGATGAGCACCGGGACCTCAACTTGCGCCAGCTGGGCGATCTTTTTGCAAACATCCATGGTCACAGGGGAGTTTCCGACAATGGCACAGGTTGCGGTAAGGGGAAGATTTTCCTTCGAGGCCAGTATGGTGTCGGTCAGTTCATCGCTCAACTGCGACAGGTCTTCAACGATTTCGGCCACTACCTCTTTTTTCAAAGGACGGTGGATCACCTCGTAGGCACCGAACGCGGTCGCCTCCATCACCGGCTCCGTCCGCTTCTGCCTGGTCACCGCCACCACAAAAGTCCTCTCGCTCAGCTCTTTTATGAGACCTGCGGAATGTGTATCGATATCGATGAACACAATCTGTCCAGTAAGATCGCCGCAAGAAGACAGTGTCTTGCATAGAGCGAGCCGGCTCCCCCGGGGGAGGAGAGAGGACAATTCCTGCCTGAGCAGCTTATCTCCGGTGATGAGGATGACTCTGTTCATTCAACATTCCTTTGTGTATATTGTATACATTTTGTCTGTATTTTAATCAACTCCGGTCAGCCCGCGGCTACTAAGACATTGTTTTTTTCACCGCTTTTCTCCTGGCACAACTATTGCGTTCAAAAACGACAAGTTCAGTCATACATTGCTATCGAGATGGTAAGCCTAACCGGCCTCCTTCTGGTGAACAACCACTGGTTTGCTTACCCGCTCCCCCCGGGCAGCCTCCTGAGCGGGGCTGCCTTTTTTTATTTCTTCATATTTTCTTCAAAATCGGATGGTATTGTAGAAGCATGAAAAGAGAAATATTCACAACAATAGTTCGTGCGGAGGACCACCTATGAGATTTTTTGTTCTTTTGCTCATTGCACTCGGCGTAGCAATCATCAGCCACGGCAATGCCGGCGCAGTCAGGAGTGATAGCCGCAGCAGTTATACCATGAGTGGTGGAGCACCGTCCGCTAGCCATAGTAATTATCGTCTGTTCGAAAGCCCGGCAGCAACAATCCCTGATACAACGGACAGCGTCGAGCAGGCGTGTCAGGACACTGCACCGGTGTGTTCCGGCCCCGCGGAGCCTCGGTATGGCGAGCGCACTGCCGAAACGTCTGCGCATGAGAAAAATGCCGGTAGGCGCACTCATTAAACAGGTGGAAAAACATTCGGTTATGTTGACAACAGGTGATCAATGTGATAAGTGTCTGAAAGGAGATGGTACAGTCTTCCGATCATATAAAAACGTTGTCTCATAGAAAACACTCTACAATTTCAAGAGGAGGTAGTATGAAAAGGATACTGGTGGTAGTAATGGTTGTGCTTTTCATAGCTGGCATCGCGTATGCGAAGGACTATGAGGTGAAGAAGAAAGCAGGAGAGTATGAGGTCACTGCACGGATCGACAGGAACCCCCCTGTCGCAGGTGAGAACAATATTGCAGTCGCAGTGAAGGATGCATCAGGAAACGCTGTCACCGATGCCAAGGTGAAGGTGGAGTACTCCATGCCTGCAATGCCGGGCATGCCGCCGATGAGTTACAAGACCGATGCGACGTTGAGCGGCAGCGAATACAAAGGGAAAATCAACCTCTCCATGGCAGGCCCGTGGAATGTCATTGTTAAGATAACCCGAGGCGGAAAAACATCATCAATGAAATTCAGCGTGGACGCGAGGTGATACTATGATGCGGGGACACGGAGACACAGAGACACGGAGCGGTATTCAGGTCCGATTCACCCGTTCCTTGCTGCTCCGGTTCATACTGCTGTGTGTCATCGCTACCTTTTTTTCCATGCAGAGTGCTTCTGCCCGAGAATTGACGCTTCAGGATTTGATCAGCGAGGCGCTCCAGAAGAGTCCCGAGATCCATGCTGCGCAGGCACGGGCAGCGGCATCGCAGTTCAAGATACCTCAGGCTAAGAGTTTACCTGACCCCATGCTCATGTTCGGCTACCAGAATGAGGGATATGAAAAGTTCAATTACGGAAAATCCGAAGACGCCCAGTTCATGTATTCCGTATCGCAAATGTTTCCCTTTCCCGGCAAACGCGGATTGAAAGGCGAGATGGCAGCACGTGAGGCCGAGAGCCTTGCCGCGTCATCCGGCTCCACGAAATTAAAAACCATAGCACGAATAAAAGAGCTCTACTACGACCTCTTCTTCACCTATAAGAGCATCGATCTCCTTAAGGATCGGACCGAGCTGTTCTCCCAAATAGAGAATGCAGCGCTTGCCCGCTATTCGTCAGGAATGGCGCCGCAGCAGGAAGTGCTGATGGCGCAGACGGAAAAATATATGCTCCTCGAAAGAGAAGAGATGCTCAAGCAGAAGATACAGGCTCTGGAAGCCATGCTCAATACCACGGTGGGGAGAAAGGTTGACGCCCCGCTCGGCAGGCCGGTCGAGCCGAACTATGATCCCTACCCCCGCAGCCTGGACGAGTTGATCGCTGTAGCCTATGAGCGTTCTCCCGACGTCAAGGCAAAGGAAAAGATGGTCGCCGCTGCCGAGGCAAGGATCAAAATGGCAAAGAGGGAATACTATCCCGATATTACACTAGCCGGCAGCGTCTTCGAGAGAAAAAACTTTGATGATATGTGGAGCGTGACGACGACCGTCAATGTCCCCATCTTTTACCGCTCAAAACAGCGCCAGGCGGTGCATGAGGCTGAAGCATCGCTTTCAGAGGCACAAAGCGAGCTCGATGCTACGAAGCTCATGCTCTCCTCGGCCATCCGCGACAACTATTCCATGCTCAAGACAACGGAGCGGCTGATGGATTTGTATCGCGAAGGACTCATTCCCAAGACATATCAGGATTTCGAGTCGGCCCTTGCCGGCTACGGCACCGGGAAGATCGAAGCGATAACAGTGATCAACAGACTCAAGGCGATCATTGACTTCGAGACTTCCTACTGGGGACAGCTCGCTGAGAGAGAGAAGGCCAAAGCAAGAATCGAAGCTCTGACGGGGATTGCGGAAGGAATCGACGAAACGGCGAGACAGTGAACCAGAAAGGAAAACGATGAATAAGAGAAACATTATCATTATCGCTGCTGCAATCGGCCTCATAGCAGGAATTCTCTTCGCAGCGTTTTCAAAAACGGGTTCACGTTTTCTTAATAAATCCGTTCAGGAGAAAACAGTGCAGACGACTCCTGCAGCACCTCCGGCTGCAGGACACCAGGGGCATGGAGGGGGAGCACCACCTCCTCCGTCTTCCGAAGCGTCGGCACAGGAACAGGTTGCCGGAGAGGAGCCACAGACCATCGAGATCCCACCCGAAAAGCAACAGCTGATCGGCGTCAAGGTCGTCACCGCAGCAGTGAAGCCGCTCAAGAAGACGATCAGGACGGTAGGCCGTGTCGAATACGACGAGCGGAAAGTCGCCACCATCAACACCAAAATCGAGGGCTGGATCGAACGGCTCCACGTGAATTACACCGGCAGGTTCGTGAAGAAAGGAGAGCCCCTCGCCGAGATCTACAGCCCCGAGCTTGTGGCGACACAGAGAGAATATCTGAATGTGTTGAGGTGGGCGCAGCAGGGTACCCGCGGGGGGAGCGAGACCTCGGGGACATTAAGCAAAATGTTCACACGGGATGCCGAAGCGATGCGCGAGGCTGCAAAACAACGTTTGAAGCTCTGGGATATCACCGAATCACAAATCAAGAAAATCGAGACGACCGGAACGCCGATCCGTACCCTTGCGATCTACAGCCCGGTCAGCGGGTATGTGGTGCAGAAGATGGCGCTCCAGGGGATGCGGGTGATGCCTGGTGAGAAGCTCTTCGATATCGCCGACCTCTCGACGGTATGGGTGATAGCCGATATCTATGAGTACGAATTGCCTTTGATAAAAACGGGCGAGTCAGCTGCCATCACGTTAAGCTATTTTCCTGATAAGGTTCTTCATTCGAAAATCGACTTCATCTATCCTGTGCTCGCCGGAGAGACGAGGACCGCCAAAGTGCGGTTCGTCATCCCCAACCCCGGAGGCCAACTCAAGCCACAGATGTTCACCAATGTCGAGCTGCACATTGACATCGGCAATAAACTGGTAATCCCCGATGATGCGATCATCAACACCGGAACGCGGCGGATCGTGTATGTCGACAAGGGTGAAGGATATTTCGAGCCGAGGGATATCACGGCAGGAATAAGCGCTGAAGGAATGACCGAAGTGGTACGCGGACTCAAGGCAGGCGAAAAGGTCGCGGCCTCGGCAACCTTCCTCATTGACTCTGAGGCACGGCTGAAAGGCATCGTTAAATAATGATCGCAAAAATCATCGAGTACAGTGCGCGGAACAAGTTCATCATCTTCCTGCTCGTCTTCTTTCTCGCTGCCTGGGGGTACTGGTCGCTCAAGAAGACGCCGCTCGACGCCATTCCGGATTTAAGCGACACGCAGGTCATCATCTTTACCGAATGGGAGGGGAGGAGCCCTGACCTCATCGAGGACCAGATCACCTATCCTATTACTTCTACACTCCTTGCCGCGCCGAACGTCCAGGTAGTGCGCGGCTTCTCATTCCTGGGGAGCTCGTTCATCTATGTCATCTTCGAAGAGGGTACGAATATCTACTGGGCGCGGAGCAGGGTGCTCGAGTATCTACAGGCAGTGAAGAACAAACTTCCCGCCGACGTCAACCCTGTGCTCGGCCCCGATGCAACAAGCGTGGGATGGGGGTTCTCCTATGCTGTGGTCGACGAGACAGGGCAACATACTCTCGCCGATCTCCGCTCGGTGCAAGATTGGAACATAAAACTTGCCCTCGAAAGCGTTCCCGGCGTCTCGCAGGTGGCGAGCATCGGCGGGTTCGTCAAACAGTACCAGATCGTCATTGACCCGAACCGCCTCCTTGCCTACAATCTTGCGCTCGATACCGTGATGAATGCCATAAAGAGGAGCAACAAGGACGTCGAGGGCCGGGTACTCGAATTCTCCGGGGTCGAATACATGGTGAGGGGAAGAGGATATGTCAGGAACATAAAGGACCTCGAGAATATCCCTGTTGCTTCGAGCGGTGCGGGAACCGCCGTCTTTCTGCGCGATGTCGCAAAGGTGCAGCTCGGCCCTGAGATCAGGAGAGGGCTTGCTGAGCTCGACGGCAAAGGTGAAGTGGCCGGAGGCATCGTCGTCGTCCGCTTCGGTGAAAATGTGCTCAATGTAATCGAACGCGTTAAAGAGAAAATAAAGAATGATATTGCGCCGAGCCTGCCCAAGGGCATGAAGATCATCACCACCTATGACCGCTCCGACCTGATCCACCGCTCGATTGATACCCTGAAGGAAGAGATTCTCAGACTTTCAATTGCCGTGAGTGTTGTCTGCGCGGTCTTCCTTTTTCATCTGCCCAGCGCACTGGTCGTTATCCTTACGCTGCCGTTTGCCATCATTATTTCTTTCGTGTTGATGTACTACCTCGGTGTTACGTCCAACATCATGAGCCTGAGCGGCATCGCGATCGCCATCGGCGCCATGGTGGACGCATCGATCATTATGGTGGAGAATGCCCACAAAAAACTCGAGGAGTGGGAACATGCTGGCAGACCGGACAGTCGCACCGAGGTTATCATCGTGGCGGCAAAGGAAGTAGGCCCTTCCCTCTTTTTCTCCCTGCTCGTCATCACCGTCGGCTTTCTGCCGGTCTTTACGCTCCAGGCACAGGCAGGAAGGCTCTTCAAGCCGCTGGCGTATACAAAGACCTTCGCCATGCTCTTTTCCTCCTTCCTCGCGGTGACGCTGACGCCGGTGCTGATGACCCTCTTCATCCGCGGGAAGATCAGACCTGAAGATAAAAATCCGATAAGCACCATTCTCCGTAAGATATACGAACCCTTCGCAAAGCTCGCGCTCCGCTTTAAGTGGGGCGTCATCATCCTCGCACTAATTATCATGGCGTTGACCGCTTATCCCTATATGAAGCTCGGTTCCGAGTTCATGCCGCCGCTCTATGAGGGGACGCTTTTCTATATGCCGGTGACCGTGCCCGCCGCCTCGATTACCGAGGTATCGAAGCTGCTCCAGATGCAGGACAAGCTCCTGAAGACAATCCCTGAAGTGGAGCAGGTCTTCGGCAAGGCAGGACGCGCCGAAACCGCCACCGACCCGGCGCCGCTCGAAATGTTCGAGACGATCATCAATCTCAAGCCTGAATCCCAATGGCGTCCGGGGATGACCGTTGAGCAGTTGAAGAACGAGATGAATGATGTACTCACCATACCAGGAGTGGCAAACTCCTTCACCATGCCGATCAAGGCCCGTACCGATATGCTCTCCACCGGCATAAGGACGCCCGTCGGGATCAAGGTCATGGGCTCGAACCTCGAGGAAATCGAACGCATCGGATTGGAAATTGAAACTCTCCTCAAAGATATCCCGGGCACGCGGAGCGTCTATGCCGAGCGGGTGACCACCGGCTATTTTCTCGACTTTACGGTAAAGCGCGACGAGGCAGCGCGGTACGGACTCACCGTCGATGATGTCCAGGAGGTTATTCAGTCCGCGATCGGCGGTATGAACCTCACCACGACCATTGAGGGAAGAGAGCGCTATCCTGTAAATGTTCGTTATCAGCGCGATTTCAGAAGCGACATCGAACAGCTCAAACGTGTATTTGTACCGATCATGATGCAGGGAAGGAATGCACCGTCCGGTCAGGGTATGCCGGGAGGCCGGGGAGCGTCTTCCGTCACGGCGTCGACACTCGCTGCGCCGACAGCTCCCTACTCTCTTACGGCCGTGCCGGCCTCTCTCCAGGTTCCCATCGGTGAGCTCGCCGACATAAGGATCGTCCGCGGACCTACGGGGATCAAAAGCGAAGAGGGCCTGCTCGCCTCGTATGTCTTTATCGACTTTACCGGCAGGGATATAGGCAGCTATGTCGAAGAGGCGAAGAAAAAAGTCGCCTCCTTGAAAATACCCGAAGGCTACCGCCTGGAGTGGAGCGGAGAATACGAGTACCTGGTAAAAACACAAGAGCGGCTCAAGATCGTCATACCGCTCACGATCCTGATCATCTTCGTGCTGATCTTCATGAATACCAAGTCGGTGACGAAGACCTTCATCGTGCTTCTGGCCGTGCCTTTCTCGCTCGTCGGCTCGTTCTGGCTCCTCTATATCCTCGGTTACAACATGAGCATTGCCGTATGGGTCGGCATCATCGCCCTCGCGGGACTTGATGCCGAGACCGGCGTGGTCATGCTCCTCTATCTCGAGCTTGCCTACGATCAATGGAAGAAGGAGGGAAGGCTCAAAGGCATTGCCGATCTCAAGGAGGCGATCATGCACGGCGCGGTGAAGAGGATACGGCCCAAGATCATGACGGTAAGCGTTATCCTCGCCGGTCTGATCCCGATCATGTTCAGCCACGGCACCGGTGCGGATGTGATGAAACGCATCGCGGCCCCCATGGTCGGCGGCGTCATCACCTCGACCATCCTCGAACTGATCATCTATCCTGCGATCTATCTGATCTGGAAACAGCGGGAGTTAAAAAAACAACCTGGTGCATAGGGAAATCGGTGAATCGGTGAGTCGGCAAGTTGAAATATTTATAATCAATCATTCCTTCACCTGTTCACCGCTTTCACAGCGATTGATTTGACAGCGGCATAAACAGAGAGTCCGGAATATCGGGATTTATGGTATAGGTCTCGATCACCGTCTCGGCTATTTTCAACCCACCGGCAAAATTGGTGACCTTAAAAGGGAATACTCTTCCATCAACCTTTTTAAAATCCGAGAACTCGGCAGAGAGGCTTGTTGTTTTGTCTCCTGCTTTAAAATAACCGACAACCTTAATGATATAGGAGGTACGTGTATCGATATAGGTTTCAATAACTGCGCCCTCATTATCGGCCATAGTGAATTTTTCGACATCGTTTCCGTACAGCGAGCTGTACGTTGCATCTCTCCCGCCCGGGCGTATCTGATAGGCTCCCCGCACCAAATCGTAGAGCAGGTTGAGGTGCTTATACTGGTACAACATCGAAAGATAGCGGGGCCCCGACACCTCTTCGAGAGCGTGGCGGTCCGAAGTTCTGTAGCCTCTGGTGCCATTGAGGATTCTCCGTTCCCACGAATCACCATACCTGGTTTCGACAAAGAGCTTTCTGTCCCTCTTGAACTGCACCTCATAAACCCCTTGTTTACCTGACATGCGCGTTGTAATGGTACCCCTGGCGCGAAGCGTATGGATGTTCCCGATCGCCTCTTTACCGCCGTAGGCTTCAATCACGTTATTGATGACCGCTGCGACCCTTCCGGCCTCATCGGCCATTTCACCGCCGAAGGAGGGGACAACGCCACCGACGATACCGATGGAAAAAAACATCCAAACGTACAAAAGACGATTCATATGACACTCCTTTACACCATTACTGTCTATTATGCTGCCGGGAAGGGCATACCGAGAGCTAAGAGAATTTCAGAGGGGAAGGACGTAGCAATCACTGGCTCTTCTGATTCAGCCTTCTGAGAACAGCGGTAAGCTTCTGGCAGAGCACTTCGGCATTGAGCGGTTTTACGATGTAATCGGTAACCCCTGTGTTTATGGCATCGAGAATGGACTCTTTTTCCCTCTTCGCAGTGACCATAATAAAAGGAATATCCTTGACGGGAGGGGTGCTCCGTACCCATTTCAAGAGATCGCTCCCGCTCATCTCGGGCATTTCCCAATCGCACAAGACCACATCGAAGCGCGCTGCTTCGAGTTTTTGCTGCGCCTCTTTTCCGTTGCTCGCATCATAGACTTCAACGGAGGGGAACGACTCGGTGATGGCTGCTTTAATGAACTCCCGCATCATGTGCGAGTCGTCAACGACCAGAAGCATGTATTTTCCCAATCCGCTCCTCCCTTTATATCTATGTTGTTATCGATGCAAGGCTGTCAGTTTAGCAATCGTCCCGCTCTTTGTCAATAGTGTTTTTACTATCTTTTCTTGAAGAGACTTCCGATTCCCTTGCCGATACCGATGACTCCCTTGCCGACCTGCTGCACTCCTTTGGCGCCGAGGCCGATAACGGTCTTCCCCGCATCAACGACGGTGAGGCCGAGACTTTTGGCGAGGCTGACGGCAATCCGCCGGGCAAAGTTTTCCTTTATATCAAATTGAGGATCATCAAGACTTCCGGTGACTACAAAGGCAAGGGCGATCTCGTTGTTGCCTGACTTCAAAAGCCGTATCACCATTGATCGCGGCGCTCCCAAAAACTTATCACCGTACCCCTTACCCGTAGCAAAGGCGATATCTCTCAGCACCGCACTGCCGGGCGCATTGAGGGCCCGTGAGCGCACGTTAAGATCCATCGATATTCCCAGCGTACCCCGTACGGTGTCTGCGTCGCCCTCTTTCCGGTAATACGGTTTGAACCCGGTGATATCCAGTCCATTCAACACTACTTTTGCATCCGTATCGAGGGTTTTGCAGTTCGTCTTTCCCTCCCATCTGAGGGTGGCGGTGCTCAGTTTTCCCGGTATCCGCGCTGCAAAGGCGTACCTTGTCCACCGGTTTTCGAAGGGAACAGTGAAATCGGTGATCTTCCACGTGATTGCCTCAAGACGTACCGGATGCGGCGGCTGTGCGATCTTGCCATCGAGATAAAGCACCTCGCCGTCGTTGATAGTGATTTTTTTCATAAGAACACTGAGGCCGTTTTTATTGCTGTTGCCGTTCTTTCCGTTGCCGTTTCCCCCCAGCAGGTGCAGCGGGTCGACAATATCGCCCTTCCTGTCGGTCTCTATCCGCACAAAGGGCCTTGTCATGGCCAGATCGGGAATGATGTAGCGCTTCGGTGATTCCTTTGATGACGCAATCGCAAAGATGATATTCGCCGCCCGCATCGCAGGGCCTTTTTCGTTCATATCGAAAAGAGCGAGGTTTTTTATCTTCGTGGTAAGGTCCAGCCCGCCTGTCTTCACGTTGATTTTACCGCTGCACGCCAGCTCGCCCGAAACCAACCTCCCCCTGAAGAGTGCCGACACCTCAATTTTTGCGCTACCGGATGGAAGGGGATAGGAAAAGCCGTCGAGTGCGATAGAGCGATTTTCCATGGTGATGGTATTATAGGAATCAGAAAGACGCTCATCCTTCAGATACAGTTCACCGCCGTTGATGCGTATACGGTGTATGTCGAATGCAGGCACAACAGTACCCGAGGTGCCCTTCTCTTTTCTCTCTCCGGATGCAAAGGGATTTACGAAATTGCCCTCTTTATCAATGGTAAGATGCACCCGGGGGTTTTCAGCAATAAGACTCCCTACAGAATAGTTTCTTTTGAAGACAATGCCGATCAGATCGGCCCGTATGGTGAGCCTGTCGATTACAATCGAATCCCTGCCACCCTTCCTGAATCTTAAGCCGTAAGCATCCACTCCACGCAGCCCGACCGAAATGCGCTCGACGGAAAAATTACTCCCCATCGCTTTTTCGAGCTCGCGCTTGAGGATCTTATTTGCATTGATGATTACAAGGGTGACTGCCAGGACAACAACGATCGCAACCGAAAGGGCGACAACAACCCTTTTCCGTCTCTTCTGCATGACTGTTAATTGTACCATGATCTGCTTTGTTCTTTCAGCACGCAGACAGCGATGTGTATGATATCACTTTCATTTTTATCGGCGGCAGGGCCCGGCACTTTAGGGAAAACATTCTCGTATCTGATAGAATACGGGAGAGGATACGATTTTGAACGAGCCCCCTTTTAACGCATCGGATTTGCCGTTAGTAGACGGAAAAGTCTACCACCTCGGCCTCCGTCCCGAAGAGATCGCAAAGGATATTATTATTGTCGGCGATCCTGAGCGTGTCCCGTTTATCGCCGAAGAATTTTTCATTTCGAGAGAGCTCGATGTATCCAACAGGGGACTCAGGACGATCACCGGCATTGTCAGGGAGACAGGGCAGCGTGTTTCGATTACGACCTCCGGAATGGGAACCCCCTCCCTCGAAATTGTGCTCAACGAGATCGTTGCCCTGCACGAGATAGATTTTCGCACCGTAAGGCGCAAAGAGCGTTTCGACAGGATGACCATCATTCGCGTCGGCACTTCGGGAGGCATACAGCCCGATACGGACATCGGTACGCTGATCATTACCGATTATGTCGCCGGACTCGACAACACCGGTCACTTCTATAATGCTCCCCATTACGACTTGAAAAGCAGTGTTCTCGAAGAGAGGATCAGACGCGCCATCGACAGCGCCATCCAGAAGGGCTCTCGCTTTAAAGGCATGATATTTCCCTATGCGGCACGAGCGGATCAGGAGGTGGTCAAGGCCCTTGAGCAAGAGTCACAGAGGCTCGGCATAGCATATAAAAAAGGGATTACCGTCTCGAATGCAGGGTTCTTTGCCAATCAGGGTCGGTCGGTGTCAAGAATCCCTCTCACTGTTCCCGATATCGATAACGTCCTCTCTTCGGTGGATACCGGCATCGAAGGGCTCAGGATCGAAAACCTCGAAATGGAAGCAAGTTTTTTGCTCCATTTCATGACCGCCCTCGGACATAGGGCAGGCGTGATATGTCCGGTTATCGACAAGCGGAAAGAGGAAAAATTCGCGACGAGGTATGCACGGCATGTGCAGGATGCGGCGCAGATCGCGCTGCGGGCACTCAATGTCGTGCGATGAGCGGAAGAGGGCCAGACGCGCATGTCCCGTATTTCATTTCTCAAAAGTATCGAGTTTCACGGTATTCTGTGAGGCGATAGCATCGACCAGCAGCAGGAGGTATTCGATATCCTCCGCAGCCCTTTTCAATGCTTCTTCATAATCGGTGAAATCGATCTGTGCGGAATGGGGGAAGGTCTTTATTGTTTCGAGCCGTGTCCTGATCGCCAGCAGCTTCGGGCTCAGCCCTGAGAAGAGGTCATGCCACTCGATATCCAGCAGCTGCATGATAGCGAGCAGTTCATCGAGCGACAGGGGGACTTTGCCGATCTCCTTTTTGGAATAGCTGGTCCTGTCGATTCCTAATTCTTCGGCAATACGACCCTGCTTGATTCCTTTTGCCTTTCTGATTTCCCTGATCTTTTTGAGAACCTGATTCACCCTCACCGATTCCCCGTAGATAACAAAACCGTAAAGAGCTCTGCGCTTACGTTACTCAAAAATAGTGTTATTTGTCAAATAATTAAGAGCCTCCACCAGGTGGAAAAGACCGGCGGGGGTGATCGGAGAGGACGTATGGAAGAGCAGGCGCACCAAAAAAAGGGGCACCCTTACGGAATGCCCCTTCAGAATTCCCGGCTCCTGAATTCTGTTTATACCTCCGCGTACGCGGGTATTTGTGAATAAGGCTGTGCACGTCGCGCCCATTCGCTCTGCGGATATTTCGCCGCAAGCGCGTCATAGATCCTGCGGAGCGCGGCGGCATCATGGTAGCGTTTGTATTCGGCGACTCCCCGGTAATACACCGCTTCAGGAGCTATCCCCGCATCCGGATACTGCTCGACAATGCCCCTGAAGGCTTCTATTGATTTGATCAGGTGGTCGCCGTCAAAGAGGACCTTCCCTTTTCCGAACATAAGGTGGGGAATAAGATCATTGACCGGAACAAACCCCACCATCCGGTGATGCTCCCTTCCCTCCTTGTCATGGATGATGAGTGTCGGCGTCCATTTGATGGTAAACCGTTCCATGAGCTCGCTCTGCTTGTCCCAGAAGACCTGGGTCTTGAGCGGTATGAATTGCTCCTGAACAAAGGCCTGGAATTGCTCATTTGAATACGGACCCGCATTCATGGCGTTGCAGCCCGCTCACCCTTCGAACCAGAAATCATGGTACACCGGCTTCCCCTCTTTTTTCGCCCGTGTGACTGCCGATGCAAAGTCACGCTCCCATTGAATCTCTGCCATAATCGGTCACCTCCCCTCGTTTATGTACTCACTCCATATTACTTTTTACCACAAAAAGAATATGCAATCAACAGGGCATTGCTACACGACCACTACCTTGTCGCGGCCCTCTGCTTTCGCACGGTAGAGCGCCGCATCAGCGGCGCGCAAAAGCGCCTCGCTGTTGTCGCCGTGCAGGGGGAAGACGGCAACACCCAACGAGAGGGTAACCGGACCGAGCGTCTGACCGCGATGCTGAATCGTCAGATCCTTGATGTTCCGACGCAGCTGTTCCGCACGCTGTCGTGCGCTTTCCAGCGGCGTTTCGGGCAGTATAAGGATAAACTCCTCTCCGCCGTAGCGGCAGGCAAAGTCTTCCGTACGAATTTGATGCTGAAGAAAGCCGCCGAGCTCGCGGAGCAGCATATCACCCGCGTCATGGCCGAAGGTATCGTTAAATATCTTGAAATGATCGATATCGAGCATGATGAGGCTCAACGGCAGCTCTTTACGGAGCATGCGGTGCAGCTCTTTCCCGAGCAGTTCATCCATGTAGCGCCGGTTGAAGAGGCCGGTAAGAGGATCATGGATTGATTGGATATACAGGGTCTCACGGAGCTTGAAGTTCGCCAGTGACAAGGCAATGCTCTCTGCCACGGCTTCGGCCAGCCGTTGTTTGCCGCGTATTTTTCTCTCTCGTGCCTCCTCGGGGTAAGCCGCCCACCGGCCGTTAAACTGAAGGTGCAACAAACCGAGCGCTTCACTCAGAGCGATCATAGGGACACAGAGATAAGCGGTATCAGGTTGCGGTACGATATGGGGGCAGACCATTTCCGCCCGCCCTGTACCCGACAGGTACGTCCTGCCGAGCCGCAGCGCCCAGCACTCGCGAGGGCTGAGCACATGCTCCGTTGCTTTGAAATCTCCCCAGATCGCGATGGACTCCAATATTCCCTGCTGACTATTGAACAGATAGACAATGCCTGATTCGTCCGGGAATATCTGCTTGATCGTCCTGTCAAGAATCTGTGAGACCTCATCGGCGTTGAGGCATGCCTGCAAAAGACTGTTCATCTCGGCAAGCAGCGCGATCTCGCGGTTGCGCTGCTCAAGCTCGCCGACATAGTTCGAGAGATTTCTGGCAGCCTCATGCGCCGCTTCTTCAGCGTACTTCCGCTTCGTGATATCCCTGAAGGTGATGACCGCTCCGACAATCCTGCTGTCTTCGAAAACCGGCGTCGTGGTGTACTCCACAGGAAAGCTTGTACCGTCCTTCCTCCAGAAGACCTCATTGCTGATCCGGTTGACCGTCCCCTCCCTGAATGTTTTATAGATGGCACACTCCTCTTCCGGATAGGGGCTCCCGTCAAGCCGGGTATGATGCCAGGTACTGTGGCTTCGCTTGCCGATAACCTCTTCTACAGAGTAGCCGAGCATCGACGCTGCAGCGGTGTTGACAAACACCACCACGTCATTCAAGGCCACACCGTAGATACCCTCTCCCGCGGAATTGAGAATCATCTCATACTTGCGGGTGAGCCGTTTGATCTGCTCTTCTGCCCTCCTCCGCTCGGTGACATCCCTGAAGACAACAACGACGCCGTCAATTGTATTATTCCGATAGATAGGTGTTACCGTATACTCGACCGGGAAGCTCGTACCATCTTTCTTCCAAAAGACCTCGTCGTCCACATGTCTTGCAACACCGTCACGGATGGTTTTGTATATTTTGCATTCCTCTTCGGAATAGGGAGTTCCATCTGTCCGCGTATGGTGCCAGATAGGGTGGCTCTTCCTGCCGACGATCTCCTCAACCGGATAGCCGAGCATATGCACTGCTGCGCGGTTGACAATTGTGTGGTTGCCGTTCCTGTCCAACCCGTAGATGCCTTCACCGGCGTATTCCAGGATGAGCTCATAGCGGCGGCTTATCCATGCCAATTCTTCTTCAGCGCGCCTGTGATCGGTAATATCTCTCGCTATAAGAGCGGCCCCTATCCGGTTGCCACTCTTATCCTTAATGGTATTGAAGATAGCCTCATACGTGCGTCGCTGGGGACCGAATTCTCCGGCAATGGTAAACTGCTCGCCCCTCAGTGCACGGTCCCACAATTCCACAATCTTTGACTGTTCTTCGGGCAAGTGCGCAAGCGCATCGACAATACTCATCCCTACTTCGATGTCCTTGTCGAAGATATTTTTAAATGCTCTACGGTAGGCACTATTGAAAACAATGAATCTGAACTCAAGGTCAAGCGCTGCAATCAGGTCATTCGTTCCTTCGATGATGCCGCTGAGACGGCTGTTGACAGATTCGAGATCTTCAGCAGCCTGGCGAAGTTGTTTCTCCGCTCGCTTGCGTTCGGTACTCCCATGCACAATGAGTGAGGCCCATATCCGCTTGAAAAGGCCGGTTATCTTCATGAGAAGCGCATCCCTCGGTAAGATACCGATTGTTTATATGAATACTTCTACGGACGTCGTATGTTGTGCGTCGTGGCACGAGAGAGTAAGTACCTGTGCTACTTTAATTATACGTCCCAGGCAGCTGAATGTTAAGAAGCAAAGAGCCTGCACTCTTTGCAGTGCATTTTTTTGCAGACGCCGGTGATGCCCTGATGGCAGAGGGCAAAATCGTATTTAAGAGGGTCTTCGGGATCGAACCGCTTCAGCGCTTCGGTGATCTCGACGGCCGTCTTCCAGTCCTGAGAAGACCGTCGGGTAAAACCGAGGCATTTTGCGATGCGCGCGATATGGACATCAAGGGGGATAACGAGCTTGTTTTTGGGAATACCCTTCCAGATACCGAAATCGATATCTCGATCTCGAACCATCCAACGGAGGAACATATTCATCCTCTTACAGGCGCTCCCCTGCGCCGGCGAGGGAAAGAACTGAAGGAACCCGAAGGGCTTGGTACTTTCACCATAGACCATTGCTGTATTGATGCCGAGGGACGCTTCGATGAAACCAACAAGACCGTTACCGATGGTGGGATCATCATTGCGGTAATGTTTTTTAAAGAGCAATTCTATGCTGCCGTATCTTTTGAGAAGTCCGCTGAGAACATAGAGTAAGGCAATAATATCCTCGTTCCTGTTAAACCGGTAGTAAAGCCCTAAAAATTTGTCCCTCTGCTTTTTAACATTGAACGTCAGAAGAAAATCGTAAGGGTGCCGCCCCATTTTCTCAAAGAGGGCACCCAACACCGGCTTGAAAAGGTCTACTCTGCCGTAGGCGAAGCAGGAGGAGATAAAGCCGACGACTTCGATGTCTTCACGCCGCTTATAACGGTGAGGAAACTCTATAGGATCGAAGCACAACCGATCTTTGAAGTTATATTGTTCATAGAGCCTGTCAAGGGTCTGTTTTAACGAATTCATATGAGATCATTATATTCCTAAGAGCACCTCTTTATCATCCATGTCCACACGGTCGACTCTTACTTTCACCTTTTTCCCGATGGTGAATTTCCTCTTACGGTTCACACCGTAGAGACTCATCTCCCGCTCGTCGTAGTGATAAAAATCATCGGTCATATACGACACATGGAGCAACCCCTCGACATAATAATCCTTAAGCCGCACTCTCATCCCGTAGGGCATGACCGATACGACCTTGCCTTCGAACTCTTCGCCTACTTTGTCGCGCATGAACCAGACCCGCATGGCCTGCAGCACCGCCCGCTCCGCATCATCGGCCTGGCGCTCGGTCCTCGACGAATGAAAGGCGATGTCAGGCAGGATTGCTTCGAGCTCTTTTGTGCGCCGTTCACTGAGCTGTTTTTTCCCGAGTACGGATCTCAGTATCCGGTGCACCACGAGATCGGGATATCTCCTGATCGGCGACGTGAAGTGGGTATAGGATGGGGAGGCGAGCCCAAAGTGGCCGACATTGATTGGAGAGTAACGGGCCTGTTTCAGGCTCCTGAGGATCATATGATTGATGATTTCTTCTTCAGCGGTACCGCTGATCTGTTTCAGAAGAGAGGGAAAATCTTTCGGCCGCAGCTGCTTATTGCCCCTCGCAATACCAAGCGTGGCGATGGCTTTCGTTATATTTTCGAGCTTCAGCGGGTCCGGCTCCTCATGCACCCGGTAGAGCGACGGCACCTCGAGCTCTTCGAGATACCCGGCAACCGCCTCATTGGCAGCGACCATGAACTCCTCGATGATCATATGGGCGAAATTGCGCTCGGCCTTGATGATCGCCTCGGGATTCCCCTGCATATCGAGGACCACCTCGGGCTCGGGGAGATCGAAATCGAGACTGCCCCGTTTGAGCCGTTTTGCTTTTATGAGGGTGCAGAGCTCTCCCATAAGCTCGAACTCCTGTAAGAGATATGCATACCTTTCGCGCTCTTCAGTATCTTTATCGACGAGGATTTTTCGTACCGACGTATACGTCATCCGCTCATCGCTCCTGATGAGACTGGGATAGAAGAGAGAGGAGAGCATAGCGCCGCTCCTGTCGAAGTCCATCTCGACGGTAAAGGCGAGCCGGTCGACCTTCGGCCTCAGGCTGCAGAGGTCTTCGGAGAGCTCCTTCGGCAGCATAGGGATGACCCGGTCGGGAAAATAAACGCTCGTTCCCCGCTTCCTCGCCTCCAGGTCGATGGCCGAGTCCCACCGGACATAGTAGCCGACGTCCGCAATATGTACCCAGAGGCGGTATCCCTCTCCGGTCCGCTCGATGGAAACGGCATCGTCGAAGTCCTTTGCCCGCTCGCCGTCGATGGTGACGGTAGGAAGCTCGCGCAGGTCTTTTCTCTTGTGTCCGCCGTGCCCTTCCTGCGCCCTTGTATACAGCTCCCGCGCCTCTTCCACCACCTCGGGAGGGAACTTTCTCGGGAGGTTCAGCTCATCGATGATGAGCTCCACATCATCGACAGGGCTCTCGGGCTGTTTCAGGACCTTCACCACTCTTCCCGCGGGTGGTCTCTTATCTGTGGGATAGCTGATGACCTCGACGATGACGCTGTCGCCGTCCCTGGCCTTGCCCCTGTCGCGGGGAGCGATATAGAGGTCAAACGGCACCGATCGGTTCTTGGGCTTCACATACGACACCGCCTTGTTCCCATTCTCGAAGGTGCCGGCAAGCCGTGTATGCGCCCGCTCGAGAATCCGTATGATCCTCCCCTCTCTGCGGTGCTGGTTTTCGATGCGCGCCACGACACGGTCATGGTCCATGGCGCCGAGCGTTGCACGGGCAGGGATAAAGACATCGCGCTCACCCGGCTGCTCAAGAATGACAAAGCCATACCCTTCGCGGTGCGCTTCGAAATAGCCGGAGACGAGGTTCATCTCCTCGGCAGGACCGTACAGCCCCTTGCGTGTCCTGATGATCTCGCCATCACTCACCATTTCGCGTAGGAGCCGCTTGAGCTTGCGTCGCTCCGGAGGAGAAAGGTTCAGAAGAAAGACAATATCATTGAATCTAACCGGCCTGGTTACCTTGTCTTTGAAAAAGGCAGCAAGAGAATCTTTTGTCATCATAGGATCGGCACCCTGATGCACCTGGCAGGAGTACCCGGCAGGTGGAGTGGAGGGTTAATGAGAGATTCTGAAATGTCCTGGAGCTTACTGCGGTGAGGAGGCTTCGGGAGACTCAGACTTAGCAGATGCCGGCGACTTCTTTTTTGCAGAGGGCTTTGCCGCAGCAGAGGCAGGAAGGGTGATACGCACCACTTCACCCTCTTCGCCGAGATGCTCGATAGCCTTGCCGTCATACTTTAATTTTATACCAGCTGCGTTGCCGATGGTAAGCGCAAATGATTCATTGGCGGCAAAGCCTACTTTGTCCCCAGGGTTCAGAAGGACCTCTTTTGTCTCGTCGCTGTCGATGACCATCTGGATCCATGTTTTATCAGTGGCAACGATATCGAGGCTGTGCTTCTTCTTCGGGGCTGCACTCTTTTCCTTAACCGCTGCAGCCTTTTCTTCAGCAGGTGCACCAGCGGATTCTTTCTGCGGCGCTGGTTTGGTCTCCTTTTCAGCAGGTGCAGCAGGTTGAGTCGCAGTGCCGGACGATGCTTGCGGCGGAGGTGCCGTCTCTGCACCCTGCTGGCCTGCTCCTTCCGGCGCAGGTGGAGGAGCTGGCGGCGCCTGTTCGACAGGCGGCAACTGAGGCATCGGCGCCTGCGCAGGAGGCGCACCGAGTTGCAGCGTATGGTAGAAATAGACGCCCGCAGCAGCAATGAGCAGAGGAATGATCCACAGGATCTTCAAAGAGCGTTTCCCCTTTTCAAACGCTTCGGTTTCTTCAGCAGGCTGCTTCCTGGTGCTCACCTCTTCCAGAACCGGAAGGGGCTCAAGTTTATCGGAATTCTCTTTTGCCAGTTTGTAGGCCAGGCTTTTTTCATGGAGGGTATCTTTTTCTTTTCTCTTGCCACGTTCTTCAAGGTAGCGCTCATAGGGGTCGAGCGCTTCGGAAGGGGGGATCCCCAGAAAGTCAGCATATTCCTTTATATACCCCCTTGTGTAAACCTCGACCGGAAGCTTGTCGTACTCTTCTTCCTCGATTGATCGCAGGTAGGCGCCTTTGATGCGGGTTACCTCGGCAATTTCATTGATATCCTTGCCAAGTTCTAATCTGCGTTCTCTCAGTATCCTGGCCATAGTGGTAGTAAATTAACATATTTGTTTAATAAATAAAAGGTATTGGATTGTAAACCTTCTGTGCTATCATAGTTTACCATGAAACGGGTCGTGATTACCGGAATAGGGTCCGTAACCCCTCTCTCAAACACCTTTCCTGACTCCTGGGAATCCCTCACCAAAGGGCTTTCCGGCATAGCTCCTATCACGAAATGCGCTCCCTCCCTATCTCATTGGTGTTCGGCTGGTGAAGTCAAAAACTTTAATCCTGCCCTGTATCTTACCTTCAAAGAGATACGGCATTTTGATCCTTTCGTGCAGTACGCCGTTGCGGCAGCATGCATGGCGGCAGCGGATGCGGGGATACTACATCAGAAGACAGAAGACAGGAGTCAGGAGTCAGGATTCAGAAGCCAGAACACAGACTACAGAAAACAGAAGGCAGAAGGACAAAACAACACAAAACCAGGAAAAGAGACAACCTCATCACGCATCACGCATCACGCATTACTTCAAAATGCCGGGGTCATTATCGGCTCAAGCCGCGGTGGAATAAGTACGCTCGAAAAGGCCATTGGGAAAATGCATACAGGTGGCCGTGTATCACCCTATCTCATGCCCGCTACCACGATCAGCATGGCTGCTTCCTTTATCGCGCAGAAGTTGGGAGTGCGGGGACACTGCTTGGGGGTTTCGAATGCCTGCGCTTCCGGGGCCAACGCGATCGGAGAGGGCTTCAGATCGATCAGATACGGACAATCAAACATCATCCTGGCAGGAGGAACCGAGGCCCCTCTCTGCAGGCTCTGTGTTGAGGGGTACGGGAGTGCAGGTGCGTTATCCAAGAGGAACGGTGCTTCGGCAAGCCGCCCCTTTGATGCGACACGTGACGGCTTTGTCCTCGCTGAGGGCGCCTGTGTGCTCGTTCTCGAAGAATACTGTTCGGCACTCGAACGGGGAGCGCACATCTATGGTGAGATCATCGGCTACAGCAGCACGGGCGACGCCTTTCACATTACAAAACCCGATCCCGCCGGGGAGGCATATGCACTCGCTGCCGCGCTTTCGGATGCGGGGGTGCGTCCTGAGGAGATTGATTATATCAATGCTCATGGCACAGCAACACCACTGGGCGACAGGACCGAAGCAGCAGCGATAAGAGAAATATTCGGAGCGCGCACGCGGGATATTCCGGTCAGTGCGATCAAATCGATGACCGGTCATATGCTCGCTGCATCAGGGGCCTTCGAGATCGCCAGTACGTTGATGAGCATAAAACACGGTATCATTCCTCCAACGATCAACCTCATCGAGCGGGATCCGGACTGTGATCTTAAGGTGATAACGGAAAAGAAAGAGGCCTCTATTACCCATGCGCTTTCGAGCTCCTTCGGGTTCGGGGGGGTAAATGCGGTGATTGTCTTAAGAAAGGTGAATCGGTGAATCGGTTACGTTATCTTTTTTTCATATATCCTATATCGCTTGTACAATGCGGCTCCGAAGAGCTCGGCGATTCTCTTCACAGGCGTATTGTCCTCAAGGATCCATGAGAATTCTATCTGCCGGCAGCTGCCTCTTTTGGCGATATTCTTGTGTCCCTCCTTGAAGAGGAGCGCATCCACTCCCCTGCTCCGGTATTCGGGTTTGATGCCGTAGAGGAGAAGTCGGAGGGAAGGAATCTTCCTCGAATAATAGAGTGCCTTCATGATGCTCAACGGAGTAAGCCGTCCCTTCATCTGCTTGAGTACGACATTGAAATCAGGAATGAGGCCAAGAAAGCCCACGGGCTCGCCATCTTTTTCTGCAATAAAGGTGAGGTTAGGCACGACAATCGGCTTCAGCCGTTGCGCGCTGTAGCTGAGCTCAGCATCAGTGAGCGGCAGGAATCCCCAGTTATGTTCCCACGCGGCGTTATAGACATCCTGAAAGACACGCATGTCCGACATGAACCGCTTCATGTTGATGGCGCGAACAGTTACTCCTTTTTTCTCGGCAAGAGAAGCGACCCTCAGCACCTTATCGGGAAGGGTGTGTTCGAAATCATAGATATATGCATAGAGGTCTTTCGATTTTGTCATGCCGAAGCGTTCCACCATGGCATTGTAATAAGGCGGATTATAGGGGGTCATGAGCATAGGCGGACGGTCAAAGCCTTCGATGAGAAAGCCGCACTCCTCATTCGTCGAGAAATTCATGGGACCACGCATGATCTCCATCCCCTCCGCTGACAGTTCATCGCACACCTTGTTCAAGAGGGCATCGGCAACGGCACTATCATTGATGCTCTCAAAAAAACCGAAAAATCCCGCACGCTCCCCATGCCTCTCAATATGCTCAGGATTGATGATCGAAGCGATCCTGCCCACCACCGCTCCCCCTCTCCGGGCCAGAAAAAACTTCACTCTTGCATGTCTGAGAAAAGGATTTTGGGAAGAAAAATGGACCTTCATGTCCCTCGTGAGCTGCGGGACATAGTAGGGATCGCGGGCATAGAGTGCAAGGGGGAGTTTGATAAAATGCGCGAGGTCGCGTTGTGTGGCTACTTCCCGGACATCGATGATATTCAATGAGTTAATCGAGCAATGAAAAGAGGAAGTAGTGTCGTGATGGAGTATCGGGGAAAAGAGACGGGGAATTTTCATTGTTCCAATGCTCCATCGCGACAGTAGTTATATGAGGCCGATCGCTTTCCCGACTTTCTTGAATGCATCGAGCACCTTGTCGAGGTGCGCGTCCGTGTGGGTCGCCATGTAGCTCGTTCTGATCAATGCCTTGCCGGGAGGCACTGCAGGCGAGACAGCAACGTTGGCGAAGACCCCTTCATCCTGGAGCATCATCACCATCTTGAAGGCGGTCTCGTCCGCTCCGACAAGGATGGGGATGATCGGCGTTTCGCTCGGCCCTACTTCGAATCCGAGTTCCTTAAAGCCTTTGAGCATTTTATGCGTCGACTTCCAGAGCCGCTCCAATCGTTCAGGCTCGCTCTCGATGATGTCCAGCGCAGCGCTAACCGACGCCACCGACGCAGGGGGTGGGCTCGCGCTGAAGATCAGCGATCTTCCGAAGTGCTTTATATAATGGATAACAGATTCGTCTCCGGCGATAAAGCCGCCGATGGAAGCGAGCGATTTGCTGTAAGTCCCCATGATCAGGTCCACCTCATTTTCGAGGCCGAAGTGCTCCGCCGTTCCCCTGCCGGTCCTGCCGAGCACGCCGATGCCGTGGGCGTCATCCACCATGACGCGGGCACCGTAGTTCCGGGCGATCTTCAGAACTTCGGGCAGATTGACGATGTCGCCCTCCATGCTGAAGACACCGTCCACCACCAGGAGTTTCCCCCGTCCGTTATTTTCAGAGAAGACCCGCTCGAGATCCGCCATATCGTTGTGTTTGAAGCGCTTCACCTCGCCGAACGACAACCTGCAGCCGTCGACGATGCTCGCATGGTCCATTTTGTCGATGATCACCACGTCGTCCTTGCCGACCAGTGCGGAGATGACGCCGAGGTTCACCTGAAACCCTGTGGAGAAGACGAGAGCGGCCTCTTTCCTCATGAACCGCGCAAGCTTCTCCTCCAGTTGCACATGAATATCGAGCGTGCCGTTGAGAAAACGCGAACCGGCGCACCCGGTACCGTATTTTTTTATCGCCTCGATAGCAGCCTCTTTGACCTTCGGATGGTTCGTGAGTCCGAGATAGTTGTTCGAACCAACCATGATCATCTTTCTGCCGTTCATGATCACTTCGGGGTCCTGGGCGCTCTCTATCATCCTGAAGAAAGGGTAGACTCCTGTCTTCTGCAGATCCCTGGCAGCGGTGAATCTGAAGCACTTCTCGAATAAATCGGTTGTTCCTGTCATAGCCACTGATGGATCCTGTACCAGTCTGCTGTCCATCTTGCTCCTTCCTTGATCTTTACTTTCGGCTCAAACTGCAGCCGCGCTACTGCCTTCGACGTATCGCAAATCCAGTGGGAGTGCTGCATATCTTTAATCCTGTCGCTGCTGACGATGCTCAGCCCCTTGAGCCTCTCGGAAACAGCAGCAATGACCGGCATGACAAAACGGGGGATGCTTATTCTGACCGGCCTTTTCTGCAATGCTTCGGCAATGGCATCAACGATATCATCGCTGGTATACACCATGCCGTCAGACATGAAGAAAACCTCCCCCCGCGCCTGGTCGCTCAATGCGGAACGTATTATACCATTAACAAGGTCGTCGATATAAAGAAAAGAATAGAAGCATTTCCCCCAATAGGGGACAACTCCCGACTTTACGAGCTTGAAAAAAACATACAGATCCCGGTCCCGTGGCCCGTACACCGCAGGGGGCCTGATGATCGTTACCGGCAGATCACCCCGATGTTTGTAGACAATCTGCTCCCCCTCGAGCTTCGTCTTTCCGTAAAGAGAAACCGGCCTTGTTTCACAATCCTCTTTAAGGGGGAGGCCGCTGCTGCTCGGCCCTGCTGCAGCGAGGCTGCTCAGGTGCACAAAACGTTTAATCGCAGGGTTGACCTTGAGCGTGACCCTCACGATATTTTCGGTGCCTTTGACATTGACGCTGAAGAAATCTTCTGCACAGCGGGCCTTCGTCAGCCCCGCGAGATGAAAGATATAGTCGCACCCCTCAACTGCTTCGGCAAGCGATGAGACCTCGGTGCAATCGCCCCGAACGGTCCGGACCGGCAAGCCCTCGAGATAGGTTACCCTCGTGATGTCTCTTACCAAACAGACCACCTCGAAGCCCTCACGCACGAGCGTTTCGACAAGATGGCTTCCGATAAAGCCTGTTGCACCGGTGACCAACGCCTTCATAATTCTGAAGTATTGTAAGTAAGTACCGTCGGTTTTTTCAAGAAAATGGTGCTCTTCTCACCTTGACCTTCAGCCCTTTCACCGCTTCGACGACAATGCGCTCGCCTTTCGGGATGGGCTCATCGGCATACGCGGACCAAAACTCGCCATGCACAAAGACCATACCGCCCCCGGGTGTCACCTCGGTCTTTGCACTGCCTTCGAGCCCGACCAGCCCTTCTGCGCCGGTCGTCGGCCTGCTCCTGAACGCCCGGTACGCAAGCCTGAAGGTCATGATAAAGAAAAGCGCCGTCACTGCTGCTGCAGGAAGAATAACAGATAAGGAGAGCTTGAAAAACGGGAGGGGGGACTCAAAGAGCATGAGAGAGCCGAGGACAAGTGAGAGCAGTCCCCCGACCGTCAACATGCCGTAAGAGGTAACCGTAACCTCAAGGATGAAGAGAATAATACCGATGATGATGAGCAGGAGCCCCGCGTAATTCACCGGCAATGTCTGAAAGGCGTAAAAACCGAGCACCAGGCAGATACCGCCGATCACTCCCGGGAAAATCGCTCCGGGATTGGTCAGCTCGAAAAAGAGACCGTAAAAACCGAGGAGCATGAGAATATAGGCCACGTTGGGATTGCTGATGAGGTCGAGGACCTTCTGCCGCAGGTTCATCTCATGCGCGACGATCTTCGCACCGGCTGTTCTTAGCACACGTTCGCCGGCGGCAGTTACTATCTTTTTTCCATCAATCCTGGTGAGGAGATCGTCCATATCCTTTACCACTGCATTGATCACCGTTTTGTTCAGCGCTTCCGTCTCGGTGATCGAGACGCTCTTCCGCACCGCCTCTTCAGCCCATTCGGCATTTCTCCCGCGCTGCTGCGCAATCGACCGTATATATGCCGCTGCATCATTCGTCGCTTTTTCGGCCGTGACCTTGTCCATCTTCTCTCCCACGGCAACCGGATGGGCTGCCCCGATATTCGTCCCCGGTGCCATGGCAGCAAAGTGTGAGGCCATGGTAATGAAAACCCCCGCAGAGGCAGCGCGCGCCCCGCTCGGTGCGACGAATACGATCACCGGAAGAGGAGCGGCACTAATATCCCTGACAATACTTCGCATCGAGGTATCGAGCCCTCCGGGAGTATCAAGCTGGATCACCAATGCCTCTGCGCGCATTTCGGAAGCCTTTTTGATCGAGCTCCCGATATACTCTGCTGCAACGGGATTAATGATTCCCCCGACGGTGCTTACCAGCACCGTCCTCTGGTCAGGTGTTTTTTCCGGGAGGTCCTTCCGGGAGAAGCTGTCCGCAGTTACAAGGAGCGATGGCCCCAGCAAGAGAGGGATGATAAGAAAGAAAGAGAAACACATCTTTTTCATAGTGAAATTATACCACAGCATGTTTCCACAAATTGATTGACACCTCCTGCTCTTCTTGGTATATTCTATTGATGAAAAAACAGGAAGACGGCTCGTCCATTAAAGACGTCCTCGCCATTATTCTCGCCGGAGGCAAAGGCGAGCGGCTCCATCCCCTCACCATGCACCGGGCAAAGCCCGCTGTTCCCTTCGGCGGAAAGTACCGCATCATCGATTTCACCCTCAGCAACTGCATTAACTCCAACATCAGGAAGATAGGGGTCATGACCCAATATAAATCCCTCTCCCTCGAGCGCCACATTGCGCTCGGCTGGGAGCATTTGCTGAGCACGGAGCTCGGCGAATTTATCATTAACGTCCCGCCACAGCAGCGGGTCGACGAGCGGTGGTATGAGGGGACTGCCGATGCGGTCTATCAGAATATCTATTTTATTGAGAAGGAGGCACCTCCCTATCTGCTTATCCTCTCCGGCGACCATATCTACAAGATGGATTATTCCGAAATGTTCGCCTTCCATAAGAAAAAAAAAGCTATCGGCACTATCGCCGCCATCGAGGTGGACAAGAAGCTCGCTTCGGCCTTCGGCATCATGGAGGTCGATGAAGAGGGGCGTATCATCGGCTTCGAAGAAAAGCCCGAAAACCCGAAGACGATTCCCGGCAACCCCGGTCAGTGCCTTGCCTCCATGGGTGTCTATCTGTTCAATACCGAGGTGATGATCGAGGAGCTCAAGATGGATGCGGCGCGGTCGTCCGCCCACGATTTCGGCAAGAATATCATTCCGGATATGATCACCACCGGAAAACTCTTCGCCTACAACTTCAGGGATGAAAACAAGAAGGAGGCGAAATACTGGAGAGACGTAGGCACGGTCGACGCATACTGGGAGGCGAATATGGACCTCGTGGCCGTCGACCCCCAGCTCAATCTCTATGATGAGGCATGGCCCATACGGACGAGAAAGCGCCACAACCCTCCTGCAAAATTCGTCTTCGCCCAGGAGTACGAGGGCGGAAGGCTCGGCATCTCACTCGACTCCATTGTCTGCGACGGCTGCATCATCAGTGGCGGCAGGGTACAGAACTCCGTGCTCTCCCCGCGCGTCAGGGTCAACAGCTGGGCGACGGTCGAGGAGTCGATCCTCATGGAGAATGTGGAGATCGGCAGACATGCGAAGATACGGCGCGCCATCATCGACAAAGATGTGTATATCCCTTCGGGCACGGTCATCGGCTACGACCCCGAAGAGGACCGGAAGCGGTTCTATGTAAGCCCCGGCGGCATCGTCGTCATCCCGAAAGTGGTCAAGTCATCGCTTACGGAATAAAGACGATTTACGATTCCGATTTTCAATTCCGAGTATTGTTAAACAGGTCCTCTTTATTATTATGCATCGTCTTATTCGACGATCATGTTATCGATAAGGCGGGTGCTGCCGATCTTTATGGCAATAGCGAGGAGATTGCGTTTTTTATATTCAATGAGATCATCAAGCGTTTCGGGATCATAAACGCCTGCATACTGTATCTCAGCGACGAGCGGTTCTGTTTTCAGCAAAGCATGCATATGGCTCCTGACCTCCTCAGGCCTGGAAGCGCCTGACTTTACCATCTTCGATGCCTCAGTAAGCGTCTTGTAGATGATCAGGGCCGCCTTCCGCTCGGGAGCGGTGAGATACATGTTCCTCGAGCTCATGGCAAGGCCGTCGCTCTCCCTCACTGTCTGGCCGATCACCAGCTCAATGTCCATGTTGAGGTCTTCGATGAGCCTCTTGATGACAACGGTCTGCTGAAAGTCCTTCTGTCCGAAGTATGTCCGTGTCGGTTTTACGATATTGAATATCTTTGCGACAACAGTAGCCACGCCGGCAAAGTGGCCCGGGCGAAAAGCACCGCAGAGCTTCTCCGAAAGGCCCTGCACCGTAATCCGGGTCGCGTACCCCTCAGGGTACATCCCCTTCAGTTCCGGAACCAGGAGGATGTCAGCTCCCTCATGCTGCAGCAGTTCCTTGTCCCTCTCGATATCCCGCGGATACCGGTCGAAGTCCTCATTCGGTCCGAACTGAAGGGGGTTGACGAAGACGCTGACGACAACGATATCGTTTTCGGACCTCGCCCTCCTGACCAGGCTCATATGTCCTTTGTGGAGCGCCCCCATCGTGGGGACGAGGCCTATGGTTTTCCCTTTACAAAGAGCGGCTTTCGCAGTTGCCTGCATGATACGAGGAATACGTATGGTTTCCATCACTATACTCTATATAGAATAACGATCACAGGTCAAGAACTATTAAAAAATCTCGATAAATATAATGACTAGTCAGTATAAATTAAAAGTTTCGAAATCTCTTGACAATGTACCTTTTATCAGGTAGAATTTCATACAGGAGTTTTAAATGCATTTCACAGCTTTCTCGTTCATGCACCGCCGCCTTTTTCATGGCGCAGCGCCCTTCCCGCAGGCTGGCCTTCGGGTTAAGCAGCCACTCTCTCATTGTTATCCTTATAATCTTGCATTTTGCAACGCATCGATTACAGCAACGCGTTCTCTTCAGAGAATCTATAGATGATTGTTACCATGTAACAACGTAAAATCTTTATATCAAGGAGGTTGTGGTGAGTATTCGG
>JBFMCP010000037.1:0-30235 GCA_040754455.1 Nitrospirota bacterium
CCGGAGATAACGTGACGATAACGGTAGAGCTGATTGCACCCATTGCCATGGAGAAGGAACTGAGATTCGCTATCAGAGAAGGCGGTAGGACCGTGGGTGCAGGCGTCGTTACCGAAATACTGGGGTAAGCAATGAGAGAGATCATACTGTTTCAGTGTACAGAGTGCAAGAACAAGAATTATTCGAGTATGAAGAACAAGAAGAATACTCCTGACAAGCTTCAGCTCAACAAATACTGCAGGCACTGCAGAAAGCATACACCGCATAAGGAGACGAAGGCGTAAAGTAATTTAAAATGAAAAATGCAAAGGTAAAAATTGAGGAGTTCTTTATTTTTTACTTTTGCATTTTGAACTTTGCATTATCGGGATAGGCCAGTAGCTCTAACGGCAGAGCATCGGACTCCAAATCCGAGGGTTGGGGGTTCAAATCCCTCCTGGCCTGCCACTTAACTTGCAAGTGAGAAGTAAGAACTGAGAAGTGAGAGGTAAAAAGGGAAGTACTTCTTAGCCCCATTTCCTGCTTCTTACTTGTCTTGCTTCTCACTTAGAAAAAGGAGCGGGGATGATTGAAAGGGTCAAAGTTTTTTTTAATGATGTAAAGGTCGAGGCCAAGAAGGTGAACTATCCCTCGAAGGACGAACTGATAGGCTCCACATGGGTGGTCATCACTACCGTCATCATCGCATCGGTGTTTCTCGGTATCATTGATTTGGGGCTCGCCAAGATCATACAACTGTTGGTAAGGTAAGGGCAATGGCAAAGAACTGGTATGTTGTGCACACCTATTCCGGCTATGAGGAAAAGGTAAAGACATCGATAGAGGAGAAGGTAAAGCTCAAAGGCCTTGAGGACAGGATATCCCGCATCCTCATCCCCACCGAAAAGATTGTAGAGCTCAAGGGAAAGAAGAAAAAGGAGACGGACAAGAAGTTTTACCCCGGCTATATCCTGGTCGAGATGGAACTGGATGATGATACATGGCATCTTATCAAGAATACCCTTCGCGTCACCGGTTTTGTCGGCGGTACCAGGCCGGTTCCCCTTCCTGAAGAGGAGGTGGAGGTCATTCTTCAGCAGATGGAGAAGGGACCTGCACCGCAGGTGAAGAGCCAGTACGAGAAGGGGGAGAGCGTGAGGATCACCGATGGCCCTTTCAGCAACTTCGTCGGCTATGTTGATGAGGTCGATATGGACCACGGCAGGCTGCGTGTCATGGTCAGCATCTTCGGCAGGCAGACGCCGGTTGAGCTTGCATTCTCCCAGGTGGAGAAAGCGTAATCGAGAGTTCATGGTTGATAGTTCATGGTTCACCGCAGGGAGAACAAGTCATTTCAAATGACCATGAACAATGAACTGTGAACCATGAACTAACTTTGGAGGAGAGAGATGGCGAAGAAAGAAGTCGTAGCACAGGTGAAGCTTGTTATACCTGCGGGAAAGGCAAACCCGGCACCCCCGGTGGGACCGGCCCTCGGACCGCACGGAATCAATATCATGGAGTTCTGTAAGCAGTTTAATGCACAGACACAGAAGATGGGTGATACCCTGATCCCTGCGGTGCTGAGCATTTACAATGACCGCTCCTTTACCTTTATCCTCAAGACGCCCCCTGCATCGGAGCTGATCAAAAAGGCCGCGGGTATTGTGAAGGGCTCCAGTGTTCCCAATAAAGACAAGGTCGGAGCATTGACCGGCGCTCAGGTTGAGGAGATCGCAAAGACGAAGCTCCCGGACCTGAATACCACCTCGCTTGATGCGGCAAAGATGATCATCAAAGGCACCGCACGAAGCATGGGCGTGGAAATAAAGGAATAGGGAGGAACGGCACATGGGCAAGAAACTTGACGCGGTAGAAGGGAAAATTGATCTGACCAAGGAATACGCCCTTGAGGAGGCAATTGCGTTGCTCAAGGAGAGTACCTTTACCAAGTTCGACGAGACGGTCGATATGGCGATAAATCTCGGAGTCGATGCGAAGAAGTCGGACCAGATGGTGCGCGGTACCGTAGTCCTCCCCTATGGAACAGGGAAACCGGTCCGCGTCCTGGTCTTTGCAAAGGGAGAAAAGGAGAAGGAGGCTCGAGAGGCGGGTGCCGATTATGTCGGTGCAGAGGACATGGTAGAGAAGATCCAGCAGGGATGGCTTGAATTTGATAGGGCAGTTGCTACCCCCGATCTGATGGGTCTGGTAGGCAAGCTCGGAAAGGTCCTCGGTCCGCGGGGCCTTATGCCCAACCCCAAACTGGGGACGGTCACCTTTGACATTGCTAAGGCGGTAAAGGAGATCAAGGCCGGTAAGGTTGAATACAAAGTAGAGAAGGCCGGCATTGTGCATGTCCCTGTCGGCAAGATATCTTTCGATAAGGAAAAGCTGGTCGAGAACACTATGGCGATCTTGAAGTCCGTTTCAAGGGCAAAACCCGCTGCATCAAAGGGTAGATACATAAAGAAGATCACCATGTCCTCGACCATGGGGCCCGGCATCAAGATCGACGTCAGCCGGCTGAAAGTAGCATAGGAAAAAGTAAGAAGTAAAAAGTAAGAAGTGAGAAGTTGAAGAATAATAAATATAATCCGAACACTTCCCACTTTCTGCTTTTTGACTTCCCTCTTGATGCAGGCGTAGCCTGTATGAATACATGTCAGAGACAGTAGGCAGTGTGGCGCCGGGCAGTAGCACGGAGTCCGCTTTAATCGGTCACAATGACCGGCCTGCCGAGACAACACAAGACTGAAACATTGAAAATTGAAGATGCTCAGCGTAGGTTTTAATTGTTCAGTTTTCAATCGTCTCACCTCTCGTCTCTGGGAAAGGAGGAAGGTCTGATTACCAAGGAGAAGAAATCCGAACAGGTAGCAGAGCTTGCAGAAAAGTTTTCCCGATCCACGGCGGTGGTATTCACCGAATACAAGGGACTGACCGTTGCGGAAATCGCCGAGCTCAGGAAGCTTCTGAAAGAGGCTGACGCGGAGTATAAAGTCGCCAAAAATACGCTCGTCAACATCGCGGCACAAGGGACTCCGGTCGAATCCGCAAAGGATGTCTTTACCGGTCCTACCGGCATTGCCTTCGGGTATGGCGATCCCGTAGCCGCAGCAAAGAAGGTCCTTGAATTCTCCGGAAAGAACGACAAGTTCAAGGTAAAGAGCGGGATTGTCGATGGGAAGCTCTTCTCGGTTGCCGAGATCAAGGAGATGTCCAAATTGCCGTCGAAACCAGTGCTGTTGAGCATGATGGCAGGGGCGTTCCAGGCACCGCTGTCCAAGCTGGCCGCTGCATTAAACGCAACGGTAGCGCAGTTTGGCTACGCATTGAATTCACTAAAAGATAAGAAAAGCGCATAAAGGAGGACGTTGCAATGGCAATTACCAAGGAAGATGTATTCAGCTTTATCGACAATATGACGATTCTCGACATGTCACAGTTCATCAAGGAATTCGAGGAGAGATACGGCGTTACCGCTGCCGCTCCGGTCGCGGTTGCCGCGGCTCCCGCAGCGGGAGCTGCTCCCGCAGCAGCAGCTGAGGAGAAGACGAGCTTTGATGTGGTGCTTGCTGCTGCCGGCGACAAGAAGATCCAGGTCATCAAGGTCGTACGAGAGCTGACCGGACTCGGCCTCAAAGAGGCAAAAGACATGGTCGACGGAGCACCGAAACCGGTGAAGACCGGCGTGTCGAAGGAAGAGGCGGATGCCATAAAGGCTAAGCTCGAGGCAGAAGGTGCGAAAGTAGAAATAAAGTAGGTACAAAAGCACGACAGGGAAGTAGGAAGCGGGAGAATTCACCCCGCTTCCTACTTCTTACTTTTAACATTTAACGCGCAAGAAGGAGAGCTATGGCTAAGCTTTTAAGAGAAAGGGTAAATTTCGGTAAGGTTCCTTTGGTTTTGGATGTACCGTACCTTGTGGAGTTTCAGAGGAGATCGTTCGAGAAATTTTTACAGAAGGATGCTGCCCATGAGAAGAGGGACGACGAGGGCCTTCAGGCAGCGTTCAACAGTGTTTTCCCCATATCGGATTACAACGATACCGCATCCATAGAGTTTATCTCCTACGTTCTTGGCGAGCCGAAACTGACACCGAGAGAGAGCATCCTGAAGGGCTTAACCTACGCCGCACCGCTGAAAATAAAGGTCAGGCTAAATATCTGGGAACGAGATGAAAAAGGCAACAAGCTGCTGAAAGAGTCACGGGAACAGGAAGTCTATATAGGCGATATGCCTATCATGACCGAGACCGGCAGTTTTATCATAAACGGAACCGAACGGGTCATCGTCAGCCAGCTGCACCGCTCCCCGGGGGTCTATTTCGCTCCCGACAAGGGCAAGACCCATGCGAGCGGAAGGCTTCTGTACACGGCACGGGCAATTCCTGCAAGAGGCTCATGGCTCGACTTCGAGTTCGATTCAAAAGACATTCTCTATGTTAGGATCGACCGCCGGAGAAAGCTGCCGGCGACGATCGTGCTCAAGGCATTGGGCTACTCGAATGAAGATCTCCTGAGGACGTTCTACCCCATTGAGGAGATAAAAATAAAGGGCAAGGATAACTACACCAGAGTGGTAAGCGAGGTGCTCGCCGGTGTCAGGACGAAACAGAGCATCACCGCCCCGAAGACCCACGAGGTGATTGTAAAAGAAGGAAGCAAGATCACCAAGGGCGCCCTCAAGAAGATGGAAGCGGTCGGGATCAAGGAGATCCCGATACCGCATACCGAGATCATCGGCAGGGTTACCCTTACCGATATCGTCGACCCCTCGACGGGCGAGATCATTCTCGACGGCAACAAGGAGATCAGCGAGGAGGTCTTCTACAAGATCCTTTCTGCCAGGATCGATACGCTCCAGTTGCTGTTCATAGACAACGTTAATTATTTACCTTCCTTCAGGGAGACGCTCCTTACCGACAAGGTGACCAGGCAGGAGGAGGCATTGAAGGAGATCTACCGGAAACTGAGGCCGGGTGAGCCGGCGACGGAGGACGCTGCGCGCGACCTCTTCAACGGCCTTTTTTTCGATCCGAAGCGGTACGACCTCTCTGCCGTAGGCCGGCTCAAGGTGAACGAAAAGCTCGGGTTGAATATCCCCCTCGATGTCAGGGTGCTTACCGCCCAGGACATCGTAGAGATCGTCCGCTACCTTCTGAACCTCAGGACCGGTAAAGGCGAGGTGGATGATATTGACCACCTCGGCAACCGTCGTATCCGTGGTATTGGCGAGCTTCTGGAAAACCATTTCAGGATCGGCCTGGTGCGTATGGAAAGGGCGATCAAGGAGAAAATGACGCTCACCGAGCTCGATACCGCCATGCCCCATGACCTGATCAATGCGAAACCGGTGATGGCTGCAGTGAAGGAGTTTTTCGGGTCGAGCCAGCTGAGCCAGTTTATGGATCAGACCAACCCCCTTTCGGAAATTACCCATAAGAGGAGATTATCCGCCCTCGGTCCGGGCGGCCTGACGAGAGAGCGGGCAGGCTTCGAGGTGCGTGACGTTCATCCGACGCATTATGGCAGAATATGCCCGATTGAAACGCCGGAAGGTCCGAACATCGGACTGATCACCTCGCTTGCGTCCTATGCGAAGATCAACGATTTCGGCTTCATCGAAGCGCCGTACCGGAAGGTGGTCGATGGCCGCGTTACCAAAGATATAGAATACCTCTCCGCGATACAGGGTGAGAACTTCGTTATTGCAGAGGCGACATCGCCGGTGGACAAGAAAGGCAATCTGATCGGTGAGACGGTTTCCGCCCGTGTCGGCGGAGATTTCAAAATCGTCTCTCCCCAGGAAGTTCAATACATGGACGTATCACCCAAACAGATCGTCAGCGTCTCTGCTTCGCTGATCCCCTTCCTGGAGAACGACGACGCAAACAGGGCGCTCATGGGATCGAACATGCAGCGTCAGGCGGTCCCGCTGCTTATCTCCGAGGCGCCCATCGTCGGCACCGGTATGGAGCATGCTGCCGCGAAGGATTCGGGCTGGCTTGTCCTTGCCCGGAGGTCCGGCGTGGTCGAGAGTGTCGATTCCGCACGTATCGTCGTGAGGGCGACTGAGGAAGGCGGCGTTGATATCTACAACCTCGTCAAGTTCCACCGCTCCAACCAGGGCACCTGCATGACCCAGAAGCCGATCGTGAACGTCGGTGATGTGGTCGAAAAGGGAGATATACTGGCCGACGGCCCTTCCACCGACCTCGGTGAGCTGGCGCTGGGCAAGAATGTTATTGTTGCCTTCATGCCCTGGGGAGGATACAACTTTGAGGACGCGATCCTTCTGAATGAGCGTCTGGTGAAGGAAGATGCCTATACCTCGATTCATATTGAAGAATTCGAGGTTGAGGCGCGGGATACCAAGCTTGGCCCCGAAGATATTACGCGGGACATCCCCAATGTGGGAGAGGAAGCGCTGAAAGACCTCGACGAGAGCGGTATCATCAGAATCGGTGCTGAGGTAAAGCCCGGTGATATTCTTGTCGGAAAGGTAACGCCGAAAGGCGAGACCATGCTCACCCCCGAAGAGAAGCTCCTGAGAGCGATCTTCGGTGAGAAGGCGGAAGAGGTCAAGGAGAGCTGCCTCTATGTACCGCCCGGAATCGAAGGCGTTGTCGTTGATGTACGCGTCCTCTCGAGAAAAGGCATCGAGAAGGACGTACGGACAAAGAGCATCGAAGAAGAAGACATCAACAGGCTCCAGAGGGACCTCGAAGAGGAGGTCAAGATCCTCAAAGAGGAGAAAGCAGCAAAGATCCGCAAACTGCTTGCGAACCAGAAGCTTGCAGAAGACTTCAGGGATCCGAAGAACAAGGAGCTTATCGGCGCAAAAGGCAAAAAACTGACTGAGGCCCAGCTGAGCAAGATCAAAGACGACCATCTCATGCGCATCAAGATCGACGACCTCGATGTCAGGAACAAGATAGAGGAGCTTAACGGCGAAGTGATGCAGTATATACGATATCTTGAATCCCGCTACCAGGAACGCATCGACCGCGTCAAGAAGGGCGATGAGCTGTCGCCGGGGGTCAACAAGATCGTCAAGGTCTATATAGCGATGAAGAGAAAGATCCAGGTGGGAGATAAAATGGCAGGCCGGCACGGTAATAAAGGTGTTGTATCGATGATCATGCCTGAAGAGGATATGCCCTATCTCCCCGACGGCACTCCTGTGGACATCGTGCTGAATCCCTTGGGCGTCCCCTCCCGAATGAACGTGGGACAGATCCTCGAGATTCATCTGGGATGGGCTGCCAAGGCGCTCGGCCTCCATGTCTCGACGCCGGTATTCGAAGGGGCCAAGGAGAGCGAGATCAAGGGCCTTCTTACAAAGGCAGGGCTTCCCACGTCAGGGCAGATAACCCTCTATGACGGCAAGACCGGCGAACCCTTCAAGCGGCCGGTTACGGTGGGCTGCATGTATATGCTGAAACTGCACCACCTCGTTGCCGACAAGATCCATGCCCGGTCCATCGGACCGTACTCGCTTGTTACCCAGCAGCCGCTCGGCGGTAAGGCGCAGTTCGGCGGCCAGAGGCTGGGTGAAATGGAAGTCTGGGCACTCGAGGCCTACGGTGCAGCACACACGCTGCAGGAATTCCTGACCGTGAAGAGTGACGACATTACCGGAAGATCACGCATGTATGAGGCGATCGTGAAAGGCGATCCCGTTCTCGAGCCCGGCGTGCCCGAGTCGTTCCATGTATTAATAAAAGAGCTCCAGAGCCTCGGCCTTGACGTCGAGCTTCTGGAGAAAAAGAAAAAGAGGGAGGAATAGGTGATCGAAGATATTTATGCCCTTTTCCAGAAACCGAAGAACCCCAAGGACTTCGATGCAATACGGATCAAGCTTGCATCGCCTGAAAAGATACGGGAGTGGTCCTACGGAGAGGTAAAGAAACCGGAGACCATCAACTACCGTACGTTCAAACCCGAGCGCGACGGCCTGTTCTGTGCGAAGATCTTCGGTCCTGTAAAGGACTGGGAGTGCCTCTGCGGAAAGTACAAGAGGATGAAGCACCGGGGCGTGATCTGCGACAAGTGCGGCGTCGAGGTCATTCAATCAAAGGTCAGAAGAGAGCGGATGGGGCACATCGAACTCGCAACTCCCGTCGCCCATGTCTGGCTTTTGAGAGGCGTGCCGAGCAGAATAGGAACGCTCCTCGATATGACCATACGGCAGCTTGAGAAGGTCCTGTATTTCGAAGAGTACGTTGTTATTGATGGCGGCGATACGCCGCTGAAAGAGAAGGAGCTGCTTTCCGAGGAGGAATATAAAAAGAAACTCTCCGAGTTCGGCAACCGCTTCAAGGCGGGTATGGGGGCCGAGGCGATCAGGGAGCTCCTGAGAAAGGTCGATCTCGAGGCCCTTGCAAAAGAGCTCAAGGAAAAGATCGATTCCGTCTCGTCCATCGGAGTGAAAAGGAGACTCTCGAAGAGGATCAAGACCGTTGAGGCGTTCCTGAGGTCCGAGAACAAGCCCGACTGGATGATCCTGGATATCGTTCCGGTGCTGCCCCCGGACCTGAGGCCTCTCGTTCCTCTCGACGGCGGTCGCTTCGCTACCTCTGACCTCAATGACCTCTACCGGAGAGTCATCAACCGGAACAACAGACTCAAGAGATTGATGGAGCTGAAGGCGCCGAGCGTCATTATAAAAAACGAGAAGAGAATGCTCCAGGAGGCGGTCGACGCACTCTTCGACAACAGCAAACGCTCAAAAGTCCTGAAGGCCGGCGGCAAGAGGGCACTCAAGTCGCTGAGCGACATGATCAAAGGAAAACAGGGCCGCTTCAGACAGAACCTGCTCGGTAAGAGAGTGGATTATTCGGGCCGTTCCGTCATCGTTGTCGGTCCCGAGCTCAAGATGAACCAGTGCGGTCTGCCGAAGCGCATGGCCCTCGAGCTCTTCAAGCCCTTTGTCTTCAACAAGCTTGAGGAAAAAGGATATGCCACGACCATAAAGCAGGCAAAGAGGCTGGTCGAGAAGGAGCGGCCTGAAGTCTGGGATGCGCTCGAAGACGTGATCAGCGAGCATCCGGTGCTCCTGAACCGCGCACCGACCCTCCACCGCCTCGGTATCCAGGCCTTTGATCCGGTGCTGGTCGAAGGTAAGGCGATCAAGCTCCACCCGCTTGTCTGTACGGCATTCAACGCCGATTTCGATGGTGACCAGATGGCAGTGCATGTGCCGCTGTCGATCGAGGCGCAGATCGAGGCGCGGGTGCTGATGCTCTCGATCAACAATCTCCTTTCGCCTGCGAACGGCAAGCCCATTGTGGTGCCGACACAGGACATGGTCCTGGGTATCTACTATCTGACAAAGCAGAAAAAGGGCGCACGGGGTGAAGGAAAGCCCTTTGCCGATCCCGAAGACGTGCGCATTGCCTATGATGCGGGTGTAGTCGATGAGCACGCCCTCATCAAGGTAAGAATGAACGGCGGCTTTGTCGAAACGACGGCAGGGCGGATCATCCTCAGCGAAATCCTTCCCAAGGATATTCCCTTTGCCATGATCAACAAGGAGTTGACGAAGAAGGAGCTGGGTAAGCTCATTGAGTACATCCACAAGACGTCCGGAAGGAGAGAGACCGTCGTATTCCTGAACGAGCTCGAGCGTCTGGGCTTCAGCTATGCAACGAATTCGGGTATTTCCATAAGCATCGATGATATGCATATCCCTTCCAAGAAGGCGGAGCTGATCAGAGAGGCCGAGCTGGAGGTCCTGGAAGTGCAGCGGCAGTATGCGGACGGCCTTATTACCCAGGGTGAACGCTACAACAAGGTTATCGATATATGGGCGAACGTGACCGAGAAGGTCGCTGATGAGATGATGAAGGAGCTGGGCGCCGAGGAGGGCAAGACGCTCACCGAGGAAGAAATCAAAGAGAGCAGGTCCTTCAACAGCATCTTCATGATGGCCGATTCGGGTGCCCGGGGCAGCGCGGCCCAGATCAGGCAGCTCGCCGGAATGAGAGGTCTCATGGCAAAGCCTTCGGGTGAGATCATCGAGACCCCGATTACCGCGAACTTCAGAGAGGGCCTGACCCCGTTGCAGTACTTTATCTCGACGCACGGTGCACGTAAAGGTCTCGCCGATACGGCGTTGAAGACCGCAAATGCAGGATACCTCACGAGAAGGCTTGTGGACGTTGCGCAGGATGTTATTCTTACTGAGCACGATTGCGGCACGAGAGAGGGCATTACCGTGGTCCCGCTTATCGAAGGCGGCGAGATCATCCAGCCGCTCGAGGAGAGGATCTTCGGAAGGACGCTTGCAGAGACGTTGAAAGATCCGGTCACCGGTGAGGTTATCGCGCAGAAGAACACTGAAGTCGATGACGAGCTCGCCAAGAAGATCGTCGAAGCGGGCATCGACCGCGTGAAGATCAGGTCGGTGCTCACCTGCCACTCCAGAGTCGGCGTGTGCGGGAAGTGCTACGGCAGAGACCTTGCGCGGGGCGGCAGGATCGAGATCGGCGAAGCGATCGGCATCATTGCCGCGCAGTCCATCGGCGAGCCCGGTACACAGCTCACCATGAGAACCTTCCATATCGGCGGCGCGGCGACCAAGGTCATCGAGCAGGCAACGCTCGAAGCCAAGAACGCCGGCTTCGTGAAGTTCATCGATGTGAGCGCCGTCAAGAACAAAGAAGGCGTGCTCATCGTGCTCAACCGTAATGCTATGATCGCTGTTGTGGATAAATCGGGCAGGGAGAAGGAGAAGTACAATCTCGTCTACGGTGCGCGGATATTTGTCGATGACGGACAGAAGGTCGACGCGAACCAGCGCCTCGTGGAATGGGATCCTTATTCCACTCCCATTCTGACCGAGATCGGCGGCAGGATCGCCCTCGGCGATATCGTGGAAGGCGTCACCTTCAAGGAAGAGGTGGACGAAACCACCGGTCTGGCACATAAGGTTGTAATCGATTATCCGGCTAACATGAGGCCGAGAATCTCGATCAAGGACGAGCACGGCAAAACCGTCAGGAGCCCGGGAACCAACAACCCCGCACGGTATCTGCTGCCTGCTGGAGCGCACATTCTCGTCGACAAGGGTGATGTGATCGCCCCTGGTGATATCCTTGCGAAGATCCCGCGAGAGACCACCAAGACGAAGGACATCACCGGCGGTCTCCCGAGGGTTGCGGAGCTCTTCGAGGCACGGAAACCGAAGGAGCAGACCATTGTCAGTGAGATCGACGGCATCGTTGAGTTCAGAGGCGCCCATAAGGGAATGCGCGTCGTTACTGTGAAAGGCGGCAGTGAGACGAGAGAATACCATATTCCGAAGGGCAAGCACGTTACGGTTCATGAGGGTGACTGGGTGAAAGCCGGAGAGCCGCTGATGGACGGGGCGGTGAATCCGCACAGCATTCTGGATATCCTCGGCCCCAAGGAGCTGCAGAGCTACCTCGTTGACGAAGTCCAGAAGGTGTACCGTCTGCAGGGCGTCTCGATCAACGATAAGCATATCGAGGTGATCGTCCGGCAGATGATGCGGAAGATACGCATCGAAGACCCCGGCGACACCGCATTCCTCATCGGCGACGAAGTCGATCGCATGGTCTTTGCCGATGAGAACGAGCGGGTGAGAAGCAATGGTGGAAGACCTGCACAGGGCAGGCCGCTGCTCCTCGGCATCACCAAGGCATCGCTCTCGACAGAGAGCTGGGTATCAGCTGCATCATTCCAGGAGACGACGAGGGTGCTGACCGAGGCGGCATTGAGTGGCATGGTCGATGAGCTGAGAGGTCTGAAAGAAAACGTGATTATGGGAAGAATCATCCCGGCAGGCTCCGGAATGCAGACCTACCGTGACACCTTCATCAAGGGCGACTTCTACACTATGCAGCTTGAGCACGAAAAAGAAAAAGTAGAACAGCAATAACAACAGCACAGGGGCAGAGATAGAGGTGAAAAACACTTTATCCCTGCCCCTTTCTTCGTCTGCCTTGGCGTGTCGTTTATGTCTGACATCCTTTTTATAGCCGACGTAATGCTCGGAAGCCTCGCCAGATGGCTCAGGATCGCCGGATTCGACACGCTGTATTACCGCCATATCGATGACCGCGACCTCATACGCATCGCAAAGCAGCAGCAACGCATTCTGCTGACGCGCGACACGAATCTCACCAGAAGGAGGATGGAAGATCGCTTCCTATTGATACATTCGGAGGACACGTTCGAGCAATTGAAAGAGGTGCTCCGTGCTCTGAATATTCACGAATTGTCCTTCTCGCCCCGTTGTCCGCAGTGCAACGGCATGCTGGAAGCGGTTACAAAAGAGTCGGTATTCGATGATGTTCCCGACCACGTTATGCTCACGGTCGATTCTTTTTTTAAGTGCGCGGGTTGTGGTAAAGTCTACTGGGAGGGCTCGCATAAAAGGCGCATCGATATGAAGATGAAGGAACTCGCAAAGGAGATCGATCCCCGTTGGGAACTCTCAAAAGAAGACTGATTCTTTCCCTTCTGCTTATCCTGCTTGTCATCGCCTTCGGCACTCTCGGGTACATGCTTATCGAGGGGTGGGATATTCTCGATGCGCTTTATATGACGATTATAACACTGGCGAGTGTGGGATATAAGGAGGTCCACGATCTTTCCGACGGCGGAAGGCTGTTCACGATTATACTGATCATCAGCGGTTTGGGCATCGTCTACTATGCACTCAGCACCGCAGCGAAGATCGTCATCGAAGGCGAGCTGCAGGACATGTTCGGGAGGAGGAGATTGGAAAAGCGGATAAAGGAATTGAGGAACCATTACATCATTTGCGGTTATGGAAGGATGGGGAAAATTATCGGCAGGGAGCTGGGGGAAAAGGGGGCGACCTTTGTGGTCATCGAGAAAAATCCCGCACCGTTGCCGGAGCGGGGTGATGTCCTTCTGCTCGAAGGGGACGCCACGCAGGACGAGATTTTGAAAGAGGCGGGTATCGAAAAGGCAAAGGGTTTGATAACGGTGCTGCCTACCGATGCGGAGAACCTCTTTGTCGTATTGAGCGCCCGCGGCCTGAACCCTGGGCTTCTTATTGTGGCAAGGGCGGGCGAGGAAGGTTCTGAGCAGAAGCTGCTCAGGGCTGGTGCGGATCGTGTAGTGTCGCCCTACCATATCGGAGGGCTCAGGATCGCCCACACCCTGCTGAAGCCCGCGGTGGTCGATTTCATCGAGTTTGCGACCAAGAGCGGCAATATCGATTTGCAAATGGAAGAGATAACGATCCAGGAGAGTTCCCGGCTTGTAGGACTTACGCTCGACGAGTGCGGCATCGGGAGGGATCTGGGGATTATTATAGTGGCTATACGACGCTCAACGGGTGAAATGAAGTTTAACCCTACCTTCCGGAGTGTAGTAAAAGCAGGGGACACACTGATCGCCCTGGGCGAGGCCTCGAAACTGAAACTGCTCGAAACCATGGCAGCTGCAAAGAAATAGCGGGAGGAGCCACGCCGGATTTCAGGGTATGAGCTCTCGAGATAATGAGACGGCGCAGACGACAATTTGAAGAGACATTCACAGCAGCTATCGAGCATCTGAAGGGCTTTGCCCTTGCCGCATTCGTCACGGTTGCGGTCCTCAGCGCGCTTGTCGGATACCGTTACTATCGGTATACGCAGGACGACCCGCAGTTTTGCGGCTCCTGCCATCTTATGAAGGATGCCTTTACTGAATGGCAGAAGGGAAGGCACAGCGACATCGTCTGCCAGCGCTGCCATCAATTGACGATTTTTGAGAAGAACCAACTCCTCGTTGCCTATGTCGTAAAAGGAACCCAGCCGCTTGCACAGACACACGGCCGTGAAAAGCCGTGGACTGCCTGCAGAAAGTGTCATATGGACAACATCGCTCAGGGTTCTCTTACCATGGAAAAATCCTATGGACATGCCCGGCATGTCTTCATGCATCACATGGAGTGCAAGAAATGCCATAAGAATACACTACATAATTTTCATCCCAATGAGAATGCATGCCAGGAGTGCCATAAGGACAAGGGGGTGCATGGTATCGGTATGGAGGCCTTCTCGTGCCTGAAGTGTCACTCCTTTTCGGAAAAAACACCCTCCATGATCCCCAAGGACCGCTGCTCAAAATGCCACAAGAATATTCCCCACAAGGGCCCCATGTCAGGGCTGCTCTGCCATCAATGCCACAAGCCCCACGGAAAGATAAAGCCGACGTCGGCCACCTGCACACAGGAATGCCATCGCAACGAAACAGAGGTGGGCCAGCACCGTCTCCATCATATAGAGCAGGGACTCGATTGCATGTATTGCCATAAACCCCATACATGGATCGTCGGGCGGGAAAGGGCCAGGAGCACCTGTGCTCAATGCCATCCTTATAAGGATCCGCAGTCATTTATTTATTAAGACTCAGACCTCTGTCTTTTGCATTTCTGCAATAACAAAAATCATTTTTGCAGGATTGCAAAAAATGTATATTTGAAAAACCTTAAATAACAGGAATATCAGGTCTGGCATGAAAGATGCAATAATGCTTATTGAATAACAAAAGGAGGTGCAATAACATGAAGACCGGAGAGATGGCCAAGAAAGGATTATATATAGGCGCCGGAGCAGGGCTGGTACTGTTCGCCGTTATCGGACTCCTCCCGGGATCTTTCATAGGTGGAGTGATCGGACTCAATATAGCGGGAAGCATGTTCGGTCTGCCACTGAGCGCAACATTGCTGCCCCGTATGATCGTCGGTATCTCGATGGTGCTGGGCGTTATACTGTCAGGGGTGGTCTTCGTGGTCAGCGCCTCATTGATCGGATGGCTTGCCGGGCACATTGTCGATACCATGCGGCACGCCAAGACAGAACCTGCCGAGCATACAATAAAGAGCAAATAGAAGGGCTCATAACGCATTCGTTATAACATAAACACAAAAGGAGGAGTGAAAATGAGAGCACGGCAAGAGAGGATACGGATGGGAACAAAGATCGGGGCTGCCCTCGGGGGGCTCACCTTCCTGATCTTCGGAGTAATTCCTGGTTTCTATTTCGGCAGCTACGGCGCCCTGGTGGTGCTCAAGCATCTTCTGGGCGGTCCGGTTGAACCGACGGTGCTGGTGAGAATGTTTGTGGCCGTTGGTGTCATGCTCGGCATCGTCTGCGTCGCTTCGGTCAGCATTGTGATCGGATCGATTGTAGGAACGGCGCTCGGCTATGCGGTAGAGGCGCTTACTGCACCTAAAGAGGCCAAGGAGACCGCTGCAGCAATCGCGAAAGTCCGGTAATGCAGAAAATTTACATTCTAGCTACGTAGCTTATTAAAGCGGGGAGAGACAATCTCCCCTCTTTTTTTGCCGCTCAACGGTCTCAATTTTTGAATATAAGGAAAAATCATAATTATTCCTACCTGCGTATTTACAAAATTACCCTTTTTTAGTATAATCCTAAGCTATGCGTCTTCAGTTCCTAAATTTCCTACTACATACACAAAGGGAGGTCTGATGAGAAGGTTTTTGATCGCGGCTCTTCTTTGGGTCCCTCTGGTGTGCTTTGCCAGCTCTGCAAGCGCAGACACCTTTACCTGCCTTGCCTGCCACAGCGCAATGAAGGGTAAGATCCGCACCGAAAAGGACGTTATCGTCGATGTGCATGTCGATTCCGAGCGCTACGCCGGGTCGGTACATGGAGGATTTGATTGCATCACCTGTCACAAGCAGTTCCATTCAAATCCCCATCAAGCAGTCAAGGTGGGCAGTGTTCCTCCGGCTATTGCTGCACTGGCGAGCAGAATATCCCAGAAGGCTAAGGTTGATCCTGTAGCCCTCGCTGCCTGCTCCGAATGCCATGGTGATGTCTACAAGGCATGGGAAGACAGTGTGCACGGAAAGAATATCATTGCAAAAAAGCAGACCGACGGCGCTGCCTGCCTGGACTGCCACGGCTCACCTCATTATATTACGCCGAAGAATACCAAGACCTCTCTCGTGAACAGAAACCACATTGTTGAAACCTGCGGCGAATGTCACAACAAGGAAGAGATTGCAAAGAAATACAATCTGGGGACGCATATCGTCGAGCGGTACGAAGAGAGCTTTCACGGCAAGAAGTACGTGATCGGCCACCAGAATGCGCCAACCTGCGTGAGCTGCCACGGCGCTCATGATGTAAGAAAGTGGGATGATCCCAAGTCTCCCGTTGCCTGGGATAACCGGCAGGAGACCTGCGGCAAATGTCACAAGGGCGCTACCAAGAAATTTGTTGCCGCCATCACCCATAAGCCATATGGGAAAGGCAATCCGGTACCGTACTATTTTGAAAAGGGTCTCATCGTGCTCCTGCTCGGTGTCTTTGCATTCATTACAGGACACGTGATCCTCGAGGCCATTGCCGAAATCAGAGACAAAGTTTTGAGAAAGGGAAAGGAGGGGCACCATGAATAATAAAGAGATCCCCGGCGAGTATCTTCGCTTTAATGTTACCGAGAGAATCCAGCATGTCATTATGTTTGTCACGTTCCTGCTGCTCTCCTTTACCGGGTGGGCATTGAAATATCCCGAGCAGACCGTTGAGCATTCGAGCTGGCTCGTCCAGATATGGGGCGGTGCAAAGAACGCCGGCATCGTCCATCGTATCGCAGGCATCACCATGCTCCTCGACTTTGTCTGGCACGTGATCTATCTGGCCTATTCGCTGGGAACGGGGAAGATGAAGCTGCGCTGGAATACTACAATCATTCCTACGCCGAAGGATGTCACCGATGCTATACAGAATATCCTCTATTTCCTCGGCTTGAGCAAAACCAAGCCCAAATTCGGCAGGTTCAGCTATATCCATAAATTCGATTACTGGGCGGTCTTCTGGGGAATGGGGATCATTGGCCTGTCCGGATTGTTCCTCGCCTTCCCTGTCTGGGCATCCAACTTCTTCCCCTCCTGGAGTGTCAACTGGATATGGGAAGTGCTCTTCATCATGCATAGCGACGAGGCGCTCCTCGCCATCGTCTTTATTTTGTTCTGGCATTTCTACAATGAACATCTGAGATACAATAAATTCCCCATGAGCACGACCTGGATCACGGGGAAGATCTCGATTGAAGACATGAAACACGAACACCCGCTCGAGTATGAGCTTGAGTTCGGCGACAAGAGGGGTCAATAAATGAGATGGCTTGTTGTGACGCTCATCAGCGTAGTGCTCCTGAGCTGCTCACCCCAGAAGGGCGAACAACACAAGGTTGAGCAGGCTCCTGAACAGGTCTTCTCCAGGGACGAGGCGGTGGGTAGCCTCCCCTGTTTCAAGTGCCATTCGTACCAGAAGTTCTCCGCGAAGCCGCAGCGGGGTGTGTTTGCCCATGTGCTGCATATCAATACCGGCTATCATTGCAACCAGTGCCATGATTTCCAGGGGCACAAACATATTACGGTGAACAAGGATGTGTGCGGCAACTGTCATGGTGTCAAGACCATTACCTTTGCAAAGACCTCGATGCCCTCGAAATTTAACCATGCATCACATTCACAGATGTTCGGCTGCAAGGAGTGCCATCCGAAGCTCTTTCTGATGAAGGCGGGGACCGCGAACATTACCATGCAGGATATCTACAACGGCGCGTACTGCGGCGCCTGCCACGATGGAAAGAAGGCGTTCTCCTCATCGGAGTGCCAGAAGTGTCATAATGTAAAAGGCTTCAACAAAGAGCTTACCTATAAGGTCGAAGGCATCGGCGATGTTGTCTTCAGCCATAAGTTTCATACCGCTGCCTTTACCTGTGACGAGTGCCATCCGAAGCTGTTCGAGATGAAAAAGACGCAGGGTAAGATGAAGATGGAGCCGATGGAGAAAGGGAAGCTCTGCGGCGCCTGCCACAACGGCACCATTGCCTCTCCGATATCGGACTGCAGCAAATGCCACAAAAGCTGAACGTAAGAAGTAGGAAGCGAGAAGTAAGAAGTAAGAAGTAAAGGCTAGAAGATTAGGAAAATAGAGTGGGAAGAGGGAAGACAATGTTCCCTCTTCCCACTTTTATTTTTCTTTGGTGAGCATAATGAAGAGGCGGGCGATCATGATGCTGAAGACGCCGCCGATGAAAGCGCCGAAGGCGCTGATAATGCCGATGACGATGACGACGCCGATGAGCACGATAACGTGCGTAGGCGGGAACGCTGTACCGAAGAGACGGTTGAGGTCATTGGCCACCGCCTCACTCCACCCGCCGCCGAGGCTTTTCCCGAGGAGCAGGTCCATGCTCAGCGCGACAATAATGCCGAGGATTCCCCCCAGGATGAGCCCGATATAAAAGGCCCTTCTCATTCGGTCTCGATCCCGTATCTCTTGAATTTCCTGTAGAGCGTTGCCAGATCGATGCCCAGTGCCTTTGCGGTTTCCTCTTTGTTTTTATTATGGGCAGTATACATCTTCAGGAGAAGATTTTTTTCATAATCGCTGAGATAGACCTTGAGCGTCGAGGACTCCCGTTCCTGCTCTTCCTTTTTCAGCTTGTCCGGCAACTCTTGCAGTGTTATGGAGGGGCCTCCTGCAAGTACGACTGCCCGTTCGACCACGTTGCTCAATTCACGGACGTTTCCCGGCCATGGATAGTCGATGAGCGCTGCGAGTGCCTGGGTATCGAACCCCCGGATATCCTTCCTGTGCTCCTCCGAAAACTTTTTAAGGAAATGACGGGCAAGGGTCTCGATATCATCTTTTCGCTCTCTGAGCGGCGGCACCTTAATCTCGATCACATTGAGCCGGTAGTAGAGGTCTTCCCTGAACTTGCCCTCCTTAACATGCTTTTCGATATCTGCATTGGTCGCGGCGATCAATCTGATATCGACCACTCTCGGCTTTGTGTCTCCCAGCGGATAGACCTCTCCCGTCTCGAGCGTTTTCAAGAGTTTTGTCTGGAGGTTGAGGGGCATATCGCCGATCTCGTCCAGGAAGAAGGTGCCCTGGTGGGCGAGGGGAATAAGTCCTATCTTGTCAGCAACGGCACCGGTAAAGGCCCCTTTCTTGTAGCCGAAGAGCTCGGACTCCAGGAGCCCTTCGGGGATTGCCGAGCAGTTGATCGATATGAACGGCTTGTCCCGCCGCGGACTGTTGCAGTGGATGAGCTCTGCAACCAGCCCCTTTCCGGTGCCGCTTTCTCCGAGGATGAGGATATTGCTTTTGGTCGGGATTACCTTTTCAAGCGTTTCGACGATTTTGATCATGGACTCGGAATTCGCGACAAAGTCCCTGCAGGCGTTGAGACGCTGGCTTATCTGCTGCTTGAGCGCGATGTTTTCGGTGATGAGCTTTTTCTGTTCGAGGATCCTCTTGACCGTCAGCCGTATCTCCTCGTTGTGGAACGGCTTGACGATATAATCGACGGCGCCTTTCTTCATCGCCTCGACGGCGGATTCTATCGAGGCAAAGGCGGTGATCATGAGCACTGCGGTGTCGGGGCTCATCTCTTTTGTCTTTTCGAGTACAGTCATTCCGTCGACTTTACCCATCTTGAGATCGGTAATGACGACATCGTAGTTCTCTTTTGCGATCTTCTCCAGCGCCTCTTCCCCGCTGTTGACGGCAGCAACGTCATAATCCTCCCGCTTGAGCAGAAAGGTGAGTGCCCTGCAGATATCCTGTTCGTCGTCGACGATCAATATTTTAGGTCTCATGCTCTCTTGCCTTCCGTTCATTGTGCACCGCTCATAGCTTACCGCTTATGGTTTTGTCTTTTCCGGTGAACTCGGTATGGTTATGGTAAAGGTAGTCCCCTTGCCTGGTTCGCTCTCAACGGTTAATGTCCCGTTCATTTTCTTTACAATATTATAGCTTACGGCGAGACCGAGACCGGTCCCTTTCTCCTTGGTGGTATAGAAGGGGTCGAAGATCTTGTTGAGATCCTCCTTCGGGATGCCGGTGCCGGTGTCCTCGAATTGTATGATGATATTGCCCTCTCTCGTCATGCTCCGCACGGTCAGCGTGCCGCCTCCAGGCATGGCGTCCATGGCGTTCAATGTCAGATTAACGAACACCTGGGACAGCTGATTGCAATCAAGAATTGCTTCAGGCAGTGAAGGAGAGAGGTCCCTTACAATAACGGTGTTCTTCGCCTTTTTATCATACTGGATAAGGTTGATTGAGGTCTCTATTACCTCGTTGATGTTGCATTGTCTTGCCTCTCCTGCCGGCATTTTTGAGAAGCCCGAGAGTTGTTTCAATATATCGGAGATCCTGTTGATGTGGAAGTAAATGGTTTCGAGGCTCTCTTTCTTGAACGGGTCTTCCTCCATCTCCCTGAGTATCTGGGCAAAGGAAAAAATGGAGGTAAGGGGGTTACCGATTTCATGGGCGATGCCCGCGGCGAGCCTCCCGATGGAGGCGAGCTTCTCTGAGTGGATGATCTGCTCCTCCATTTTTTTTATTTCGGTAATGTCCTGTATCAGCCGGATATAACCGTGTACCTCGCCGTCTTCGCCCTTCACCGGAGCGGTAGTAATCTGAAAGTAGTTATCTTTCAAACCGAAGAGATTGGAGACGATCACCGTTTCGGTGCCATCGCCTCCGTAGGGCTCGGAAAAGCTGCAGTCCCGGCAGACCTCTTCGCAGGTCTTCCCGACGAGGTCAGTACCCGCCATCTCTTTGATCATCTGGTTCGCCCACTGGATTCTCCCCTCCTTGTTGATCAGGACAATGCCGCTGCCGATGGCGCTGACGATGGTATTCAGCTTTTCCTTCTCGCTCGCGAGTTCGGCAGTGCGCTCATTGACCCTCTCTTCGAGTTCGACGGCATAGCGCTCGAGCTCCTCTTTCCGCCGTGCCACACTTTGAGCGGTGATCCTCTTTTTGTTCATAACAATAAGCATGGTAGCAACGATGCTCGTTGTCAAAAAGATGGAGATGATCAGGTAGGAGTAAATCTCCATGCTGCGCCTGGTCGCATGGGTCACTTCGGAATAGGGTGACGAGATGGCGATGACCCACGAGAGATTGTCGATCTGCGCCGTGGAAAAAGCGATGATTTTGTCTTCGCCGGAAGGAGCGATATACCTCCCGTAGCTGTCCGTTTTCCCCTCGATAATCTTTTTTTCGAGATCGAAACTCATGTGGCATTTGAAGCAGGTCGCATCCGCTTTGTAGAGGTTTCTTCCCACCATCCCGGGTTGGGAGGGATGGTAGAGGAGATTGCCGTCCTTGTCCATCATCCATGCATAGCCCCTGCTGCCTGATTTTATGCTGCTCACAAAGTTCCTGGCCATATCGTCGATTTTGGTCCACAGGAAGAGAATGTGCCCGGATTTGCCCTGACGCACAACGGGCGCGATGACATAGAGCACCGACGTTGTTTCTATCAAATAGGTGCTGTTGGGCCCCAGTGTCTTTGCCCGCTGGAGCATTTCGGGGATAAGGGGAGTGATGACCGCATCATCCCCCTGATGAAAGAGTATCTCACCCTGCGCAGAGATGAGCCCGAGGTTGGCGGTTGTGAGCTCATGGTAGCTCTCCCTGATCTTGTTTTTCAGGGCTTCGATATCCCTTTTGTTCCTGATGTCCATGCCGGAGATAATATGGGAGAGCAGGAGGAGCTCTCCTTTTTCGTGGTTTATATGGGATCGGATATTGTCGGCAATAGAGCGGGAGAGCAGCAGCTGCTGGCGATTGAACTGTTCGGCGATTTCCATCTGGAGCGACTGCTGGAAGAAGATATTGAGCGTAATGAGGCCGGAAATAACGATAATGAGAGTGCCGATTATGAACAGATAGCCTTTCATTACATTTTATAGTACCAGTTTGGCCTGAGCTTCGGCAATTAGAGAGCCGTCACGAGCATCAAGGAGGCGCGCAACAGCTTCTACGAGACGGGCGCTGTTCCGTGTGAGCTCGGCCTCGACAATGGCTCTCTGAGTGTCCGTCGGAAAGGGTTTCCTGAACCGCACGGTAATCTCTGCGGTCATCGGGGCAATCCCTGCACCAAGGGCCGCCTGTATCATCGCCTCATCCAGAACCGCTGCAATAATGCCGCCGTGGGTAAGGTTGCGGTATCCCTGATGGGTTGGGGAGGGAGCAAATTCGGCGGTTGCCTTTCCTCCCTCAGTGCGGAAGGAGAGGTGTAACCCGCAAGGGTTCTCTTCGCCGCAGACAAAGCAGTGAGGGTTGTTTTCTCGTTCACCGTTCATAAGTTACCGTTCACCGTTTAAGGTGTGTTTTTAATACGAGTAATATCCATTTTTTTACTATAAGTTATGAACCGTGAACTATGAACAGTGAACGTTCTTATTTGTTCATCATCTCGAGGAATTCCCTGTTGCTCTTCGTCCCCTTAAGTTTGCTGAGCAGGAACTCCATGCTTTCCACCGTGCTGAGCGGATTCAGCACCTTTCTCAGAATCCACATCTTGTTGAGGACATCCTTGTCCACGAGCAACTCTTCTTTTCTGGTGCCCGAAGCATTGATGTCGATGCTTGGGAAGATTCTCTTGTCCACAAGCTTGCGGTCGAGATGTATCTCCATATTGCCCGTGCCTTTGAACTCTTCGAAAATGACATCGTCCATTCTGCTGCCTGTATCGACGAGCGCTGTGGCGAGAATGGTAAGGCTGCCCCCCTCTTCGATGCTCCGTGCGGTACCAAAGAACCTCTTGGGCTTCTGCAGGGCGTTGGCATCGAGTCCGCCGGAAAGGACCTTGCCGCTGGTGGGGGTTATGGCATTATAGGCCCTCGCAAGGCGGGTGATGCTGTCGAGGAGGATGACGACATCCTTTTTGCCTTCGACAAGACGCTTTGCCCGCTCCGTCACCATTTCGGAAACCTGGCAGTGCCGCTGCGGGGGCTCGTCAAAGGTGGAGCTTATGATCTCCGCTGTGCTCACCTGCCGCTTCCAGTCGGTGACCTCTTCAGGCCGCTCGTCGATCAGTAGGATGATGAGGTGGATTTCCTTGTGGTTCTTTTTGATCGCTTTCGCGATGGACTGGAGGAGCATCGTCTTGCCGGTCCTCGGTGCTGCAACAACGAGGCCGCGCTGTCCTTTGCCGATGGGGGTGATAAGATCCATGACCCGCATCGAAAAATCGTTCGCGTCGGTTTCGACGTTGATCTTTTCCGTCGGATAGTAAGGAGTAAGGTTGTCAAAGAGCGGCCTGCTGACGTTGTGCTCAACCGATTCGTTATTGATGCTCTCGACCTTGAGCAGGGCAAAATACCGCTCGTTCTCTTTGGGCGGCCGTATCTGGCCCGATACGTAATCTCCTGTCCTCAAGGAAAAGCGTCTGATCTGCGATGGTGAAACATATATATCGTCAGGGCTCGGCAGGTAGCTGTAGTCCGGCGAGCGGAGGAACCCGAATCCGTCGGGCAGGATCTCCAGGACACCGGCGCCGTAGACATTCCCCGCCTTCTCTGCCTGTGCCTGCAGGATGGCAAAGATCAGCTCCTGTTTTCTCATTCCCGTTGCGCCTTCGACATTGAGATCTTTAGCAATGCCGGCGAGTTCGTCAACAGTCTTCTCTTTCAATTCGGAAATTGAAATGTAACTTTCCATTTCTTTCTTACCTCTCTGGGTTTTCATAATAAGCTCACTTCGCTAAAGAGCTGCATTGATTGTCGGGGATTCGATACTCGTTAGAAATCTGCCGAGCACTTGTTCTCTTTGCATTCGTATGATTATTTATGATGTATCGGTGTCTTCCCGTTTAGTGAGGAATAGCAGTGAACAACATCAAGGACCCTGTTTTTTAATTCCCCGGCTTTTTATGTAATGATCTGGGGGGAGATTAACGGGGCGAAAACAATGTTTATTTTACTAAAGGGGCTATGAATTGTCAACAGCAGGGGCTGTTTTGCCAATCAAGGCGCCTTTGTCCCCGGTATCCGGGCCGTTTCCCGGTTCTGAGGCAGATACACGGTTTGCTTTACCTCCCCCTGGCGTTGAAGTATAATATGCAGATTATGAGATATAAGCTGACCGAAAAGGTAAAGGCCGCCGGCTGAGCAGGGAAAATGGGTCCGTCGGACCTGGAAGATATTCTCGCCGATATCCACTCTGCGGAAAGCCCTTCCATTGTTGTCGGCCCCGGCGACGATGCAGGGGTCCATCTCATCAACGGTACTGCTGTCGTTGAGACCGTCGATGTCATCACGCCGGTCGTCAACGATCCTTTTACCTTCGGAGCGATAAGCGCCAACAACTCCCTGAGCGACATCTATGCTATGGGCGGCAGGCCCATGGCCGCTCTTGCCGTTGCAGGATTCCCTTCCTGTGATTACGAGCCGGCGGTCCTCAAAGATATCCTGAGGGGCGCGGTGCACTCCTTGAGGGCAGCCGGGGCAGTGCTCCTTGGCGGCCACACGTTTGATGATGCAGAGATCAAATTTGGCCTCTCCGTTACCGGAGTTGTACAGAGGGACAGGATATTGAAGGTCTCCGGAGCGGAAGAGGGAGATATCATTGTCATTACCAAGCCGATCGGCATCGGCACGCTGACCACTGCCCTCAAGGGCGGCAAGCTGTCCGATGAAGAGCTCACGCCTGCTATACAATGGATGCTGACCCTGAACAACACAGCATCGGAGCTGGCTCTGAGAGCGGGCGCTACCGCCTGCACCGACGTGACCGGTTTCGGACTGCTGGGCCATGCTCATAATATGGTCAGGGGCTCGGCAACTGATTTTGTGATCACACGCAGTGCAGTGCCTGTTCTCGACCGTGTGCCGCAGATGATCGATGCCGGGATGATCCCCGAAGGTGCCTACAACAACCTCAACTTCCTCGAGGGGAAAGTCTTCTTTCCGCCGGACATGAGTGAGGAGGACCGGCTGCTGCTTGCCGACCCGCAGACTTCGGGCGGACTCCTGATTACCATGAAAGAGGAAGGAGTGCGGGTTTTTGACCAGTCTTCCCTTTTCCATGCGGTTATCGGCAGGGTCGTAAGGGGGACGGGAAGTATCATCGTTCAGTGAACGGCCACCTGATTCTTCTGCTCCATGCCCATCTTCCTTATGTGCGACATCCTGAATATGAGTACGCGCTCGAGGAGAACTGGCTCTTCGAGGCGATCCGTGAAACGTACCTCCCTCTCCTCGATACCATCGAACAGATGGTCAATGATGGGATCAGCCCCCGGCTCACCCTTTCCATAAGCCCTCCTCTCACCGAGATGCTCAATGATGACCTGCTGAAGAGGAGGTTCGTCCGCTCACTGTACCAGCTCATCGAGCTTTCTGAAGCCGAGATACGGAGGACCAGGCGGTCGGCATTCGAGCCCCTGGCCTGTCTTTATCACGCCCAATTTAAGAGGATCAAAAAGTTATATGAGGAACGCTACGGCGGTAACCTCGTGGCCGCATTCAAAAGGCTCCAGGACGATGGGCACATCGAGATCGTCACGAGTGCAGCGACCCATGCCTTTCTGCCAGCCTTTGCACAGCATCCTGACGCAGTCAGACGCCAGATTGCTCTTGGAGTCAGAAGCTATTCCCTGAATTTCGGAAGAGAGCCCGCAGGGTTCTGGCTTCCCGAGTGCGGCTATTACGATAACCTCGATGTCCTGCTGCGGGAAGCACGGATACGGTATACGTTCCTCGAATCCCACGGAGTGACGCGCGCGACACCGAGGCCGCGCCACAGCATTTACCGGCCGGTGCTGTCTTCGGCAGGGGTGTACGCCTTCGGAAGGGATTTCAGGTCCGCGCAGCAGGTGTGGTGTGCAACGCGGGGATATCCGGGAGATCCCTTCTATCGCGACTTTTACCGGGATATCGGGTTCGATCTGTCCGGTGCGTATATAAGCTCATTCACCCGTTTACAGGGAATAAGAACATTCACCGGCATCAAATATCACCGTGTGACCGGCAGAACGGAGAGAAAGCTTCCCTATGATCGAGCAAAGGGCATTGAGAGGGCGGCCGCACATGCCCTGCATTTCGTGCGCGAGCGGGCATCGGAGGTGCGCAAGCTCTCTTCCTTCGGTGTGCGGCCGGTGCTGGTCGCTGCCTTCGATGCCGAACTCTTCGGCCACTGGTGGTACGAGGGGGTGATCTGGCTCGATAGCGTCCTGCGGAACGCCGCTGAACGTACGTTGCCTTTTTGCAGCACTACGCCCGGCGCATATCTGGACGCCCATCCTCCTGCCGGTGGGCCTCCTGTCCGCCTTGCTCCTTCAAGCTGGGGGGAAGGCGGCTTCAATGCGCTCTGGATCGGCAGGCACAATCGCTCTCTTTACCGCCATCTTCATGCCATGGCGGAGCGGATGGAGGTGCTCGAAGGGCACGCGCGCGAAGTGCGGCATAAAAGCCGGGGAAACGCGAAGGAGAGCAAACGCATGCACCTGATCCGTCGGGCCGTTCGCCAGGCAATGAGAGAGATGTTGCTCGCGCAATCGAGCGATTGGCTTTTTCTGATGGAGAAGGGAAGGTCTGCTGAATACGCCGAGCGCAGGATAATGCGCCATATCGAGCGGTTCAATCAGCTCTTTTCGATGGTGCAGGAGAACGCCATCAATGAATCGTGGCTTAAGGAGGTGGAGTCGTCAGACCGTATTTTCCCCTGGTTGGACAATGCTGAGGTATGAGACCGACAATGAGGAGTTTGGCGCTGCCGGCGCGTTACTGCGCTTTTGCGTCGGACAAGAGATTATCGTAGGGGTACAACTTTACATAAGAGAGAAACTCATCAACGGCATGTGAGATGACGGCGTTCTTGGGCAGTATGAGTGAGAAGTCTCTGAGGATTTTTTCTTCCTTGGTCGCAACCGTTTTCAGGCTGCCGTACTTAAGCTCTTTCCGCGCCGCCCAGCGCGAGACAATGGATACTCCCATTCCGTTCTCAACCGCCTCTTTTATCGATTCAGTGCCACCGAGTACCAGGGCGATGCGCATGTCACTCACTTTGATGCCGTGTGAGGAGAGATATTTCTCGATCATCTGGCGTGTTCCCGATCCCTCCTCCCTGATGATAAAGGGCTCTTTTGTTATTTCCAGGATGGAGATGATCTTTTTCTTTGCCCAGGGGTGGATCGGCGGCGTGATGAGCGTAAGTTCATCGGTAATGAGGGAATCGACCCGTATCTTGTTCCGCGACACCTCGCCTTCGACGAGACCCAGGTCGACGACGCCCGAGTTCAGGAGGTCGAGGACCCTTTTGGTGTTTCCGATCAATACATTGATCTTGATCTTGGGATGGGTCTTTTTAAAGTCGGCGATAACGCTCGGAAGAACATAGTTCCCTATAGTGGTGCTCGCCCCAACGGTGATGCTGCCCTTGATCAAACCTGTCAGCTTCCCGATTTCCTTTTCGAGCTCGGCATAGAGGGCAAGGATATCTTTCGAGTACCGGTAGAGAACCTCTCCTGCCTGAGTAAGATTGATGGAGCTGCTGGAGCGGTCAAAGAGCTTTGTTTCATAGAGCTCCTCGAGCGCCTGGATCTGCAAACTCACCGCGGGTTGGGTAAGATGAATGATTTCAGAGGTCTTGGAGAAACTCTTTGTCTCTGCAACGGTGCAGAATACTTTAAGTTTATGGTCTTCCATCGCCATGACATTGTATCATACCATAAAAAATAATTATAAGTAAATAAAAAGACCTTACTGTTTTTAAAAAGACGGTTACGGACATCGAGGAGGGAAGGCAGTAAAAGACCAAAGGTTTATTCTTTTGTCCCGGACTCCTGCGGGGAGGGCACGTAGTACAGAATCCTTCTGCATTGGGGACAGTGGATGATCTCCTCATTGCGCTTGAGCTCGACGAAGAGTTGCGGCGGGATGTGAAGGTTGCACCCCTTGCAGACTTCGTCTTGTGCTTCGACGACAGCGAGACCGCGCGTCGACTTCAGAGTTGCGACGTACTGCTGGTAAATATCTTCGTCCAGCTTGGCGATAAACTTCTTTCGCTCTGACTTCAGCCTTTTGATCTCCCCTTCGAGCCGGTGCATCTCAGCTTCGAAGTCTTTCTTTATCGCATCGACTCTCGCCTTTTCCTGAGCGATGCGGGCCTGCTCCTCCTTGAGGAGATGTGATGCCTTTTCTAGAGCGTCCATCATGGAGAGCGATTCGTCCTCGGCGGTTTTCAGGTCTCTTTCCGCCTTTTCGATCTCCTTCAGCTGCGCCTGATACTCCTTGTTGGTTTTGATCTCCGAGGTCCGCTGCCTGAGCTTCTTTACCTTCTCGTTGAGGTCCTCGATCTCGCACTCTTTGTCCTTCTTCCTCTTTTCGAGGGCGGCAAGGTTCTGCTGTGCGCTCTCATAGGAGGACTCGGCAGCCTTCAGGGGAACTTCATGGGAAGAGAGCGCAACCGGAACGGTATCGATCTTCATTCGTGTTGCGAGAATGGTAGCATCAATATGCTGGAGCTCAATGAGAAGTTTCAACTGCTCGTTCACCGCAATCCTCCCTGCGTTTATCGAGTTATAGCGTTCAGTGTACAAGCGCCTATCACGCCCAACGCTGAACGCTGATGGTGGGCCCACCAGGACTCGAACCTGGGACCAACCGGTTATGAGCCGGTAGCTCTACCAACTGAGCTATGGGCCCTCGCGGGCAACACAACAGCTTCTGATTCTAGGCATTACCTGCTTTCAGATAACGCCTAGAATCTATTAGTATAAAAGCCTTATCGTCTGCCAGTCAAGAGGCTCAGGGGTTGATCAGGAAATGGCGCAGCCATTTACTGCGCGAAGGGTGCTTCAGCTTCCGAATGGCCTTCACCTGAATCTGCCGTATACGCTCACGGGTCACATCAAAGGCCTGGCCTACCTCTTCCAGAGTATGCGGGTTCTCCTCGCCGATGCCGAACCGCTTCCGTATCACCATTTCCTCTTTGGGGGACAGGGTGCAGAGGATCTTATGGATATGGTCCTTGAGGTCTTCCTGGATCACTGCATCGAGAGGCGAGAGGTTCGACTTGTCCTCGATGAAATCCTTCAGCATGGTATCGTCTTCCTCTCCAATCGGTGTTTCGATGGAGATCGGCTCTTTTGATATTTTCAAGATGTTCTTTACTTTGTCGACCGGGATTTTCGACCGCCTGGCAATCTCTTCGGGGCTGGGTTCGACGCCGTGCTCCTGCACGAGCTCCTTGGTCACGCGGTTTATTTTGTTGATGTTCTCGATCATATGGACAGGAATGCGGATAATCCGCGATTGGTCGGCAATGGCCCTGCTGATCGCCTGCCGTATCCACCACGTGGCATAGGTGCTGAACTTGTAGCCCCGGCGGTATTCGAATTTATCGACAGCGCGCATCAAACCGATGTTGCCCTCCTGGATGAGATCGCCAAGGCTCAGTCCCTTGCCCATATACCGTTTTGCAATGCTGATGACCAGTCTGAGGTTGGATTCTATGAGTTGGCCTTTTGCGCCGCTGACTTCAATTTCCGCCTGTTCCAGCTCCTGTACAATCTTTTTTACCTCGGCCGTGCGCAGACCCAGATCCGATTCGAGTTTTTTGATCTCCTCGCGGTATTTCTTGCATTGGGCTGCCTTGTTTTTCAATTTCTTCGACGTGCAGAGCTCTTCCTGCAGCGACTCGAGCGTGCTGCTCAGCTTTTTCAACTCCTCGGAGAAGGCGTTGATAACGTCCTCCTTGAGGTTCAGTTCCTTGATCTTCTGGAGTATCTGGTTTTTGTTGTTCTCAAGGGCCTTGATGATGCGCACGTTTTTTGCTGCAGCGGGGATCTTGCTTCCGGTGGTGAGGCCGCCGTCTTTCAATAATTTTTTCCGCCTCGTGAAAAGCGCGTTGATCTCCTCGGTGATGGCAGTGAACCGCTTCTGTTCGGCAGACATATCCTCTTCGAATAGCTCTTCATCGTCCTGAATGAGTTCCGCCAAGGGGGCCTCACCTTTCCCGACGAGCCTTCCCAACGTGACAAGCTTCGTAAGGACAAAAGGAATGGTAAAAAGTGCACTGCTTATCTGCAACTTGCACGCTTCGATCTGCTTTGCAATCTCGATCTCTCCCTCTTTGGTCAGAAGGGGAATCAGGCTGATTGCTTTTAAATACGCCTTTAACGGATCGTATTCCTGCTCGATGGACTCCTTTGATACCTCAGCCTCAAGCGGCTCTGAACTCTCGAGGATGGCTATATCATCAATGCTGGTATTCGTAAAACCGGCATCCTGTTTTTCGTACCCTTCTCTGTACATCGTTGTGTATTGCTCTTTCAAGATTACCTCCTTTCGTATCCTTCAAAAGGCCCCTACAAGAAAGGACCTTCGGACGTGGTGCGCGATATTCTCTTTTTCTCATCGAGCAGGGCGTGCAGACGCTGCACATCCCCCGCTTCACCTGCTGCTTTGATGT
>JBFMCP010000038.1:0-26354 GCA_040754455.1 Nitrospirota bacterium
TGTTGAAGTCCCAGGCATAGCTGCAGCCGCCCTGACAGGTCGAGCCCGATCCGTCAAAGTTGACCTTGTAGTCAACCACTGCGTCGGCGCTCCAGTTGTTCACTGCCACTGGCTTCGAAATCCCTGCCGCCTCGGGAGTTATGAGCGACGCCATGTAGGTCGGGTCATAACCGAGGAAATCATTGGCGTTGAGAGTGGTCTTGATCAGATCGCCGTCAGCGCATGATGCCTTGGGCATTCCCATCATATCGACGCACTTCTTCGCCTGATCCCATGAAGCTACGTGGTTCGGGTTGCCAGGGTTCTGCTCAATGCTGATCGGCCAGGTGACCTTGTAGTCGAGCTGTCCCTGTGGGTTCGTAAAGGTCGACTGCTGGAGCATGATCTTGAAGTGCTTGCGCACCTCAGCCCTCTGATAGAGCAAGCCGTTGGGATTGGCAGCATACTCCTCGGCAGGCCATGGTTTGCCGTTACAATCGGAATCCACCATGCACATGCCGTTCGCCCTGAAGCTGTTGGAATCGCACTGTCCGGGCATACCCATTGACGGGTTTGCCCCGACGCAGGTGCCCATGGTGAACATCGGGTTGTTGCTCGGCATACAGGCGTTGACGCTGTAGCCGGGGAACGGACTCATGCTCTCGGCGCCGGCAAAAGGATTGCAGCCGAGGGTAGACCCTGATACTGTCTCGCGGATGGTGAAGCCCTGGAGGCCGGAGATGCCGTCGTACATGCCCATCAGCATCGCAGTCCCCTGAGGGAAGCCCATCGCGGTATCGAACGTCGAGGTCATGAAGTTGACACAATGCTGGAGCTGGGTCCAGCCCATGCCGAAAGGATCGCCGCAGGCAGCCGTCATGATCGGGTTGCCGGCCTGATCGAAGTAGGTGGAATCCGGCTGCGTGCCGCCGCCGCACATCATCGTGCAGTCATAGTCGGCAAAAAGCGCAAACCAGTTCTTGATCGCATCATACTGGCCGATGCCGAACCCCGTGCTCTCGAGAGGCTGCTGGTAGCTCTCGAAGAAGCCGATCGACTTCGAGGAGTAGTTGGGGTTCGGGCCGGTCGGCTGACCGTACTGGTTTCTCGCAAAAGGATCGATGCTCGAGTGGCAACTGACGCAGCCGCCCCTCTTGCTGCCGCCCAATGCCCACTCCTTGGGTGCAACGCCGTGGGTCACATCGAAATCGGCCCAGAAGAGGCGCAGCTTGTTGGCATGACGGCTTCCGTCAACGATCAGGCTCGGGCTGGTCATCGCGTCGATTTCGGCCTTGGTGTCGATCGCGAAGGAGTCGGCAAGGGCGAAGCCGTCGAAAAGCGGCACCATGTTGCCTGCGTTCAGCCTGACGTCAATCGCTCCCTGAGAGAGGAGCTGACGTGCCGCCAGCGCAGTATCCCTGTGCTTCACCGGAGCGACGAGCGTACCGGTCGGGTAAGCGCTGTCAGCAGGATCGAGCGCAAGCTCGCTGCCGGTCGTATCAGCGACACCGTTCACCGTTGCAACATCGATGCTCTTCACGAATATCGGCAGCACTGCCGGGTTGATAGGATATATCTTCTTCTCGCCCTCCTTGGTCATCCACTTGCGGAGGACCGGCGAAGGCTTGTGCGAACCGGTGATGAGGTCGTAGTTCCAGTCGAGCATGTTACGTGCATTGCCCTTGTAGAACCCGACTGTCCAGTCTCTGTATTTCAGTTTTCCCGGTGCTGCATATATCTCGGGGATGTGGCAGGTCGAGCAGCCGATCTTCTCGATATGGAATGCAGGGAAGTTGGCGTGCGTCGGCGTCGGCGGATTGTAGACGACATCGTTGCCGTTCTTGTCCTTTACGATCTTGCCGATCCTCGGGTGGTCACGATGAGTATGGCAGCTCTCGCAGGAGACAGTGCCGTCCAGGTTGTTCTTGCCTTTGGTGTCCGGTGCGGAATCACTCTGCAGGAACTGGTGGTCGATGCCGAACACCGTCTCAGCAGGATACGCAATGCCGTTGTGGGTCGTGGCCGGGATGTCTCTCGAGCCACCCTCGAGCTCTGTGGAACCGATTGCCGAGTGACAGGTCGCGCACTGGTGAATGACCGAGTTTGCATTCTTGCCCATCTCGTGGACGTCGGTATCGGGCATTCTCTCTTTGGTGACGACCTTTGCATTAGGCCCGAGCATCCACTGCAGCGTCGGGGAGGTCAGCTCCTCGGTGACCACAGGATCGCCCGGGTTCTTGCCGAGCCCGAACATCGCATTGAACATGCTCATGCCCCACTTGTCATTAGGGCCTTGTCCGATCCGGTGCGCCCTCTTGCCCATACCGGTCTTGCAGCCGAGCTCGAGCCAGCGCTTGTCATTCATGCTGCCTGTCTGGGTGTCAAATGCGGTTCCGGCAGGGTTGAGGATAGCATAGTTGCCGTAGCCGAACTTCATCTGCATCATACCGGGCAGTCCGACCGTGTTCTCGTCACGGGCATGACAGACCGAGCAGTTCTGGCTGTTGGGAGTGCCCACGATCTTATCTGCTGTAATGACCGAAGGCATGCCCGTAACGCCGATTGCGTTCCCGTTGGCGTCAAGCACCGCCTTTGCGCCGATACCGAGCGATGCGGCCAGATCAAACCTGCCGCTCTTGATCGCGAAGTTTCTGTTGTACATATCATAGGCAGTACCCGGAGTATAGGGAGCTGCCTCGCCTTGGCAATAAGGATCTGTCAGCGGACCGATGCCGGTGGTGCTGCAATTCTTTGAATTGAGCCAGGCGATACCGTTCTTTGAGCCGTTCATGTGACAGAGGAGACAGTCGACCTCTGCCTTGTTGGTTGCAGACAATCCCGGAAGCTGTGCGGTCGGATCGTCAACCGATACGAGACGACCGTTGGGATAGGCAGCGCTCGGCGCCTCAAAATAGTACCGGTCGCCGGTCGGCGATGCTGCGCTGTAATCGTTCTGATTCCTGTCGTATTCCATCTGTCCGCCTCCGACGTGGCAGACACCGCAATACATTGCCCAGTCTTGGGCACCGCTCTCGATTGATCTTGAGTCTACGCCGTCTCCAAGGGGATCTACGTTTTTAGCCGCCAACTGGCGGTTGGAGGGCGGTCAAAACTTGCCGAACATTCCTGGCGAGCTAGTAAACCAAGGAAGTCCGTATTTTGATCTGAACTTGTTGCTGTAGTCTTCATTGCGGCCCTGGTTGGAATGGCGTCCGACCGAAACACCGTGCTCGAATGATTTCACATCATAGCTCTGCCAGTGGAGCTTGCCGTCCGATTCGAGGACAGCCTGGGTGTGGATCGAATGTTTCTCTCCGCTGCCGTAATTATGGCAGGTTCCGCAGGTCTGCTTTGGGCTGTAGGGCGTGACACCATCGGTGATCGGGGTTCCTGCGGAATCCTTCAGAACCACATCACCGCCGGGGTGCATCGCCATTGCGACCGGGAGCCCTGCAAAGAGCATAATAGCAGCGAGTACAGCTATCAATAGTCTCTTGCTCATCAAATTTCCTCCCATTTGAATTGTTATTACCATAGTACTACCATCTAAGGACTGCCGTTGCCCTCTCCGCTCGGAAGGGCTTGCTTCCCACTGCCTGTCACGATCTCTTGTGCGGAGTCGGGGGACTCCCTGATCAAGCTGCTGCCCTGTATGCAAAAGGCATACCATAGTTTAGATACTTCGAAACTTAATATATTCACGGATACTGGACTTGATAATCACAACTTTGGACCAACGGCATTGCCGTTTGTTTCCAATGACTACCGTGGTCAGCCGCACATCAGATACCTTATCCCTTGCTCTCACAGAAACGTTGTCAGACAGACCGCCGGCGTATCCATGGCGGCATTTCTCCCATGTGCGGGGTGATTTCACACGGGCAGTCGAGACCCATTCAAAAAATCACCGGGAGTCGACCTTTTATATTAATGAAGGCGCAGCCCTCTCCTGCCCACCAGCCATGCAAGGTATCCGCTGCAGCTTCACACCCGCCTCAGGGTATCCTTGGCTCGTTTGATAAATAATGAAGAGCGGCCCTAAAAAGAGCAAAGAGGAAGGCAGGTGGGAGTCAGGTTGAATATACCCCAGGATGGGGTGATTTCCCCCCCCTTCCAAGGACAGCTCCAAACCTCCGGGAGTCCAATTCCGCTGATATTCAGATAGTTACGCTCCTGGCACGCCGATTGCTTCTTCATAGGCAAGATTTACGAGATTGCCTGTCACTGATTGCAGTGCTTCACGGTTCGGGGGTTCCGTGAAAAGCAACCACAACCCTGCCGGACGGCGGGGGAGGACAGAAAAATTTTCGAGCATGTGGAGGAAGAGATGAAGAAAATCGTAGTAGTACTTTCGATGGCGGCCCTGAGCGTCTTGCTCGTCGCCACAATGGTATTCGCAGTAGCAGCGCCCGGCTCAGGTATCAAGGGCACGTTCCATGATCTCAGTAAAACAGGCGCAACCGCAGTCGCCTACGGCGACACCGCAGAGCAGGCGGGCTTAGACCGAATCTGCGTCTACTGCCATGCACCGCACCACACCGCCAAGCTCACTGACAGTGCAACGAGCGGCGGCGTGCAGTACCTGCCCCTCTGGAACCACGGCGTAACCACTCAGACTTATACCACCTACACCAATGGTCCGGACGATCCGGCAGACGGCAACCACCTCTCAGCAGCAGAAGCTATGGCTGGCCAGCCCGGCAGCGTCTCCAAGCTCTGCCTGAGCTGCCATGACGGCACCGTCGCGACCAACCAGTACGGCTTCTACTCCTCGCCTTCCAAGGGCGCAGGCGACAAGTTCATCAGCGCAGGCCGCGCACTCATCGGCGGCGGAGGCGACCTGACCAACCACCATCCCGTCGGCTTCGACTATGCTATGGTAAAAGCTACGGACGATGAAATCGCCGACACCACTGCAACGCTCGGCAGCTATACCATCGGCGACCTCCTTTGGGCCGGCAAGATGGAGTGCACCACCTGCCACGATGTGCACAACACCAAGAACACCGGTAACAAGTTCCTCTGGATCGAGGACACGAACAGCCAGTTCTGCATGGCCTGCCACCTGAAATAAGAGCAACACGCAGAACACATAGACAAAAGGGGAATGGGTACAGCCCATTCCCCTTTTTCATTCAAAGGGCACAATTAAGGAATCCATTGATTTTGATTTTTTCTATTCGCATTTCGCATTCCACCGGGTGAACGGCCTTTATAGTGTGAAAGGTACCTTGTGTGCTATCATAAAGGACGTCTCCTGACGGGGCGCAAAGATTCAAGAACGAGGAGTTTCCGATGAATACCGTGAGGTTGATCTGTCTGGCGCTTTTGGCTGTTTTCGTACTAACAGGGTGCGGGGGGGCACCACCGAAAAAAGAGGATGCCCCGACGGTCTTTTATCCCGATCCTCCCGAACCTCCCCGCATACAGTATCTCACCTCTTTCACCAGCGCACGCGACGTCGAGGCCGAGAAATCCGCATTCGATGTCTTCATCACCGGCAAGAAAGACGATACCCTCCGGCTCGACAAACCCTACGGCGTGGCGATGCACAACGGCAAGATATACGTTTGCGACACCAACTCTACCGTGATGGTCTTCGACCTCGAGAAGCGGGCCTTCGCGCCTCTCATCGGCGCGAAAGGTCTGGGCAAGCTGGCGCAGCCGCTCAATATCAGCATTGACCGCGACGGCAACAAGTACGTCGCCGACCCGCTGCGCGGCCAGGTGGTCGTCTTCGACAAAAACGACCTCTACGCCCGGGCAATCGGCATCAGCGCGGGCTGGAAGCCGGTCGATGCAGTAGTCTACGAAAACGAGCTCTATGTCGCCGATATCCAGAACGGCGAGATCAAGGTCTTCGACAAAAACACCGGCGACCTCCTGAGAAAGCTCGGACAGAGAGGGGACCTCAACCAGCGGCTCGCCATGCCAACCAACATCGCCTTCGACAGCACCGGCGATCTCCTCGTTTCGGATGCCGGCATCTTCAGGGTCGTGCGAATGGACCGCGACGGCCATATCAAGACCACCATCGGCGGCGTCGGCGCCAACATCGGCAAGTTCGCGCGGCCCAAGGGGATCGCCATAGACCGTGAAGACCGGCTCTATGTTGTCGATGCCGCCTTCGACAATGTGCAAATGTTCAACAAGGACGGCTACCTGCTCCTCTTCTTCGGCAAGGCCGGCAGGAAGGCGGGCGACCTCTACCTGCCGGCAAAGGTCGCCATCGATTACGACAATGTCCGGTACTTCCAGAAATACGCGGACCCCAACTTCACGATCGAATATCTCATCCTTGTCACGAGCCAGTTCGGCGACAGGATGGTCAACGTGTACGGGTTCGGCAAGGAGCGGGGGAGAAGATATCCCACGGACGAGGAGTTGAAGAAACTGATCGAAGAGCGGATCGAACGCATGAGGAAGGAGGAGCAGGAGCGGGAAAAGGCGGCATCGGAAGAAGACGAGAAAAAGAAGTAACACGACCGCCTGGTGTGCTATGAGAAGATGGATGTGGATTTTCATCGGTGCTCTGGCCGCGGCATCCGTCTACGGATGCTCGCAGCACTACCTTCTGGAGGATGACCAGGGGAATGTGCTGGGCACCGAGGAGCAGAAATACAGGGTGCTGAGCTTTTTCTTCGACGGCGTGCCGCCGCCGGTCAAGGAGTCCGGACAGGAACCGGGGGAGGAGGCTTCGAAAACAACGGCAGTGCGGCAGCGCTTCACTGCCCACGGTCCTTACGCAGCACGATTCTGCGATGCATGCCACCTGCGCGGCAGCAACAAGCTCCTGATGCCGGTCGAAGAGCTCTGCCTGAATTGCCATACGCTGAGTACGGCCAAGAAGAAGCTCCACGGGCCCCTCGCCGCAGGCAGCTGTAATGTCTGCCACGACCCCCATGGCTCATCTTACCGCTACCTCCTCGTCTCCGACTCGAAGACCTTCTGCTACCACTGCCACAACCAGAGTGACGTCATGAGGCGGCCGGTCCATCAGGGCACTGACCTGGAGTGCACCATGTGCCACGACGCCCATGCTGCGGACAGCGAGTTTTTGCTGAAATGACGGGAAAAGGAAAAAAACAACAAAAGATTCGATGGGAAAACCCGAAAAAAAAAGAGATTCCGTTACAAATTAATGAGGTAAGAGAGCCGGTGCCTGTCCTTGCTTCGAGTATCTTGATGCTGAAAAGCAGACGGCTTTGAACCGGAGTTGCAGCTTTGGAAATCAGATCGCTTTTTTAATTTTCTATTTCATCTGCGGGGGGGAAGACGGAGAGGCGGATGCGGCGGACAGTCATACTTGTTCTGGTGGTAAACGTGCTCCTGCTCATGCCCTGCGGGGCAGGGGCGGATGCTCGCCGCTTTATCCCCAGGATATCTGCGTTCGAGGCGAACCTCGATGTCGAGGCAGAGCATGAACGGAACAAGAACACCACCGACGGCCAGGGCTCTTCGACCCGCAGCACCGTCATATCCGAAAGGCTCGTCCTCTCCTCGGTCGGCTATGTGTATCACCCCCGGTTCATCACCTTCCTGGCAGAGCTCGCCGGCGGCCTCAAGCAGGACGAATCGCATACCTCGTCATGGCACGGCGACACGTTGTATGAATACGAGCTCCGGGCCTATGTCCTGCCCGAGCATCCCTATAACCTCGAGCTCTTCACGCTGCGTCGGGAGCCGACGCTCACCGGCCGGTCACTCGCCGGCGGCGACCCCGTCCTGTATCAGAAAGGCGGCATCTTCCGCTACAAAGAGCGTCCCATCTTCTTCGACATGAGTTATATTTTCGATGATATCGAATCCGGGCAGAGCGACTCGAGCACCGAAACGTTCAATACCAATGCGAGCTATTTCACCGACACCTTCCACGTGGGGGCCGGGTACTCCCACTCCGACTCCGACTCGAAATCAACCGGCATCGCTCCCCGTTCCTCACAGTACAAAACAGACCGCTACTATGCGAACAACTGGATTGATTTCGAAGAGGCGCGCCTCTTCAGCAACCTCCAGTACCAGGTCAGAGAAGAGAGGCGTTCCGACGGCCCCAGAGAAAAGGACCGCAACCTGCAGTGGACCGAACAACTGGATATCTACGTGCCCAAGAACTTTGAGACGAACCTCACCTACAACCACTTCCAGGATACCATCGAGACAAAAGAGGCCGGTGTGGCTGATACAGCGAGGATCTACAACAAAGCCCATAATCCCGCTCTCAGGATCACCCACCGGCTCTACGAAAGCCTGACCACCAATTACCAGCTCAATTATATCGATACCAAGACGTCGGGCGGCGAGATCAAATCGACATCCCATATCGGCGGAGTTGCCTATACGAAAAAGCTGCCCTGGGAGAGCAGACTGAACACCGGCGTCACCCTCGGCACTATGCTCACCGACAGTACCGGAAGCATTCTTGTCCTTGAGGAGCCCTTCACTGCAACGCCAAGCGATCCGCAATTGAACACCTATACACTCAAACAGTTCAATGCCGATGTCAATACAATTAGTGTGGTGATCCGGCACCCCACCATTACCGCTGACCGCCAGCCGCTTTTCAGAGGAGTTCACTATGATGTTGAACCGTTCGGTACAACGTTCAGGATCAGGGTATTCAGTTTGGCAGGCATCACTTTTACCGATGCGTCGACGCCGAATCCCCTCGCAGCCCAGCAGTTTTTCGTCACCTATGCTTCCGCTCCCGGCGATTACAAGCTGAGGACGGATACGGTGGCGTACAACATCCAGTTCAGCCTCTACAAGAATCTCTTTTCGCCCTACTTTGCCTTTTCCCGTTCCAAGCAGAGCCTTGAAGAGGGCTTCGTTGCCGGCGGACCGCAGACGACGACCACAAAAACCACCGGCGCCGTTGTTCAGAAGCAGCCGTTTATCTATCTGATCGAATATATGCAATTCGATTCGTCCATAAGCCCTCTCAGGAAGTGGCGGACCGAGCTCTCCTACCGCCAGGACGTCACTGACACGGTCCTCGTCGATTCGAGGGTCCGCTACGAAAAGACCGACTATGTCATGATCGCCGGGGAACCTGATTCAGGGTACAGTGAAGAGCTGTACGGCATAAACATCTCGGTACAGAAGCGGATTCCGCGACGGGGGCTCCAGATCATGGTAAGCGGGGCCTATTACCGTTCCGGCGGCCCTACCGACACGGATACCTATGTGCTCAACAATCTCCTTACCTGGCGCATCGGGAAGCTCGACCTCGAGGCCGGCACCAATATCATCCATACGGAGGCGACATCGAGCGCGAGCACAAGCAAATACACCTCGCAGCTCTACTACCTCAAATTCAGGAGGAACCTATTTTAATCGCAATAAGGTAAAATAGACGGCACAACAAAACAAGACAAACGAACAGGAACAATCAGGAGGAATCATGAGAAAAGTACTCACTTCCGTCATAGCAGCAGCGGTGATCGGCACACTGGCCCCTGCTGCCCATGCGTTCCCCAAAGAGGGGATGCAGGGAGCAGGACAGGAGCAGAAACAGCAGCTCACTCCCGAGCAGATCGAGCAGGCAAGGAAGAGCAGGGAGGAGGCGCGGAAAATTATCGTGGCACGGGTGAACGGCGCGGCGATCACGATGGAATCACTGGTTAAGATGATGAACCGGCTTGGCCCTGCCTCAAAAGACATCGAGAGCACCAAGCGGGACGCACTGGACAAGCTCATCTTCCAGGAGCTTGCCTTTCAGAAGGCCAAGGCAGAAGGGATAACGGTGGAAAAGGAAAAGATCGATGCAGCCGTCACCAATTTCAGGAATAATGTGGGCGGCGATGAGGAATTCAAGAAAGCACTTGATGCCGAGGGGCTGACACTGGAGATGCTGAAGGCGCAGATTGAGCGGAGCCTGATGCTGGAGCAAATATTCGGCAGGGAGGTCTACAGCAAGGTAACCATCCCCGAGGATAAAGTGAAAGAGGAGTACGAGCGTGAAAAGCACCGCTTCATAAAGCCCGAAAAGGTAGCGGTGGTCGATGTGCTGGTCCTCCAGAAGGAGGGCACGGCCGATGCTGCGAAAAAGGCGGCGGAGCTCCTCGAGAAGATCAAGGCCGACAGGAATCAGGACCCCTGGAAGCTCGTTCTCGACGGGAGCTTCATCGTGCGGCACTACCAGATAAGAAAAGACAAGGACAAGGAACTCCATGAGGCAGCGGTCAAGCTCAAGCCGGGCGAGCTCTCCGGCGTGATAAAGGCTCCCGACGGCTATCACGTGCTGAAGCTGAAAGAGTATTCGCCGGAAAGGTACTATACATTCGAGGAGTCCCGGGGGGCACTGGAAGGCAAGTTCAGGTATGAGGCCCAGGAGCAGCGGGTCAAGGAGTGGCTGGAGGAATTGAAGAAAGGTGCAAAACTGGAAATAATAGAGTCGGCTCTCGCCACTCCGTCAGCGGAAGCAAAGTCGTCGAGCGCTCCTTCGGGCGGGAAGGACGTACCGGGAAAAAAACAGTGACATGCGGGAATATGCAGTAAGCCGTACAAGAAGCGTTGTGCGCAGGAGTAGCGGACACGATGTGTAGACGACTCTTCAAAGCACTCTGGTGCGTCGTGCTCATCCTCGCTACCGGCTGCAGCACCAAATGGGTGATGGACGCCGATGTGTCGGAGACGCAGCAGCTCTGGGTTCAGGAACCGCGGATCCCGAAGGCCAGACATGTTCTGACCATCAGGGGCTTCAAAGAGACCGGGACCTCTCTCAAATCAGTGCTGTTCGGCAAACGTGGGCACCCCCTCCTCCGTCCCGTTGCCGTAGCAACAGGACGCGACGGCAGGATCGCCATCGTCGATGCCGAAGCACGCTGTGTCGCGCTCTTCAGGGCATCCGACCAGAGCTACTCTCCGATCTGCGGCACCGCAGATATCGATTTCGTCTCCCCTGTCAGCGCCATCTTCGATGAGGAGCTGAGGCTCTATGTCGCTGATTCGGCACTGGGCAGGGTCTTTGTCTTTGACGCACAGGGAGCGCCGCTCACGGCCTTGAGCACACCGTCCGGGGGGTTCGCCCGGCCCACAGGCCTCGCCTATAACCTCGACCGGAAGATGCTCTATGTCATCGATACCGTCGCGAATAAAATATACGCATACTCGCCGAAAGGCGAGCTCCTCTTTTCGTTCGGCGAACGAGGGACCGCTGCCGGCCAGTTCAATTACCCGACCCATCTTTTCTGGTCGCCTGCCGGGTTGCTGTACGTCACCGATGCGATGAACTTCAGGATCCAGATATTCAATGATGATGGTACGTTCAGAACCGCGTTCGGCAGCCACGGCGACGGGTCGGGGGATTTCGCCATGCCGAAAGGCGTGGCGGTCGACCGCTTCGGGACTATCTACGTTGTCGACAGCCTCTTCGACAATGTGCAGCTCTTCACCGAGCGGGGCAACTTTTTGCTCACCCTCGGCAGGCGCGGCAGCGGTCACGGCGAATTCTGGCTGCCGTCAGGGGCTTTCATCGACAGCGACCGACTGTATATAAGCGATACCTATAACCAGAGGGTGCAGGTGTTCCAGCTCTACGGAAACCCGTATGAACAGGAGTAACTCCATACATAAAGCGGCGAAAAGCATCAGGAGGGGCGGATGACCCAGAAGAAAAGAACAACAGTGTCTTATGTAATCGGCGCATTCTATGCCGCATGCTACATCCTGTTGAGTGCTCCCGCAGCATGGGGGGCCAAGGCAGGTATCGCGTCCACCGTGCATAATCTGTCGGTATCCGGGCCCGGAGAGCTCAAGGCCCTCACCGAAACGCGCATCTGCGTCTTCTGTCATACGCCGCACAACGCTGCACCCCAGACGCCCCTCTGGAACAAGAATATTGACCCGGTCAGCTACGACATTTATGCCAGTACAACGCTCCATGTGAGCCCCTCTCAGCCGACAGGCTCATCGCGGCTCTGCCTGAGCTGTCACGACGGGACCATCGCACTCGGCAATGTCCGGACGCCCTCTGGAGGCATCCAGACCACGGGAGAGATCACTTCTGGCCGGCTCTCCTACATAGGAACCTCACTCACCAATGACCACCCGATCTCATTCTCCTATTACGACGCCACGGTAAACCACGAGATCGCGCCGTCTCCGCCCGCAGGACTCCTGTTCTTCGGTCCCCGGTACCTGGTGCAGTGCTCCACCTGCCATGACGCCCATGAGGACGCCTATCGCTCGCCGGACAAAAGCGGACGCTTGACAGGGAAGTTTCTCGTTATGAACAACCGTTACTCCGCGCTCTGCACGCAGTGCCATATAAAAGACGGCTGGCTGTCCGCCACACACCGGAGCACAGCGCAGCCGGTCAACGCCGTGCTGCCGCTGAGCCCGAGACTCTGGCCGACCTGGCTCTCTGTCACCGAATGGGGCTGCGAGAGCTGCCATACACCACACTCTGCAGGAGGGAATCAACGGCTCCTCAACTTCCAGGAAGAGGAAAAGAATTGCCTCCTTTGTCATAACGGCACAGTAGCACAGAAAAACATCCAGGCGCAGTTTCAGAAGCTGTCACACCACCCTGTAGAGACAGCGACCATCGGGCTTACCGGAAACGCTCACCAGCCCAACGAATCGCCCTTGCTGCTTTCGGGCCATGTGGAATGCGCCGACTGCCACAATGCGCACGCTGCCAACAACAGGACCGCCTCCGCTCCCTATGCATCGGGGAGGCTCGAACTGGTAAGCGGAGTGAGCATCACCGGCGCTGCAGTGAGCCCGGTGACCTACGAATACGAGGTATGTTTCAAATGCCATGCCGATTCCAGTGGTGGCTTTCCCCTTGTTTCCCGCGTCGTCAACATGACGAACACGCGCTTTGAATTCGATACGGCAAACCCTTCCTACCACCCGGTCGCCGGCGTCGGCAGAAACACGTTTGTCCCAAGCATTCCGAGCACGTACAAGCCAACCCTCACGGCATCGAGCATCATCTATTGCAAGGACTGCCATGAGAGCGATGAGAGCACGGACATCGGCGGAGCAGGCCCCCGCGGGCCCCACGGCTCACAGTACCGACCGCTCCTCAGGGAGCGCTATGAAACGCTGGACAACACCTTCGAGAGCTTCCAGAACTATGCCCTCTGCTACCGCTGCCATAACAGGGACAGCATTCTTGGCGATCAGAGCTTCAAGGAGCACCGGGAGCACATCGTTGAAAAAAACACGCCGTGTTCAGTCTGCCACGATCCGCACGGCGTCCGTTCAGACGGTGGGCTGACCGGCGACCACACCCACCTGATCAACTTCGATACGCGCGTCGTGTCTCCTGTTCAGGGGCGGACATATCCAACGTTTACCGATCTGGGCACCGGAAGGGGAAGCTGCACCCTCGTCTGCCACGGCAAGACACACAATCCACTGTCGTACTAACAGCTATCAGCAAAATAAAGAATGGAATGACAAAGTATTTTTCCCTTCTTTTGCTGACGGCTGACAGCTGATAGCTGTTTCCTATTTGTCGTCGGGTACGTCGATTTTCAGTTTCTTCAGGCGGTAGCGGAGCGTGTCCCTGCTCACATCGAGCAGCTTCGCCGCTTTCCTTTGATTGCCGTCGGCAAGTTTAAGCGCAGTCTTGATGAATTCGGCTTCCATCGCCTTCAGCGAAAGGGTGGTAGGGAGCACATGGTCTACCGCTTCAGCCGGGGCCTCGGCTGTCTTGAGGGGCTTCTCGGAGAGGATATTCGAGGGGATATCGTTGATGTCGATCTCGTCGTTCTTTGAGAGGATGACAAACCGCTCCACGAGGTTCTTGAGCTCCCTTACATTCCCTGGCCATGAGTAGTGCTGCAGGATTTCGAGGGCGCGGGGGGTGATGCCCTTTGGCCTGCCGTCATACTTCGTTGCATAATGGTTCAGGAAGTACTGCACCAGCAGGGGGAGGTCCTCTTTCCGCTCCCGCAACGAGGGCATTTCTATCGCCGCTACGTTCAGGCGGTAAAAGAGATCGAGCCTGAACTTCTTGCTGTGGACCAGATCCTGGAGGTTGACATTGGTGGCAGCGAAGATCCTGACATCGGCATGGGTATACTTGAGGCCGCCGATCCTCCTGAAGCGCCGCTCCTCGATGAGGTCGAGGATCTTCGACTGCATCTGATACGGCATATCGCCGATTTCATCGAGGAAGACCGTGCCGCCCTGGGCGATCTCGATGAGTCCCTTCTTGTCGGCCTTCGCATCGGTGAACGCGCCTTTCTCATAGCCGAAGAGCTCGCTCTCGATCAGGTGGTCGGGGATATTCGAGCATCCTATCTCCACAAAGGGTTTGTCTTTCCGCGGGCTCAGCTCGTGCATCTTTTTGCAGAGGGAGCTCTTCCCTGTGCCGCTCTCGCCGGTGACGAGCACAGTGACATCAGTCTTGGTGGCCAGGCGCTCCATGATCCTGATGATCTCCTTCATTTTGTCGCTGACAAAGACAAAATCTCCCATGTCCGATGACTTCGCTGCTGAAGGAGCAGTATCGACTTTTATCGAGGTGAGGATTTTTTTCAGGTTGTTGAAATCGAGCGGCTTGACGAGATAATCGTAGGCGCCGATCTTCATCGCCTCGACCGCACCCCGGACATCGGCGTTGCCGGTGATGAGGATGACGATGGTCTCGGGGTTCATCTCCTTTATGGTTTTCAGCAGTTCGAGACCGTTGGCATCAGGGAGGTTGATATCCAGCAGGATAATCCCGGGGTTTTCCTCTTCGATACTCTTGAGCGCCTTGAGACCGGAGCTTGCCGTTATAACACCGTATCCCTCTTTCTCGCAGAACCCTTTGATCGAGCTCCGGATGAGCGATTCGTCATCAACAACCAGTATCTTTTTAGATGTGTGCGAAGCGGCGGCAGGTCCGCTGTTGCTGATACCGAGACTGTTATGCATTATCGGCGTCCTCCCCCTCTCCACTGGCATAACAAATGAATAAAGAGAACAACGTCTGCGGTACGAGCACCGCAGATGAAAGCACGTTCATACGACGTCCCTTATTCTACCCCTTTGCTGACGTATTTAGCAATAAAACCGGACGGACTAAAACCGCCAAGTGCTCCCCGGCTTCCTCGAGCCCGGTGCGGGCGGCGTCTGGGGCCGGGGCGCAGGCCGCGGAGGCGTCTGAACGCTCCTCCCCCCTCCCTGCTCTGAATGCTGCGGGGCGAACTCTTCCTCGCCCTGCGGGGGCGCTGCCGCTGTGGTCACTGCACCGCTCCGGTCCTTTTTCCCCGAAGTAATCACCTTGACCTCTATCCTGTCCTCGCCCCTGACGAGCACGACCTTTTCGTGTTTGACCTCTTTCAGGACATAGCCGCTCAGGGAATCCCCGATCTTCAGCGCATTCTGCCGCTTGCCGCGCCCCGGTGTCGTGCGCTCCGCCTTTTTATCGGTCATGTAGGCGAGGCTCACCTCATCGGTGATGAGCGTTCCGTAGAGGACGAATTCGGGTTTTGGAAGCGCCTTTTCCTCTTTCTTCAGGGGCGGAATCTTCCGCTCGGGGTGAAACAGGTTCTGCTCCGCAATGATCGTATACTCCAGGTGCGGCGGAATCTGCTGCGGCTGGCCTGCCGCCCCCTCTTTCTTCTCCTCCACCACCGCTTTGGTCTTGAGCACCGGCAGCTTTACGGTGACATTGAACATGGGGAACAGAACATATCCAGCAAATGCCAGTGCACTACCCAGCAGGAGCAGATTCAGAATATTTATATTTCGTAAGAGTGATTGCAGCCGCATTACTTGCCTCCGTACAGGGCGGATACATCCAGTTTTACCATAAGGTCCCTGGGCTCCTTGAAGTTTTTGACCCTCGCATCGAGCTCCTTTATCACGAGATAGGGGACCCGCGTCTCGATAGAATAGAGCATGTCGCTCAATGCGCCCGGATCAGGCACGCTGGCGTCGATGCTTATGGAGATGAGCTTGAACTTCGCCCCCCCTTCAGCCGGTGCCTCGTCCTTCTTGCCTTTGGCAGCGCCAGCCTTTTTGGCGGGAGACTCTTTCGCAGGCTGCTGCTCTTTGCCAGGTGCAGCCGCTGCATCAGTCTTGACGAGGTCCTCGGGCTTGCCGATCCTTTCGCTCGAAATCGTTCCCCCTCTTCCCGTAATAATGCCCTTCACCGTATCCTGGAGGTTTGCCGAGGCAAGGGAGACCGGCTCGCCCTCGATGAGCTTGGTGTTGTTCGCCTTCACCTTCTCCTTGAGTGCAGCGAGTTTCTTTTCGAGCTCGGGCTTCTCGGCGATGATCGCCGTATACTTTTCGAGTGTCTTCATTTTTATGTCCTGCTGCTCCTTGATCGAGGCGAGCTCGGCCTTGATGCCGAGATAACCGTATTGATACACTACCATGATCAGGAGCAGTCCGATTGCCGGGATTGCCATGCCAAGGGTTTTATTTTTTTTCATCTTTTATACCCTCCATCTCCATCTTGATCTGGAACCGGTCCATGTTCTGCCGCGCATCCCTGAAGGTAGGTGACGCGAACTCGACCTTCCTGAAGTATTTGGAAGCCTCGAGCTTCGAAATGAGGGGCGTTGCCGACGGCGCATAGCCCTCGATGTTGATCTGGGACTCGCTGATCCTGAGCCTCGTGAGCCAGGAATTGGTCGGGAGAATCACCGTAAGCTCCTTGAGCATATTGATGAAGAGCGGCCGGTTATTCTTGAAATTCTCAACCGTGACGAGCTCGTCCTCCAATGCCGCTATCTCCGTCTTCAGCTTTTCCACATTCCTCACTTCGCCCTTTCTTGATGCTATCTGCCGATCGATCTCCATGAGTCGCTGGTTCTCAATGTTGAGGGGGATTACCAGATAGGTAGTGACAAGCGCAAGGAGCGCCAGTGCCAGTACGATCGTGAGCCAGAAGGGCGTCTTTGCCTTTTCCCTCACCCCTTTGCTGAGCAGATTAAAGCCCTTTGCGTCGGGCCAGAGGTGGTCCATGGCACCGCCGATCACCGCAGGAGCAACATCCTTGAAATCGGTTATGCCGCTTATTTTTTTATCCATCTCGTCGGCAATACCTATGGGGTACCTGCTCTTCTGGCGCACCATCTCCTTGAGCGTGGACGTCTTCCCCCTGAATGAAATATAGACTTTGGGAGAAGCGCCTTCGCCTTTCAACGGGGCGGCATGTGATGCTATATGGTTCTCGATAACCGCTACCCGGTGATGGTCGTCGTCCTGGGTAAAACCGTTCGAAAATACCGCGGATAACGCTCCGTTGTCGACGACTCCGCCGCTGACGCCCTCCTCATTGACGGTCATGAAGACGAACCCGTTACTTCCGGTCATGTAGCGGTACAGTGCCGATATCCCCGACAGGTCGAACGTAATGCCTTTGACGCTGATGCCGCTCTCCCTCAGCGCAGCGAGGTAGGGATTCATGAGGTCCGCCTTCACTGCAGCAATGAGCAGCGACAGACGCTCCTTTTCCTCCCTGAGCACCAGATAATCGTAAAACGCTTCTGCCGCGCTGAAAGGGGTAAAACGGTCAAGCTCATAAGAGATGACCTCTGGGAGGTTCGCAGCTGCAGCCGAGGGGAGTTCGGCGGCCTTTACGACCACCCAGGGCTTCGGGATAGTGAGCACAACGTCGGTCTTTCTGATACCCAGATCCTTGAAGGCGAGCGCAGCGGTGGATGCAACCTCCTCGGGTTTGGGATAATGTCCTTCGGCGAATTTATAGCGCTTGTATCCTTTTATTTTGTAGTGGGAGAGGGCACGGGAGGCATGGACCGCCGCAATGGTACCCTTCTCTATCGTTATGCACAGGCATGATGCGGGAGCGACCGCCTCATGGGCAGGGTTGAAGGTCAATGCCTTCCAGACCGGGGCTCCCAGGGTCTTCAGCCGTGCCGTCACCGTAGAGGCAACCGATGTCACCCTCTCAATTACTGCTGAGCTTTCCATGGTCGTATTTCCTCGGGATTCTTGTAATAAATGTATTTATACTTGTTGCCTTCGAGAGTCACTATCGCCCTGATGGCATAACCCGCATTATTCCGGGCCTTCTTCCCCTCTGCCTCGATGGTATAGGCACTGTTTCCGTCCTCTGTCATAAGGTAGCGGGAGAAATTCGCGGCATCTACTTCATTAAGAGCTTTTATCTCCTTTGTCTTCCGGTATTCAATTATTATATCAGCAATATCGGCGGTTATACCAGGAACCGCCATGAGGACCTCTTTCGGTGCCGCATTGACATTGATCTGGCCGCTCCCTGAATAGACCGTAATGAAATCGGCAAGCCCCCTCTTCTCGCCATCGCCGTAAAGTATCTCCTTCGTAAAGCCTTTGACGAGCAGAAGCTCATCGATGGTATCGAAATCGGCGTTCTTCGGCTTGTACGGGTTAGGCAGGGACATATAGTAGGCGTCTTCCGCACCGTTCAGGCGAACAAGGTCATCGGCATCCCTCCAGTCCATCATTGCATCGACGAGTGCTGCCGGCTCCTCATCGTCCTTTCCCTTGATGCCGAGAGTGGTGAGCAGGTTGATCAGGATGTCCGTAGTGGCCTTATTCAAATCCACCTTGCCTGATTCGCTGAGGAGCCTTGCGCGGTACTCACCGGTGCCTGTTTCCGCATAATAATAGGTGCCGTCGACCTTCCACGGCTCGGTCCCCTCGAGGACAACGTCCGGCGAGGGATTCTGCTTCCTGTAGAGCAGCTCCATAATTCCGCGCTCAATGCCCGCCTCGGCAATGAATTTGCTTTCAACTCCCTCCTTGAACGACAACGTCGCATAGGTATCAGTCCTCGTCATGGCAGAAAAAGCGAACACCACCACCATGAGGATGGTCAGGATCCACATCACCATGATAAGGACGATACCGTTTTGATTATGCGCCACTACTCATCCTTATTCAAAATGCAAAAAGCAAAATGAAAAAATAAAAATTAAGATATTCCTTATTTTTGCATTTTTAAATTTTAATTTTTATGTTACCCTTCCGTCGGAAATGCCGTCTTGTTTTCGAGCACGTTTCTGATCCTCATCGGTATGATGAGCGACAGATTGGATTTGCCCTTCTCTACAATGAGCCGCACCTTTTCGGGAACGTTCTCCCCGTCGGTCCATTCCTCGACCCACTCGCCCTGTTCATCGGTCGGCCCTTTGTAGAAGTATTCAAAGGCGATCTCCTTTGCATCATCGATAAGCTTTGTCTCCCGCGTGGTGCCGGTTGTCGCGTGTACCTCTGAAGCATACAGCACCTTTTTCCCGTTTTCCTCGGCAACGCGATAGCTCACCATCACATACCCCGCCCCTTCTCCCCAGAGCGAAAAATGAGAGGGGAAAGATAGCTGGTAATGTCCTCCGGTAAATTCGGTTTTGGTGGCCGCGGAGTCGGCCTCCGACTTTTTCAATATGAATGCCGATTGTATCTGGGAGTCGATGATGTTCACCGAGGTCCTCGTTCGCTCCAGCGCCATGATCTTCCGCTCTCCCGCATCAACGGAGCGAAAGCCGAGGCTCATAGCGCCGGTAGTTATGATGATAATGATCCCGATTACCGTAATCGAGATCATAAGCTCGATGAGGGTGAATCCTGCGTCCTTTATGTTCATACCTTCTTTTCGATCAGCTTCATCGTATGCAATGATAAAGAGCGGTCCTTTATCCCCTTTTTCCAGCGAACGGTAAGGGTGACATCGAGGAGCTCCACATTCAGTTTTTCCGTCCTGTCTTCGAGGTCCTTCTTTACCGCGACATCAACAGCATACCCGTCCTCTGTCTGGAAATTCCATACCTGCTCCTTCAGCTCAGGGTCGTCCAGCACCTCTCTCATGAGCGCCTCTGCCTTGATCGTTGCAGCCACGTAGTCCTCGGATGCCGTAATCGACCGCATGTCCGCAGAAAAGAGCTGCATGATCATAACCAGAGCCATGGCGAGGATCGAGAGGGCGACCAGCACCTCCAGGAGAGTAAAACCGGATTCCTGTTCTACTCTCCTGAAGGAATTTAAAGTTAAAAGATCAAAAGGTAAAATCGCGGAAGCTTCCCTCTTTTTGAATTTTTCTTTTTGCATCTTGATTTTATTTTATGGTTACCGCCCCGATGATCGGGTCCATTTCGATACGTACCGTTCTTTTTTTCGTTGACAATACAATAGTGCTTGTCTCTGAGGTGCCGATCGCCTGAAAGACAAAGCGACGGTGTCCCTGGACGACCTCACCGTAAAAGGGATCCTCTATCTTCACGGTCACCTCATCGGGCAACCTTTTTTCGCCGCGTCCCTCTATGCCGTATGTCCGCTCATCGAGATTCAGGGTAAAGGTCTGCCTGCCGCCGTTGATGGCCGCCAGCGACCGGGCGTACCTGATGGTCGCCGACATGTCCCGTGCAACGGAATTGAGCCTGCTCGAAGGGAGCGCATTGACGAAGAGCACCGTGGAGAGCCCGATAATGAGCGTGACGAGAAACAGCACGAGGATCAGCTCAAGAAGCGTAAAACCGGCATCCCTCCGGGAACTGTAAATTGTAAATTGTAGATTTAAAATTGATGTTTCCCCCATTTCCTCACTTCTCAATTTTCGATTTAGAACGGCAGTTCGGTGATGCTGAAGATCGCGAGGAGCATCGAGAGGACGATAAAGGCGATAACCAGTCCCATGCCGAGAATCATTGCGGGCTCGATGAAGCTTACGAACCGTTTGATCGCAACTTTCAGGCTCTTCTCATACGTGTTCGCCACTTTGATCAGCATAGTGTCGAGCTGGCCCGTCTCCTCGCCGACCTTGATCATGGAGAGCGCAAGCTGCGGAAAAACATTGGCGTTCGCCAGAGGAACGGCGAGGCCCTTGCCTTCTTTGGCGCCTTTTGAGACATCATCGATTGCAGAGGCGATGATCCGGTTGCTGATGACATCCCGCGCATTGTTCAGCGCCTGGAGCAGCGGCACGCCGCTCTGGAGCAGCGTTCCCAGCGTCCTCGTGAAGCGGGCGGTTTCGAGTTTCCTCACGACATCGCCCAGCAGCTTGAGCTTGAAAGCGTCCCATTTGAGCCGTCCGTCATCGGTCTTGATATATCTCTTCAAAAGAATCCATCCCCCTATGACCGATGCCGCAACGATCCACCAATAGGCCTTGAGGGCATTGCTGAAGGTGAGGAGTATCTGTGTCGGGAGCGGCAATGAGCTGCCAAGCTCGGTGAAGATCGACGAGAATTTGGGGAGCACGAAGGTCAGCAAGACGATGATCGAGATGCCGCCGGTGATCATGAGGATCGTCGGGTAGATCATCGCGGAGAAGACGTGGTCCTTCAATTCTTTGGACGTCTCGAGGAACTCATGCAGCTTGTCGAGCACCACGTCGAGGACACCGCCAGCCTCGCCCGCCCGGATCATATTGATATAGAGCCGTGGAAAGACACTCGGATGTTTCTGCAGGGCGTCTGAAAAAGAACTGCCTTCCCTGATCGATTTGAGTACCGCCTGAACGATGCCCTTCATCTCCTTGCTCTCCGATATCTCGGAGATCATGTTGAGGCTCCGGTCAAGGGGCAGTCCTGCATTCAGAAGTGCTGAGAGCTCCGTGGTAAACGTAAGGAGGTCACCTTTCGATGACTTCAGGGAGAACCGCTTTGCTCCGCCTTCTTTCGGTGCGGTGACCTGTAGAGGGATGACGCCGGTATTTCGTAATCTCTCGACAGCGACCTTTTCATCAGCGGCCTCGATAACGCCCTCTACCAGCGCGCCTTCACGCGTGGTTGCCCGGTATGCAAAAATCGCCACTTATATCTCCTGTGTTACCCTGAGCACTTCGCTCAGTGTGGTTATCCCCTCCCGGATGCGTTCAGCACCGTACTCGAGCAGGGTCCTCATGCCGTTGCGCCGCGCCAGCTCCTTGATCTGGTTCGAATCCACATCCTTGAGCAGGAGCCTGCGCATATCCTCATCGACGACCAGCAATTCGTACAACCCGCTTCTGCCGTAGTAGCCGGTAAATGAGCACTGCTCACATCCCCGCCCCTTATAGAGCGTCGCGTCGCTGCCGATGCCGAGGAGCGACAGCTCCTCCCTGCCCTCCGGAGAACGGTCCACCTCTTTACACGCAGGGCAGATCACCCTCACCAGCCGCTGCGCGAGGATGCCCCTCACTGTGGAGGAGAGGAGGAATTTCTCAATACCCATATCGATAAGCCGTGTAATCGCGCTCGGCGCGTCATTCGTGTGGAGCGTCGAGAAGACGAGATGCCCTGTAAGGGCCGACTGTATTGCGATCTCCGCAGTGTCGAGGTCTCTGATCTCACCGATCATGATGATGTCGGGGTCCTGCCTGACGATATGTCGCAGGGTATTGGCGAAGTTCAGCCCGATCTGCGGCTTCACCTGGATCTGGTTGATGCCCTTGAGCTGGTATTCGACCGGGTCCTCGACCGTGATGATCTTCTTGTCCGGCGAATTTATTTTGTCGAGCGCACCGTAGAGCGTCGTCGTCTTGCCGCTTCCTGTCGGCCCGGTGACCAGGATGATGCCATTGGGCCGCTTGATAAGCGAGCCGAACGTGGCAAGCGTCCGTTCATCGAAGCCGAGGAGGTCCAGGTCGATGACAATGCCCTCTTTGCGGAGTATTCTCATCACGATGCTCTCGCCGTGCAGCACCGGGATGGTGGAAACCCTGAGGTCGATCTCTTTGTCGCCGACTTTCAGCTTGATGCGGCCGTCCTGGGGCAGCCGCTTCTCGGCGATATTCAGCTTCGCCATGATCTTTATCCTCGATACGATGGCGGCCTGCAGTTTCTTGGGCACTGATTCGATATCCTGCAGGACACCGTCGATGCGGTAGCGGACCTTGAGCTCGTCTTCGAACGGCTCGATATGGATATCGCTCGCCCTGCTCTCGACCGCCCTGGTGATCAGCATGTTCACCAGCTTTATGATCGGCGCTTCGGAAGCGAGGTCCTTCAGGTGGCCGATGTCCTCTTCCTCGTCTTTGAGAAACTCGACGCCTTTTTCACCGATATCCTCGATGATGCGGTTGATGTTCTGCGCCTCCTGCTCGTAGAACTTGGCGATATATTCATCGATCGTTGCGCCCTCGGCTAGGCTCACCACCACCTCTGCGGAAAGGGCTATCCTGAGGGCATCGATGGCGTCGGAATCGGTATGCGCCATGGCGACCTTCAGGATATTGTTCTTGTACTCCAGCGGCACGATGCGATGCTCCTGCACGAACCGCGATGAAATGCCGTTCAGCACGAGCGGCACCTTCGGGAGATCATCAATGGTCAGTATTTTGGGATTATTCAATGACGGGGTTTCGTACGACATTTGAGTACACCTTTACGAACCGGGTGAACGTTGAGAGCGCCTGCGTCCATTTCGATATCACCCTCCGGCCTTTTCGGACTCATACATCCGGCCGTGATTTGAATTCCTGTATCTCTTATTGCAAATGGGATTTTTATGCCCATTTGCAACTTCCCTATTATACTTCTCTTCATGCAAAAAAACCACTTAGTTAATAAGATTGCACATACATCTTTAAGTGTCAAGGATTAATTTGCAGTTGCTTGACCGTGACAAAGAGCTTTTCAGATTGTATGAGTAAAGGGATTGCCCATTGGCAATCCCCTTTAGGTATCCGCAGCATTGAAGGATAAAACCACTAATAAAAATTGCGCACCGCTATTCCCAATTGACGATGTCTTTATCCTCTCCTTCGCCGCCTTGTCTGCCGTCGCGTCCGTAAGAATACAGATCGTACTCGCCATGTTCGCCGGGGCTCTGATAGATGTACGGCCTTCCCCAGGGATCAACAGGCACTTCTTTTTTCTTCAGATAGGGGCCCTCCCACCTCTCTACGCCGGGGTTTGTTTGGAGCGCACTCAACCCCTGCTGGGTCGTCGGGTAATCACCTACATCAAGGCGGTACTGATCAAGTGCCTGTCCCAGAAGCTCGATCTGTGCCTTTGCCGCTGCTGCCTTTCCCTTTCCGAGCTTCGGAAAGAGACGCGGGGCGACCAGTGCCGCGAGGAGACCGATAATGACCATAACCACCAGCAGCTCGACGAGGGTGAAACCCTTCCTGTCCCTTAAAATTCTATCTCTCATATTCATATCATCACCTTGCCGTTGAATTTATCAAGCGCGCATGCGCACAAGCTCTTTTATATTACAAGAAAACCGGTTTCTGTTCAACGTAGAAGAAAGGCACAAAATTCTTGACACTCAAAGGTAAATACATTAATCTTATAAGAGGCTGAAACACGGAGGGCTTTTTTGTCCAGGCACTACTCAAAAACCGTTTGTCTTTTCTTCTGCATCGTTACTCTTTTATTATTGTCCGGATACACACTTCCTGTTGATGCCGCCGGGCAGCATCCTCTGCTGAAGCTCGTTCAGGAGACGCCGGAGGGAACTCCAGTACCGCCGACTGTTCCTGAACCCGAATCGGCTCCCCCACCTCCTCCGGCTCCTTCTCCCGTACCGCAGCCTGCTCCCCCGGTAACACCGCCGCCGTCTGCAACCGAGCAGAAGGCTGTTCCTCCACCTGAGGTACGGCCAACGCCGCCTCCTGCCGCCCCTGCGCCGGTACGCCCTGCTCCGAGGGCTGCTGCACCGGCAGGCTCGAGCTTCTTTTTCGATGATGCCGATATTTTCGAGGTCGCACAGACCGTTTTCGGCGAAATACTCAAGGTGAACTACATAATAGATCCGCAGGTGAAGGGAAGGGTCAACTTCAGGACAACGACACCCATACCCCGCGACAAGATACTGCCGGTCATGGAGATTATCTTCAGGCTCAACGGTATCGCTGTTATCGAGGAGAGCGGCCTCTACCGCATCATCCCCATCGCCGGCATAGCAAAAGAGCCGGCTCCCATACGCTTCGGCAAGGACCCCGAGTCAGTAGAACTGAAGGGCACCGCACTAGTGCAGGTCGTGCCTATCGAATATATGAACTCCGCGGAAATGGCGAAGATCATTACCCCCCTCCTGACACAGGGAGGCGCGGTCCTCGATGTCCCGAAAAAGAATTTCCTGATCCTTGCCGATACCGATGCCAATGTCAAAAGGCTTTTGCAGCTGATCAGCATGTTCGACGAGAACGCAGCGCAGGACATTTCACAGCCAAAGATATATGTCTACCCGCTCCAGAACAGCAAAGCGGATCATGTATCACGAATCCTTCAGCAGGTGGTCCTCGGCACAGCAGGCGCAGCACCGGCACCGCGGACCCCCAGCACCCAGACACCGCCGGCAACAACGCCGCGGCCCCAACCAGCGCCGCCGACGCCACAACCCGGTCAGGTGCCTTCAACCACCACCGGCGAGCCGCTCGTCTCTCCTGGAACAAAAATAATTCCTGATGAGGTCACCAATTCGATCGTCATTTTCGCCTCGCCGGGAGACTATGCGCTTATACAATCCGCGATAAAACTGCTCGATACGATGCCGCGGCAAGTGCTTATAGAGGGCATTATCGCGCGGGTGGATTTATCGGATAATTTGAGCTTTGGAATGCAGTGGAAAATAAATACCGATTTAACATTGGGAGATAGAGGCGGTCTCCATCCATTCACAAACAGATTTGATCTAGATGGCACATTAGAGTTCAACGCACCAATTGACTCGCCAAATTTCACCTATACTGCAAGAGATTCACGAGGAAACATTAAATTATTGCTTCAGTCACTTGCCACAGAAGGTAAGGCAAAGGTTCTGGCTGCTCCTCACATCCTCGTTTCAGATAACCGCGAGGCGAGAATACAGGTCGGTCAACAGGTTCCGATCCCGACCTCAAGTACCAATGTATCGGGTACAACAGATATCCAGACGACATTCCAATATAAAGATCTGGGAGTAATCCTTAAAGTGAAACCGCAGGTCAATGAAAGCGGGTTGGTAGCTTTGGAGATAACACAGGAGATTTCCTCCTCCTCGATTGAGACAGCCACTATCAGCACCGGAACTGCTCCTGTCCTCAATAAAACAGAGGCAACAACCAATCTTGTCGCCCAGGACGGTCAGACGATTATCATCGGCGGACTCATCAGAGAGGATAGCACCAAAAACAAATCCGGTATTCCATTTCTCAATAAAATCCCGATACTCGGCTTTCTCTTCGGCAGCACCGAAAACACCACATCCAGAAATGAGCTAGTGATACTCCTCACGCCTCATGTTATCAGGAATCAGTTGGAGGCAAATGGCATCACCAATGAATTTATCAGCAGGCTCAAAACAATAGGCGAGGATTTAAAGAGCGTTCGTCCCTTGGAGAATAAAGCCTCTCAGAAGTAATCGTCGAGTGTAATGTAATGATAGCCTAGAACTCATTTCAAAACCTTTTTCAAAGTGAGCATAGCACAAGCGATATGAAACAGACCGGCATAGGTAGTGATCAATCGCTCATGTCTCATGGTGAGTCTCCGAAAGTGGCCCAACCACGCTAT
>JBFMCP010000039.1:0-25916 GCA_040754455.1 Nitrospirota bacterium
TGGTAGACCACCACGTTGATAGGCTGGAAGTGTAAGTCCGGTAACGGATTCAGCTCACCAGTACTAATAGACCGTGTGCCTTGACCTCTACTTCTTCCTCCTCTCTTGCCTACCCCACATTCGTCAAGAAGTTTCAATATGTCCGTTCACAGCATATAATTAAAGAAAGGGAACTATACACCCTTTCTTTAATTTTTTGCGTACAAAGGGGTTCAACCAACATGAAAGAAAGAGATATCTTTGAAGAGATCATCAATTTAGGCAAGCGGCGCGGCGTGCTTACCTATGATGAGATAAATGAAGCCCTTCCCTCTGAGTTCTTCTCTCCCGATGAACTAGAAGACCTCATGGACGTCCTCAATGATATGGGCGTCAAGGTCGTCGACTATGAGGAGTCCATTCTGGCAGAAGAGGAAGCAGAGGAAGAAGTAGAAGAATATGAGAGAGCGGAAGACCTTGTCCAGGCATATTTCAATTCCATGGGTGACATCTCCATCCTCACCAAGGATGAGGAGACCACGCTGGCAAAAAAGCTTGAGCAGGGAAGAGAGATCATAAAAGGAACCATCTCTGCGCTTCCCATTTTCGAGCATATAAAGAACAACCTTGAAGTAGAGGACGAAGAGGGGATCACTACTGAAGAAGAGAAGGCCGATGAGGCGTTGATAAAGACCCTCTCGAGACTCGAAGAGTTAATGGAAGTCGTTGAGAAGGCCGATAGCAAAGTCAAGAAATACGGCTACCTGAAAGGACTGAAGGCAGCAGTCAACGAAAAGAAGAAAAAAGGGACGAATGCAAAAAAGCTGGAGCTCCTGCTGAAAGAAGTTCAGGCAGATTACAAAAGAGTAGAGCAGGAAGTCGGCATCAAAGTCGATGCCCTGAGAGACCTGTGGAACAGGATATCCAAAGCGAGATATCTTGTAATAGAGACCAAGAATGAGCTTATCACGAGGAACCTCAGGCTCGTTGTCAATATTGCAAAGAACTATGTCGGAAGAGGGCTTCCCCTGCTGGATCTTATCCAGGAAGGAAACATCGGCCTGATGAAAGCCGTCGACAAGTTCAAATATGAAAAGGGGTTCAAGTTCAGCACCTATGCGACCTGGTGGATACGGCAGGCGATAACCCGTGCACTCATTGATCAAACGAAGACAATACGTGTTCCCGTGCACATGATGGAGTTCTACAACCGTGTGACCAAGGCATCGAGAGAGCTGACCCAGCAGGTAGGGAGAGAACCTACCAACGAAGAGATTGCGAAGAAACTGCTCGTGCCGGTCAGAAAGGTTGAGGAGGTTTTCAGGGCGATTCAGGACCCGATCGCGTTACAGACACCAATTGGCGATGAGGATACAGAACTCGAAGATTTCATCGGCGACAAGACGAGCCCTTCACCCTATTCCGATGCAGAGCGGATCGAGACCTCCGAGCAGATCCAGAGGGTGTTGAGAACGCTGACGCCCAAGGAAGAGACCGTTATCCGTATGCGATTCGGCATCGGCGTCGACCGTGACCACACGCTCGAAGAGGTAGGACGATATCTCTCGATTACGAGAGAGCGTGTACGCCAGATCGAAGCAAAGGCGTTGAGGAAGCTGAAACACCCGAGCAGATTGAGAGCACTGAAGATACTCACCAGCTAAATCACTATACACCTAAAGGAAAAGGGGCTGCTTTTGGCAGCCCCTTTTTTATTGGATCATTTTGTTGGAGACTTTAGTTCCTGAACTGATCTCCGGCCTTGATCTCTTTGATCGACTTTTTCACCAGCGCAACAGAGGCCTTAGCACTTGCGTTGATTATCTGAAGCGTACCGATGGTGATATGAGGCTGGTCACCGGTAATTACATTGAAAACATCACCAACTTCTATACCGTCGCTGCTTCCTTTATCCAGGTAGGCGAATTCTTCCTGGCCGATTATGCTCCGATCAATGTTTACCTTTACGATCATTCCATTCAGGGGCGGTCTTTTCTCTGCAAGCGGTTCCAGGGGCAGCTCCACAGTATAAAAGGGAATAAACGCATCTCCTTTTACTATCTCTCTGTACGACTCCAGGATTACCGCCCTTTGATTGCCGGTATCTTCGCTGGTTGTTTCGATCACCCCTTTGATTCTGACGAGATAGCCGAGCACGGCCTCGGTCTTAGGATGGACCATCCTTTCAGGTTCGCTTATGACATAGAATTTTGTTGCGAGCGGAGCAGGATTCTTGATAGTAATGAACACCGTATCACCACATCCTGCAAGGCCATAGTCTTTCATAGAACCCTTTATCTCGCCCGCTCTCGTCACCTCACTTACAACAGAACCGGCCTGCAAGAGAACCTCTTTTGACGTCAAATACTTTCTCGTGGCAACCGGGACTTCTTTGGGGGACACTTTCCGGGGCGTGATCACCCGTCCAGTCACCTCGATCTGCTTCTCCTGTTGTGTCTCTTGCCCTTCTTTCTCTAACGGCTGTCCCTTCAGCTCCTGCTTCGCCATCTCTCCGGGGATCGCCAACTGCTGCCCAGGATATATCCAGTGCGGGTCCTTTATATGGGGGTTCGCCTTCCAGAGTTTCGGCCACTGAAAGGGATCTTTTAACGTTGCAGTTGCGATGTCCCACAGCGTATCACCTTCTTTTATGGTATAGGTTACGTCTTTCCCCTCCTCTGCCATGAGGGGGACCGTACATATCCAAAGAAACAGCACCATAAAAAATAGAACGTTCTTATGTGTTACCTGAATGCTCATTAATCCTCCTTTGAGCTGTCGCTGCAGGATGACCAGGGCTTATTATGCCTCACTCGTTGCCGTCATTATAGATTTTTTTATCGAATCCATCAAGAGCGTAATACCATCTCTGCCTATACTGAGCGGCGGCATGATGACCACCACATTACCGAGCGGCCTAATCAGAATCCCCATCTCCCGTGCTGCATAGGCAACCTTCCATCCCCTCTTCTCTTCCCATGGATAGGGCTCTTTGGTGGACGTGTCTTTTACCAGCTCAATGCCTGCCATGAGTCCTTTGCTCCGCACATTGCCGACATGGGGGAGCCCGGCGATCTCTCTTAATGTATTATCGAGAATTTCGATATTCTCTTGCATATGCTCCAGTGTATGCTCGCTCTCGAAAACCCGGATACATGCTTCGGCAGCAGCGCAGGCAAGGGGGTTCCCCGTATAGGAATGGCCGTGAAAGAAGGTCTTCAGCTCTTTGAATTCACCGAGAAAAGCAGAATAGACCTCGTCAGTGGTCAATGTTGCCGCAAGGGGCAGGTAGCCGTTGGTTATTCCCTTTGAGAGACAAAGAATGTCAGGAACGACCTGTTCATGCTCGCAGGCGAACATTTTGCCGGTCCTGCCGAAACCGGTGGCAACCTCATCGGCAATAAGCAGCACATTGAACCGGTTGCAGAGCTCCCGGACTCCCCTGAGATAGCCTTCCGGCCAGATGATCATGCCGCCTGCAGCCTGGACCAGCGGCTCAACAATGACTGCAGCTATTTCGGAGGCATGTCGCTCCAGAATAGCTGCCATTTCCCTGAGGCACTCCTTTCCACATACATCGCAGCTTGTTCCGAATTCACAGCGATAACAGTACGGCGAAGACGCCTTATACGTCCTGAAAAGAAGTGGATTGAAGGTGCTGTGGAAGATATCAATGCCGCCGACGCTCACCGCACCAAGGGTATCGCCATGGTAGGCGTTCTTGAGAGAGAGGAAGGTATGCCTTCCTTTCACCCCTTTATGGATCCAGTATTGAAACGCCATCTTGAGCGCGACTTCCACTGCAGTAGAGCCGTTGTCGGAATAAAAGACCTTTGATAACCGCGGCTGGAGTCCGGCAAAGGAGATATCGGTAAGAGCGATGAGCCTCTCAGCTAGTCTGATCGATGGAATATTGCCGAGTCCGAGCAGTGTGGAGTGGGCAATCCTATCGAGCTGCGCCTTGATTGCCTCGTCGATCTCTTTTTTCCGGTGGCCGTGGATGTTTACCCAGATCGAGGAGACGCCGTCAAGGTACCATTTGCCATAGACATCTTTGATGAAACAGCCTCTACCCTCGGTAATAATGATCGGCTCCTCACCAAACCAATCCTTCATCTGGGTAAAAGGGTGCCAGATATACCGCCTGTCTGCTTCAATGAGGTGCTTTATTTCATCGAGGTAACCCATGGTGTCTTCTTAGGAGCTTTATAATCTGCACCTTAGTATATCACAACGACTATAATAATCCTTATGGGCAAACAACGGAGTATCATGTTTCTATGGCTTACCGCATTCTGGCTTGCTGCAGGCTGCGCAACAACGGGGAGTGCGGATTGGAAACATTCTGAAGAGTGCTTTCCCCGGCTCACTGCCGGCGCCTACGATAAAATTATTCGGGACTCGAAAGCGATCCTGCGAAATAATCGATGGAATGCCGATGCCCATGCCTGCCTCGCTATGGCTTACTACCTAAAAAGTAATACTGAATTTGCTCTAAAAAGCCTGAAGGGGGCAGAGGACACCATCCCCAAGGAGGCGATCGATGCTATCCACGATAAAATATGGATGCACCTGCCCGAACTGCTTGCGGAAAAAGAGTACAGGGACTTTCATGCGATCACCGGCGGCGACTGCATCCTGCGCAACGTAACAGCACTGGACGGTAATGGCTTCCTCATCCTCGGCTACTTTTATAATCCAGAAGTGCAAAAGCGTATACGCCATATCAGAGGCAATAAATGTGATGCGAATATGGATACGTGCTCGGAAATCGACAAGGTGTGTCCCGCCTGCACCCTTGAGGAATCAGAGGCAGTGATAACAATAAGAGACTACAAGATCTCAGAAGTTCAGAAGCTTATTGACAATAGACCGATTGAGAGAAATATACGATATATAGAGAAGATTTTGGAGCTGGAGCTCAATAGGATAACGAGGTAAACAGCCCTTTACCCTTCCTTGCTGAACGCTTCGTAGCTCACTTCAATAATGGTAAATACCGCTTTGCCTTTGGGTCGCTGCACCGTGACCTCGTCCCCTCCGGACTTGCGCAAGAGGGCCTGGGCCATCGGCGAATCGATGCTGATGAACCCTTTATCAGGATCGAGCTCATCGGGACCGACAATGCGGTATTCGAATACTTCACCTTCCTTATCCTCAAGCCGCACCCAGGCGCCGAAAAAGATCTGCGAATCGTTATCAGGCTTGCGGTCAACGACAACGAGAGCATCCAGGCGCTTGGTAAGAAATCTGATGCGCGCATCGATCTCACGCAACATCTTCTTTCCATATATATATTCGGCATTTTCGGAGCGGTCGCCCATGGCAGCTGCTTCGGCAACCGCCTGCGTCACTTTCGGCCGCTTCACCTTCCATAAATGGTTCAGCTCGTCGGTGAGGCATTTTTTTCCTTCCGGAGTGATGTAGTTGGATTTCTGGTGGTGCTGTAGGTTATGCCGTCTTCTCATAGTGTAATGATCGTCCTTTTCAGGCTTGCGTGAGCCAGAGAGATATTTTATCACATTCAGCCCCTGTACCGATGAAAAGACCCTCTTGTGCAGAGGAATTGACGAGGAACAGAGAGGGCGTCCTTGAAACATTCCGCAGAGATGATAAAATGGAATTATCTTTAAGCCCGGGAGGTCTGTTATGGATCAGCACGAGGTTTCGCGGAGAGAATTCCTGAAGGTGCTGGGTGCCGTTGTCGTAGCTGCACAACTCCCCTCCTCTTTCGCTGAGGTGTTTGCCCGGGATATCGGTGCGCTCGACCGCGTCTTCATTGCCAATGAGGATTCCAATACCATAAGCGTGATCAACCCCGCAAGCAACGTCATTGAGACCACGATCAACCTGACCAGTTTCGACGAAGACCCACGGCCTCCGTTCCGTTTCGTCACCGCAGGAGTGATGCCCACGCATGCCGCCATGATCCATAAACCACTCTATCACGGCTGCATTGACGCCCATGGGGTGGTGCCGTCTCCTGACGGACGCCTGCTGGCGACCTGCGGCAGGGGATCGGGCAATGTCTATCTGATCGATACCACGAACAAAAAAGTCATCGGCAATTCGCCGAATCCGTCAGCATCAGCTTCGACCAATGCCGAGCGGCTGACGAGCGGTATTCTGGTCGGGCGCGAGCCGCATGAGCCGACATTCACCAGAAACGGCAAAGAGCTCTGGATCGCCATTCGCGGAGAGAACAGGATCGCGATACTTGATGTTGCCGGAGCGATCAAGCAGTCCGAAGGAGCGCGGGGGAGCTCGATCAAAAGGTATATAGGCACCGTAAACGGGCCCTCCCAGGTGTGGTTCAATGCGAAAGGCACCCTCGCCTTTGTCGCAAGCCAGAAAGCTTCCTTAATTGATGTATTCCGTGTGAATCCCAATGCCAAGGGATATTCCAATCCGACGCGGCTCTCTACTATCGATATCAGCCAGCAGGACAAGCCGGGCTTTACGCCGTTCCTCAAGACCGCTCCCGGCGGCACCGAGGTCTGGTTCTCCCACAAGCTGGCGGACGCGGTATCAGGGCGCTCGACAACCGAGCCCTTTGCCCTGCTCGATGTCGTTGCGCTCGGCAACATGGCAAGGCCCAACCACTTCGAATTCGTCGAAAACGCAAAAGGCAACGTTATGTATGTCAGTCTCGCACGGGTTGATGACAACGGCCCCGGCGGGGTGGCATCGAGCCAAATTGCGATCATCGACCGCAGCGCAGCACCGGGCAGTCGGAGGGTGGTCGGGACCTTCTTTTCTCACGGTCGCGAGGCGCACGGACTCTGGACAAACCCGGCAAACAATCTCCTCTATATCGCACATGAACAGGACGAGCTGCCCGGCACGCCGAATGCCGGACAGACTGTGGCGAGCGCCTTCGACGTCTCCGATCCTTTCGCGCCGAAATTCATCGCCCAGATACCGCTCGGCAGCCTCAAGCTCCCTTCGGGTGAATTAAGGAACAAAAAGAGCATCAACCTCGTTTATGTGCGCCCCGGCTATAAGGGACAGACGGCATAGGGAGAAGATCATGCGATATCTCTCTATCTTATTGCTCGGCGTGCTGCTCTCCAATGCAGTCTGGGCAGAGGACCATGCGCATCAGAAATCATCGCCCGCGCCGCAAAGTCCGGCGCCCGAACCGTTCCAAAAAGAGATGAACGAAGGTATGGAAAAGATGATGCACGATATGCACGCCCGGGGATACACAGGGAATCCCGACATCGACTTCCTGAACATGATGATTCCCCACCACCAAGGCGCCATCGAGATGGCCCGGCTCGTCCTCGTCTACGGCCGCGATCCGATAACACGGATGCTCGCTGAAGAGATCATTGCAAGCCAGCAGGTCGAAATCGATGCAATGAAAAAACGTCTTTCCATCCTCCGCAGCCGAAAGGCTACCGACCCGGAAGAGTTCCCTGCTCTCGGCGGCACCCGGGGAAGAACGGAACCCAGCGACGGAGGACAGAAGACAGTACCGGAGAAACAGTGATATATCCCTGAGGTGAGGAAATGAAAATCTGCTTATCTATTGTGGGCGCAGCAATAGTCTGTCTTATCCTCTTAACGTCTGGATGTTCGACAATAGAGAGGACCAATTGGAAGGTCATCCAGGAGGATGCCTATCACAACACGTTTTCTTATGACCCGGGGAGCGTCGAACGTACATCTGCCGGCACTGTTACGGCAAGGGCAAGTTCCGACGGCTCGAAGTATCGGTACGAGATAGACTGCAAGGGTAAAAAGATGCGCATCCTCGAAGGCCACGGCGCTGACCCGGCGCGTTGGATTGCTATCGTGAGCGGCTCAGGGGACCAACTCCTCTACAATGAAGTATGTCGATAGTTAATCGATACGCGAAGCATATTATCTTTGGAGAAGACCGCGTAAAACCGGTCCTCCAATAGCCCTATTTCCTCCATACCCCCGCCCCCGGCTCGTAGCTGCAGAGCCAATGATGGGCATCTAGAGAACCCTTCCATTCAATGGTTCGAACCAGGCAGGCCCGACATCCGAGCCTGAATTCACAGGCCGAGCATGATGTGATGTCGTTTCGCGCTGTCGCAGCAAAACGATCGAAGAAACCTTGTCCGAGAATGGTAGCGAGGCTCTCCTCGGCAAGGCTAGCGACAGCGATCTTCCATCCCGGACAAGGTTTGACAGCGCCATCGGCGCCAATAAAGAGTGCGTTATAAAAACAGTGATGGCGCTGGCTGTTGATCATGAATTGCCTGAGATCCACGGCCATATCAGCAGGTCCCTGCGGGGCGACAACATTCCTGATATGCTCCGGGGTATGCTTTCCGGGAAGGCCGTAGACAAGAAATTTAATCCCTACAGCCCCGTGGGATACAGCAAAATCCGCTGTGGCAATTGCCGCCTCTTCGCGACCGATCCGGGCAGGTATTTTTGCGGTAAATGCCACGCCCCGGGAAGCAAAACGGCTGACTGCATTGAGCAGGGAATTATAGCCGGACGGGTGCCGTACTGCACGATTGAAGGCCCGCGTATTCGAGGCGGCAAAAGGCATGGCGATGCGCACATCAAAAGAGCAGAGGCGCTCTATCATTTCGCAATCGATTACTCCGGTCGTGTGCAGTTCGCTCTTCATTCCGAGACGAGCGGCAAGCTCGAGGAGCTGCCAGAGCCTGTCCGCCTCTCTGAAAGGCTCACCGCCAGCAATAACCAGACGGTCAAAGCCGAGAGACCGGAGCAACTCGACACTCCGGACAATCCGCTCCATGGGGAGCATGGATATCTCTGTGTCGGTCTTCGGCGACACAAAACAGCCGCAGGGCTCGGCAGCAAGCGCACCTTTGGAAGCACACCATTCGCAATCATAAAGGCACTCCCTGGCAAGCTCGATCGTGACACTGCCCCCCTGGAAGTTAAATCCCTCTTTCTTGATCTGTGCATCGAGTGCCCAGGGCCGGTAGCCTTCTGTAGCAAAGGGATACGGCGCATACCGTCCGACATGCAGGCTGATCAATGCATCGATATACTGCCTGAGCTCATCATATCGAAGGTGGCTTCGCTCTGCCGCCTCCTCAATCGATCTTCCTTTAGCCAGGAGCGCCAGCGCTTCGGATATCTCCTGCCTGTTAAACCAGTAGAGCTTGCCGTCGAAAAGGTCGTGAACAACGGAACCATGCACGCCGCGGACAAACTGCGTATGCGGCAGAAACACAAAGTAATTATTGTTATCGGAATGGATCATTACCTGACATCCAGAAAACGGTAGCGGTCTACCAGAGGATCGCCGAAAGAGAGCGCATCCGGTACTTCTTCGAGAAGAGAATAGAGCGTGACCAGCTTATCAAGGACGACAGCGCGGGCAAAGCGGCACTGCTCCTCGGGGAAGCGAAACCCGCCGTCACGGCCGACATGCGCAAAGCAGAGATGGCACATACCGCGCGCCCAGCAGTTATTACAGGACGGCAGGGATGCAGCGTAGCGCCGCATCACCTCGTTGCACCGCTCCACATTGACCCCCTCATGAACAGAGCCTATCGGGAACTCCTCGGATATCCGCTCGCATATGTGGAAGGCACCGTCGGTAGACACGGTCAATCTCCTGCCCGGTTGACAGGTGCCTGTATAATGGCCCTGACATCCTCCACCGAACTTCATGATCCGGCTATAGACGCCGATGAGTGATTCCTCAACGTAGTGATAGAGAAAAGAGCCCTCGGGCACAGGGATCTTATTACGCTTGCGGGTGAAATACTCATCCAAAATGCTGCTGTGCAGCTGTTGATAGCGGCGGGAGTCAAAAGGAAAAAACTTGTGAAAATCACCGGTCGCCAGATCTCGCAGAATGTTCACGAAGGCGATTTGCGGGGCCCTTTGCCCTGGATCATCGAAGAAGCGCAAGATCGCCTCCAGGTCGGAATTCCCGTTGATCGTCACCAATGCCCGCACCTGCTCATTGAAGTATGCTTCGTCCAGAGAGCGGAGCAATTCCAGGTTGCGCCAGACTGCATCAAAAGTCCCCTTTCCCGAAGGGAAACGGCGATAGCGGTCGTGCTCGCTCGCTGGCCCATCGAGACTGCAGTTGATGCCGATGCGATTGCTCACGAGAAAATCGGCTGCCCTTTTCGTGAGCGAGGTAAGATTGCTCGTTACTGAAAAGTGCAGCTTGAAGCGGCCATCGTTCCGCGAGCAGGCATACCGGATGACCTCTTCCAGCATGTCGCTGCAGAGCAGAGGCTCCCCTCCGTAAAAACTTATATCGAGCTTGCGGTCCGGGATCGAGCGGAAGTAATCCGTATCATTGAGAGATAAGAAGATATCGATCGCCTTCCGTGCCGTCTCCCAGGACATAAATGATTTACCGAGAGGGCTGAAGCCTTGGTAAAGACCCGAATAGATGCAGTAATCGCAGCGCAGATTGCAGTCTTTCGTGAGCACGAGGATAAGATTGCTCAACGTGCTCGGGGCAGGTGTCCACTGGAGAGGCTGTGTACAGGAGCGTTCGCGATCATCCGTTGTTCCGGAAATGCGGCCCGGACAACCGCGGTGCGATGCGCCGAAGGCGCGGGCGGTACGGCGCCACTTAAGCATATACGCGCACAACGCTGAGACGCCGTTCTCTTCAGCGACAGCAGCCCTGAGCGCATCATCGCAGTCCTCGTAGAGCGCAGCACATTGCTCCCCGGATACCGGTTGGAACAGGGGATGGGCAGTGAGCGTAGCGGCATCAAAGAGATACTGTGCGCCTGAACGGGTGGTAAAGATCAAAAAATGAGGATGCTCAAATACCGATGCATCCTTCGCAACCGGAGAATTCATTCCGTATGCCGGTTATCCGCAGATACGGTTAAAACGCTTTTGCAGCATGGCCTGCTACGGCTCCGGTCGCTCCCAGCGCAGCAGTAAGGGTTGCAGCGCAGGCGCTGCAGAGAGCGCAGGCGGTACAGGCGGTACACAAGTCGCACTCTGCGACAGGGCCGAACTTGTCGACAATCTCTGACGGAAGCGCCGAGGAAAAGCCTGAATCTTTCAGAATCTTAATATAAATCCTATAATAATCTGCGGGCTCGGGCTCTTTTTTCGCCATCAGTGCCATAACCTCTTTCTTTAGCTTCTCTTCATTCTTGCGGATTTCCTGATAGATGGCACGATCTATGCTGTTGGCAACTGTTCCCGTTTTTGTGAGCTTAACCAGTTTTCCAAGCGTTTCCTGTGCTGCTTTTTTTGCCGCCTTTGCTTGTTCAGGGGTGCTCTTTTTGCTCCGGTAGTCCTTCCCGAAATCCTCGACAACCTTAATTTTCTTTGCAGCAGCAGCCGGCAGCTTTTTTACCACTGGCATAGGATTTTCCTCCTTATCAATTGTTATAAGGAGTATTTAGCACAAAAAGTGAGGGAAGTCAAGCTGTTGTCACTCGATCCACTATCATCTTAAGAGAGGAGTGCCGATCGCTGATATCAATTTAATCGATCATCTTAAAGAACGATCTCTTGAGTGATGGGCAGGTCTTGTCTTTTGAAAAAGTAAGTGAGGACATTTATCTTACCCCCATCGCAACTCCAGCGTATTGTCGTTACGCAGAGCCACTTGCGTTCCCAGTCTGCGCCCCTCTCTGTTCAAAACTTCATTCAGCCACAGCGCTTCCTCTTCCGATGCTCGGTTCACCCTAAAGCGCCGCATCCGTGTCGGTGTCATCCGTAGACGGACAAGCTTTCCGTTCAACGGATCAACGCTGGCGAAGTACATTAAGCTCAGGTCGCCCCTGAAGAATTCATAACCGCTGATGCCCTCGTAGTCGGTCAGGAAATCGCCGCAGCCGTAGAGGATGAGCTTGTTGCTGTATACTTCGATTCCCTTCACGTGATGGGAGGAATGTCCATGAACGACGTCAATGCCGGCGCTGTCGATCAGTGCATGGGCAAACGATCCCTGCTGGCGAGGGATATCATAGCCCCAGTTGCTGCCCCAATGGATTGAGGCAATGACGATATCTCCCGGTTGCTTCATCTGCCGGACAATATAGTCGATGTCTTTCACCCTCTCAAACGAGAGATCGGGCAGAAAGTTCACGCCCGGTCTGTCTTTTGCGGCAGCCCATGTTTCGGGAATGCCGCTCGTTTCAGAGCCGAAGGAAAATACGACGACTCTTCCCTTGCCGGCAATCTCCTTTATTGCAGACGCTTCAGCCTCCCTTATAGTACGCCCTGCTCCCGCATACTGTATCCCTGCGCGCTGCAAGGTCTCGATCGTCTCAATGAGGCCCGGATATCCCCAGTCGAGAACATGGTTGTTGGCGAGTGCGCAGATGTCGATCTTTGCTGCGGTAATGCACGGAATGTTCCCGGGATGCATTCGGTAATTGATGCCCTTGTCGAACCAATACTCGTCGCTCTTTGTTACAGCGGTCTCCAGATTGATAATTCTTGCATCCGGCGCTAACCGCTCCAGCTCATCAAAGGCCTCGCCCCAGATATAAGGGAAATCGACCGGCTTCTGAATCGGGCCGTTCACTTGCTCTGCAAGTTGTACGTAGATCCTTGCATCCCCTACGTAAGGCTCGTAGAGCACCGGATCGCTCGGGTGGGGCAGCACCTGGTCGATGCCCCTCCCGGTCATCACATCACCGCACATGAATATAGTGATAGGGCCGGTCATAGATATCCCCCAATAACTGAGACGAGAGTATATTAGGATCTATATATTTGTGAAACAGGCAGTTCCATTCCCATCAGCAATCTTCCAGATAAGCTCGAAATTGCAGATGATGACTAATGGATTGCCGGTTGCATCCTTCACGATCTGTCCGTTGCCGTCGGTGGCGAGGAGCAGGTCATTGGGCTTTAGTAACGAGCCGTCATACCCCGCATTTCTGAGATTCTCTTTCACCTTGTCCAGCATCATCCGGCATTGCGCCTCATCGATAAGGCCCCGATCAACGGCCTTGGCAAGATCGACCGGCACATGGAGCGGGCCGACCTGCTCGGCGACCCAGTGGTCGGGGCCGTTGTAGTAGCCGCGAATGGTAATATAGTTGTGGTTCTCCTGCAGAATAGGATTGCCATCAGGATCCAGGATATTCTTATGTGATTCGTATCTCCTCAGGTCCGCCGATGCCTCAACCTTGGCAGTGCCGGTCATGTAGATCGCCCTTACATAGACGCAGGGGATGCCGAGCTGATTCAGCGTATGGGCAATGGCAAATTCTTCAAACGGGCTGTTGATGCCGAATTCGCGGATCTTTGCCGGATGCTCCTCCTCGCTCTCCCCCGGCAGCTCGCCGACTCTCGAGGTCTCCCAGACGAGATGAATGTTATCCTTAGTGATGGTGTAGAAGACCTCCTTGTTTTCAGACAATCTGATGGAAGGGGTTTTCCTCCACCGCTCAGGAAGGAAGTAATCGAAGAGCCGTGCATTCTTGCCCACCACCCACAGATGCCCGCCGGTGCTTTCCGCATGACCGTAAATGTAGGGTACGCCGAAGATCTCCATGCTCGACAGATGGGGGGGCAGCGGCGTCGGAATAAAACGATCCCGCTGATCATCCAGATAGGAATGGCGTCTGCAGCTCTTGACCTGCTCTTCGTGATCGGCGGTGCGGAGCAGGAGTTCATAATCGACGATTGAATATTTACCTGTGTTTATTACCTGATACAAATGATCAATCTGATCCTTTGAGGGGTCGATTACGGGCATCTTTCCGATATCTTCAACGCGCTTTGCATCATCCTCACTGATAATGATATGCTCCGGCTTCATATCCGCCACCAGATATCCCTTTTTATCGAGATCGGCCATGACATGGCGATTGAGTTTTGACAGATGCAGGGTGCGTTCATCATCGTTGATATCGATATGCCCGAAGACTTCCTTGAGATTATGCCCTTCGATCCATTCATAAATCATCTTGTACTGTTTGAGGATGTCGAGATCGATGCCGGGATGTTTTGCGTGAATACGGTTGATTCGGGCCTTCGATCTTCCGCTCTGCCATGGCTGCATCCTTTCGGGCGGCACATAGATTGCCAGGGGGCGCTGCGTATTTATTTTCAGCTCCCGCGGGCCGAGCCGGTTCTCCCGCATCTCCATAACCAGAGAGAACTCCTCCCAGGGGCTGTTGAATTCGGCATCGCAGAATTCCTGCAGCGTGTGGGTGTTGAGCGGAACGTCTTCGCCGACACGGCAGTTCTTGACAACAAGATCGAGGCTCTTGCCGTACACCTCCTTTGTCGGCAGCCGGTAGACGGAGCCGGTGCCCTCGAGCCTTACTTTGTGTCTGTTGAACCATTCTGCTTCATACCAGTTATTCGTTTCGAGATGCTCTTGGTACTTCTCGGCAAACCGGGTGAGATAGAGATCACCGCCGTCGAGAGTTTTAAAGTGGGCATAGACGACCCCCAAGACATTGACGAGCGTTTTTCTGGAGGTTTTATGCATAGGACATTCCCATTACGATCCTTATACCTTATCCCCTCTTTAGAAAAGGGGGTTGTGAAAGGACTTTACTATATTATCCCAGCATTATCCCAGCCGCTGAACAAACTCCTGGAGCTGCTTCTTCAACCGTTCCGGCAGACGGTTGCCGAACAGGGCGAGGTGCTTTTCTATATCGGGGATCTCAGCCTTCCAGGCAGCGGTATCGATGCTCATAAGCTCTTTCACATCTTCAGGCGATACGTTAAGGCCGCTGAGATCGAGATCTCCTTCCTTCGGAATAAGACCAATAGGGGTTTTCTCCGCTCCTACTTTGCCTTCGACACGCTCGCACATCCACTTCAGCACGCGGCTGTTGTCGCTGAAGCCGGGCCAGAGGAACTTGCCGTCCCCGCTCTTCCTGAACCAGTTGACATAGAAAATCCTCGGTGCCTGTGTGCCGAGCTTGTCGCCCATATTGAGCCAGTGCTGGAAGTAGTCGCCCATGTTGTAGCCGCAGAAAGGCTTCATCGCAAAGGGATCTCGTCTGAGGTTGCCTACAGCGCCGATGTTTGCCGATGTTGTCTCAGATGCTGCCGTAGCGCCGAGAAAAACGCCATGGTCCCAGTTATACGCCTCATGCACCAGCGGCACGACCGTCGCGCGGCGGCCGCCGAAGATGAAGATATCGATGGGAACGCCCTCGGGTCTCTCCCAGTCTTTGCATATTGCCGGACATTGGGATGCAGGAGCGGTAAAGCGTGCATTCGGATGAGCGGCATCATGGGTACTCGCCGGGGTCCAGTCATTCCCTTTCCAGTCAATGGCATGCTTCGGCTCATCGCCGTCCATGCCCTCCCACCAGACATCGCCGTCGTCGGTCAGCGCACAGTTGGTGAAGAGTACATTCTCCTTCAGGGTATTCATTGCCACAGGGTTGGTGCTGTAGGATGTGCCAGGAGCCACACCGAAGAAGCCGTTCTCGGGGTTAATAGCATAAAGACGTCCCTCAGGCCCTATCTTCAACCAGGCAATATCGTCGCCGATGCATTCGCATTTCCATCCGGGAATGGAGGGCTGCATCATAGCGAGATTCGTTTTGCCGCAGGCGGAAGGGAATGCGGCCGCAATATGGAACTGCTTTCCTTCCGGATTGGTCAGGCGGAGAATCAGCATATGCTCTGCCATCCAGCCTTCGCGCCGGGCCATGGCAGAGGCGATGCGGAGGGCCAGGCATTTCTTTCCAAGCAGGGCATTGCCGCCGTAACCCGAGCCGTAGGACCAGATCAGGTTTTCTTCAGGGAAATGGCTGATATATTTTTGCTCGATCGGTGCACAGGGCCACTTGGAATCTTTCTGCCCCGGGGCAAGCGGAGCGCCGACCGAATGGAGGCAGGGAATGAACTCGCCGTCAGTGCCGAGCAGGTCCAGCACCCGTGAGCTGACGCGGGTCATGATATGCATGTTGATGACAACATAGGGGCTGTCGCTTATTTCGACGCCGATCTTCGAGATGGGTGAGCCGATGGGTCCCATCGAGAAGGGGATGACATACATCGTGCGGCCTCTCATGCACCCTTTGTAGAGATCGAGCATAGTCTTCTTCAGTTCTTTGGGATCAATCCAGTTGTTCGTAGGGCCTGCCTCCTCTCTGGAGGTCGTGCTTATATAGGTGCGGTCCTCAACGCGCGCCACATCGCTCGGGTCGGACCTGAAGAGATAACTATTGGGCCGCTTTTTAAGAGGAATGGCGATGCCGCTCTTGAGCAGCTTATCGATCATCCGGTGGTATTCTTCTTTAGAGCCATTGCAGATATAAATATTATCGGGCCGGCAGAGTTCCGCCACCTCCTTGACCCACCTGTTGAGTCGTTCATGCTTCACAGTAACATTCATCATCTTTTCTCCTTCTCCCCTACAACGTACTGCAGACCGGGCACTCCGGGTCCTTGTATGCTTTATACTGTTTGAACTCTACTTTTTTGCCTTCCCATACCAGAATCTTTCCCTTCAGGGTTTGACCTATGCCGGTGAAGTGCTTTATTACCTCAAGGGCCTGGAGCGACCCTATAACACCCGGTGTTGCGCCGACCACAGGAAAAGTCTCAGAAGGCGGCGGCTCGGGGAACATGCACTTAAGACATTGCGTCTCCGGAGGCTTGAGGAAACTGAGCCGTCCCTCCATACCCCAGATGCTGCCGTAGACGAGAGGGATTCTCTTTCTGATGGCGCATTCATTTAAGAGATACCGCGTCGGAAAGTTGTCCATGCAGTCGACGATCAGATCGGCATCGCCCACAAGCTCATCCACATTTCCCGCAACGATCCTGTCCGTAAAGGCGATGACTCTCACCTGGGGGTTCAGCTCGTTGAGCGTCTGCTGTGCGGAGATCGCTTTGTTGGTGCCGATCCTACCGTGATTATGCAGGATCTGTCGGTTGAGGTTCGACCAGTCGGGCGAATCGAAATCGCATATCCGTATGGTACCGATACCGGCTACTGCAAGATAAATAGCGACCGGTGAACCGAGACCACCCGCGCCTGCGATAAAGATGGTGGAGTTTTTCAGTTTGATCTGGGTCTCTTCTCCCCATTGGTCCATCATTATCTGGCGGGCATACCGCTTCAGCTCTTCTTGAGACAGCACTTCTCCTCCTATGCCAGACCCATGATTTGTCTCACTGTACCCATCGTCTCCTCAGCCACCTGGCGCGCCTTTTCAGCGCCTTTTTTCGCAATATCATAAAGCATATCGGGTTTATTGATAAGCTCGGTGCGCTTCTTCCAGAGCGGTTCGAGATAGGTGAAGACATTTTTAATAAGTATTTTCTTGCAATCGATGCAGCCGATCTCAGCGGTCCGACAGCCGTGGGCAACATACTCAAGCTCCTCGTTGGTAGAGAAGATCTTGTGCAGCTGGTAAACAGGTGAGAGCTCAGGCTCGCCCTTATCGGTTCTCCTCTTCCTCGCCGGATCGGTCATCATGGTCCGTATCTTCTGGTCGACGGCCTCGGGGGAGTCGCTGAGATAGATCGCGTTGTCATAGCTCTTCGACATCTTCCTGCCGTCAAGGCCCACCACCTTGGGGAAAGGAGTAAGCAGTCCCTCGGGCTCGGGGAAGACTTCTTTATAGAGATAGTTGAATCTCCGGGCGATCTCCCGGGATATTTCGAGGTGCGGCAGCTGGTCGACGCCGACGGGGACATACTTAGCTTTGTAGATAATAATATCCGCGGTCTGCAGTACGGGATATCCCAGAAAACCGTAAGTCGACAAATCTCTGTCCTGGAGCTGCTCCTGCTTTTCTTTATAGGTCGGCACCCGTTCAAGCCAGCCGAGCGGCGTGATCATCGAGAGGAGCAGGTGGAGCTCCGCGTGCTGGGGCACCATGGACTGAATGAAGATCGTCGATTTATCGGGATCGAGCCCTGCAGCGACAAAGTTGATCAGCAGGTCCGTAGTGCTCTCCTTTATTGCGGAGGGATTTGCATAGCCAGTGGTGAGGGCATGCCAGTCCGCCACAAAGTAAAAGCAATCATATTTGTCCTGGAGCTCAACCCAGTTCTTGAGGGCCCCGACCAGATTGCCGAGATGCAGTTTGCCGCTCGCCTGCATGCCGCTGAGCACACGCTCTCTATTCATGTAACCTCCTAAAACTTAACCACAGAGTGCACAGAGAAAAATATTTTAACAAAATAGCCACAGCAAATTATCTCTTTATTATAGCTCAGCTTGTTCTCTGTGGTTAAGGATCACACCAGACCTATCAGGTTGTAAAACACACTTATCAGAGGCACTATGAGATATCGCGAAACACCCGTGGCAACAAGCACAAGGATGATGATCATACCGAAAGGCTCTATTCTGCCGAGCGCCTCAGCCTGCCGGTGCGGCAAAAGCCCCATCATGACCCTGCCGCCGTCAAGAGGAGGGACAGGGAGCAGATTGAATGCGGCAAGGATAATATTGATGTTAATGCTTGCCGTAAGCATCATTACCAACGGTTTCATAATCCTTCCTGCCATTTCCTCTGATACGAATACCGATCCGGGGATCACCGCGTACTTCAAAAACACCGCGCATATGAAGGCGATGAGGATATTGGTCAGAGGTCCTCCTGCTGCAGAGAGCGCCATATCGCGTTTAGGGTTCTTGAAATTATAAGGGTTGATCGGCACAGGCTTTGCATAACCGAAGACAAATTGTCCATTTGTAAATACAAATAGCATTATAGGCATCAGGATCGTCCCGAACAGATCGATGTGGGCAATCGGGTTCAGGGTAAGCCTGCCCATCATTTTTGCGGTGGGGTCTCCCAGCTTGTTGGCGATAAAACCATGGGAGATCTCATGCAGAATGATGGCGAGCAGGATCGGCACAGCAGAGATAATAATCTGTCTGATTATGTATACGGATTCCACGCTTTATTACTCCAAAGAAACTGTTGGAAGGAGGAAGTGAGCGGTAGGAATGGTGCTACGTTTCACTTCTCAGTCCACACTTCTTACTCTTAGAACGGAAACCAGCGGCAACCGTCGGAAATCTGTACAGAAAACTATTATGTCACAATGGATTACAAAAGGTAAAGAACGGATGGAACGGGGAGGGATTGCGCATTCTGAGAGGGGATGCCCGTAAGGCTCTTTTTTTAGAGCCTTACGGGCGTAAACCCCGAGTCGGTGATTCTGATTTTTGCCTTGCAGAGCTCGCCGGACCCGAGGACAATGCCGGTCCGCTGCTCGAACTCCTCGCTGTTGAAGGGAGCAAGCCACTCAAAAAGCCTTCCTCCAACAAATCCAAGATGAGGGTCCCAGGTTTCCTGTGTTACCCCTATCTCATAGGTGGGCATAAGCCTGTCAGAAGTCTTTCCGATATAAACAACCATACAGTATTCCTCCTCCATACCAGAAAAGTTTCCTCCTTTCGTTGCAAGCCTTATGCCACGCTAAAATCAAAGGCTTACGACTTCCTTTGTAGGTGAAGCCAGACAGAGCTGAGAAAATTAGTGTATGGGAAACAGGACACTTTAGAAAGGTACTATTCACCTAAGAGGATTTTTCAGCAAGGGAGATTTACCGCAACAACCTCGAAGAATTCAGGAAGACGAGGACATCGGGCATGACATGGGCCACCGCTGCCATTGCAGGGGAAAGGATACCCACCGAGGCAAGGCTTATCCCGACCACGTTGAAGAGGATGCCAAGGGTAAGGTTCTGTTTTATGACCTTGAAGGTATTCCTTCCGATCCTGACCGCTTCGGGGATCTGCTTCCACTCATCGCGCATGAGCGCCACATGGGATGCCTCAATCGCTGCGCCCGAGCCTACCGCACCCATGGCAATGCCCACATGCGCCTGGGCAAGGGCAGGGGCATCGTTAATGCCGTCGCCAATCATGAGGACGTATTTCCCTGCCGCGGCGAGCTCTCTTACCCTAGCAACCTTATCTTCGGGAAGCAGTTGGGCCATGAACTTCTTGATGCCGAGCGTTGATGCGATCACCTGTGCGGTCCTCGGATTGTCGCCGGTGAGCATAATCGGATCAGCAAAGCCGAGCCCCTTCAGCTCATCTATTGCCTCAATCGTACCCTCACGGATGATATCGGCAACACTGATCGCTCCGCAGATAACATTTTTATGGGCCAAAAGCAGAACGGTATTCCCCTCTGCTTCTTTCGTTTCGAGGTAGCCCTCGACTTCAGGGGTGATCATTATATCCTTATCTCTGAGCAGCTCCCGGCTGCCCAACACTATTCGCTCTCCTTCGATGACTGCCTCAATGCCTTTGCCGGGAATGACCTTGTAGTCATCGGGATCAGGAGCTTCGATGCCCATATCCACCGCCTTCTTGAGGATCGCTTTTGCAAGGGGGTGCTCCGAATACCGTTCAGCACCAGCGGCGTAGGCCAGTATCTTCTCGTTGCTGCAGCCGAAGCCCTTCACTTCGGTGACGATGGGGTCGCCGAGCGTGAGTGTGCCGGTCTTGTCCATTACCAGGGTATCGACCTTTGCGAGAGATTCGAGGTGAAGTCCGCCTTTGATAATGATCCCCCTTTTGGCCGCCTTGCCCATGCTCGCCACCATCGCCAAAGGTGTCGCTATGGCAACGGTGCAGGGACAGGCGACAACGAGCACCGCTATCGAGTAGGTGATATTTCTTGTCGCAATAAATACGAGAACGGCAATGGTGAGAATGGCAGGAGTGAAGTAGGCGGCAAACCGGTCGGCCACTCTCTGCACCTTGGCTTTGGAGGACTCAGCCTCCTCGACGAGCTTGATGATGCGCGCGTAGGTCGTATCTTCCCCGGTGTGGGTCACCTTTATGAAGAGGATGCCGAGCTGATTGATGGTGGCAGCATAGACCTGGTCGCCCTCTCTCTTTTCGACAGGGATCGATTCACCGGTGATCGGCGCCTGATTTACTGACCCCCTGCCCGAGATAATGATGCCTTCAACGGGTATCTTTTCTCCTGCCTTGACCACCACCACATCGCCGCGCCTCACCTCTTCTACCGGCACCTCTACTTCATAGTTGCCTCTCTTTACCCGCGCGGTTTTCGGCGCCAGCTCTATCAATTCTTTGATGGCCTTCCGGGAGCGCTCCATGGTAAAGGAGTCAAGGAGCTCGGCAATGAGCATGAAAAAGGCGATGATTCCTGCAGAACGGATCTCTCCGATCGCCGTCGATGCGATAACGCCCAGGGACATGAAGACATCGGCGGTGATCGCCTTTTCCCTGAGGTCGGCAACGGCATGCCTCACCAGCGGGTAGCCGCCGATGAGCACCGCCAGAATGGAAAAGAGATCAAAAGGAATTTTGAAGAATCTTTCTGATAGCGCCGTATAACTGAGAAGGAGGAGGAGTAATACCACACCGATTCTGGTAAGCTCAAAACTCCACTCATGGGTCAAGAGGCGCTCGAGAAACGTCTTTTGGCCCGGAGCCTTTTCTTCCGAAGCGATCTTGAATCCCAATCCGGTAATACTACTGATTATCGATTTCTCATTAATGACCGAGGGATCGAAACGGATGTCGATCTTTCTCGTGCTCAGATAGATCGTAACGCTCTTTACACCATTGTGACGCATAAGCGCCTTTTCAGCCTTTTCCGCACAACTAGCGCAATCCAATCCGCCGACCTGAAGGCTGAGGACCTTTACGTTCCCTTCTGAAGCTGCTCTATTCATCTTCCTCTATATGCCTCAAACATTCGTTGAATAAGTGATTTATATGTTCATCATCAAGAGAATAAAATATCATCTTTCCCTCTTTTCTGTACTTGACCAGCCGCATGTTTCTCAATACCCTCAATTGGTGGGAGACTGCAGAACGAGTAGTAGTGAGCAGCGTAGCAATATCACAGACGCAGAGCTCTTCGAGGGAGAGGGCATAGATGATTTTTGTCCTCGTCGGATCCCCAAGCACTCTGAAGGTCTCGGCAATCCTCTGCATGGAGTCCTCAGGCTTCATCCTTTTCTTGACTGAGGCGACCTTTCTCACGTCAACACAGGTAGTCTCGCAAATCTCAGCCGTGCGCCGTCTGCCCGATCGCTCACGATTTCCGGTCTTTGTTGAAACAGCCATACTCCTCCTTCCAACAATTGAATAATTGTTCAATTGTTATTATAAATGGACATACTCTTTGAAGTAAACCCTTAATGCTGTTTTCCTAGCACCTGCTTAACTCATAATTTTATATATCATTGCGAAGGCAGGGGGGAGGCACTCCAGCTGAAAACAAGCCTCACCCTGCATTTTGTATAATACGTTTATGAGAAGATTTGTTCTTGCCATCACCGGTGCAAGCGGCTCCATACTGGGAATAAGGGTGCTTGAGGAGCTGCTGAAGACTGCCGAAGTGCATCTGGTCATCTCCTCAAATACCTTTCCGATACTAAGAGATGAAACAGGGCTCGATTGGGCGCATAAAGAAGAGGTGAGAGGCAAGGGGCAAGAGGCAAAAGGAACGGAAGACATAATCAGAAAGCACTTTGGTACTGACCGGCTCTTTTTTCATGAAGACAGACAGATGGAAGCCCCTGTGGCGAGCGGATCGTTCAAAACAGACGGCATGCTCGTCGTGCCTTGTTCCATGAAGACCCTCTCGGGAATTGCCTGCGGCTACGCCAACAACCTGATCGAGCGGGCTGCCGATGTAACGATCAAGGAGGGCCGTCCGCTCCTCATTTCGCCCCGCGAAATGCCCTTCAGCGCCATTCACCTTGAGCATATGCTGAAGCTGGCGCGCCTGGGAGTCGCCATTGCCCCGCCGGTACCCGCCTTTTACCAGGGGCCCAAGACACTGGAAGATATGGTGAATTTCATTGCCGGTAAAATCCTCGACCGCTTCGGTGTCGAGCACGACCTGTTCAAAAGATGGGCGAGCTGAATTTTTGACTTATGTCATATTGCTCAGCATTTGCATCTGATACACTATAATCATGAAAGAGAGCTGCCCAGGAAGCAAAGAAATAACGAGTCCTTCTCCCGAAGAGCTCATATGCGCTTACTGCACCCATAAAAATGAGATATGGACGGACGAACCTGATATGGTCTGCAAAGGGTGCGGCAAGACTATTACGAGGGACATGATTCCCTCATGTATCGAGTGGTGTCCTGCAGCAAGGGAATGCGTCGGCGCTGAGAAATACGAGAGACTGATAAAGAAGCTGAAAGGGCAATCATCATCTTCACCAGCTTAGCACTCCCGGAGAGCCTTCGAGACTGGTTTTTTAAACTCCGTTCCCGCCCCTCCCTCACACGCATAATGTAAAAACGTGAGGCGCCGCTTGAATCCTCTCTCTCCAATCCAGTATCTTACAGTGTGATCGGCGTTATTCTGCTCAATCTCGGCGGGCCTGATTCCCTCAGTGCGGTAAAGCCCTTTCTGTATAATCTTTTTTCAGACAGGGATATCATCAGGCTGGGCCCTTCCTTCCTGCAGAAACCTATTGCCTCGCTTATTATAAACTTGAGGGCAAAGAAGACGATGGAGGCCTACCGACTGATCGGCGGCAAGTCTCCTCTGCTTGACATCACCACGGCACAGGCCAGGGCACTTGAACACTCTTTGAACGAGCGCCACCTTCCACAATCTTTTAAGATTTATATCGGCATGCGCTACTGGCATACCTTTACCGAAGAGAGCCTGGAGCAAATGTACCGGGTGGGCATACGCAAGATCATTGCCCTGACCCTCTACCCACACTATTCGATTGCAACGACCGGGTCCTCTCTCAAGCAGTTCAAAGAGGCTGCGGCGAAATATCCTATCGAATACTCCTGCATAACCTCATGGTACAACCATCCGATCTATATCGATGCCCTTGTTGAACATATCAATAAAGGATTGGCTGATTTCAAAGAGAAACCCGCTGTCCTCTTCAGCGCGCACAGCCTGCCCCAAAAATTCATCGATGCCGGAGACCCTTATGTCCGGGAGGTCCAGGGCACCATCAATGAAATCACCAAGAGGATCGCTATCGAATGGTATCTCTCCTACCAGAGCAAGACCGGGCCGGTGAAATGGCTCGAGCCCTCGACCGAGCAGATGCTCCACGAGCTTGCCGGCAAGGGCGTCAAAAATCTTCTCGTAGTACCCATCAGCTTTGTTTCCGACCATATTGAAACCCTGTTTGAAATCGATATATTATACAAAGAGATGGCTCAAGAGTTCGGTATAACGCTCAAACGGATGGAGTCCCTGAATGCATCTCCCCGATTCATAGAGGCGCTTGCCGACCTCGTCATGAGCAACGCAAAAGCTGCCGGCTGGATTTAGGAAAGAGAGAACCATGCAGACTTATGACATTATTGTGGTCGGAGCGGGCATCAGCGGACTGAGCCTGGCCCATTACTGCGCCAAAGAGGGGCTCAAGACACTGGTGATCGAAAAGAGCGACAGAGTCGGCGGCACCCTGCACTCACATCGCTTTGAGAACACCGGCGGGTTCTGGCTCGAGCTGGGTGCACACACCTGCTACAACTCGTACCGCTCCCTGATCGGCATCATGGAAGACTGCAGGATCATGGACCGCCTGCTCAGTCGTGAGAAAGTTCCCTTCAAAATGCTCGTCGACAGTCGGGTGAAATCCATTCCCTCGAGGCTTAACTTCTTCGAACTCCTCCTCTCGGGACCACGCCTGTTCACCCTCAAGCAAGAGGGGCGGAGTGTGGAATCGTACTATTCCGGAATCGTCGGACGCACCAACTACGAGCGGGTCATCGGCCCTGCCATGAACGCCGTCATCTCTCAAAGGGCGAACGATTTCCCTGCAAACATGCTTTTTAAAAAGCGGCTCCGCAGAAAAGACGTCATGAAGAAATACACTCTTACCGGCGGTGTCCAGACGATCACCGATGCCATTGCATCACAAAAGGCTTTCGAGATCGTGAAAGGAAAAGAGGTATCTGGAATAAAATCCGTAGGCAGACGCTTCCAGACCACCACAGGCGATGAAATATATGAATCGAACAGCCTGGCCCTGGCCACCCCGGCATCTGCCGCAGCGCGGCTCCTGAACGAGCCCTTTCCCGCACTTGCTGAAAAGCTCGCACAGATCAAGGTCGAATCTGTCGAATCAGTCGGCGTAGCACTAAGAAAAGAGCTGGTATCGCTTCCCCCTGCTGCCGGGCTCATCCCCGAGTCGGACAGCTTCTTCTCAGTAGTAACCAGAGATACGGTCAGGGACGACACCTATCGGGGCTTCACGTTCCATTTCAAACCGGGACTGTTGAGCTACAGTGCGAAGCTCAAGCGTATCTCCGAGGTGCTCGGCGTAAAGCAGGAACAGCTCGGTAATGTTGTCGCAAAAGAGAATTTCATCGCCTCGCTCAGAGTCGGCCATGAGGCGCTTGTCCGCTCCATCGACCAGGCGATTGCCGGTCATCAGCTTTTTCTTACAGGAAATTATTTCGACGGCTTGGCAATAGAGGACTGTGTCGCACGATCGCACAAGGAATTCTCACGGCTGAAGGGATTCATCGGACGCCCTCATTGAGATCGTTCATTGTAGCTGGCTTTTGCAATGAGCGGTAATCGGCCAACGATGAACGGAACCGCCCCGCACGGAGGCTAGCAGTTCCGTCAAAGGCTGCTTGCGACGATGCGCTTCGTATCGCCAGCGATGAGGTGGCTGTCGACGCGGATCGTGTGGTTCTTCAGATGACCTTCCAGCTGTTTTTTTGCAGCATGGCATATCTTCCGCAGCACATCGAACCGCTTGCCGTAGTAGAGCCAGGGAAAGATATCATTGATATCCGCGTTTTTGAAAGGCTGGAACTCCTGGGCGCTGACCCCGGCACCCTTGAGTATGAGGAACGCATCTCCCGGCGCCGGCTTTGTCGGTTTCCAGGCGGAAACCTTCAGAATATTCTCCCAGCCGAGGACGATGTGGATCCTCGAAGGGCATGCTTCCCGGGCTCCATTGCACGAAGTGGTCACCTGCATGACCGCATCGAAAATGCTGGTCCCCTCATCGACAATCATATAGACTGCATCATTAAAGCGGAAGAGTTCCTGATGTGCCTGCCGTGAAAGCGCGCTGTCGCAGAT
>JBFMCP010000040.1:0-24358 GCA_040754455.1 Nitrospirota bacterium
TGAACCGCTGTATGGTCAGGGATCCGTCCAGCATCAACTGGCTAGGCCTCGAGCAGGCGATACCGGGGAATATCGTGCCCGACTTCCCCCTTTGTAACAAGAGCTTTAATCAATCCTATTCGGGGAATGACCTATGATGAGAATACTCTATCAGATATTCCGTACCGGTATTGTGACGGAAGACATACCTTGGGAGATAAACGCGCAGATCGAGGCGATAGGAGAACGGCTTGAGGAGGCCGTTAAAGAACGGTTCAAGAAGAGCCTGACGATCCGGCAGGTGGATGCAGGCTCATGCAATGGGTGTGAGCTGGAGATCCATGCACTCAATAATCCCATCTACGATTGCGAGCGGTACGGTATTCATTTCACCGCCTCGCCGCGATTTGCGGATATGCTTCTGGTCACCGGTCCTGTCGCACATAATATGGAGATCGCCCTCCGACGGACCTATGATGCCACGCCGGCCCCCAAACTGGTGGTTGCCGTGGGAGATTGCGCCTGCAACGGAGGTATCTTCGGAGAAAGCTACGCCTCGCTTGGCGGCATTGATAAAGTAATACCCGTCGATGTCGCTATCTACGGGTGTCCGCCTCCACCTCTTGCTATTTTGAGCGGCATCATGAGAGCTATAGAAGAGGGAAAAGGGAAATAAAAGGGGGCAGCGCAATTACACTGCTCCCCTTTCTTGCTCGCATAATCATCGGATGCATTAAGAGCGATCTTACCGCTTAGCCTCTTTACTTTCCAGACACCGCCAGGACGAAATGATCGCGCCTGTTCTTTGCCCAGCACGCTTCGGTGCTCTCGGAGCAGGCAGGCTTTTCCTCTCCGTAGCTTGCAGTTTGGATTCTGTTCGACGGAATGCCGAGTGACAGGAGGTAGGTCTTTGCCGCGTGCGCTCTTCGCTCACCGAGAGCCAGGTTGTATTCATTGGTACCGCGCTCATCGCAGTGGCCCTCGATAATGACCTTTGTCTTAGGATCTTTCGAGAGGAGCATCGCCAGCTCCCTGAGCACCGGCTTTGCATCCTCTCTGAGATCGTACTGATCGAAATCGAAGAGGATATCCCTGAGATTCGCATCGACCTCTTTCACTGTGGGCTGTACTTCGGCCTGCTGTGCCTTTGCCAGCTGTTTTTCAGTGATGGATTCTCTTGAGGAATCAGCAGCAAGCTTATCCTTTTCTGCGGCGGATGACTGAGACTGCATCTTCGACTGCGGCGTCTGCTCAGGTGCGATAGCTATTTTTTTCTGGGAGCATCCTGTCACTGAGATGGCCCCTGCTATAACCATGACGACTAAAAAACGTTTCACTCTTATCTCCTTTGCTTATTGAAAATAGACATTAATAGCAAAAGTCCATCAATCTCCCCAACAAGGGGATGACGAACATGACACTTACAAAACATCAGGACATTTGGAGAAACGGGGAGGAGAGAGATCCGTATACCGGTGATAGGATTCTATCTGTCGTTTGTGCCGAACCCCGTAAGCCGGTATTGCATAGAGCGAATTGTAAGCCGGCGTGAACGAGGTGTCGACGGACGAAATGCTCTTTAATGACAAGAGCTTTGGAATAATGTTTTTTGAAATTACCGCCCGTTTTTTCCGGAGGAGGATTTTGACTTGGAGCGTATCACTTTCTGTTTCTTTAGCAGAAATAAGCTGAGAGCAGAGATAATCCAATAGAAGAATATGAATATCCTCCTCTGTAGAGGAGCAGGGGGGTGCCGTAGGTGTGATGCCAGCGATGGCCTCTTCGGTAATGGTGAACGAAAGCGGCGATACCGTATAGATGAAAAAGGAGAGGAGGATCAGCAGGAGGAAGATATGTCGTCTCAGAACCGGATAAAACATGTTCTTACTTTAAGAAAAAGGCTATACAAAAATCAATAATTGTGCACTGCGATGTTTCTTTTTTCACGTATCCTTGACAGGGTACCTGATGCCTGTTACCATTTGTTCAGAAAAACCAAGGAGTGTTGTTTATTTAGAACATACCACATCTTCCGAAGGAGGCGACTATGAAATATTTATTGTTGGCAATAGCGATGATTGTAATGACAGCAGCAAGCGTTCAGGCTGAAGTGCGCACGCAGGTGATCGAGTATAAATTGGGTGCTACGGTGCTTGAGGGTTATCTTGCCTATGATGACAAGCTTTCAGGGAAACGGCCCGGCGTGCTTGTGGTGCATGAGTGGTACGGGATCAACCCCTACATCAAGAAGCGGACCGAGCAGCTTGCGCAGCTCGGCTATATCGCCTTTGCTGCCGACATCTACGGCAAAGGGATCAGGCCGAAGAATGAAAAAGAGGCAGCGGCACAGGCAACCACCTATAAATCAGACCGCCGGCTTATGCGCGCCCGTGCGAGGGCCGGCCTCGATGTGCTCAGAAAGCACGAGCTTACCGACAATAAACGCATTGCAGCTATCGGGTATTGCTTCGGCGGGACGACCGTGCTGGAGCTGGCGCGTAGCGGTGAGGATATCAATGGTGTGGTGAGCTTTCATGGTGGCCTTGATACACCAAATCCCGGCGATGCAAAGAATATAAAGGCAAAGGTGCTGGCGCTCCACGGCGCCGACGATCCCTTTGTTCCGATGAAGGAGGTGCTCGCCTTCCAGGATGAGATGCGCAAGGGAGGCGTCGATTGGCACATGGTCATTTATGGGAACGCCGTACACAGTTTTACCAACCCCGAAGCGGGTACGGATACTTCCAAAGGCGCAGCCTACAATGAAAAAGCCGATAAGCGCTCATGGAACGCGATGAAGGTCTTTTTTGCGGAGATCTTTAAATAAATGTTTATGCGCAGTATCCATCCAGCTGTTGGAGCGAACGTTGTATGCTATGATGAATACATGAAGTCGAATTTTTGCGCTGACCCCGGCGAAGATAAAAAGCTCACCTTTCGCTTTGAGCAATCATTGAAAAAAGGAGTGACCCCGCATACTGTTGCGTTCTTCCGGAAAATCATTTATGATCACTATGAAAAGCACCGGCGCCCTTTTGCCTGGCGCATGACTGAAGACCCCTATCGTATTCTTGTTTCAGAGATCATGCTCCAGCAGACACAGACCGAAAGGGTCAGGGAGAAATACGAGCAATTCATTACCGCCTTTCCGAGTTTCAGGGCACTCGCCAGAGCGCCGCTGCAGAAGGTGCTCAGCGTATGGCAGGGCATGGGGTATAACCGCCGCGCCATCGCCTTAAAGGAGCTTGCCGACGTCGTGGTCAGGGAGTATAAGGGGAAGCTCCCTTCCACTCACGATGAGTTGCGGAAGCTCCCCGGCGTCGGCCCCTATACGGCATCGGCGATTGCGGCTTTTGCCTTCAATCAGCCTGTGCTCCTGATCGAAACCAATATCAGAACAGTGTTTATCCATCTCTTCTTTCAAGACCGGGATGAGGTAACCGACAGAGAGATTCTCCCCCTGATCGAGCTGACGCTCGATGTCGCCAATCCCCGAATATGGTACAACGCCCTGATGGATTACGGTGCGATGCTGAAGAAATATCACCAGAATCCTGGCAGGAGAAGCGCACACTATAAACGGCAGACGCCCTTCGAGGGATCGGACCGCCAGATGCGCGGCGCGCTCCTGAAGGTGATTATCGAACATCCCGGGATTTCGGAACAGAAAATTATACAGATGGTTGATGCTCCAAGAGAAAGGCTCAAGCAAAATCTCAACAAGCTGCGGGAAGAGGGCTTCATCAAACGGCAGGGCAGAAGACTGACTGTTGCCTAATCCTCTGCCAGTCCGTGCTTCTTTAACTTTCTCCAGAGCGACACCCGGTCGATGCCGAGAATCTGTGCCGCCAGGGTCTTGTTGCCGCCCACCTCATTCATCACCCACTGAATATAGGCAATTTCCTGATCTTCAAGGGAAGGGATCTTGCCGTCCTTCTTTCTGAAGGTCTTTATATTCAGTTCCCGCAGGTCTTCGGGGAGATGGGCGATCTCGATCGAAGCGCCGTTCGAGAGGGCAACGCCCCGCTCAATGATATTTTCGAGCTCACGCACATTGCCGGGGAAGTCATAGTTCATAAGCAGTGAGAGTACGTCCGGAGATATTTCTGCGATAGACTTGTTCATGAGCGCTGCATACTTTTTGAGGAAATAATAGCTGAGCACCGGTATATCCTCTCTCCGTTCAGAAAGAGGGGGGATGTGGAGGGAAACGACATTCAGCCTGAAGTAGAGGTCCTGCCTGAAATGCCCGCTCCGCAGCGCATCATGGATATCCCGGTTGGTTGCGGCGATAAACCGCACATCCACCCGGGCCGGTTTTGTCGCCCCTACTCTCAGGACCTCCTTTTCCTGAATTACCCTGAGGAGCTTCACCTGCATGGGAGAGGGCATCTCGGTGATCTCGTCGAGGAAGAGGGTCCCTCCGGAGGCCATCTCGATCAATCCCTTCTTCAAGGTGGTCGCGCCGGTAAAGGCGCCTTTCTCGTGGCCGAAGAGCTCGTTTGAGAGCAATTCTTCGGTGAAGGCACCGCAGTTGATTGCAAGGTAGGGACCTTCGGAGCGCTTGCTGTTGAAGTGGATATATTTTGCGAAGAGCTCCTTGCCGGTGCCGCTTTCACCGCTGATCAGGACATTGCAGTCCGTCGGCGCAATCTGGCGCGCGGTATCGAGGAGCTGCTGCATCCGTGGATCCTGGGTGATGATCTTCACCTTTCCCTGGTATGCCTCGATCTGGGCTCTGAGCTGGCTGTTCTCTCTCCTGAGGCGGACCTTCTCGAACGCCTCCCGCACTACCTTCCTCACCTCATCGAGCTTGAAGGGCTTCGCGATATAGTAGAAGGCACCGTGCTTCATGGCATCGACGGCGGATTGCAGCGTGGCGTATCCGGTGATCATGATGATCTCGGTATCGGGATGGAGCTCACGGCTTTTCTTGAGAATCTGCATGCCGTCCACCTTTTCCATCTTCAGGTCGGTCAGCACTACATCGAACTGCTGCTCCTCGAGCAGTTTGAGGGCGTTCTGGCCGCTCTGTGTTCCGGTGACGGTATATCCCTCTTTCTTCATCACATGCTCGAGATTCTTGAGCGCTATCTTTTCATCATCGACAATCAATATTCTGGCATGGTTCTGCATTGCTTAACTCCTCTCGTGCTGTTTCGGCAGAGGCAGCCGTATGAGAAAGACCGTTCCTTTTCCGACCTCGCTGTCGACGGCGATGCAGCCGTCATGTTCCTCTATAATTTCATGGACAATGGAAAGGCCCAGTCCCGATCCCTTTCCGACATCCTTGGTCGTGAAAAAAGGATCGAATACCTTCGGCAGCAGTTCGGGAGGAATACCTGCTCCCGTATCCCGTATCTCGATATCAACCGTATCGTCCTCGACGGTGCACTTCCCGTGGTACTTCAGATAATTGTAGATCTCCGGCCCGTTCTCCTCGATCTTGTCGATCGCCCGGCGCCGCTTGGCGCTGATGAATATTTTCCCTTCATCGTGAATCGCCTCGAGGGCATTTTTGATCAGGTTCAGAAAGACCTGCTGTATCCGCTGCTTGTCGGCGAAAATGAAGATATAATCGGGAACAGCGACAGTTATTTCCACTTTCGCCGGTATCTGCCCCTTGATGAAGCGCAGGGTCTCCTCGATGAGCTTTTTCAGCGGAAGCATCTCCTTACGGAAATCCTGCTTCCTCGAAAATTCGAGAAGGGAACGGACAATGTTCCGTGCCCGGTCGGTCTGCTCATTGATCTGCGCGAGGAGCTCTTTTTTGTATTCTATATCATTTTCTTCGATCTCCTCGGAGAGAATCTGAGAGGAGGTCGATATGTTTGAAAGAGGGTTATTGAGCTCATGGGCGACGCCGGAAAGGAGGGTGCCGAGGGAAGCGAGCTTTTCGGATTGTATAAGGTGCCGCTGCCGCAGCTCGAGCTCTTTCAGCATTTTGTTGAAGGCGTTGGTCAGTGAAATGATCTCCCGGTCTTTCGAATCGATCCGGATTTTTTCGAACCTGCCGTCGGCAATAATCTCCATACTCTCTTCGAGCCGCTTGAGCGGCCTCACTACGATTCTCGACAGCACCTGACCGATGACAATTCCCAGAAAGGAGAGGGCAAGAATGGAGAGAATGAGTGTGCTCTGTGAATTGGCCAGAAGCACCTGGAGGTTTCTCCGTTCGGCCTTTGCAATTTCTTCGGCGATGTTCACAATGTCCTTTCCGATCACGCGTATCTTCCCCTCCAGGATTTCGCGTTGTGCCCACGCCTGTTTGTCGAGCGCTGCATATGCCTCGATGAGCTTTTTGTATTCACCGAGGTCGTACTGCAGTGTGCTGATCTGGAAGGACGTGGCAATGGTATAAAATTCCTTGCTGTTGCGGGCGAGCGATTCCTGTGCTGTGGTGATGTAGTGTATGTTCTCCTGATAATCCGATTCCTGGCCATAGAGGAAATAATTCTTTTCAAATCGCCTGATCTCGAGCGCGGTGTTGAAAAACTCGGCAACCGCCTCACCCGACATGACCTTTTTTTCGACAGACCTGAGCTCCATGAAGTTGAAGATGGCGAGCCCGACGATAATAATAACAATGGCATAGTAGCCGAGGATGATCTTTTGCCTGATGCTCGAGTAGTAGAGAAAGCGCCTGAACATACTTCATTGTAAACAGTAACTATTGCAAAAAGCAACAATGACTGTTCACACGGTGCCTTCACTCGTTTTTAAGAGAGGACAGTGCTGCGGGCAGGATTACTTGGTGAGCACTGTGTCGATTACCTCGTCCAGATAATCGGTGAAGTGAATGGTCATTCCTTTTTTCATCTCCCCGGTCAATTCCTCGAGGTCGGGTCTGTTCCTGGAAGGCAGGATGACGGCCTTTATCCCTGCGCGCCGGGCTGCCGCGAGCTTTTCCCGTATGCCGCTGACCTGAAGCACTCTTCCGGTAAGGGTTATCTCGCCGGTCATGGCGACGTCCCTGCGGGCGGGCCTGTTGGTGAGGAGTGAAATGAGCGCCATGGCAATGGTAATCCCTGCGGAAGGGCCGTCCTTCTGGATAGTGCCGGACGGGACATGAATATGGATATCGTGGTGCTCAAAGAAGTCTTCAGGGATGCCGAACACGGCAGCATTGCTCCGCACATAGCTGAGGGCGGCCTGTGCGGACTCCCTCATCACTTCACCGAGCGAGCCGGTCAGAATAAGCTCTTTTCTGCCTTTCATCCGCGCCGCCTCGACAAAGATGATATCTCCTCCGGTCTCGGTTAGCACCAGCCCGGTCGTAACGCCGACCCGGTCATGTTCTCCAGCAGTTTCGTAATGGTAGAGGGGACGCCCCAGATAGTGCTCAATGAGAGCAGGGGTGATGACCAGAGGTTTTGACTGCCCGCTGCTGGCAGCGCGGTCCTGAACGATCTCCTTTGCCGTCTTTCTGAAGATGGCGGCGATCTTTCGCTCGAGATTTCTGGTTCCCGACTCATGCGTATACTCCTGAATTATTTTGTAGAGCACCTCCTCGGTAAATTCAGGAGCATAACCGCATAATCCCTTATCGTTGAGCTGCCGCGGGATAATGAACTGCGAGGCTATGTGCACCTTCTCTTCAGGGGTATAGCCGCTGAATTCGATCACCTCCATGCGATCCCTGAGCGGGGCCGGTATGCTCTCGACCGTGTTTGAAGTGAGAATGAACATCACCTCCGAGAGGTCGAAGGGAACGTCGAGATAGTGATCGACAAAGCTGCGGTTCTGTTCGGGGTCCAGCACCTCCAGCAGCGCCGACGCCGGGTCTCCCTTGAAGTCATGGCCTATCTTGTCCAGCTCATCAAGCATGATGACAGGGTTGGAGGACCCCACGCGGCGTATTTCTTCGATAATCCTTCCGGGCTTTGCGCCTACATAGGTGCGGCGGTGCCCCCGTATCTCCGCCTCGTCCCTCATCCCGCCCAGCGCGATCCGTACGAAATGCCTCCCCAGGGCTTTTGCAACGGTTCTCCCCATTGAGGTCTTTCCTGTCCCCGGCGGGCCGGCAAAACAGAGTACCGAGCTGTGTGTTGTGCTCATCATCACGCGGTTCTCAAGCGCCTGTTTGACGGCGGCACGTACCTCCTCGAGCTTGAAAGGCTTTGCGATATACGAGAAGGCGCCCTTTTTCATAGCTTCCACTGCAGAGGGAACGGTGGCATATCCGGTGATCATGATCACCCGGGTGTCCGGCTGTTGTGCGCGAATGTTCTCAAGGACCTCCATGCCGTCCACGCCGGGCATCTTGAGGTCGGTGATAATGACATCAAAGCGGGTGGTGCGAAGCTTGTTCAAGGCATCGGTGCCATCCGTTGCGACCGCCACCTCGTAGTTTTCCCGAGCCAGTATATGGGTCAGGTTCTTTCTCGCGATCTCTTCATCGTCGACAACAAGAATACGCGGCGGCGTATCCAGTTTGAGGATTTTTACGGCGAGATGTTCGAGAATCCTCTCTTTAACGCTCGTGAGGCCGTAGTGACTCTCCGTCATTATATTCTCTGCGCGCCTGAGATCGAGGTTGTCCTCGGTTTTCTTGTTCCACGGCAAAGTAACAAGGTAATCGATATACGTAAAGCCGATCGTGTACTCTGCGGTTGAGGGGCTGATTTTAGAGAGGGTCTCGAGTTCCTGAAGGGCAATGCTCTCTACGGAGGAAGGCATCCGTACCGCGATGATCTTCTGCCTGAGCTCCTCCAGGGCCTCATCGTGTAGCTCTCCCTCTGATTTTTTGAAGAATCCCATCGCTGCAGTAATTTACCATAATGTGGAATCTGTGTGGAAGCTAAGGAAGTATGCCTGTTATAATATGTTGTTGCATATTGAAACATCGCACCCCTTTCTGCATCGCTCAGGATTTCTCTTAAAATTCAACGCATAAAATCATAGTGCGCTATGGCAGTTGCAGAATGCAACGAAAAGGTGCCGACGGTACCTACATTTTTTCGAAAATATACTAATAAATTCAACGCGATGCTGGAAAGGGCTGTTCTGGCACGGAACATGATAAAAGGGTAATGATTATTTTCAATTTTAGAAGGGAGGATAACGATGAAGGATTTGTTGAAGAAGTTTGAGACAACGATGATGGCAGCAGCCTTTGCAGAGGAGGGTGAATTCGATACCGCACGGCAGATACTCAAAGAAGAGCGGCAGCGAAAGACCGAACGGCCCGTCCAGTACAAAGACAAGAGGGCTTCCAACAGAAAAGAATTGCGGGCTGACTAACAAGTTACAACTACCCACAAGAGGATGTAAGCAATGGGGAAGCTGAAGAAAACGATGAGGCAGATTGAGACAGCGCTGACGGCAGCCTCTTTTGCAGAGGAGGGTGAGTTCGCAGCGGCCAGGGAGATGCTCAAAGAGGAGCGGAGAGTGCTGCTCGCCATAAAGAAAGGGCAGATGGACAGAAAGACCTTCAGGTATGCAGTCAACACCTGTAAGAGGGTGGGGGCCCATCTCGATGTCCTCTATGTCGCCCCATCGGAAGCACTCGACCCGGTTCTTGAGCAGTGCCTGTCGGAATTAAAAGAGGAGGGCATCAATTACCGTTTGCTGTACAAGAGCGGGTGCCTGAAGCAGGCGATTATCGACTATACCAACGCGAAAAAGGAGATTCTCTTCGCTGTTACGGAGTCGTCTAAAAATTTGGAAGTGGATTGTAGGGGGAAGGGTAAAAAGCTTTCGGATGCATGGAAGAACCTCAGATGTCCGTTGGTCGTGGTAGCAGAGAGTGTATAGAAAAAACCGGCATCGGTTGATGCGTAATCGAAAAGGAGGAAGGTAATGGCACAGTATGGCAGTAAAAAAAAGAAGCCCTATGGCATGTTGATCATCACGGGGATTATTTCGATAGCACTCTATACAATATTGTTATCGAATCAGAGTTTTTTTAACGACTATTTCAGTCGCGGCGGTCTGTATGCGTTTCTCCCGATAGGAACGGCGTTCATCTTTTCGTTCGTGCACGGTTCCTTTACGGGCAACTTCTGGACAGTGCTCGGCATTGAGGCTGCTAAAAAGAAGGAGGTAAAGTAACATGCATGACGTGGTCAATGTAGCAGCTAATTTTATCAATCTCGATGCAGTGAATCTCATTTATCTTTTTCTCGTAGGATTCGTCGGCGGCCTCGTGAGCGGGTTCATCGGCTCGGGTGGCGCGTTCGTCCTTACCCCCGGCATGATGAGCCTGGGCGTCCCCGGCCTTGTTGCCGTGGCGAGCAATATGTGCCACAAATTTCCCAAGGCGCTGGTAGGAGCGATCAAGCGTGCGAAATACGGCCAGGTTGATGTCAAACTGGGTATTGTTCTCGGTGTATCGGCTGAGGCCGGCGTTCTCTACGGTGCGCACATCCAGGAAAGCATCAAGAAAGCTTTCGGCGACGCAGGCTCAAACCTTTACGTCAGCGTGGCTTTTGTGGTGATCCTTGCAGTCGTTGGAGGTTTTGTGTTGAGGGATGCCTGGAAGACATATAAGTCAGGCAATGCACACGAAGAAGAAAAAGTAACAAAATTGGCAAAATGGGTACAGTCGATAAATATTCCTGGAACGATGGTCTATTTCAAAAGCCTGAACGCAAAGGTTTCTGTTCTTTTCACCATTCCCCTCGGCTTTGCAACCGGCATGCTCGCTGCTACCATCGCGGTCGGCGGCTTTATTGGCGTTCCTTCCATGATCTACGTTCTCGGTGCGCCGAGTCTTATGGCATCGGCGACTGAGCTGGTCATTGCTTTTGTTATGGGTGTAGGTGGATCCTTTAAATATGCATTGCACGGTCTCGTCGACATCCGCCTCGCCATGATCATCCTGGCAGGCTCGCTCTTCGGCATTCAGTTGGGCGCAATCGGCACTACCTATGTAAAGCCCTTCATGATCAAGGTGGTCATGGGTGTTATCATGGTTATCGTCCTCTTCAGCCGTGGCCTGATGGTCCCGGTCTACCTTTCCCAGCTCGGTCTTATCACAAAGCTGAGTGATACAACGGTAAAGGCGTTGAAGAGCACCAGCTTCGCCATCATGATCTTCGCGCTTGCTCTCGGTGCATTCATCGTCCTCCGCGCTATGTGGCAGGGCCGCAGGGCTGAGCGTGAGCTGGCGGCAAAACAGGTTCTGGAGCATGGTAAAATCTAACCATGAGTGCGTGCAAGAGCGGGAAGTGTAAGAAAATGCTGGTCGCTATCGACGGCTCTGAATCAAGCCTGCATGCCCTGAAGGAATCCTTCAAGCTTGCGGCGAACGAGAAGAGCTGGATCACGGTGACCTCGGTGGTTCCTCCCTACGAAGGCGATCTTGACCTCGTCGGCATCGGCAATATACAGCACGCGCTCAGGCACCCCTGTGAGAAAGCGCTTGCCGATGCAATGGCACTGGCAAAAGCGGAAAGGGTGCTGATAAAAACAGTCTGTGAGGAAGGTGAGCCGCACGAACGGATCATCGATCTTGCTGAGGCCGAAAACTGCGATCTGATTGTTATGGGAAGGAGAGGCCTGCACAGGGTAGGGAGGACGCTCATTGGCAGTGTCGCGGCGAGGGTCATCGGCTACAGTCAGAAGGATGTGCTGATTGTCCCTCATACCGCAACGATAGACTGGAAGACGATTCTCGTTGCTACCGACCTCTCCCGTTACAGCAAGGTCGCCATAGATCGGGCGATAGACTTTGCCGACTCCTACGGCGGGGCACTGAAGATAGTATCGGTGGTAGACGTGCCGTCGGAGTTTTATGGCGAAGCGCCGAATGTCGTCGATGACCTTGTCAAAAAGGCAAAGGCCCATGTGGAGGAAGCGAAGCTGAAGGCCGAAGCAGCGGGCATTAAAGCCGAAGCCTTTGTGAGAGAAGGAGATGCGCCTCAGATGATCCTTGATATGGCAGAGGACCTCGGTGCAAATACGATTGTCATGGGTTCCCATGGAAGAACTGGCCTTAAACGACTGCTTATGGGAAGTGTTACCGAGAAGGTGATCGGTAGCGCCCGCTGTCCTGTGCTTGTTGTACGGTCATAATAATCGGAATTAAGCTGACAAGAGAGAGTAAAGGTAAAGACCCGGAGCTTCATGTTCCGGCCCGGTGCGGACTTTTCAGTTCCTCTTCAGAACGAGGACGTGCACAGAACAGGAGATGCAGGGATCGTAGCTCCTGATGATCTTTTCACACTCCCTCTTCAGGTAGTCGGCAGGCTTCTCAAGGTTTTTCTGAAGGAAGGCATGAATATCCTTCTCCATGTGCCCGAGGTTCTGGGACGTAGGCGGAATGAGGGTGCACGCCTTGACGTATCCGTTATCATCGAGCTCATAGCGGTGGATGAGCATGCCGCGCGGCGCTTCGGTGATCCACGTTGCGGTGCCGCTCCGCGGACTGTATTCGACAAAGGCCTTTGCAGGCTCTTCATAGTCCCTGATGAGGCGGACCGCTTCATGAAACGCGAAAGACAGCTCGGCAGACCGTGCGATAATGCCCATCCCGGTGTTATGCAGGGGAACGAGAGTTCCGGTTTCCCTGATGATGCTCTTCACCTCAGGAGGCAGCATTTCAAAATTCAGATTGAAACGCGCCAGCGGGCCCACGAGATACGGTGTCATCGTTGTATTGCGCTGTACAGCCGAGTGGAGCGCTGTTGATCGCTCGACCTGATGTTCGCGGAGTGCGCCAAAAAACTCTTCCATGGTCATGTCCAGCCCTCTGTTCGACACCACCCGACCTTCGTTCATGGGATACTCTTCGGGGTGTCTGAGGGAGACGTATTCCATATCCCGCTCGATACCGCCGAAGGGGAGCCCCGCCGCCCACCTGATGGCATGCAGAGATTCCTCATAAGCCTTTTCAAGGTCGTCAATGAGTGCGGTCAGGCTTTTCTTTTTCGGAACGCCGAAGAACCCGCCTGTCCGTACCGAAACAGGATGGATCGGTCTCCCTCCTAGTACGCTCAGAAGATCGTTGCCGATCTTTTTAAAATGAAGCCCCTTCTTTGCAAGCGGCAGGTATTCACTTTTCGTCCATGCGCTCTCTGCGCCGTAGAAATCGGGCCCCTGAAGCAGGTAGATGTGCAGCGCATGGCTTTCGATCCACTCGCCGGTATAGAAGAGCCTGCGGAGGAGGCGTATCTGCGGGTCCACATCCACGCCGAATATTTTTTCTACTGCGTGAGCGGAGCTCATCTGGTACGCCACCGGACAGATGCCGCATATCCGTGCGGTAAAATCGATGATATCCTGGTGTGGCCTCCCCCGGAGAAAGGATTCGAAAAAACGGGGCGACTCGAAGATCGAGACATTGAGCCTGCTGATCCCGCCATCTTTTATTTCGACGAGGAGGCCGCCTTCTCCCTCAACCCGTGACAGATAATCGATTCTTATTCTCTTTTTCATGATGCCTCAGTTGCGATGCACACACGCATCGACCCCTTCAGATCCTTTATGTAGGGGAAGCGGCTTTGTATTTTTCTTTTCTGTATGCATAGGTATTCATTTTGTCGATCATCTGCATACATTCATTCTGCGAGTAACCGAACTGCTTGAAGACAGTGAAAAGCGAATCGATGTTCGCGCCTTCTTTCGGGCCGAAACATCCATAGCAGGGCCGGTCGAGGGAAGGACAGAGCACCCCGCATCCGGCTTTGGTGATCGGTCCAAGGCATGGCTCCGATTGTGAAACCAGAATGCAGGGGATTCCCTTTTGCTTGCACTCCATGCACAGGGCGTATGTGGGAACGGGCGGTCTCCTTCCCAGCAGAAAAGAGGTGAGCGTTTTCAAAATGGCGCTGTTATCGGGCGGACACCCCCAGAGCTCGTAGTCCACATGCACATGCTCTGATATGGGATCGGACGTCGCGAGGGTCTCGATGACCTCAGGCGAGGGATAGACGCTCCTTTTATATTCTGCTGCGCTTGCCCAGTTCTTCAACGCCTGCACCCCGCCGCAGGTCGCACATGCGCCGATGCTGATCATGAACGTTGACCGTTCGCGTACATCGATGATCTCCTCCACCTGCCGGTCAGTAGAGATGGACCCCTCTATGACGGCGATGTCGAAGTGACCGGCGAGGGGCTTATCGGATACTTCGCGGAAGTACGCGACATCGAACACCTCCAGGATGCCCAGGAGCTGTTCCTCCAGGTTCAGGATGCTCAGCTGGCAGCCGTCGCAGGAGGTGAACTTGAAGACCCCGATCCTCGGCTTTTTCATCGCTACACCTCGCTTACCGCCAAAAACCGTGCCACGTCGGTCAATCTGAAAACAGGGCCGTCCTTGCAGACGAACGTGGGGCCGAACATGCAGTGCCCGCAGGTTCCTACTCCGCAGTTCATATTTCTTTCCATGGAGATGAATATCTTCTCCTCCGGAATACCCATTTCGAGCAGACCTCTGATCATGCACTTCATCATCACTTCAGGCCCGCACATAAAGACTACCGTATTAAGGGGATTAAGAGTGATTCTTCCCAGGAGCGATGAGATAAGACCCACCTCCCCTTTCCAGTATTCCTCCGGGTCGGTCTTATCAACGGTGAGATACACACGAAAGAACTTGCGGTAGCGTGGGAATTCATCTCTGAAGATTACGTCTTTCGGCGTCTTCGCTCCGTACAGCAGGACAGGAGCTTCAGATAACTTCGGGCATTGCTGATCGTTCTTTGAAGGATGATTGCTCTTTGCGAGCAGCCGCACCACGGGCCGCAGAGGCGCAATGCCCAGACCTCCGGCGATGATGAGCAGGCTCCTGCCGTCAGCCTCCTCCAGAGGCCATCCGCTGCCGAAAGGCCCTCGCAGTCCCACCGTATCTCCGGAGGACAGTTTTGAGAGCGCAGTGGTGACATTTCCGGCGACTCGTATGGTGTGTGTCAGTTCCCTGTCACCGGGAGAGCTGCTGATGGAAATGGGCGCCTCACCGACACCGGGAAGGTAAATCATATTGAACTGCCCTGGTCTGAAGCGGTATTCTCCCACTGTCCTGGTGCTGTTCAATCTTATTGCATACGTTGAGGTGTCTCTTGTCTCTTTCCTGATCCATCGTATGGTGGCGGGCTGCGGGATCAGCTTATCGTACATTTCTCAACGCCTCCAGTTCTTCGGTAATATCTATGCCGGCCGGGCACCATGTGATGCAGCGTCCGCATCCCACGCATCCCGGCAGGCCGAATTGCGCACCGGTGTATGCCAGTTTGTGCGATATCCAGTGGCGATAGCGGGCGCTTCTCGAATATCTGAAATTACCGCCGTGCACACTCGCAAAATTCGTAGAAAAGCAGGAGTCCCATTTGCGCACTCTTACCCCGGAGGTCTCAGGGGGGCTCCTCAGCAGACCATCGAGATGGGGGATTTCATAAATGGAATTGCAGAAGCAGGTAGGGCAGACTTGCGTACAATTGCCGCATTCGAGGTCCCGTGCTGCTATCTCATTCCAACAGGGATGATCAAGGTTTCGATAAATGATATCCGGCAGCTCATGGGCCGCAATGGTTTTCTTCATCATCCGAGCACAACGATCTACGCGCATCCTTTTTCCCTTCCAGTCCGCATCATTTGGCGCTTCGGCAGACAGACGACCCACCATCTCCTTTCCTCGTTCAGTCGCTGCTTCGAGCAGGAAGGAGTCCTCCAACTCTGTCATGCAAATATCGAAATAGTCCTTGACCTCAGGGCCGGTACCCAAGGAGGCGCAGAAGCAGGTATCGCCGGGGAAGAGGCAATTAAACGCTATTATTAAAGAATTAGATCGAAGGTGATGATAGGTGCGGTCCTGTACCGGACCTTCCAGAAATACCCTGTCATAGAGCTTCAAGGCGGTGAGATCGCACCCCCTGACTCCCAGCAGCGCCACGGGACGGTCTCGTGCCGGAAGAGGATCTATTACTATTCCGCTCTTTCCTCTCCTGAATGCGAAAAGCTCTTTTTCCGGTGGATGGAGGACCCTTTTGAAGGAGTCTGGACCGGGCGCAAATGAGAAGATGTCTGCATCATCCCCTTTTGAAAGCCTATAAGAGCCGGGGCTTTGATGATCTCTGTATCCCGCGGGGATATCGTCGAACACAATCTCCCTCATAACGACAACTCCGTCATCAACGGCAGGACCGATGAGCCTGTATGACTCTTGGAGAAGGGAAATAAAAGCCTCAAAGGAATCTTTTCTTATTTTCTTTTTCACGATTGTTGCTCAAGAGAAGTACGCAGGAGCCTTATAACTAAAACCTACTATACATCTGTTTGAAATGCAACGATGAGAGTGTTCTATGTGTGAGGCGAGAGCGGCTGACATTTTATGTCGAAACCGATGTGGTAATGCTCATCATGCCCCGGCCAGTGGCTCTTCTCTGAAAATATAATATTATATAAATAACAATAAGTTATGAGCTTAAAGACGTTCATGCCGCGTTTTTTGCTTTTTTTCATTTTTTTGACTTGTATCAAAGATTATTTGCCGCATATCGGGTAAAATTTAAACAAGATAAACAAAAAGATAAGAAAAGTTTTTCGATTTGATCTAAGTCAAGGGCAATCGTAAAGGGATTCAGTAAACTGGAATCAAGATCACCGCATTCGTGAGATCTGGCTTTGAGCCAAAGATTCATCAAAAGGAGGACAACATGTTTTGTTATCAGTGTGAACAGGCTGCAAGGGGAACCGGATGTTCGGCAGTCAGCGTCTGCGGCAAGGACCCTGATGTGGCGGCGCTCCAGGACCTTCTGGTCTATGCGCTCCAGGGGCTTGCCCTTGTTGCGCATGAGGGAAGGAAGGTCGGCGTGAGCGACAAGGGAGTGAACGAATTTACGGTCAAAGGACTCTTCTCGACGCTCACCAACGTCAACTTCGACGCAGCCCGCTTTGTCGGGCTCATCAATAAGACCGTTGAGCTCAGGGAAGGCCTTGCGGCAAAGGTGGAAAAAGCCAGCGGCAACGTTTCCTTCGCAGAGGGACCCGCAGTGTTTAAGCCTGAAGCATCAGTGGAAGGGCTGTTGCGGCAGGCAGAGAGGGCAGGGCTGAAATCCGATCCCTCTATCGACCCCGATATCCTTTCGCTCCAGCACACGACGCTGTTCGGCGTGAAAGGTATCTCCGCCTATGTCGACCACGCGCAGATACTGGGCAAGAGCGATGACGCGGTCTATGCCTATATCCACGAGGCCCTCGCATCGATGACCAGAAGAGACCTCGGCCTCAATGATTGGGTGGGCATTGCCCTGAAGTGCGGCGAGACCAACCTCAAGGCAATGGAACTGCTCGATGCGGCACATACCGAGCGGTACGGACATCCTGTTCCGACCAAGGTCCCTCTCGGCGCAAAGAAGGGAAAGGCACTCCTCGTTTCGGGCCACGATCTTATGGACCTTGAAGAGATACTCAAGCAGAGCGAGGGCAAGGGCATATATGTCTACACTCACGGCGAGATGCTCCCGACCCATGCCTATCCTCAGTTGAAAAAATATCCACACTTCTACGGCCATTACGGCACGGCATGGCAAAATCAGCATAAGGAATTCGCCACGTTCCCGGGTGCCATTGTGATGACGACCAACTGTCTGCAGGAGCCGGAGCAGTCATATAAAGACAACATCTTCACTACCGGTCTTGTCGGCTGGCCCGGCGTGACGCATATCGTCGACAAGAACTTTGCGCCGGCGATCGAGCGGGCGCTCGCCCTTCCCGGGTTCACTGAAGACGTTCCGGGCAAGACTGTGATGACGGGCTTTGCGAGGAATGCGGTGATGGGCGTTGCCGACAAGGTTATCGAGGCGGTCAAGAATAAACATATCCGCCATTTCTTCCTGGTCGCGGGGTGCGACGGATCGAAGCCGGGGAGGAACTACTACACCGAATTTGTCGAAAAAGTGCCGAAAGATTGCGTGGTGCTGACCCTGGCCTGCGGCAAGTTCCGCTTCTTCGACAAAGAGATGGGCGATATCGGCGGCATACCGAGACTGCTCGATATCGGCCAGTGCAACGATGCTTACTCGGCCATCCAGATTGCGGTAGCGCTCTCAAAGGCCTTCGGTGTCGGCGTCAACAACCTGCCGCTCTCGCTGGTGCTCTCATGGTATGAGCAGAAGGCGGTGGCGATCCTGCTGACGCTCCTGTACCTAGGCATCAAGAACATCCGCATCGGTCCTTCGCTTCCGGCGTTCATCACCCCGAACGTTCTGAACGTGCTGGTGCAGAATTACAATATCATGCCTATCACCACGCCTGATAACGATCTCAAGGCGATACTGGGAGAGAGCGTCAAAGCAGCGTAACTGATATTTCTGGAAATAAAAGGAAGTAACGAGGCAGGAGAGGGGAGGCGACTCCCCTCTCCTTTTTGTTTATTTCTTTTTATTCTTCTTCGCCTGAGCTTTCTTTTCCGCCTGTTTTTGCTCCTGCTCTTTTGCCTGTTCCTGCTCTTTCTCTTTCGCCGCCTTGTACGCCATCATGCCGCCTCTCAGATACTTCACATTTGTGTAGCCGAGCATAGAGAGGTACATCTGCCCTGTTGCAGAGCGCGGCCCCGCGGCGCAATAGACGACGATCTCGGTGATCTTCAGTGCAGGCAGCTTGTCGAGGTTTTTCCGCATTTCTTCAAGAGGTATGTTGATGGCGTCAGGGATGTGCTCTTCGTTGTAGTCCTTTGCCCCCCGCAGGTCAATGGTGACGAGGCCGGGATTGTCCCTCTTTCTCGATGTGTATTCTTCATAGGTTATCGCATTGTAGGAGCCGGTGAGGGTCATCAGAAAGCGGGTCGCTGCATCGGCCTGGTACGCGTCGTTATAGGCGCGCCAGAGTTTATTGTTGCCCGGCTCAATGGTGATCGCCTTGCGGAGCACCTTCGTGGCGTCACTGAACTCTCCTTTGTTATAGAGGTCGATTCCCTGCTTCAGGAGATCCTGCGCTGTCTCTGCAGAGACAGCAGGCGTCTGCGTCAACAGGAACAGGGCAAAGAGCACGCATGCAGAGAGAATTATTTTCTTCATGGCTATTTCCTCCCCGCCTCTCGGCCTGTTTTCTGCGGTATTTTTTCTACGATGACCCTGCTGTTCGCCTTGAGCTCATTCGGAACGATGTCTTCCTTCCTCAGGAAGAGCGCTGCGTTGCCGTGGCAGGAATCGCAGGACCTGTTCTGCGGTGTGAGTCGCTGCACGTTGTGGGGAGCGGCGTATTTCCATGTGGGGACAGTATTGAAGCCGGTCATCATATTCGGTCCGTAGGCAGAAGCGAGGTCAGGTGTTGTCGGCGCATGCCGTACTACAACATACTCATAGGGCCGGTCGTTCCGGTAGTTCCTGCCGATCTTGAACGCCATGAAGGAATGGTCGATCTTATAAAAACGGGCTGTAATTTTTCCATCTTCCTCCTTGTATTCGAGATGGCAGTTTTTGCAGTTCTTTGCAATGACAGAATGGCAGACATTGCATTGGAGCCGGTCGCCATGGATGGCGTGCTGCTCCACTGTTGTGTTCCCTTGCAGCACATCCTTATGGCACTCTTTGCAGTCAGGGAGGAGCGGATTATCATAGCGGTCCCGGAGCGGTGTGCCGGTCCCATGGAGAGCATTCTCCCTCTTATGGCAGCCGAGGCAGACCATGCCGGAAAGGCGGACATGCGTGTCGGCAGGAGCGCCGGGGTTTTGACCGTAAAATTCGTCACCGGCGCGGGCGCTGTGGCAAATGCCACAGGTCATATCCTCGGGAGGAGTCTTTAAAAAGGTATGGCCTGCAAGCAGGCCGCCTTTTGCCGGACCTTTCGGTCTGTTGACGTGGCAGTCGCCGCAGGAGGCGTGGCAAGAGTAGCAGTGGCCTTTGAAGATGCCCCCCAGTTCTTTGGGGCCGTCCCCTGTTTTATCGGGATTCCAGCGCTCTTTTAGGGGCTGCTTCATTCCCGAGGCGGTCATATGCAGGCTCGTTTTGAATCTGTTGACGATATCGGCATGGCACTGGGCGCAGACGTCCGGTTTTTCATCAGGGCTCCTGATGATGCCTTCATGCGCCTTTTTCATGTCCGTTGCCTTGCCGTCACCGTTGTGGCAGAACGTACAGCCCTGCGCATTGTGCGTCGAATTCAGAAATTCCTTGCTGCTGACGTAGACGCGCTCAAAAGGCTCCAACGGAGCCACTGCTTTAGCTCACCCTTCGCCTTCCGAAAGTTTTTTTGGCGGTTCGGGCAGCGCAGGCGCAAGAGATTTCAATTTTTCGAGATTCGTGTGGCAGTCGGCACATGAGTCCGCCTTCGCCTGCTGCAAGCAGAGCAGAGAGGACAAAAACAGGAGCACAGCGGCAGTCACTAAATTGAGGCGACAACAGTTCCGTCTTTTCATACCTTACCCTCCATAGTGGATTCCCCCTTTGCGAGACATGTGTCTACTAATTATAATTAATAGATAATATGTTTATTAAAGTTAGCAACAATGAAAGCAAATGTCAATACAAAGGTAGATCTCTCCCCTGGAGGTATTTACTTGCACCCGGAGGAGAAAAATATATAATTTATATAAGTACAAACATCTTCGGACAGCTTTTGCCGACAACGGTAGAAGAAATATCAAAGAGTAAGTTCTTGAAAGGAGCAGCATGAGAAGAAGCATTGCTATAAAGCTTTTTATCGCAGGAATCATTCTGGTGAGCATAGGGGTTTTCATCGGGTCACACCTCGGTGGAGAGAAAGCACAGAACGGATCCCAGTTCATCGGGTTTCCGCAGTCCTTTGCCGATGTGTCGGCGAGGGTCACCCCTGCAGTGGTGAATATCAGCACGACGACGACGGTAAGGGTGCCGGGTAATCCCTTCAAGCACTTTTTCGGCCCTGACGATGAAGGCCCTTTCGGTGATTTCTTCAGGCGCTTTTACGGTGATATCCCTGATCGGGAGCTGAAGCAGCAGAGTCTCGGGTCAGGTTTTGTGATCGACAAAGAGGGATATATCGTAACCAATAACCATGTTGTGGAGGCCGCCGACGAGATCAAGGTGAGGTTTGCCGACGGCAAGGAATTCAAGGCAAAGGTCGTCGGAAGAGATCCGAAGACCGATCTCGCCCTCATAAAGATATCCTCGCTCTTCAAGGATCTCCCTGTCCTTACCCTCGGTGACCCCGATAAAATGAGAGTCGGTGATTGGGTGCTTGCTATCGGCAACCCCTTCGGCCTGGAGCATACGGTGACCCAGGGCATTATCAGTGCTACAGGAAGGGTGATCGGGGCCGGGCAGTACGATAATTTCATCCAGACTGATGCGCCGATCAATCCGGGTAACAGCGGAGGCCCGCTCGTCAACCTGAAAGGAGAGGTGATCGGTATCAACACTGCTATTGTCGCCACAGGGCAGGGCATCGGCTTTGCCATCCCGAGCAGCATGGCGAAATCGGTCATTGCCCAACTCAGGGAGAAAGGGAAGGTCGTGCGCGGATGGATCGGTGTTGCAGTACAGAACATAACGCCCGAAATTGCGCAAACCCTCGGGCTGAAAGACACCAGGGGTGCACTTATCGGAGATGTGGTTCCCGAGGGACCGGCACATAAAGCCGGAATCAAGCCGGGAGATGTCATCGTAGCATTCAATGGAAAGGACATAAAAAATATGAACGACCTTTCGCGGATTGTTGCCGAGACCACTGTGGGAAAGACGGTGCCGGTGACGATTATCAGAGATGGGAAGAAAATGGATGTCTCGCTGACCGTTTCTGAATTGAAAGAGGGGAGAATGGCATTCCGCGCGCCCGGCCAGACGAGCAATCCGGGCATCGCTGTCAGCACGATAACGCCCCATCTTGCTCAGCAGCTCGGGCTTCGGGACAGGTCCGGAGTCGTAGTGGTTGATGTCGCGCCCGGCAGTCCTGCCGATGACGCCGGCATTGAGGTGGGGGACATCATAAAAGAGGTGAACCGTCAGTCAGTCAAGAGCAGGGAAGAGTACAGGAATGCCCTGTCCAGATTAAAACCGGGCAGTCCCGTGCTCTTTCTGATCAAGCGGGGAGCGCAGTCATTCTATATCTCTCTCAGGGCGTCATGATTGCCGTCGACGATCTGCGATGTTTCAGAAAAGAGACAATAATAATAAGATCAGAGTCCGCAACCGCCGTGTCCATATGGCAAACGAGCGGACCTTTCTCGCCTGGGTCAGAACCAGCATCGGCATCATGGCCTTCGGCTTTGTTGTCGAGCGCTTTGCCCTCTTCACAAGACAGCTCTCTTTTCTCCTCGGAAAAGAGATAGCCCCTCCTCCCAAGGGATATTCCGCCTTTTTGGGTATTGTCCTTGTCGGTCTGGGTGCGTTAATGGGAGTGCTTGCCTTTATTCGATACCGGCAGGTTGCACGACAAATAGACGAGGATACCTATTATCCTTCCCCGTTGCTCAATATCATGCTCACTCTATCGGTCCTCGTGATCGGTACGGTGCTCATTGTTTACCTGCTCCATACAATATAGGAACAGGTAAAGATACTTACGTATCCCCGCATGCTTTATGGTATGCTCATGAAAATTCCGGAAATCACGAAAATATAGAAAAAAGAGCTTCTTGAAAGGGTGGAGCGCGCGATGGCGTTGAAAAGCAAGAGCACAAAGCTCGAAAAGATCATACGGGGCATTCCTCTTTTTACGTCTCTTTCCGACGAGGAACTGCGGGACCTGCAGCACATCCTTGTCGAGAAGAATTTTCCGAAGGGCAGGATCGTCCTGCTCGAAGAGGATACGCAGAACTACATGTATATTATCCTCTCCGGGAAAGTGAAGGTGGTGCACCTGGATGAGGACGGCAAGGAGCACATTCTCGCGGTGCATAAGCCCGGTGATTTCTTCGGCGAGATGGCCCTGCTCGACGGCAAGACCGCTCCTGCAACGGTGATGACCATGGAGGATACCGGGATCGTCATCATCGCAAAGCGGGATTTCGAAGAATACCTGCTGAGAAATGACAAGGTCCTCAGGCAAATCATCGCCATCCTATGCTCAAGACTGCGAGAGGCATGGATGATGCTCAGGGTCCTGAGCCTGCCGAATGCCGAGGAGCGGATAAAAACCGTGCTCAGGCTGATAAGTGCGGGCAACGGGGTAAGGGACCAGAGGGGCACGATTATTACCCTGAAGCTTACTCACCAGGATATTGCTGATTATGCGTCGGTTTCCCGCGAAACGGTTACCCGCCTTTTGAACAGGCTCGTCAAGGACGGCACTATTGAAATTCTCGACGACCGGAACATCCTCCTCAAGCCCGGTTTCTGAAGCCTGGACTGTTCCCCGGTCCCTTTTTAACTTAAACACGTATGGCCCTACCTCTTTAAAATCGTTTTTGGTGACCTCTGTCACAACCCGACGCGTGCCGGCTTATGTACAATGAAGTCAGACACAGAGGGAGAAGGGAGGTGTACCATGCTTAAGAAGATTTTGATCGTCTGGATATCTTTTGTGGTATTTGCCGTTGTGGGCGGCGGCGGAGAGCGTTTCAGGCTGCTGAACGATGAGGCGGGATGGGTGACCCAGAAGATTGTCGATCTGCTTGCAGCGAAGGCTGACAGCTTGAAAGGAGAGGTGGACGGCCTGAAGGAGCGCATTAAGGAGTGGACAGGCGATAAGAAAGATCTCGCAAAGAATATACCTTAAGGCATAATGATCAGAGCCCTTTGTTCAGAAAGCCTTTCATGAGCGCAGCGGTGAACTGCTCCTCTATATTGACGCTATTACCGAAGAACCGGCTGTTCTTCTTGAGGATCTCGATGACACCATCAACATTAAGCAGGTGGCAGGGGAGTGCAGCAGAGGGATTAGAGCTGATAATGAAAAGAAGCTCCTTATTCGCTCCCACACGCCAGTAGTACCCGTTCTTGTCCTCGACAATAAAGATGAAGTGCGCTGTGCAGAGCTCCTTTAGAATGTTACCGTAGAGTGCCAGGAACTCCTTGTGCGCTATCTGTTTCGCTTCATAGACCCGTTTCCATTGAGGATTGGTGAATTCGACAATTGTATCGCCTTCCGAAGGTGTCCTCGGGGTGCGGCACTGGAATTGTACCAGATCGATATGGGCCCTCTCTGATTTGCGTGCAGGGTAGTGTTCGAGCCAGACGATCCTGTCCACCGGCCGGTTCGGGAGAAAGGTACGGTAGACCTCTGTGGCGATGCGACTGCAGACGTTCGTAAGCGATGCTCCTTTGTTGTCCTTCCTCTCGGTCATCATAACGCAGCAGACGCCGTTATCGTATTCCACGATATCGATATCATAGATGCCTTCGGGGATTTTCGGTGACGGGCGCGGTGCCGAGATCCGTATGGTACCGCTCTGCAGGAAATTCATGGGTTATATGCCTTTCTCTTACGGTATCGAGCACGATTATTGTACTCTTTTGTGCCGTTCGCTGCAAAGCCCCTGATCAAGAAAGGGGAGCACCTGAGCACGGTAATGTATATTTAG
>JBFMCP010000041.1:0-23663 GCA_040754455.1 Nitrospirota bacterium
CCTTGACGGTATTGAGATAGAGCTGTTTTAAATTATCGTACAGCCTGAGCGTTTCGATGATATAGGAGATGCTGTTGTTGACAATGCTGACGAACTTTTTCTCATACGAGGTGAAAAACCGCTTATTGCTATGCCGGAAAAAGGCAATGAACCCTATGACGCCGTCTTTTGTGGTGATCGGAGAGACAATCGCTGATATGTGGTCTTCTATCGTGGAGAGGACGGTATCCGATCGCTGCCGGGCTATCTCGAAGATATTTTCTTCCTGTATCTTGAAGGATTCTTCCCGGGAGAGGTGATAGGCAGCAGTGATCGCCTTGTTATGGGTGTCTTTTATGCTGATGAACCCGTAATCGGCGCCGATTTTTTTCGATATCTCCCTGATGGACATCTCGCAGAAGGTCTGCAGCCTCTTTATGCCGATCATGTTCTTCGAGAGATTGAAAAGGAAGTTGATCTGTTCCGACAGCTCCAGGATCTCCTCGCTCATCTGCAGTACTTCGGTCTCTCTCTGGAGGAGCGCGCTGATTCCGGCGCAGCACAGCTCTATGGACTTTTCAGCGGTGGCGAGGACCTCCTCACGTTCGGCGGTGCATAAAAGGCCGCTGATGCCGGCAATGGAATCGAGAGGGTAGATCTTTTTGCAGGGGAACTCGGCATGGCTGCTGCTCCTGATCATGATGCGCTGATTGTCCTTGTCGAGAAGAAATGCCCGTATACCATGATCATCGTGCAGTGATACGATGAGCTGCTCCAGATACGCGATATCGGGCATTTGGTCGAGGATGCCCGGCAGGTTTCTGCTCATAGTGCAGCCTTCCCCACTATGCCGTTGACCGTTGTGAGCAGGTCATCTTTGGAAACGGGCTTGTTAAGGAAGCGGTTGGCACCTGCATCATAGGCCCTTTTGATATCCTCCTCGCTCCCCAGGGAGGTAAGCATGACGACCGGTATCGCCGAAACGTCGGGGTCGGTCTTTATCAGGCGGGTTGCTTCGATGCCGTCCATAACCGGCATCTCGATATCCATGATGACCAGATCGGGTTTCCATGTTTTGGCCATTTCATATCCCTTCCGGCCGTTATCGGCTCTCAGGACCTTGTACCCGGCTTCCCTGAGGATCTTCCCCACAATACGGTGGATCATCATGAGGTCGTCGACAATAAGGATTATGCGCTGCATTAGCTCCCCCACTATGCAAACAGAAACAGATCGGATTAAACGGACTATGTATTTTTTCGGGGCTTTTGCGGAAACCTTTACCTATTACAGTGCCTTAGATTCCCCCGGCAGCAGGAATGATTCTGAAAATCTTGCGATTTTTACGGAAGACTGCTACTATATTAGGGTAATTTCACAAACACTTTCCTATAAGAAAGATACTACGAAACCCAATCTGCACACAGGAGGTGTCTAATGTTCTTTTTGATGAATCTCATTACTGAAGCATACGCGATGGGGCCTGCTCCACAGGGTGGGGGACAGTCGGGCGGGATCCAGGGAATGATCGGCAGTCTGCTCCCCCTGATACTGATTTTCGTTGTCTTTTATTTCCTCCTGATACGGCCGCAACAGAAAAAGGCAAAAGAGCACAAGCAGATGCTCGAAAATATCAAGAAGGGCGACAAAATCATCACTGCCGGCGGAATTTACGGCGTCGTCGACAGCGTGGGGGCGAACACGGTTGTCGTAAAGATTGCGGAGAATGTTAAAGTGAAATTCGGCAAAGGCTATATTGCAGCTGTCCGACCGGCGTCGGATGAAGAATAATTTGAACGACAAATTCTAAATACAAAATCCTGAATCCTAAAAATGTACAGCCTTTTGTTTCGGGTTGAGAAAATGGGGTTGAGGGTCTAAAAAAGGGAGGATAGTGTTGTAATGAAAAAGGGGGTTTGGTGGAGAATAGCCCTGATCGCGGCAACGGTGGTTATTTCTCTCGTTTTCTTTTTGCCTAATCTGCCGCTCTTCCAGAGCATGCCGGAATGGTGGAAGAAGAGCATGCCTTCGAAGGGCATTGTCCTCGGGCTTGATCTCCAGGGCGGCCTGCATCTCGTCTTCGAGGTCGAAGGCGACAAGGCGGTCGAGATCGCGACCGAGAGAATCGCTTCCTCTCTGGGCGGCATGTTCGAGAGGAAAAAGATTCAGGCATCGGTAAAAAAAGACGGGCTGTCGGTGGTCGTATCGCCTGCGACGCCCGAGGTGCGAAAGGTGGTCGAGGAGACCTACCCGACGCTGGCATTGGTGGAAAGCGGCGGCAATGCGGTCAGATACCAGATGACGGCGAAGGAGCAGCAGCGGATCAAGGACACCGCTACCGATCAGGTCCTCGAGATCATCAGAAACAGGATCGACCAGTTCGGTGTCGCCGAGCCGATCATTCATCGCCAGGCGGGGAATGAGATCGTTGTCCAGCTCCCTGGCGTAAAAGACCCCAAAAGGGCGGTCGAAATCATAGGCAAAACAGCACAGCTCGAATTCAAGATCGTTGATGATGAGTCACCTGTTGCCGCAGAGCTGCCCGCCTCGATTCTCCCCGGCGAGGAGCAGCAGCTCATCGAGCGCTTCAAAGAAAAGATCCCCGAGAACGATGAAATACAGTTCCAGAGGGTAGAGAATAAAGAGACCGGCTTGGTGACCAAACGGCCGATCCTTCTCAAGAAGGAAGCGCTCCTCACCGGCGACCTGCTCTCCGAGGCGCGCGTCAATATCGACCAGCGGTTCAATGAGCCTCAGGTTTCCATCACGTTCAATAGTGCCGGTGCAAAGATTTTCGAGGAAGTAACGGCGCAGAACGTAAAGAAACGCCTCGCCATTATCCTTGACAACAACGTCTACTCGGCACCGGTAATACAGGAGCGAATCAGTGGCGGGAATGCGCAGATTACCGGCAGCTTCACCATGGAAGAGGCAAAGGACCTCGCTATCGTGCTGAGGGCGGGTGCTCTGCCTGCACCGTTAAAGACGCTCCAGAACGTAACCGTCGGGCCCTCCCTCGGAAGGGACTCTATCCAGGCAGGCACCATGGCCGGCATCATCGGCACCGTCCTCGTCGTCGCCTTCATGATTGTCTACTATAAGCTCTCCGGCGCTATCGCAGATTTCGCTCTGGTGCTGAACGTCATTCTGCTGATCGGCGCAATGGCATCGCTCAATGCTACTCTTACACTGCCGGGAATCGCGGGCATTATCCTTACGATCGGCATGGCGGTCGACTCCAATGTCCTCATGTTCGAGCGTATGCGGGAGGAATTGCGGGGGGGCAAGACACCAAAGGCTGCGATCGACAGTGGCTATAAAAAGGCATTCTGGACCATCTTTGACTCCCATGTCACGACGCTGCTCACTGCAGCGGTACTGTTCCAGTTCGGTACAGGGCCGATCAAGGGCTTTGCCGTCACCCTGATGCTCGGCGTCGCGATCAATCTTTTCACCGCGCTGATAGGGACCAAGACAGTCTTTGACGTCATGTATTCCAAAAAGGAAGTTCAGGGGTTGAGCATATGATGGAATTAATCAAAAATCCGGATATAGACTTTATGGGCAAGAGGAAGTTTGCCCTTGCCTTTTCCGCTATCGTAGCGCTGATCGGCATCTTCGCCATTATCCAGATAGGCCTCGGCAACGCCAACCTGGGCGTCGATTTTGCGGGCGGCACCGCGGTGCAGATCAAGTTCGCCCAGTCCGTTCCTCTCCATGAGGTACGTGTGGCATTGGAGCAGGGTGGCCTCAGGGACTTCGATCTCCAGGACCTCCCCACGGAGAACAAGGTCCTCATAAGAGTAAAAAAGCAGGAAGAAAAGCTCGGTGGTGCAGCGGAAAAAATCACCCAGATCCTCTCTGAACGGTTTGGCGACAAGAGGCCGGTGATCGATTCAACGACGGAGATCGGACCGAAGGTGGGTTCCCGGCTCAGGCAGGATGCCCTCTGGGCGATCCTTGTTGCAACCGCCGGTATATTGGTGTACATTGCGTGGCGGTTCCAGTTCAGGTTTGGTGTCGGCGCGACCGTAGCGACCTTCCACGATGTCCTCGCCGTGCTCGCCGTCTTCTATATCTTCGGCAAAGAGATGAACCTTATCCTTCTGAGTGCGCTGCTTACCATAGCCGGTTACTCGCTCACCGATACGGTCGTCGTATTCGACCGGATCAGGGAGAATATGAAGCGTTTTGCCAACTCCAAAGAGCCGGTAGAGAGCATTATCAACAAGAGCATCAACGAAGTGCTCTCAAGGACCATTGTCACCTCGTTAACCGTCTTCCTTACCGCACTTGCGCTCTTCTTTTTCGGTGGGGAGGTGCTCCACGACTTCGCCCTTGCAATGCTGATAGGCCTTGTTGTCGGCACCTACTCTTCGGTTTTTGTAGCGAGTCCTGTGGTGCTACTGCTCCGCGGCAAGGGCAGCAGACGGCCTGCAGCAGCAGCCACGAACAGATAAGCCTGCAATGAGGCATCAATCGAGCACCCGGCCGGTTGGCGGATACCCGCAGCCGGCCGGATTTTGATTATGGCGCGCAATGGTTCGATAGGCAGGTGGCTGGTCAACAGGACCAACCCTGAATATATCGACTATTTTTCACGAGTCTCATCGGTCTCGCCCATCTGTGCACAGGTCCTGGTCAACAGGGGAGTAAAGACGCCTGAGCAACTTACCGCCTTTCTCAATCCCGATCCAGGGAAATTGTCCGACCCCTTTGATCTGCCCGGCCTCAAGAGGGCAGTCGAACGCATTAAAGAGGCGCGGCAGCGCGGCGAGCGCGTGCTTATCCACGGCGATTATGATGCCGACGGCGTTTCGGCAACGGCCATTATGGTCGAAGCGCTCCGCACCCTCGGCATCGATGTCCACTACTTCATTCCCCACCGGCTCAATCACGGCTACGGCTTCGGTATGCCGGGCATCGAAAAGGCAAAAGAGCTCGGAGCGAAGCTCATTATTACCGTTGATTGCGGTATTACCTCCTTTGAGGCGGTGGCGCTTGCCAATGCCTCGGGGATGGAGGTGATCATCACCGACCACCACGAACCGGTACGACGGAATTCGGAAGTCAGCCAACAAAGCATAGAAAACAGAATACAAGCTCCTGAAGACGGAGTGCAGAAGGCAGATATAGTTCTGCCGGAGGCATTTGCGATTGTCAATCCAAAGATCAGTGATGCACTGTCAGGCAGTGCGCATCTTTCCGGTGCCGGGGTTGCCTTCAAAATCGTCCAGGGGCTCTTCGGCAATGAGAGCGACATCGTTTATAAAGTGCTGGATATTGCGGCGCTGGGAACCGGCGCCGATGTGGTCCCGGTGCTCGATGATAACAGGATCATTCTCAAAGAGGGCATCAAGCTGGTCCAGTCGGGAGAGCGGATCGGCATCAAGGCGTTGAAGGAGGCAGCGGGCATACGTCCCGAGTTCTTCAGGACCTCATTGCTCTACTATGTGCTGGTGCCGAGGATCAATGCTGCCGGCAGGATTGCCGATGCAACGGATGTCGTGAGACTTTTGACAACCCATTCAGAGGGGGAGGCCGAGACACTGGCCCGATGGCTGCACGGATTGAATGCAAAGCGGCAGGAGATCGAGGAAGCAGTATTCCAGGAAGCACTGCAGATGCTGGAGAAAGCGGACGCCCGGGGGCCCATTGTCCTCGCCTCTGCGGGATGGCATCTCGGCGTCGTAGGCATTGTTGCCGCGCGGCTTGCCGAGCGGTTCTACAGGCCGTCCGTGGTGCTTTCCATTGAGAACGGGATCGCCAAAGGCTCGGCCCGGAGCATACCTGCCTTTGACCTGCATTCCGGTCTCGCCCAGTGCGGGGAACTGCTGAAGCGGTTCGGAGGCCACAAGCAGGCTGCAGGCCTGGCGCTCCCTACGGAGAATATTGAACAGCTGAGAGCGATGCTCTCCCGCGTGGTCGACAACACACTCTCAGAAGATGATTTTTTCCCTGTCCTGAATATCGATGCAGCCGTGAACATTGCCGACATCAGCGTCGAGCTTATTGACGAGCTTGCGCGGCTCGAGCCCTTCGGTTATGGCAATGACGAACCGCTTCTCGGCGCAAGGGGCCTGGAGGTGATACAGCCGAAAATCGTCGGGAAAAATCACCTTAAAATGCGCCTGCGGCAGGGTGGCCGCCGTGTGGACAGTATCGGCTTTGATTTCGGCGACCTGCTGCCGCTCGTCGAAGAGAATTCTCACATTGATGCCGCATTTGTCCCCGCCATCAACGAGTGGGACGGCGGACGTTTCATACAGCTGAATTTGAAGGCAATAAGACCAACGCAGTAAACAAAGAGCATACAGTGTTTACACACTCCTTAATTCATCAAAGTGGGCTAATGCAGAAACGGGTGCTCCAAGAAGTTGCCTCTACCAGCCTCTGCGTGATTTCCAGAGCAACGCACAAATGTGTAAGCCTGACGACATCGCTCCAATTTTGATCTGGTTTGTGCCATAATACCATAGCTTTGTACGAGAGGTTGTCATGAACGGAAAGCTGACGGTCCAGGATGTGCTGAAAAAGAAGCAGGACAAGCAGAAGATCACCATGATCACTGCGTACGACTACCCTTTTGCGCAGATTGCCGATGAGGCGGGAGTCGAAATAATCCTCGTCGGCGATTCACTCGCCATGGTGGTGCAGGGACTCGATAATACTCTGCCGGTGACCATGGACGAGATGGTCTACCATACGAGGATGGTCTCGCGGGCCGTTAAAAGGGCGCTGGTAGTCGGCGATATGCCTTACCTTTCCTATCAGGTGAGCATCGAAGAAGCGGTCAGGAACGCGGGCAGGTTCCTCAAGGAGGGCGGTGCCCAGGCAGTGAAGCTCGAAGGCGGAAGAGAAGTGGTTCCACAGGTCGAGGCATTGGCGAAGGCCGAGATCCCCGTGGTTGCGCATATCGGGCTTACTCCGCAGGCGATCCACCGGGTGGGAGGCTACAAGGTGCAGGGCAAGACCGAGGAGGCTGCAAAGCGGCTCGTGGAGGATGCAAAGATGCTCGAGAGCGCAGGCGCCTTCTCGCTGATCCTCGAAGCGATTCCCGCGGACCTCGCCGGACAGATCACCGGGGATCTGAGCATCCCGACGATCGGCATCGGCGGCGGGCCGCAGTGCGACGGCCAGGTGCTGGTGCTCCATGACGTGCTCGGATTGTTCGACCGTTTCGTGCCCAAGTTTGTCAAAAAATATGCGAATCTTAAGAAAGAGGCGCTTTCGGCGATAAGACAATATAAAGAGGACGTCGAAAAGGGGATTTTCCCCGGAAAAGAGCATTCGTTCTAGAGGGAGATACATGTCAAAGAAGTCGATACTGGTATGCGTCAAGAAAGACCTCGTCCATCCTATCAGCTACGCCTTAAGGACATTTGAGGGCAAAGTGGCTATCCGCTACCTGGACAATACGCGCCAGCTCGGGATGGTACTGGGTGATGTGGATAACTGCTGCACCGTAATCCTCGATTCGATCATCGGTGATGCCTCTACCCTCGACTTCGCTAGAGAGATAAAAAACGACAAGCCTGACCTGAAAATACTCCTCGTTGTTTCTTCGGGGACGACAAAGGAAGAGATTGTGAACCTCATCCAATCAAAGGTCGTGAGCGGCGTGCTCATGAGGCCCTTTACCGCCGACCAGTTGAGCGATAACATCTACAAACTCTGCGGATTCCAGAAGCCGACGGATGTGCCGTGGTACATGAAGACGGGCCTGAAACCGTAAGATAATTCCTGCCAGGAGAGCAGTTCTCTTTGCAGCTGAACTGTTTTTCTACGATTAAAGTTCAGTCATGAGCCGGCATGCTATGCTTTAATTATGATCGAGATCGATGGAAGCTATGGTGAAGGCGGGGGGCAGATCCTGCGTACCTCCCTGAGCCTTTCGTGCCTCTTTAACCGGCCCTTCAGGATTTTCAATATCAGAAAGAATCGCCCGAAGCCGGGCCTCATGCCCCAGCATCTGACCAGTGTGAAAGCGGCCCAGATGATATCTGATGCAGAGATGACAGGTGGTCAGATAGGTTCCACCGAGCTCACCTTCTCTCCGCGTGAAGTAAAGAGCGGTTCGTTCACCTTTGATGTGGGCACGGCGGGATCGACGGCGCTCATCATGCAGACATTGCTGCCCGCGCTGATATTTTCGCAAGAGAAAGCGACGATAACATTGAGGGGAGGGACCCATGTCCCCTTCAGCCCTTCCTTTCATTATCTCGATGGGATTTTCATCCCCTGGTTGAAGAGACTCGGCATGGAGGTAAGGCTCTCTATAGAAGCCTACGGGTTCTATCCGAAGGGCGGAGGGGTGATCGCCGCCGAGATATTTCCAGCAGGAGAGATCGAACCTCTGAGAGTTACGGAACGAGGAAAGGTTATCGGCGTCTATGGGTATTCCGGCGTCGGAAACCTCCCGCTCACCATTGCGGAGCGCCAGCGTAGAGGATGCGTCGAGAGGATCGAATCTTCCTATCCCGGCAAGTTTCCCATCGATATCGAGCTTCAGGAAGTGCCGACGCCGGGACAGGGGACGTTCATATTTTTAGGAGCTGAAGCGGAGCGTGTCCGTGCGGGGTTCACCGGCATTGGTGAGCGAGGAAAGAGAGCCGAGATCGTGGGAGAGGAGGCAGCAAATGAGTTTCTCGATTACTATGCTGCCGATGCTGCCCTCGATCCGCATCTGCCCGATCAGCTTGTGCTTTATCTCTCAATGTGCAGGGAGAGCTCTGAATTTACGACCTCCCGCATAACACAGCATCTTCTGACTAATTTGTGGGCGATAGGGCGATTTCACAAGTTCGACTATGCTGTTGAGGGCGAGATTGGAAGATCAGGAAAGGTAAAAGTAAATTAATGCAGGGTGTAGCCCAGATCGTTCACAGATAGTGCGGGAGGAGGGGGCTGGGTGTGGAAAGAAGCTTTGCTTTTCCTCCCGCCCATCCCTGCCCTTGCCCACGATTGAATGAGTTGATGAAACTATCATTAAAGCTTTATGCAGCCCCTCTCTTCTCAGGTCTCAGGAACAGGAGATCGTATACGATGATGAGCACGCCGATGAAAAAGAAGACGCCTATAAACAATGTCACTCCCATCCATGTCCTCAAAAGATGCCAGCGCCGAGGAAATGGAAGACTGCACCGCCGATCGCCAACGTCCAGGTAAGGGGATTCCTGATCTCTTGTTTACGCTCTTTGACATGTTTCATCGTATCGATCACCATCAGGAGGATCGGCAGCGGCTCGAGGGCTGAAAAGATGCCGCCGAACCAGAGCCAGTATTTCGGTGCGCCGATCCAGTAATAGTGGTGTCCGGTGCCGGTGATGCCGGTAAAGAGGAAGAGACCTAATTCGACATAGAGCCATTTCTCCACAACGTGGCGCTCCACGCCGGTCAGTCTCAGCAGAATGAAGGCGATGATCGCCGCAGTGACCAGCTCCCACGCCCCCTCGACCCAGAGGTGGACGACCCACCACCAGTAGTACCAATCGATCACTTCGTTTTTATAAAAGGGGATGCCGAAGAGATAAAGGAGCGCAAGGAAGGTGAGCCCGCCGAGGAGCGTCCCCTGAATGGCGGTCCAGCGCTTCGCCTTGAACATGGTTGCACCGACATTGAAGAGGAAGATGAGCGCTCCGATGACGACGATGAAATCGAGGGGCCGTGGAATCTCGAGGAGCGGGCGGCCCTGCGTCCATCCGAAAAGAAAGCCTATCAGCGCGATAACGCCGGTTGCAACCAACGCAACCAGCTGTATCAACGCAAGCTTTGGAGAAAATATTTCCCTCCCCGTTTCTTCCGGGGTGATGTAATAGGTGCCGCCCATGAAGCCGAGAATCATCCAGAGCACCAGGAGGTTGGTATGCATGGCGCGGGCGGTGGAGAAAGGGAACGCATCGACGATCCACTGAGGGACGGTAAAGGTATAATTGACCGCCAGCCACAGCCCCAGCATGACCTGCAGCACAAAGAGGAGCAGGGCGACTCTGAAATACCAGTGGGCAATTCTCTGTGATTGATAGTGCATCGCGACCTCCTTATTTCAGGCCCGCCAGGAACCGGGCCGCCTCGTCCAGTTCCTTGTCCGAAAGATCTGATTGTGGGGGCATCAGGGCATCGGGATTGACGCTCTTCGGGTCTTTTATATATTGCCTGATCTGATCTGCCGTGAGCCTCCGTCCTACAGTGTCGAGCGGTGGGCCCATGGTCCCGCCTTTGCCCTGGAGCGAATGGCAGTTCAGGCATCCCCGGTTTTGCACCACTGCTGCGCCGGGTGAGAGGCCTCTGGCGATGATGGCTATTTCCTCGCTCCTCGTCATGCGCTTTGTGCTGTCCTGCGGAGGCCAGTCGCCGTTGTCGATTTCCCCAACCCAGGTGAAGAAGGCCAGGAGGCTGTCGATCTCGGCATCGGTAACTCCCTGGTGAGGCATCTTCCGCCAGGAGTTGGCAAAGGCCTTTTCGGGATTCTTGATCCGGAACCGTATCCCGTCGGTGCCGACGCGCTGCACCACCTTTGTCATATCAGGAGCATAATAGCCGCCGAAGCCGAGGATTGTGTGGCAGTCATTGCAGTTGTACTTCTCAAAGACGCGCTTCCCTTCAATGACCTGAGCGGAGAGTTTATCGGCATTCGAGAGGACCTCAACCTGCCGGTGCGTATCCCAAGTGAGTGCGAGGAAGAGGATTGCCGAGGAGAGGGTTCCCAAAACAAAAATCCAGAAGGCTGTCTTCTTGCTCATGATGCCTCCACAGGAATTTTATTTGTTTGTGATACAAGTCTATTACACAAAAATGTTGGTTTCAATGGTTACAGAATGTAGCTTTAGCCGAACAAATAGGTCCACAAGAGATCTACGGATAATAGACGCGTATCGAGTAGGTTCTTAATGAATGCTTAAAGAATCGGCGAGGGTCTTATGCGTAATCTCACCATGAAAGGTGTTCAGGGCGCTTCTGAGGGGTGAGTCCTCTCTGACTGCCCAATCGATGCCGTTCTTCGCGAGCATTCTTACATAGGGGAACGTGGCGTTGGTCAGCGCCAGGGTCGATGTCCGCGGATAGGCGCCGGGCATATTGGCGACGGTGTAATGAATAATACCATCAACCTCATAAACGGGGTTATCGTGAGTCGTGGGGCGCGAGGTCTCGACGCATCCGCCCTGATCGATGGAGACATCGACGATCACCGATCCCTTTTTCATGGTCCTGAGCATTTCCCTGGTAATTAAGACCGGCGCTCTCCCTCCGGGGATCAGCACCGCGCCGATAATGACATCGGCACTCTTGATTTCCTCTCTGATGACATACGGCTCTGAAGGCAGAGTGCTTATCATTCCCCGGTGTAGTTCGTCCAGTCTCTGCAGACGCTCGGTCCCTCTGTTGATTACCGTTGTGCTCATACCGAGACCGATACTTACCCGTGCTGCGTTGCTCCCAACGACGCCTGCGCCGAGGATTACCGCCTTCGCTGGTTTCACACCGACCGTGCCGGTAGGCAGGATACCGTTACCGCCGCGAAACTTCTGGAGGTAGTAGGCGCCCATGAGCGGCGCCATCCTCCCAGCGATTTCGCTCATCGGGGCGAGCAGCGGCAAAATGCCGTCTTTCGCGAGGGTCTCGTAGGCAAAAGCGGTGACATTCTTCTTGAGGAGCAGATCGATGAGGGGGCGGTTGGGCGCAAGATGGAGATAGGTGAAGATCGCCTGTCCCCCTCTGATGAGATCGAACTCTTCAGGCAGGGGCTCTTTCACTTTCACGATAAGCTCTGCGCTGCCGAACACCGTTCCCCGGTCCGTTATAGACGCTCCCGCTGCTGCGTATTCCTCATTCGAAAATCCACTGCCTTCTCCTGCTGCAGTTTCGATTAGGACGGTGTGGCCCTCTTCCCTCAGCTCTCCGACACCCGAAGGGGTGATGCTGACCCTGTATTCCTCTTTCTTGATCTCTTTCGGGACGCCGATGATCATTGCGAGCTCCTTGATCAAATAGGATGTTTTTTCACTCACATATTAGCATAAAACGGGGAGAAGAAAAAGGATCCAGAATCCAGATTTATTCAGACTCCTGACTCCTGGATTCTGGCTCCTGGCTTCTTCTTTTTCTGTTAATGATATAATAACTCCGCAATTGCTGCTACAATTTTACGAGAGGGAGACCTATGAAAGTTGTTACCGCAGAGGAGATGAGAGAGATCGACCGCAGTACCATCGAGGGCTACGGGATTCCGGGCTCTGTCCTCATGGAGCGGGCGGGGCTTGCCGTTGCGTCAAGGGTACGTGCGCTCTCGCTCCCGAACAAGGTGCTTGTTCTCTGCGGCGGCGGCAACAATGGCGGCGATGGTCTGGTCGTTGCGCGTAACCTCTTCAACTGGGGATTCAATGTGAAGGTTCTGATGACCGCGAAAAGGGATTCGCTCAGCCCTGATTGCAGACAGCAATTTCAGATCGCAAAGGAAATCGGTCTGCCCATAGAATACCGCACGAAGCTGACAAGAGCGGATATTCACAGCGCAGTGGTCGTCGACGCAGTCTTTGGCACCGGGCTCAGCAGGCCGGTAAGGGGGGAGGTAGCCGGGATATTCGCCTTCCTCAATAACTCTGCAGCAACAGTCATCGCAGTGGATATACCCTCGGGCATCTCCTCTGACACGGGAGATGTCCTCGGGGAAGCGCTCATGGCTGATTATACGGTCACCTTCGGCCTACCCAAGCGTGGACACCTGCTTGGGCCCGGCGCTGCCTATACAGGGAGGTTATTCGTTGAGGATATCGGATTTCCCTCAAAGCTGCTCACTGCGGATGCTCTCAAGGTCTCGCTGGTCAGCAGAGAGATGATCGCCCCGCTGCTCCCTCCCCGCCAGCGGGATGCGCACAAAGGAGATTTCGGACATATACTGGTGATTGCCGGGGCCAGGGGCAAGACCGGCGCTGCCCTGATGACGGCAAAGGCATGTCTCAGGAGCGGTGCAGGGCTTGTGACGCTTGCGGTGCCCGAGTCTCTCGCAGATGTTATCCAGGGCAGGGTTACTGAGGAGATGGTCCTGCCGCTCCCCGATGACGGCAGCGGTATGTTCTCATCAAGGGCGCTCGACGATATTTTCCCCTTTATTGAGAAGAGGGCGGACATTATTGCCATCGGTCCGGGTATCGGTGTATCAGAGGAGACTACGGCCATTATGACCGAGCTCGTCCAAAGATCGACGGTGCCGATGGTCATCGATGCGGATGGACTGAATTCCCTCAGCGCATCGTTCAAAAGTGAGCACGAGGTGCAGGACGCCTTCAGGAGGGCGAAATCTCCGCTGGTCCTCACTCCCCATCACGGTGAAATGGCACGGCTTGTCCATTGTTCCCTGAGCACGGACCGTATTGCAACAGCACTATCTTTCGCACAATCGACAGGGACCTGTCTTGTACTGAAGGGCGGCCCCACCATTACCGCCTCACCGGAAGGCGACGCCTTTATCAATCCGACAGGCAATCCCGGCATGGCCACGGGTGGATCGGGCGATGTGCTCACCGGCATTATTGCCGCTTTGCTGGGGCAGAGCCTTAATCCGGTTAATGCCGCTGTCTACGGTGTCTATCTCCATGGACTCGCGGGCGACAAGGCTGCGGAGGTAAAAGGAGAACAGGCATTGATCGCTTCCGACATTATCGATGCGCTCCCCGGTGCCTTCAGGGAAATCATCAATGGGTGAGCCGGTTGTTGTTCCTCCCCTCTTCCGTGGGCAGCATGTGCAGGGCTTTTTTACGACGAAGGCACTGAACGGCGATCCGAAGGCCCTTGCCGGATTCCTGAACATCGATGAGAGGGATATCTATCTTCCCATCCAGAAGCATACGGACAAAATCGTGATTGTGGACCATGATATGGAAGCGAAGATCGCCGACGCGGTAATCACCGGCAGAAAGGGAATTTTCATCGGCGTCCGGGTGGCCGATTGCGTCCCGATTCTTCTCTATGACCGGAAAAAGCGGATCTCCGGTGCTGTTCATGCCGGCTGGAGGGGAACAGCGGAAGAGATCCTGAAGAAGACGATAGCGCTTATGATGAGCAGGTTTTATTCATCGCCCGAAGATATCCTCATGGCGGTCGGTCCGAGCATAAAATGGTGCTGCTACGAGGTGGGCCATGAGGTGATCGAAGCGGTCGTCAAAGTGAACGGTGAGGGAGCATATTATAAAACAAAAGGCGAGAAGTATTGTATCGACCTGCCGAGTGCCAATTTGCAGCAGGCGCTTTCGCTCGGCATCCCCGCTGCAAATATCTGGATCTCTGATGAGTGCACCTTCTGCAAGCCGGACAGGTTCTATTCCTACCGCTTTGCGAAGGGGAGCACGGGGCGCCAGGGAGGCTTCATCGGAATTGTCTGATACGGTATAATATCTTGATAAGAATGTCTGATAAAGGAGAGGCGATGCTGAGGGCAAAAGATATAATGACAAAGGATGTGATTACTGTAACGCCGACAACCACGGTCGAGGATCTGGCGCGGATATTGACGGAGCACAAGATCAGCGGTGCCCCTGTTGTGAACGAGAACGGTGAGTTGATAGGCGTGGTGACCGAGACCGATCTCATCAGCCGCAACAAGCGGCTCCATATTCCGACGGTGATGCGGCTCTTCGATGCCTATATCATGCTCGAAAGCCCCTCGAAGATAGAGCAGGAGATCAAAAAGATGGCCGCTGTTACGGTAAACGATATCTATACCCGCCATGTTATCACGGTGACCGAAGATACCACTATTGAGGATGTGGCGACGATTATGTCCGATAGGAAGGTGTATCTCCTTCCCGTTGTCGAGGGCAGAACAATCAAGGGCATTATCGGGAAGATGGACCTGATCAAAGGAATCGGCAAAAAATAGTCCTCTGTTCACCGTTTGCTGTTCATTGTTCATAGCGAGATTCCTTTGTCGATGAGCGGTCAACTATGAACTATGAACCATGAGCGGTGAACAGTGATCGGTGAGCTATGGACAGAGGTGTCACGATCATCACCCGTTCCGCTGAAGAGACGGAGGCGGCGGGATTCGGGCTGGGAGATTATATCAAGGCGCACCGGGGAGCGGGCACGGTTGTTCTCTACGGAGACCTCGGCGCGGGCAAGACGACCTTTATCAAAGGCATTGCCTCGGCCTTCGGGATCGCCGGGAGAGATATCGGGAGCGCCAGTTTCGTTATCGCTGCCGAATATGAGACGATGCCGCCCTTCTACCATATCGATCTCTACAGGATCGAAAACGAGGAAGACATCGAAGGCGCGGGCATATGGGAGTATATAGAATCGGGTGGTATCGCGGTCGTTGAATGGGCAGAACGGCTTCCGGAGATTCCCGAGGGCAGTATAAAGGTCAGTATCACTTATCGGGATGCGACCTCCCGGGAGATCAGCATCGAGGGAATTGAAGATCCGGCCTTCACAGAGGCCTTCGAGGAGCTCGGCAAAGAGAAATGAAAAAGATCGGCATCATCTGCAAAATGGGAAGGCCCGAGCCTGTGGAGATCCTGCGAGGATTCCTCCCGTGGCTCAACGAGAGGGGCTACGAGGTATTCCTCGAGTCGAGGACTGCCGATATGCTCGGCATGCAGGGGTATGCGAGCGAGCAGATTCCCGGTCTGGCTGATATGGTCATCGTGCTCGGAGGTGACGGCACCATGTTGGGTGTTGCCCGCATGGTCGGCGGCAGGGGGATCCCCATTCTCGGCATTAATCTCGGCGGGCTCGGCTTTATTACCGAGATCGGACGTGATGAGATATTCAGCGCCGTAGAAAAGGTGCTTGCCGGCGACTGTTCCGTTGAGGAGAGGATTATGCTCGCCGCCTTCGTCCACCGGCAGGAGCGGCAGATCGCCGATTTCGTCGTGCTGAATGATGTGGTCATCAATAAAGGGGCGCTGGCACGGATCATCGAGCTCGAGACCTATGTGAATAACTTCTATGTCAGCACCTTCAGGGCTGATGGTTTGATTGTCGCGACACCGACCGGCTCCACTGCCTATTCCCTTTCAGCAGGCGGACCGATCCTGTATCCTACGCTCAACAGCATCGTCATGACGCCTATCTGCCCCCATACGCTTACCAATCGACCGATCGTCCTTCCTGACGATTCCGTTATAGAGGTGATCATGCGGTCCGAGAGCGAGGATGTCCAGCTTACTCTGGACGGACAGGTGGGATTCTCTTTGCAGAAGGGCGATAAGGTCGCCATTAGAAAGTCGGGCTTTACTACGAAACTCCTCATTCCCCGCGAGCGCGACTACTTCCAGGTACTCAGGGAAAAGCTCAAGTGGGGTGGGCGGTAATGATGACTAGGGAGATGAGGGAGAGTATTGCACAGGTTCTGGAATTTTACCGGGAACTCGGCTTCGAGCGCCTGCCGTTGAACATCCGTAATGCGGTACCCGTAACGCGTAATGAATTAAAAGAGGAAGACTCCTTTAACTCATCACTCATCACTTGTCACTCATCACCGGCCACGTGTCGCACAGTACGTGACAAAGAGGCCGCCCTCAAGGAGCTCCGTCAGGAGATCGGCGATTGCCAGCGCTGCAAGCTCGCAAAGGGAAGGACCAATCTCGTCTTCGGCGAGGGCAACAGCAATGCACGCATACTGTTTATCGGTGAAGGGCCGGGCGCGGAGGAGGACCGGCAGGGCAGGCCCTTTGTGGGCGACGCCGGACAGCTTTTGACGAGGCTCATCGAGAAGATGGGACTGAAGAGAGCGGATGTGTATATAGCGAACATCGTAAAATGCAGACCGCCGATGAACCGCGACCCTCAGGACGACGAGATGTCGACCTGTTTCCCTTTCCTCGACCGCCAGATCGAGATCATTGCGCCGCAGGTGATCGTGGCCCTCGGAAAGATTTCAGCCTATACCCTGCTGGGTGTCGAAGGACCGATCAGCAAGTTCTCTATTATGCGTACGAGGGGGAAATTCTATGAGTATAAGGGCATCCCTCTGATGCCGACCTTTCATCCTGCTTACCTTCTGAGGAATCCGAAGGACAAATGGCTCACCTGGCAGGATGCGCAGGCAGTGCTGAGGAAAATTGAGGAATAGCTTTTCTGTCTTTAATTCTTGACTATACTTCTTTCTGCCCTTTAAACTAAAAAGCCATGGAAAAGAAAGTACTCAAGGCATTCGAGGATAGTGTCCGCGTCAAGGAGCGATTCGCCAGAGAGAATCTCAGACTCATCATCGAGGTCTCGAAGCTGATTGCCGATGCGTTTAACGACGGGAAGAAACTCCTCCTCTTCGGCAATGGCGGCAGCGCCTGCGACGCCTCCCATATCGCCGCCGAGTTCGTTAACCGCTTTAAAAAGGACAGACCCGGCCTGCCCGCCATAGCGCTCAACACCGATACTGCGGTCCTAACCTCCATATCCAATGACTATGACTATGCTGAAATCTTTGCCCGCCAGGTGAAGACGCTCGCCGATGCCGGCGATATCGTTATCGCCATAAGCACCAGCGGCGGCTCGAAGAACATCCTCAAGGCAGTGGACGTGGCAAAAAAAAAAGGCATGACAACCATCGCCTTCACCGGAACAAAAGGGGAGAAATTCGCCTCCAAATGCGATTATGCCTTTGTGGTTCCCACGGACGATACCCCGCGCATTCAGGAAACCCACATCACCCTCGGCCATGTGATCTGCCAGATCGTCGAAGAGATACTCTTTGAGGCGCCGAGAAAAAAACAGTGAACCCAGAATTCTGCCGTTATGAAGCTGTTAGGTATTGACCCCGGAAGTTTCAACTGCGGGTACGGCCTTATTGAATGTCGTAACGCGTTGCGCGTCACGCGTCACGCGTCATCGACATATCGATATCTTGCATCAGGCAGAATCGTCCTCCCCCCGAAAAAACTGCTCCACGAACGATTGAAAGAGCTGTATTCAGGACTTGTGGAAGTTATCGGCGAGTACCGGCCCGATGAGATCATCGTCGAGAAGATGTTCTTTGCCAAAGGGGTGAAGGCTGCTCTGAGTCTCGGGCATGCAAGAGGGGTTGTCCTCATTGCTGCATCCCTGACCAATCTCCCCCTCTTTGAATACAGCGCCTTGGAAGTGAAAAAAGCGGTTGTCGGTTACGGCAGGGCCGATAAAAACCAGGTGCAGCATATGGTGAGAGAGATTCTAAAAATACCCCATCACCTCTCGCCGGACAGCGCCGATGCCCTGGCCCTGGCCCTCTGCCATGCACACAGCCGGCAGCTCACCGCACAGACAGGTAAGAGATAGTTTCCTCATATTTCTTTATCCCGATCGAATTGTCATATGCTGCTCCTTCCAAAGGGATGAGACATTTTTTGCACCTGTGACATTATTCATTGTTCACCTAAGATATTAGAATAATAGAGTATTTCTCATATTCAGGCATATCGCTTCGACAACTGTTTCACCCTTTTATATCGTCGGGTTCCATGTAAGTAGCTGATCCGGCTAAAAATATTTCCCTCCGGGCTGATGGCACCGGATATGCTAACGCAGGGGTGAGAGGAGTCCGGACAGTAAAAGGAGGCTGAAATGAAAAGGTTTGCCGCTCTTCTGATACTTCTGACGATGATCCTTATTGCCGTTACAGTATCCGGAGTAGCATTTGCCCAAGATACTGCTTTGAGCAATGCCACGCAGAGACTCGCGAATATCTACCTGCTTACCATGCCGGATGGCAGCCACCATCTCACTGCGCAGGCACTCCGGGAGAGAATAGTATCGGGCAAAGAGGATTTTGTGCTTATCGATGTCCGTCCGAAAGACTACTATGAGAGAGGCCATATTCCCGGTGCCGAGCATATCGACGCGAGGGAGATTACAAAACCGGAGGTGATCGCCACGCTCAGCAAAGAAAAAGATATTATCGTCTATGGGAGTACCAGCCGGGAACAGAACAGCGTCATCATAGCCCTGGCGCGTCTTGGGTACAAGGTATGTGCCCTTAAAGACGGCTATTACGGCTATGTATCATCAAAGCCCGCAGTGGCGGATGCAATGATGAAGTTTTAGAGGGGTTGAAGGAGAAGCAACGTAGTTACTTCCTTCCTCTTTAATGTTATTTCAGGGTGTGGAAGCACTCCTGGGTTTCTATCCGTCTTTTTTCTCTTTTTCCCAGAACTTCAGATCTCTGATCATGAGCTTGAACAGCCCGGAAGGTGACTTCTTTGCCACTTCTTTACACCTGCAGCCCTCGTCGCTTTCCTCTGCCGTTCCCTGCTCTTTTGGTTTTTCCTTCTCAGGGGGGCCTTTGCGTATGTGGTGTTTCGGCATATCGTGCTCCATGCTCTTATTGTACCTGACAAAGGCAAAAAGTGGTACGTGCTTTCGGTGAGCAGAGGCGCTGTGAGCAAGGAAGGTGAGCAGTTTACTCGACGATGGTATATGTTTTGCGGATGAACTTCTTCTCAAAGGCTTCGAAATGCCACCACTCAATGGGAAGGGGGCGAAAGCCCGCTGCCGTCATGACCGAGCGCAGGAGGCGGCGGTTGGCGATCTGCTCCGCCGTCAGCTTGCCCTCCTTCAGAAATCTGGTTTCGTGCCGCGGCTGTGAGAGCATCCCGAAGTGGTCCATCGGAGTACCCATATCGAGGCGATTGCCCTTGTCATCGATAATCGTGATATCGACAGCGCAGCCGTAATTATGCATTGAGCCGCCGCTGGGATCGGCGACGTATTGCTTCATGGGTGTCCCTTCCAGGATACCCCGCATCTTCCGCTGGACGTGCCGCGGACGAAGGGCATCGACCACAAGAAGGGTGAGATGGGGGTGGAGCTGTTTCAGATAGTGATTCGCTTTCGCGAGTTTTTCCGCCGCCTCACGGCGCAGATAACCCTTCGTAAGATCTCCGTAGACGTTGGCGCCCATGAAATTTGAGGAGGATGCGTACTTCAGCTCTACCTTGATGGTCGGATCGATCTCCTGCACATCCGCAAAGCCCATCTTGAGTAGTTGCTGCTCAAACACACTCAGGTACTTTCTGGCAGGTTCTGCAGGCAATGATGCAGTTTTTGCGGTCTCATTGTCATAGAGGGGGAGCACGCAAAACAGAATAAGGAGCAGCAGAGCGGCTGTACTATATGAGAGTTTCAATGGAACAACATCCTTTCTTTATTCACTGTAACGAATGTTTCCCCCCTGTCCATTATTAAAGCAGAGAGGGCGACAATTGTTCTACAAAGGATCGGTGCTACCGGTCATTTCCTCTGTTTGCTTAACCAGTACAAACCAGCATTGTAGATGACGTCGTGACCTCCATCGAATATTTTCAGGACAGCGTTGTCCGATGTCCGCTCAAACAAGAGCCTTATACCGGCTTCGGCATAGAACTCGTCGGAATACGTTCGAGAGAGATGCGGAGGCAGCTTTCGCTGTTTTGTAATATAGGCGATGTCAGCCTCAGAGATGCGGTCATCCTCATCAGCGAGATCATTGAATGCCCGAAAGGAATGTACCGGTGGGACAAAACGATCGTTGATGCCGGTGGCGATATAGACCGGCACTCCCTTGCCTCTGGCATTTTTGAGATAGTTGCTGGGGCTCCGTTTTTTGCATTCTTCCCACGCTGCGGTGCCGGGGAGGGGAGGTCCGCCGCAGGACTGCGCGATCTGCTGCGAATAATCGTGTGTTGCATTCCTGGTGGTTCTATACCATTCCGAGAGATCGTAAACAGGCACCCAGGCGACCGCTCCCGCCCAGAGTTCAGGATACCTGCCCACCATGATGAGCGCTGTCATCGCCCCTCCCGAGAAGCCTGCGACATAGATACGCGATGCATCGATGCGGGCATTCATTTTTGCGTACTCCACCGCATCCAGGATATCTCTTATCGCTGTCTCGGAGGCTGTCGCTTGTGGATTATTAAAGCGGCCGCGATAGTCGGGCTGGATAAAGACCCAGTCATTTTTAACGGCCCAGACACCGTAGGGAATACCGTAATACTGCCGGTAGTCTTCGCTCCAGCTGTGCAGCACCAGTAGCAGCGGCTTATCACGGTCCGATCCGGAATCGTAATACAGGGCGGGCTGGCCGGTCCGGTCAGCGGAGGAGGTGATCGTGATGGGGTGCACCTGGGGCACTGCCCTCTTCCATGCCTTCAGACCGGGCATGTGTCGCAGGGGTGATTTGGCCAGTCTGCTGAACGTTGTGTATTCCCATTCCTTCAGAAGGACGACGTTCGCCTGCTCCTCTCCGGAAATGCCGATCACCAACAGTGCTGCAAGTGTCATCGTAATTAAAATTATTCTTTTCATGCGGTCCCTGCAACGGAACACGTTGCCTGCACGACCTACGGCACTATGAAGCGTATCACCGGGATCAGTTTGACAATGAACACAACAGCCAATGATGCCAGAAAGATACCGAACGCGAATACCGGTATGCCGAGGGCCGGATGGAGCGTGGTCTGGCTGAAGGTAAACCCCAGAAGGCCTTCCTTCGAAATTTCGATCAGCATGGCATGGATCAGATACATTCCCGGTACGCACGAGGCGGTCGTACGGATTATTCCGAATCGCTTCTCAAAGCGCAGCACAACAGCGGGAAGGGTGATGTTTTTCCCGATTGCAAAGATGGCCAGCGACATCGCCAAAACGTTCACACTGAAATATTCGTAGAATATTCCGTCAAAGATGCCGTCATTCTGCCGGACGGTGACATAGTAGGTCCCGGAGGCGGTCATGAAAAAGGCGAGGAGAAAGAGGAGCAGATAGCGCAGCATCTGTACGGGTCGCAGCAGCATGTCGCGGAGCACGTAGCCGAGGACAAAATAGCCGAGGAGGGTGAAGACGGTGTTCGAAGCCCCTGTCGAGAGATAGATGCGAACATCAAAATAGGACTCGACCATCGGCAGCAGCGAAGCGGTGATGAACCACAGCATGAGGAAGTAGGACACGTTTTGGCGCTCTGCATTTTTTAGGTAGATACCGAGAAAAGGTGCCAGCAGATACAAGCCGATGATGACATAGAGATACCATAAATGATAATAGATCGGCTCCGTGAAGATTATGACGGGAAAGGAAGAGAGGGCGAGGGCCTCATTATTGCCATAGATTCTCCAGAGGAAATAGATGAAGCTCCAGATCAGGAGCGGAATGACGACTCTCCGGGCCCGCTTCCTGAAGAAACGACCGAGAGATTGATCGTGTACGTTGCCGAGCACAAAGGTGCCGCTTATCATAATGAACAGGGGAATGCACCAGCGGGAGAAGGCATCATACAGATTGCCGATCCACCAATCGGTTGCTCCGCGTTCGCAATATTGGACCAGCAGAGGCGCGGCGCTGTGGATCATGATAACGGCATAGACGGAGGCGATCTTCAGCAGATCGGGCCACACGAGGTAATCGTTCTCTTTCATGAGCGGTTATGCCGGTGCGTGCGGAAAGATACATCTATGCCGTAAAAGCCGTATGACTTCCCGGCCCTGCCTCAGAAGAGGATAACACCGATAAGGCCGAGGACCGCTACCCCGATCGCGAGCACTCCCAGCCCGATGGCGAAGATACTCAGGATGCCCCCACCAACGCGCGGCGAGGCAGCCATGACCAGACCGATGATGCCAAAGGCGATTGCTGCCAGTGCCGCCAACGCTCCCCAGATCGGATGGCCGGTAAAAGTGAAAAAATAGCTTACGACAGCAGTGATGATGGCCAGCGTTGCACTGGTACCTGCTTTTTGATTCATGCGTTCTTTCCTTTATACGTAGTAATGGTCTTTACTTTCCTTATAGCACCCTTTCATGGTCCCGTCAAGGAGGGCCTCTGGCATCAAACAAGAAAGTCTGAAAAGCGGTTATAATGACGAGCGTAGCAGGGGTCTATGCGGGGATTCTTTGCAGTGGAAATGAGAGAAGTGGTGGATGGTCTTCATTCCATACTCTTGAGCCGTATTTCTACCCGCCTGTTCTGCGCCCGCTGCTCGGGGGTGTCGTTCGGAGCGACCGGTCTCTGGTCGGCGTTGCCTTTGACATAGAACCGTGAAGGATCCATACCCTGTACGTCGATAAAATACTTCAGCACACTCGTCGCGCGCGCTACCGAGAGCTCCCAGTTCGAGGGAAATCGGGAGGTATGGATCGGGACATTGTCGGTATGACCGTCGATTTCGACCATATATGACGGATGTCTCCGGATGATCTCCGCTATGCTAGCGATGAGCGGGGCGGAGCCTTGCAATATCTCCGCTTCGCCCGGCATAAAGGTAATACTCTCCTTTAGCGTTATGATGATATCATTGTTCACCGTCCGGACCGTTGCATCGTTCTCTATGCCTAGCTCCTTTATCCTGGCGATCATTTCATCCCTGAGCGCTTCCCCGGTTGTAGTCGCAGGCAGTGCGGGAGGAGCGTCTGCGGTAACTGCCCCGGCTGTTTTCTTTGTCTCAACGTGCTTTGCCATGAGCAGCACCACAAAGAAGACCAGGAGCAGCAGCATGACATCGCTCAATGTAATAAGCCAATTGCTGTCGCTGTCGACCGTCGAGCGTGACCGGTCGATGAGCCTTTTGTATCCCGAGTTGTCCATTGCCCCTTTCCTGTGTTCGATGAGGCTAGGTTGTGTTTGCAAACTCTATTTCAGCCATAGGAATATGGCAGCGATGATCCACAGTGCCTTATAGCTGTCTGCTCTTTTATCATATCGAGTAGCCAGTCCTCTGAAGTGCTTATAGAGATTCA
>JBFMCP010000042.1:0-23415 GCA_040754455.1 Nitrospirota bacterium
CGCCGCCGTTGGTGGTAAGACCAACCTTTACTCCCTCTTTCGCTGCATGGTCGAGGATGGTGAAGAACTCCTTGTGGAGCGTCGGCTCGCCCATCACATGGAATGTTATTTTTTCGCAGATGCCGTTGCTGCCGAGCTCGGAGATGATGCGTTTGGCAAGGTCCGTCTCCATGGAACCGTAGGGCCGCTTCATTTCGGACTTCGGGCAGAAGACACAATTGAAGTCACAGACATTGGTCAGCTCTATGTGCACCCGCTGGAGCGGAATCTCGATATGGCCGAAGCGTTTCTTCCTCATAATCCTTTGCTGCACTGAAGGTACCTACCTATTCTGACGCAAACGGAATGTTTTTTTCCATACGCAGGGAATAAATGGGGTGATGGAGTAATGGGTAGCTATGCTTCGGATGTTTTTTTCAATACTCCGATACTCCAACGCTCCATTTTTATCCCCTCTTCTTGGACAAATGTGATAAAAATGATAATATAGAAAACATTCAAGAAACGAGGTACGGGTATGATTGAAAATACGCCTCCTGTCACGGCAGCGGTTGAAGTTGTGCGCGCGGCGGGGATCGAATATTCGGACCACCTCTACGCCTATGAGGAAGGCGGCGGCACAGCGGACTGCGCAAGAGAGCTCAACGTTGATGAACACGCTATCGTGAAAGTGATCGTCCTGGAGGCCGACGGAAAGCCTTTTATCGTTCTCATGCACGGCGATATGAGGGCATCGACTAAGGAGCTTGCAAAAATAATCGGGGCAAAGAGCATTCTACCCTGTGTCCCTGAGAGAGCGGAACAGCTTACAGGATATCAGACCGGAGGTATCTCTCCCTTCGGCACACGCTCTGAAATGCCGGTATATATGGAAGAGACCATCCTCAATCTTCGCAAAGTCTACATAAATGGCGGCAAGCGGGGCTATTGCATCGGCATAGACCCGTACGATATCGTCAAAATCCTTCGTCCCACCATCGTAAAGGTCGGCTCCGCACGCGGGGCCTGAGTAGTCCACATTTCTGGGAGTTCCCAGAACCAAAAGCCGGACCAGAAACAATGACAGGATTTCCTTCCTTTCGGTGCTGCACGTTTATAATAAAAATTTTTAATAATTCTATAGTTACGTAGATAACACCATTTGAGTGTGGTACATTTTTAATTAACCTTGGAGCCATGAAGCAAGGAGGTCAGGGATGACGCTGAAGGAAGTGCTGCAAGCGAAAACAACAAAGATGGTCACCTGCAAGACAACCTGCCTTGTCGCTGATGCGGTGACCGTCATGGACGGGCATAACATAGGTTCAATACTGGTCCTTGATCATGATGACAAACTGGCCGGCATCTTTACTGAAAGGGACATCATGCATTGCTTTGTAAAGAAAATCTCTTTCAATGAGGCGAGGATCGGTGAAGTCATGACCCCCAACCCGATAACTGTCAACGGATCGGAAGATATCAGCGTTGCGATCAAGATCATGTCGGAAAAGAGGATCAGACACCTCCCGGTCATGGAAGACGGGAGGCCTATCGGTGTGGTCTCTTACCGCTTTGTAGTTCCCTACCTGCTGCCTGAGGCTACCTATAAGTCGGACGATATCTATTAGGTGTATTTATACAAAAACCTTGCCCGTATTCCTCGGTATCCGGTATGCGGAGATGGCATGAGCTCATCGTAAGCGTGCAGGGGATATCATGGTGCCAAAGGTTACCTAAAGTTACATAATTATTGATCGGGATAAAGCCCCTGTGTTAAAGTAAAATAGCTTGTCTTATCGAAGACAGAGTTCGTGAGGCTGTTGGGAAAGAGTGGAAGTATCGTAAATTTTTTATAGATTTTGCCGCATTCAGCTGCAAAACTTTCCATCCTTTCGGGATAAAAATTTGCAAAAAAACAAGCAATAAACAACAATACTGCTGCGATGAGGAAAACTCATGAAAGAAACCTTTGATCAGATCATCACAAAGTACAGGGATACCGGAGGCAATGTTATTTTCCTGCTCCAGGAGACTCAGGATGCACTGGGGTATATCCCCGAAGAGGCGATTAACTACTTTTCAGAGGAGCTCGATATCCCCGCCAGCCGCTTCTACGGAGTCGTCACCTTCTACTCGCAGTTCCATCTGAAACCAAGGGGCAAGAACGTCATTTCGGTCTGTTGCGGAACCGCCTGTCATGTCAAGGGCGGATCCAAGATAGCCGAGCGGGTCCAGAGGGACCTCGGCCTTGCCGCTGACGGAGAAACGACCGAAGACGGACAATTCACCTTTGAGGTCGTGCGGTGTGTCGGGGCCTGCAGCATCGCCCCTGTGGTATTGGTGAATAACAAGGCCTATGCCGAAATGACTGCCGACGGCACGTCAAAGCTCATCAAACAACTGAAAAAAGAGGGGCCAGATGCAGCAAACTGATGTCGAATATAAGGCACAAAATGATGATGGAAAGAAAAAGGTCGTCGTAAGGGTCTGTATAGGTACGGGTGGCCTTGCTGCCGGAGGCAAGGAGGTCATCCAGGCGTTCAAGAAGGCAATTACCGATTTCTGCGTTGATATCGATCTCGATTTCACCTGCCATTACCAAAAGGTAGGTTGCCGCGGTTTCTGCGCGCGGGACGTTCTCGTCGATGTTGTTGATAACAATACAAGTGTTACCTACCAGGGCATAAAGCCTGATAATGCGTACAGGATCGTCAAGGAGCATCTAATAGAGGGCAAGCCGATTACCGAGTGGCTTATCGACGACTCATACTATGCCTTTCATTCCAAACAGCACAAGGTACTCCTCAAGGATTGCGGCTCCATAGACCCCGAAAACATCCATGCGTACATCGGTGTCGGAGGGTATGAAGGAATAAAGAAGATCCTGGCAGGAATGACCCCCGAGGATGTGATCGCCGAGATCAAGGCATCGGGCATCCGCGGCAGGGGGGGCGCCGGTTTTCCGACAGGAGTGAAATGGGAAGCCTGCCGTAAGGCCCCGGGCGAGAAAAAGTACATCGTGTGCAATGCCGACGAAGGCGATCCGGGTGCATTCATGGACCGGTCGATCATTGAGGGCAACCCTCATTCGGTCATCGAGGGAATGATGATCGCCGCCTATGCGATCGGCGCGGACCTCGGATACGTCTACATCAGGGCTGAATACCCCGCTGCCGTCGATCGGCTGAAGCTCGCGATGGCGCAGGCCCATGAGTTGGGCTATCTCGGGAAGAACATCTTCGGCTCGAATTTCAGCTTTGATCTCAAGATAAAACTCGGTGCAGGCGCCTTTGTCTGCGGTGAAGAGACCGCTCTCATCGCTTCGATCGAAGGAGAGCGGGGAATGCCGCGGGCAAAGCCACCGTTCCCGGTCCACAAAGGTCTCTGGGGCATGCCGACGGTTATCAACAACGTTGAGACCCTTTCGAATATACCGTACATCATACGGAACGGCGCTGCCTGGTTTGCCTCGATTGGCACCGAGAAGAGCAAAGGCACGAAGGTCTTCGCACTTACCGGCAAGGTGAAGAACACCGGCCTGATAGAGGTTCCGATGGGTATACGGCTCGGGGAGATCATCTATGATATCGGCGGCGGCTGCCTCGATGGCAAGCAGTTCAAGGCGGTCCAGACCGGCGGCCCTTCCGGCGGCTGCATTCCGGCCTCGTTGCTCGACACGCCGGTCGATTACGATTCCCTCGCTAAGGTCGGCTCGATCATCGGCTCAGGCGGCATGGTCGTCCTCGACGAGACGGACTGCATGGTCAATATCGCGAAGTTCTTCCTCGAATTCACCCAGGCCGAATCCTGCGGCAAATGCGTGCCCTGCAGGATCGGAACGAAAAGACTCTATGAGATACTCGACAGGATGACAAAAGGTCTTGGCAAAGAGGGAGATATCGAACTCCTCGAGAAGCTCTGCAATGACATCAAGGTAACATCCCTGTGCGGTCTCGGGCAGACCGCTCCCAACCCGATCCTCAGCACCCTTAAGTATTTCAGGGAGGAATACGAAGCTCACATAAAGGAAAAGAAATGTCCTGCGAAGGTATGCAAGGACCTTTTAACCTATAGCGTTATCGAAGAAAAATGCAAAGGCTGCGGCGCCTGTCTCAGGGCCTGCCCTGCGAAAGCGATCACCGGAGAAAAGAAGAAACCCCACAAAATAAACACCAGCATATGCATTAAGTGCGGCGCATGTTTCGATGTCTGCAAATTCAATGCTGTGGGGAGGGAGTAATTATGGTAAAGGTAACAATAGACGGAAAGACAATAGAGGTTTCTGAAGAGATGACGGTCCTTGAGGCAGCGAGGATGGCGGGAATAGAGATACCTACGCTCTGCCATCACCCGAAACTCACTCCTTTCGGCGGCTGCCGGCTCTGCATTGTCGAGATCAAAAGCATTCCGAGGCCGGTGACCTCCTGCACAACCCCGGTGAGCGACGGGATGGAAGTGACGACTTCGAACCCGAACATCGAAAACCTGAGAAAGACCGTCCTGGAGTTGATACTCTCCGATCACCCGAACGACTGCATGGTCTGCGAGCGGGCCGGCGACTGCACGCTCCAGGAAATGGCATACCAGTATGGCATCAGGGAGAACAGGCTCGCCGGTGAAAGAAGGGTCTACACGAAGAGGGACGGAAACCCCTTTATCGAGAGGGACCTCGAAAAGTGCATCATGTGCGGCAGATGTGTGAAGGTCTGCAACGAGGTCCAGGGTGTCCAAGCGATCGACTTCGGTTACCGCGGCTTCAAAGCCAAGATATGCACTGCATATGAGAAAGACCTTAACTGTGAATTTTGCGGCCAGTGCGTTTCGGTATGCCCCACGGGAGCACTTACCGGCAAGATGTGGTCATTAAAGGGACGTCAAAAGGGCGTGAAAGAGGTCGACACCGTCTGCTCTTACTGCGGCACCGGCTGCAATATCACGCTCCATGTGAAGAACAATGAAGTCGTGAGGGTCTCGTCCAAAGAGGACACCTGGAACGAGGGCTGGCTCTGCGTCAAGGGCAGGTTCGGCTACCAGTTCATAGGCAGCCCCGACCGCCTGAAAAAACCATTGATCAGAGTTGCACCGAAAGATGCTCCGACATCCGGCGCTCAACGTTCGACGCTTTTCAAAGAGGTCTCCTGGAACGAGGCGCTCGATTATGTTGCAGCGAAGATAAAGGAGATAAAGGCCGCTCACGGCGCCGATGCCATCGGCGGACTCTCATCAGCGCGCTGCACCAATGAAGAGAACTACGCATTCCAGAAAATGATCCGCGCCGCAGTGGGGACGAACAACGTCGACCACTGCGCCCGGCTTTGACACGCGCCCACGGTAGCCAGTCTGGCTGCCATATTCGGTTCTGGCGCAATGACCAACTCCATACAGGAGATCGAGGGGATGGAGGTCATCTTCATCATCGGCTCGAATACCAAGGAGTCGCACCCGGTCATCGCCAACAGGATGATCAAGGCATATCGCAAAGGCGCGAAGATCATCGTTGCCGATCCGCGAAAGGTGCCGATGGTGCGCTTTGCCGAGCACTTCCTCAACCTGAAGCCGGGCACTGATATCGCCCTGCTCAACGGCATGGCCCATATTATAATTAAAGAGGGGCTCTACAATAAAGAATTCATTAACGAGAAAACCGAGGGCTTTGAGGAATTCAAGAGGTCGGTCGAAGAGTACACTCCTGAAAAGGTGGAGCAGATCACCGGCGTTCCCAAGGACGAGCTGATCAAGGCTGCGCGGCTCTACGGCGGTTCGCGGAAGGCGGGCATCTTCTACACCATGGGAATCACCCAGCACACCTGCGGCACCAATAACGTAGCTGCTGTCGCCAATCTGGTGATGCTCACTGGCAATATCGGCAGAGAGTCCACCGGCATCAACCCGCTCAGGGGACAGAATAATGTCCAGGGCGCCTCTGATGCAGGCTGTCTCGCCGCTACCTATCCTGGATACCAGAAGGTCGACCTTCCGGAAGTGAAGGACAAATTCGAGAAGGCCTGGGGCGTGCCCCTCTCCGCAAAGGTGGGGATGACTGCAACCGAGATGATTCCCGCTGCACTCGAAGGAAAAGTCAAAGCGCTCTACATAATGGGAGAAAACCCGGTCATCACCGATCCCAACACCCATCACACGGTCGAAGCGTTGAAGAAGCTCGACTTCCTGGTAGTGCAGGACATCTTTATGACCGAGACTGCTGCATTGGCAGATGTGGTGCTGCCCTCTACCTGCTTTGCCGAGAAAGAAGGCACCTTCAGCAACACGGAGCGAAAGGTCCAGCGGGTGAGAAAGGCGGTCGATGCACCCGGCGAGGCGCGGGCCGACCTGGACATCATCATGGATGTCTCGAAGAGACTAGGATATGAAATGAGCTACAAGTCTCCTGAAGATGTGCTGATCGAGTTCGGCCAGGTATGGCCCAATCTTGCGGGGATCACCTACCAGCGCCTCGAAAAGGGAGGTATCCAGTGGCCGTGCCCGGACGAGGATCATCCGGGGACGCCTTATCTCTACAAGACGGGGTTCCCGAAGGGCAAAGTCAAATTCTCAACCGTCGAGTATACTCCTCCTGCCGAGACCACGGATGAAGAGTTCCCCTTCATCCTCACGACAGGAAGGAACCTCTACCAGTACCACTCCGGCTCGATGACAAGGAGGGTGCAGCCCATCGAGGCGCACGCCGGAGAGCCGTATGTCGAGCTCAATCCCGCAGACGGAAAGAGGCTGAACATCAGCAACGGCGAGCGGATTACCGTTGCCTCGCGGCGCGGGAGTATCAAGATAAAGGCGAAGCTCACCCCGAAGGTCCCGGCAGGCACGATCTTTATCCCGATGCACTACAGCGAAGCTGCGGCGAATGTGATCACGAACGACGCGCTCGATGCTCAGGTGAAGATCCCCGAATTCAAGGTCTGCGCAGCGAAGATAACAAAATAACGTTCAGGTCTGAACACAAAAAGGGCAGTGCCTTTTGAGCGCTGCCCTTTTTGTGTTCGCCGGGCGATCGTTGCTAAATAAACATCAATCCTGCTTTATATTTGTTATCTGCCACCGTGCTCCACATGACCACGGCGGTCCTGAGCGGCAAGGTGCTTTCTTTCTTTTTGAAGACAACGACGTCTCCCATTTTCAGTTCCTGATCGGTAATAATGGCGACTCCCGATTCGCTGATATCGATGCAGATGCATGAATATACCGCGCCCCTCGGTTCGCCCTTCTTTGAAAATTCCAGCGTAGCCTTGCAGACCTTACGCTGGTGCCTTCTGCACTCTCTTCTCTTTTCTTCAAGGTGCATCATCCTGCCTTCAAAGACCTCCACCGCAGGACCGGTTATATAGACGTGATCATTATGCGGCCACTCGATCACCACTTCTCCCCCTGAAAAGGATACCGTAACTTTCCGCCCCGTGAGTCCCTTCAGAATGGCGGCCACGCCTGCAGCAGCAGCCCCGGTACTGCACGCCATCGTTTCGCCGACTCCCTTTCCCCAGAACCTCATCATCAGCTCTTGTTTGCTCTTCACATTGACGAAGGCGATATCGGTCTTTTCCGGAAAGAGCGGGTGATTTTCAATAGCAGGCCCGTAGGCGGATAACAGGAACTCAGCGAGATCATCCTTCAGGAAAACTACTGCCTGCGGGCCGCCGAGGGCAAGGCAGGTCACCCTGAAGTCGGTATTTCCGGCCTGGATCGGATAATCGATAATAGGTCTTTTTAATTTAAGGTTGACAGGAATCTTATCGGCATCGAAGACCGGCTCTCCCATATCCACTCTTACCATATCGCCGATACGCTCGACATTCACCAGGGCGGCAAGCGTGTCGATCTTGAGAAGCCCTTTGTCCGAGATCCCCTTGTTCCAGATATACTTGGCAAGACAGATAATCCCGTTGCCGCACATCCCGACCTCTTTGCCCCCGCTGTTGAAGATTTTCAGCCTGAAGTCAGCGTCAAGCGAATTGTAGAGCAGCAAAAGCTGGTCAGCGCCGATCCCCGACCGCCGGTCGCAAAGCCGCACGGCAAGGGAATTGAGATTAAAGTATTCGGCAATATCGAATGCTCTACAATCGAGAATGACAAAATCATTCCGGTTGCACTGCATTTTGGTGAAATTCAGCTCCATAGTTTCATCGGGTTGATACGTTCAAAAGATACGCCCGCCACAAGCAGGCGCTCTATGATAATGCAAAGAGAGGAATGAGAGCAAACCTGTGGGATGCACCTTGTGCACATTGTGCTCTGGCAATAAGGGAGGGTGAGAGGTATACAGTTGAGATAAAAGGGGAATACCGGTATTATATAATACTGTTGTTATTAGCACGTTCCGGGAGGAAGTTGATGATTATAGGCAAGCCGCTATTCACCACCGAGCAGATCAACGATAAGGTTATGGAGCTGGCAGAGCGGATATCGCGGGATTACGCGGGCAAGGAGGTGCTTGCCGTCGGCGTTCTGAAAGGCTCGTTCATGTTCTTTGCCGACCTTATCAGGGCACTGAGGATTCCTGTCTCCGTCGATTTCATCATTTCCTCGAGCTATGTAAAAACCGACTCTTCCGGCAAGACTAGCATCTACTACGACGTACGGGAGAATATAAGGGGCAGAGACGTCCTGCTCATCGATGATATAATTGATACAGGGATATCGCTCAATATCATCCGCGAAAGCCTCTTGTCAAAGGGGCCCGCGAGCCTCAGGATATGCGTGCTCCTCGATAAGGAGGAGCGCCGGGTCACCAGGGTGCCGGTCGATTATATCGGCTTCAGGATTCCAAACCAGTTCGTCGTCGGCTACGGCCTGGATTACGAGAACAAATACAGGAACCTGCCTTACATTGCTTTGTTCAAAAAAGAAAGATAATACGTTCATAGTATACCATTCATTGTTCATGGTAAAAATGCTCATTATCGGCAACCTATAAACTATGAACCATGAACAGCGACTATGACCGATGAACTAAACCGGAGGTTACAATGTACGAATTGATGATAGAGACGGGTTTTGCCTCAGCGCACCAGCTGAGGGGCTACAAAGGAAAATGCGAAAACCTGCACGGCCACAACTGGAGAGTCCAGGTGTATGTCACGGCAGAGCGCCTGAACGAGCTCGATATCGCCATCGACTTCCATGATCTGAAGGCGCAGACCAACGAGATCATTGCACAGCTCGACCACACCTGCCTCAACAATGTCTTTCCCTTTACCGAGAAAAACCCTTCATCGGAAAACATCGCCCGCTGGATATTCGAGTCGCTCAGAAAACGATTGACGGGATACTCGAATGTCTCCGTCTCTGCGGTCACGGTCTGGGAATCTGAGAGCGCTTCGGCCACGTACTACGAAGAGGACTGAAAATTAGGAAGTAGGAAGCAAGGAGCGGGAAGCAGGCATGCACCCAGTCACCTGCAATCTAAGAGGAATACGCTATGGAGAGAGCATTTGCATTAAAACTGATGGAACTGGCACTGCGGAAAGGAGCCGACGAGGCAGAGGTCTATGCCAAGAGGTCGAAAAGTCTCGGTATCGAGGTCAAAGGGCAGAAGATCGACACCCTCGAATCCTCAACGACTGTCGGCTACTGCATCAGGGTCATTAAAGCCAAACGGCTCGGCTTTTCCTATTCCACCGATCCTGACGAAATGGACCGGGTGGCGGAAGCTGCCGTCGAAGCGGCAGAGTATACCGAACCCGACGAGTCACTCGGATTGCCCTCGCACGGCAAACCGTCTGAAGTAGCCATATTCGACACAGCCATCTCTTCTCTCCCTGAACAGGATGCGATAGACCGCGTCATGCTCATCGAGAAGACCGCCTTTGACGAGGATCGCCGAATCAGACGCGTAAGAAAGGCGGCGGGGTATTTCGGCGCCAGTGATACCTACATCGTCAACTCGAAGGGCGTCGATATCCACTATGCCTCCACCGGCTGCTCCGCACAGATAACGGTCATTGCAGAAGAAGATGGCGAGAGCCAGATGGGCTGGGACTATGAGGGGTCCAGGTTCCTGCAAGACCTCTCCTTTGAACGGGTCGGCAGAAAGGGCGCCCGGCGCGCGCTACAACTCCTCGGCGCAAAGAAAATAACCCCGTTACGAGGATTCGTACTTCTCGACAACTCCATTGCATCGGAGTTCCTCGGCATCTTTGCCACTGCCATCTCCTCTGAGTCGGTCCAGAAAAAGAAGTCGATGCTTGCCGGAAAAAAGGGAGCGCAGGTGGCAAGCGCCGGCATCAATATTATCGACAGCGGACTCCTCGCCGGGAGACTCGGCAGCAAGCCGGTCGATGATGAAGGGGTACCTACGTCGAGCAAGGTCCTGATCGAACGGGGTGTCTTGAACGGTTATTTGTACAATACTTATACTGCGAGAAAGGACGGCGTATCGTCGACCGGCAACGCTGTCCGGGGAGGGGCCGCGGGCCTGCCGCTCGTGGGTCCGACAAACCTCTACTGCGAGCCCGCAGGGCCAGAATACCTCTCTGATTTCTCAAGCCTTCTCAAGACCATCGACCGGGGACTCTATGTGATCGAGACCATGGGCATGCACACGGCAAACCCCATATCAGGGGAATTCTCCGTCGGCGCCTCAGGGTTATGGATCGAAAAGGGAGAGATCGCCTATCCGGTAAAGGAGGCCGTCATTTCCGGAAATATCCTCGATCTGTTCAAAAACATCTCCAAGGTTGGCGATGATCTGAGATTTTATGGTAACATAGGCTCATCGAGCTTGCTGATAGAAGGCGTTGATATCAGCGGCTGAATAGTTCATCGTTCACCGTTCATAGTTCATCATTGGCTGAGATTACCATTTTTGTTTCAATAAACCATGAACGGTGAACGAGATACAGAGGAGGATGTTGATGGATTATTTTTTGACTGAAGAGCAATTGATGATCCGTGATCTTGCACGGCAGATTGCTGAAGAAAAGGTCGTACCGGTCAGAGCCGAACTTGATGAAAAGAACGAATACCCCTGGGAGATCATAAAAGTCCTCGCCCAGTCTGATATGATGGGGATATATATCCCCGAGGAGTATGGCGGTCTCGGCAAAGGATGCCTCGAGCTCTGCATCGCGGTCGAAGAGCTCTCAAGGGCATGCGTCGGGGTATCGACCACCTATGCCGCCAATGCGCTCGGCACCTTCCCCATTCTGCTCCACGGTTCGGAGGAGCAAAAGAAAAAATATCTCCCCGATATCGCAGCTGGCAAACGGCTGGTGGCCTTCGGACTGACCGAGGCGAACGCAGGGAGCGACGCCAGCGGCATCCAGACCACGGCAAAGCTCGAGGGGAACGAGTATGTCCTGAATGGCACGAAGCAGTGGATCACCAACGGCGGCGAAGCGGACATCTATACCATCATCGCCATCACCGACCGGTCAAAGGGCCCTCGGGGCGCCTCAGCATTCATTGTCGAGAAGGGGACCCCGGGCTTCACCTTCGGCAAGAAGGAAGACAAGATGGGCATCAGGGCATCATCGACGCGAGAGCTCATTTTCGACAACTGCAGGATTCCGAAAGAGAACCTCATCGCGCGAGAGGGCATGGGCTTTATCGTCGCCATGAAGACCCTCGATAATTCTCGTACCGGCGTCGGCGCCCAGGGGCTCGGCGTTGCCCAGGGTGCCTTTGAGGAAGCGGTGAAGTTCGCCCGTGAGCGCCACCAGTTCGGCCACCCGATCATCAGCTTCCAGGCGATCCAGCATATGCTGGCCGATATGGCAATGCAGATAGAAGCAGCCCGCTCGCTCATCTACTCGGTTGCCCGCTATATCGACAGCGGGGCCAAAGATATTTCTAAAGAATCCGCGATGGCAAAGACCTTTGCCACCGATCTCGGAATAAAAGTGGCCCTCGATGCGCTGCAGATAATGGGCGGCGCAGGCTACATGAAGGAATACCCTGTCGAAAAAATGGTGCGTGATGCGAAGATCCTCCAGATATACGAAGGCACCAATCAAATCCAGAGGAACGTCATCGGTCAGGCATTGATCAAAGAAGCGGCAAAACAGAAGTAACATCTGTTATATAAAGCAGAGCAGGGTGCAAAAACACTCTGCTCTGCTTATTTTCTCAAACCCGCAAAGTCCTTTTTGCCGAGGAGTTTCCTGAAATCCTTCCGTATCTCCACCCAGACAGGATGAATGCAGCACGTACTGCTCAGATCGCACCGTCTTTCGTCGAGGACGCAAATGTTCATGCCGACCGGCCCTTCTATTGCCTCTACGACATCGAGAAGGGTAATGTCCTTTGGAGCCCTAGCGAGCTGAAAGCCACCCTTCACTCCTCTGAAGGAATTCACGATCCCTGCCTTGGCAAGCTTCTGCAGTATTTTGGCGAGAAAACTCTTCGGTATCGACATCTCCCGGGCGATCTCGTCGATCATGGTGACCTCATTCGGTCTGCCCGACAGGTAAAAAACACATCTGATCGCATAATCCGCCTCGCGGGTAATCTCCATGTCAGTCCCTTTCAAAGCAAGAGGTAAAGAGTGAGGAATGTGCTCTCACTCTGCCTATTATATTTTAGTACGCTTCTTTATCAGCCATAATCTCATCAGCATTCACACGATGCCTGAATATGCGGTAAATCCAGATCTGATAAGCGATCACCACCGGCACAAAAAGCAGCGCAACTACGGTCATGATCTTCAGCGTATAGATGCTGGACGAAGAATTGAAAATGGTCAGGCTGTACGCCGGGTCGATGTTCGAGGGGATGAGATTCGGAAAGAGGCCGATCACCCCCGTAAAGACCACCGTCAGTATGGTCACCATAGAAGCATAGAATGCTTTCAGATACGCGCCTGCTGCAGCAAAGAGCTTCGTCCCGAGCAGCGCCGCGACCGCAGCAGCAGGGACAATAAACCAGACAGGGTTGCCGAAATAGTTCGCATAGAGATCGGTCGCAAAATAGGTAGCAACCAGGAACACTGCCGCTACGCCGAGGAGAATGAACCACACTTTATTCGCAAGTCTTCCCGCCCGCACGCTGAGGTCTCCGGTTGTCTTAACCGAAAGCCACAGAGCTCCATGCACAATAAAGAGGAGAACAAAGAGGATTCCGGTCAGCAGTCCGTAGGGATTAAGCAGGGTGAAAAACGATCCGTGGTATCCACCGGCATCAATCGGCAGACCGCGGAAGATATTGCCGAAGGCAACGCCGAAGAGGAGCGCGGGAAGCAGGCTACCAAGGAAGGCAGCAATGTCCCATCCCTTCTCCCAGGCAGGGCTGCCGCCCTTGCCCCTGAACTCGAGAGCAACTCCCCTGAAGATCAATGCGAAAAGAATGAGCAGCAGCGCAGAGTAGAGATAGCTGAACATAAGCGCATAGGTAGTCGGAAATGCGGCAAACGTTGCGCCGCCGGCGGTGATGAGCCAGACCTCGTTGCCACTCCATACGGGGCCCAACGTATTGATGATCGCCCGCTTCTCAGGATTATTCTTTCCAAGAAAAGGCAGAAGCATGCCAGCACCGAAATCGAATCCCTCGAGCATGAAAAAGACCGCCCAGAGCGTTCCCCAGAGAATAAACCAGATAATCTGAAATTCCATGTTACACCTCCTGCGCCTGTGTGGCTCTCACGGGAGTCTCAATGAGCACTTCGACATTCTCATCCGGCCCTTTCTTTGCGAACTTCGTCAGCAGATAGATGTCGACCACCGCAAGCAGTCCATAGACCAGGGTAAACCCGAAGAGCGATGCCCAGACCTGTCCGGGCGTTATTGCTTTGGACACCGCATCGGATGTCTTGAGCACACCATAGACGATCCAGGGCTGTCTGCCGACCTCCGCTACGATCCAGCCGAGCTGCGCAGCGATATACGGCAGGGGGAGCGCATAGAGCATGATTCTCAGGAACATCGGGGACAATTCAAGCCGATTCCCGCGCGACAGGACGAAGGCAATGAGCGTCAGCAGCATGAAGAGCATGCCGAGCCCGGCCATTGCCCTGAAGCTCAGGTGCGTGGGAAGCACCGGAGGCCGCTCCTCCTTCTTGAACTCCTTCAACCCCTTCACCTCGGCATTGCCGTCGTGGAAAGCCATCAGACTCAGGAGCTTCGGGACTCCGATCGCTTCAACAGTATTCCTCTCGTTGGCGACATCGGGGACGACGATGAAATTGTAGGGAGCGGCTTTCTGCGTGTCCCATACCGACTCCATAGCCGCAAACTTCGCCGGCTGCGTCTTTGCGACCTCGGCGGCATGGAAATCACCGACAACAAAGAGCAGCAGCGAGCTCACTAATCCGAACGTCGCCGCCATCCTGAAGGACTTCTTGAAAAATTCGGTATTCTGCTTTTTCAGCAGGTGGTAGGCGGCGATTCCCATCACAAAGAAGGCCGCGACTACATATCCTGAGAAGATGGTATGAAAGAATTTCAGCAGGCCGTAAGGATTGGTGAGCATAGCAGTGAAATCGACCATTTCGGCCCTGTTATTCCTCAGCACATAGCCGACGGGATGCTGCATCCAGCCGTTGGCGAGGAGTATCCAGAGCGCGGAAAGGTTCGTGGCGACACCGACGATCCAGATCGAGAGGGCATGGACCCTTTTGGATACCTTGTTCCAGCCGAAGATCCATAGACCGATAAATGTCGACTCAAGAAAAAATGCGACCGTCGCCTCGATTGCCAACGGTGCACCGAAGATGTCGCCGACGTATTTCGAGTATTCCGCCCAGTTCATGCCGAACTGGAATTCCAAAGTGATGCCCGTCACCACGCCGAGGGCGAAATTGATGAGAAACAGTTTCCCCCAGAACTTCGTCATCTTGAGGTACAGCTCATCACCCGTCCTGACATAGCGCGTCTCCATGTAGGCGACCATAAGGGAGAGGCCGAGTGTCAGGGGCACGAAAATGAAATGAAACATAGCCGTTACCGCAAACTGCAGCCTGCTCAACGCCAATGCATCCATTGTCTCTTCCTCCTTTGTATATAGCTTCTTTGATAATGATCCGCTCGTCAAGCCCTGAGGTCTAATCTGGACAAATATTATCCTGTTTTGAAGCAGGTTGTCAAGGGTGCCAAAAAAATTTGCAAATCATTTACAATCTTCCCGACCGTATGATCGAAATGATCAGCCAGACGCCGAGGAAGAAGGCGAAGCCGAAGGCGGAGAGGGCGAGAAGAGAAACGCCCAAGATTTTGGGGCCGACACCGGCGGCGTGAAGGATAGCAGAGCTTAGAATCATAGAGCTCACGATCATGGCGAAGGCGACGCGGTTGCTCGCGCGGTCCATGTCCTTGATGAACTCGGGAAGATTGACATGGAACATCCTTACTTGGATATCGTCTTTCAGCGCCTTCTTGATCAGGTGCTTCATCTGCCGAGGGAAGAGTGATACGAAATCGCTGATCTCCATAATGTTGTCTCTCGTCTTCTGATAAAACCGGGAGGGACTGACCCGCTCCTTGATCAGTTTGGAGGCATAGGGCTCTGCGGCTGCGACGAAATCGAAGCCGGGATCGAGCTGCCGCCCGATATTTTCGAGAATGAGCATGGCCTTGTTGATCATCAGAAGCTCCGAGGGAATCTTGAGGTGGTGCTTGATCGCAAGGTGCGTCACAGTGTCCAGATATTCGGCGAAATTGATCTCCTGCAGGGTGAGCCCGTAGAGCGGTTCGAGGAAGTCGGTAAGGTCCGCTTTGAATTCCTTTCTGAAGGCATTGAGATCGATATGCTCGGGAACGAGACCGAGTTCTATGTATTGGTCGATGAGACGGTCGAAATCATGCTGGATGAGCGCAAGAAAGGTGTTCGCCATGGTCTCTTTGAGCTCATCCGACACCCTGCCGACAATGCCGAAGTCCAGAAAGGCGAGCGTCCCGTTCGGCATGACCAGGATATTCCCGGAATGCGGGTCGGCATGGAAAAAGCCGTCCTTGAGGATCTGCTTGAAGTACGCGTCTACGCCGATCTTTGCGAGTTTCTTTCTGTCGAGCTCCATCCTGCTGATCGCTGCGATATCATCGATCCTGACGCCCTCGATCCGCTCCATGACCAGCACCTTTTCAGTAACGAGCTCGTTATATATTTTCGGAATATGGATATCGGGGTAGTCTTCGAAGTTTCTCTTGAACCGTGTGCAGTTCCTCGCCTCCTCCTCGAAGTCGAGCTCTCTCCGGATAGTCCTCGAGAACTCCTCGACAATGCCGATGGGATTGAAGAACCTGCTCTCCGATATATATTTGTCGAGAAGCCGGGCGAGCGTAAAGAGAATGGCGATATCGGCTTCGATATACTCCCTGATGCCGGGCCGCTGCACCTTGACGATGACGTCGGAGCCGTCGAGAAGTGTCGCACCATGCACCTGGGCAATCGAGGCAGCCGCGATGGGCTCTTCATCAAAGCGCTTGAAGAGGTCGGAGAGGGGAAGCTTAAGCTCCATTTCGACAATCTGTTTCGCCTCGTGTGCAGGGAACGGGGGGACCTCGTCCTGGAGCTTCTTCAGCTCGTTTGCATACTGGATCGTGATCAGGTCGGGCCGCGACGAGAGCAGCTGCGCGAGCTTGATGAAGGTGGGACCGAGCTCGGCAAAGGCCATGCGCAGCCGTTCGGGGACCGTCGGGCCTTTGAGTGAGGGCCAGGAGCCGAAGGAGCGTATCCTCTTTTTGAAGGGGATATACCTGCCGAGATTGATCTGCTCGATGATCTGGCCGAAACCGTACTTGAGGAATACGTTGATAATCTGCTGGAGGCGTCGGGCAGATTTATAGGTACGGTTGAGCTTAAAAATATCCACAATAAAAAAGTTATAGCGTTATCGGAATTCTTATACAGAACGCGATAGACGCTCCACCCGTTACTCCTCTTTCCCCGTGTCTTCGACCGTCCCTTCGAGCTTCTTGACCCGTGCGGAAAGGTTCTGTACTTTCTTGTTGAGCTTGTCGAAATCGTCCTTGGTCGGGATATTCATTTTCTCCATGGTCTTGGTGATGACGTCCGAGATGCTCTTGCTCCAGTCGGTGGTGCTCTTCTCCGCCTTCTCGGACCATTCCTTCACCAGCTTTGCGCCCTGGGACTCGCTCAGCTCACCCTTTTTTACCAGGTCATCAATGAATTCCTTGACTTTTTCCTGAACCCCGAAGCCTGCAAGAACCGCATTCCGTACGATGTCGAATACTGTCATGGAACACCTCCGTTTGAAAGGAAGAACTCAGGAGCCAGTAGTCAGAATTCAGAAGAATGAGTCTTGAAATCGTTTTTATTCTGACTTATGGATTCTGTCTCCTGACTACTTCTTATTTTTCACTATATCATATACAGACGCAAGGGCTTTGTCTAGTTTTGCCGGCTCGTCCAGGTTTGCCACGCCGCCCTGGGCCATTTCAGGCTTGCCGCCGCCCCTGCCGCCGACCTGTGCAGCGACCTCCTTTAAGAGCTCACCGGCACTGAATCTCTCCGTAAGGTCGGCAGTCACCATAGCGAGGAGCGCGGTCTGGCCGTCCTTGCCTGAGGCGAGGACAATGACACCCGAGCCGATCCTGTCCCGCACATTATCGGCGAAGATCCGGAGGTCTTTCTGTTCCATGCCGTCGACGCGGCAGGAGAGGACCTTGACACCGTTTATCTCTCTGACTTTTTCCATGACCATTGAAGAGCTCTGCGATGCCGCCTTTGCCTTCAGAGACTCGACCTCTTTGTCACGTTCCTTGAGCTCGGCGAGCAGCCGCTCCACTCTCTCGTACGGCCTGTCGGTCCTGAGGAGATCGGCAATGCTCCGGAGTTCGTTGCTCTTCTGCCGCAGATAGTCGAACGCAGCCTTACCGGTGAACGCCTCGATCCTCCTGATGCCGGAGGCGACGCTCCCTTCGGAAACAATGGTGAAAAGCCCGATATCGCCGGTGGTCCTGCAGTGCGTCCCGCCGCAGAGCTCGGCGCTGTAGCCAGGAACACTCACGACCCTCACCTTTTCGCCATACTTCTCTCCGAAGAGCGCAGTGACCCCGGACTTCAATGCGTCCTTTATGTCTTTAACCTCGGTTACGACGCCGATATTTTCGAGGATCTTCTCATTGACCATGGTCTCGATCGCCTCGATCTCGTTCCTCTCGAGCCCGTAGAAATGGGTAAAGTCAAAGCGCAATCTCTCTGGCGACACATAGGAGCCCGCCTGTTTGACATGCTCTCCGAGCACCGACTTCAATGCCGTATGGAGCAGATGGGTTGCCGTATGGTTCCGCGCTGTTGCCATACGCTGGTTCCTGTCAACAGCAGCAGTTACCTTGTCCCAGACCTTGAGTGTCCCTTTTTTAATCTTGACCACATGGGCATGAAGATCAACCTCTTTTTTGGTATCGACAACATCGGCCTCGAATCCATCGTTATATATCGTACCCTTGTCACCAACCTGACCGCCCGACTCTCCGTAAAAAGGCGTTGTATCGAGAAACACTTCTACCTCATCTCCTGTAGATGCCTCGGTAACGATCTTGCCCTCTTTGAGCATTGCCTTGACCACTGCTGCGGTCTCGATTGCGTCATATCCGACAAAGGTTGTTGCGCCGATCTCGGATAAAAGCTCTTTATAGATAGAGGCAATGGCTTCCTCCTCGCCGACCCACGATGCCCGCGCCCGCTCCCGCTGCACCTCCATCTCACGATGGAAGCCATCTTCGTCGATGAGCAGATAATTGTCTATGGCGATATCGCGCGCGAGGTCCAGAGGAAATCCATACGTATCGTAGAGTTTGAACAGCTCATCGCCGGGGATCGTCCTCTCACCGGACTTCTTCAGTTTGGCGATAACGTCATCAAGAATCCTCATGCCCTGCTCAAGGGTCTTGGTAAAACGTTCCTCTTCGAACCGCAGGACCTTTGCGGTCCGCTCACGCTCCCGGGCCAGTTCAGGATAGACAGCTCCCATCGCATCGATCACGGAATCCAGTAAATTGTACAGGACCGCTCCTTCGAGGCCGAGCAGCTTTGCATGCCGTGAGGCCCTCCGGATAATCCGCCGCAGCACGTATCCCCTCCCCTCATTCGAAGGCATGAGGCCATCGGAAAGCAGAAACGCAGCTGCTCTCATATGGTCGGCAATCACCCGCATCGACGTGTCATGTTCGCGGGAGCGTCCGTACGTCTTTCCGGATACCTGTTCGACGGCAGCGATGATCGGCGCAAAAAGATCGGTATCGAAATTATTCAGCTTGCCCTGGAGTACAGCACAGAGACGCTCAAGGCCCATGCCTGTATCGATGCTCGGTTTCGGCAATGGGGTGAGCGTGCCTGACTCGTCGCGGTTGAATTGCATAAAGACGAGGTTCCATATTTCAAGATAGCGGTCGCAGTCGCAGCCGACCTTGCAGTCGGGCTGCCCGCAGCCGACCTCTTCGCCCTGGTCGATAATAATCTCGGAACAGGGCCCGCAGGGGCCGGTGTCTCCCATCTGCCAGAAATTATCCTTTGCGCCGAGTCTGACGATCCTATCGCCGGGAATGCCGGTGAGCTCTTTCCAGAGATTCTCGGCCTCGTCATCATCCTGGTAGACCGTTGCCCAGAGCTTGTCCTTCGGCAGTTTATAGACCCCGGTAAGAAGCTCCCAGGCAAAGAGGATTGCATCTTTTTTAAAGTAATCACCAAAAGAAAAGTTGCCGAGCATCTCGAAAAAGGTGTGATGCCGGGCAGTATGTCCGACGTTTTCGAGGTCATTGTGCTTGCCGCCCGCCCTCATGCATTTCTGGCAGGTCGTCGCCCTGGTATAGGGCCGCTTCTCCTCGCCGAGGAAGACAGACTTGAACTGCACCATACCTGCATTGGTAAAGAGCAGCGTCGGATCGTTCCGCGGGATGAGGGATGAGCTGCTTACAATGCTGTGCTGCTTCGATTTAAAAAACTCCAGAAACGAATTCCTGACATCGGCGCTCTTCATATATACTACTTCAACCTTCCCGGCTCAGAGCTGATGATGTACACCAGCTTTCCATCGATAAAGGTGAGCCTGGTCTTGAATACTCCCATGGAGGAATAGATCCATTCCTCTTTCTGCTTACCAGCCTCAGGCTCGAGCATACGCACCGCGTTCGGGGCACCCCAGGCGTACCGCACCTGCTGCTGCGTCATGCCGGGGACAATCTCTCCCTTGATGATCTTTTCCTGGATCTCGACCGGATAGTTTTTTATTTCGTCATGGGTGTACCGTGCATACGATGCGCACCCTATGAAAAACATCATTCCGACAAACAAAACACCCCCTACCGTCTTCCTGATTCTCATTGCTGCTCCTCCTTTATATCAAATGATTTCATTGCCGCCCGTATATTTTCGACTGAAAACCCTCGCCGTGCCAGGAGCCCCCAGAGTCGACGCTTTATCGTCTCCTCATCGAACTGTTTCAGGTGTCGCAGCTTTTTCTCGATGAGCTGACGCGCTGCATCAACGTACGCCGCTTCGTCCTCATCGTCCGAAAGCGTATCGGCAACCTCTCCGGTGAGCCCCCGCTTCAAAAGCAAGCCCCTGACACCACGCTTGCCGAGATGCCGCCGCTCCACCGCATCCCGCCTCAGGGCTGCGGCGAGCTTCCGGTCGTTTATGAATCCCTTCTCTTTAAAAAAGTCGATCGTCTTATTTATTGTGCCGTTGGAGAATCCTTTCCGTGCCAGTTTCTCCTGCAGCTCCTTCTCGCTCCGGTCGCGATACCCGAGGAGCTTGAAGGCATATTTTACTGCATTGTCGAAGGCATCTTCAAAGTTTTTCGGCAGAGTCTTTGTTCTTTTGCTCTCTAATGTCATTTATAACTCAAGCAACGGTTACTCGAAATTTACTTACTTCCCGTTGTTCCGGGCCTCTTCTTTCGTTTCAGCCGTCAAGCCGTATGCTTCTCGGATCTTCTGTCCGATCTCTTCGGCAACAGCAGGGTTGTTCTTCAGGTACTCTCTGACATTGTCCCTGCCCTGCCCTATTCTCGTACCGTTGTAGCTGTACCAGGCGCCCGCCTTTTCAATAATGCCCTTCTCGGCGCCGAGGTCAATGATCTCCCCGGTCTTCGAGATGCCCTCATTGAAGAGGATATCGAACTCCGCCTGCCTGAAGGGCGGCGCAACCTTGTTCTTTACCACCTTCACTCTTACCCGTCCGCCGATGACCTCCTGCCCGTCCTTGAGGTTGTCGATCTTCCGGATATCGAGCCTCATGGATGCATAGAACTTCAGGGCATTACCGCCGGTCGTGGTCTCGGGGTTGCCGAACATCACGCCGATCTTCATACGGATCTGGTTGATGAAAATGATGGTGGTCAGCGACTTCGATATGGCTGCGGTAAGTTTCCTCATTGCCTGGCTCATAAGCCGTGCCTGAAGTCCCGGCAGCGAATCGCCCATATCGCCCTCGATCTCCGCTTTGGGTACCAGCGCAGCAACAGAGTCGACGACAACGATATCGACAGCGCCGCTCCTGACCAGTGTCTCGGCAACTTCAAGCGCCTGCTCGCCGGTATCAGGCTGCGAGACCAGCAGGTCTTCGATATTCACACCGAGCCGGGCAGCATAGTTCACGTCCAGGGCATGCTCTGCATCGATGAATGCAGCGACACCGCCCATCTTCTGCGCCTGTGCAATGGCATTCAATGCGAGAGTCGTCTTGCCCGATGATTCAGGGCCGTAGATTTCGATGACCCTTCCTCTCGGAAAGCCGCCGATGCCGGTAGCAATGTCGAGCGAGATGGAGCCTGTCGGAATCGCCTGCACGCCCTCGGCGACCTCTGCGGCGCCGAGACGCATGATGGCGCCCTTTCCAAAGTTCTTTTCGATCTGGGAAATGGCCACTTCCAGGGCCTTGATCTTATCCTTGTTCATTAAGGTGCCTCCTTTTTATCCCCCCCTCAGGGGACTTCCTTAGTTGTCTGTTAAAGCAAAACAGGCGAGCCTGGAATATTCCGCGCCGCCCGGTTTCAGTACGCTCTTCATGAGCAGGATTGCTCCGACATCTATAGTACCAAAAACTGTATCCTTAAAGGTATATAACTCTTTGATTACCGGCCCTATATTTTTCCTGTCCTTCACCCTCCCTATGGTGAGATGGGGAGAAAACTGCCGCTCCTCCTTTTCGAACCCGAGCGCAGCCATGGACAGATCAACAGCACGGGCGAGCTGCTCGAGTTCCCCGGATGCATCGAGTCCCACCCATATGGTAGCGGGGTGCTTGAGGCTGGGGAATGCGCCTATGCCGGACGCAGTAATTGAGAACGGCTTAAAGCCCGCGCATACCGAGGAGAGGCTCTTTTCAATAGCCGGAATGGTCTCCTCCTGTACCTCGCCGAGAAATTTCAGGGTAAGATGCACGTTCTGCACCGGGACCCAACGGATATCCTTTGATGAACCTTTTACCCGATTGATGACCTCGCCGAGAGATCGTTTAACGGTTTCCGGCATATCGATGGCAATAAAGCATCTCATACAGCAACCCTCCACACGTGGAGCACGACGTTAGTGAACACACCGGCGACTGCATCGTCGATCATAACTCCCCAACCGCCGCGTACCGCCCGCTCGATGTTCCTGATCGGCGGCGGCTTCAGGATGTCGAATATCCTGAAGAGCACAAAGGCTGCCACAAGGTAGCCGACCGTAACCGGCAGGTACAACATCGAGATGAAATAGCCGATGAGCTCGTCGATAACGATATGCCTGCTGTCCTCCTCACCGAAGATTTCCCCGGCCTCCCGGGCGCTGATAACTCCTGCCATGAATCCGACGATAATCGTGATCAGCAGAAGAGGAGTGTCGGGCTTGACCAACCAGAGATACGCCACTCCTGCAAGGCTTCCAAAGGTCCCCGGGGCAAAGGGAATAAAACCAATGAAGAGTACCGTGGCAATAGCCTTTGAAACAAATAGATGTAGAAACTTCATCGAGTAGTAGTTTAACACAAAACCGCTCTATTTTTCAGATATTTATCTGGATCAACCATTTACGAAAACGCCCTTTTTCTGTTATGGTACAGGATGCAGGAAGAGCTCCTCGAAATTGTTGATAAAGAAGGTAATGTCCTGGGCGTTGCTCCCCGATCTGCCATTCACGGAAATCCCGATCTGCTGCATAAGGTCGTCCATGTGCTCGTCTTCAATGATAGAGGTGAGCTCCTCTTGCAGAAGCGCTCGATGAGCAAAGATGTGGCGCCCGGTAAATGGGATACCTCTGTGGGCGGTCATGTTGCCCCCGCTGAAGAACTGACCGTTTCCGCTCAACGGGAGATGGAAGAGGAGCTGGGTATTGCCGTCGGAGAGCTGGCCTTCCTTTATTCCTATATTCATTCGAATGCCTACGAAAGCGAGCTGGTCTTTACCCACTCCTGTATTCACAACGGGCCCTTTTCGTTCAATGCGGAAGAGATCGACGAGGTAAGGTTCTGGAGCATCGATGAGATCAAAAACGCCATCGGCTCAGGAACACTGAGCGACAACTTCGAATCGGAGATCATGAAGTATCT
>JBFMCP010000043.1:0-22451 GCA_040754455.1 Nitrospirota bacterium
CATTGAGGCTGAAAGCAGCTCAGGTTACCATGAAAGTTATGGTGCCGGTGGAGAGACTCGAACTCTCACATGGTTGCCCATAGCGGATTTTGAGTCCGCCGCGTCTGCCATTCCACCACACCGGCAAGTGAATATCTTTAATAGATTCAAGATGTAATCGGTGGGAAACAGTTTTTAGTATACCATAAAAAAGTGGACCGAAAAAACGTCTCAAAGTACCGGCTAGGGCAATCACATCAAAATATCGATGTGCCTTGAAAAAAAAGATGAGATTGCATCTCCGCCTCTGGAGGATCGCAATGACGAGGTCCCCGAAAAGTAGAAGACTTTTTGGGGTCTATTGGGGGTCCCCGAAGAATGTAATTCTTCGGGGCTGAATGACAGCTTGAGAGTCCTACCGCTGCTTCGACGGCTCGATGTGGACAACCACGTCCTTAATCTCGGGGAACCTTGTTTTTATCTCTTCTTCGACCTGGTCGGCAATCCGGTGGCTGTCCTCGACAGAGAGGAAGGGATTGACGAGGACATGGAGGTCGATAAAGACCTGGTCCCTGGTGCCGCGGGTCCGGATGTCGTGGCACTCGGCGACGCCCTGTACGCTGCAGGCCACCTGTTCGATAAGGGCAGTGTCGGCCTGTGTCCTGTCTACCAGGGTTTCGGTCGATTCCTTGATGATCTGCATGCCTGCACGGGCAATGAGCACACCGACGATGATTCCGGCGATAGGATCTGCAAGGGGGAAGTCGAGCCTGATGAAGATGAGGCCGACGATGACGCCGAAGGTGACATAGATATCGCTCCTCGTATGCCGGGAATCGGCAATGAGGAATTCGCTGTTCAGCCGCTTGCCGACGCGTGCTTCGTAGCGGGTTACAAAGGTATTCACCAGAAGGGTTGCGAGCATGACGATGAAACTCCCCATGGTCACGGCGGGGCGCCGTATCCCTTGCAGGGAATGGTAAGAGTCCCTGAATATCTCGAAACAGGTGATGAACATGAGCACGCCGACGAAAATGGCGAAGACCGTCTCGTACTTTCTGTGCCCATAAGGATGCTGTTCATCAGGAGGGTGGGATGCTATGCGGGTGCCGATGAGCCCGGCAACGTTGGAGACGCCGTCGAAGAGGGAGTGGAATCCGTCCGAGGTGACGGCAACGGAGCGGATGAAATAACCGTACGCAATCTTTGTTCCCGAAACAGCAAGGTTCAGGAGCAGGGTGATCAGCAGGACTTTTCTAATCTCGGCCGTTCTGTCCAAGAATCTCCTCCCACTCCTGTTTGAAACTGCTGAATCTCTTTTCGGCAATCGCGCTCCGCATCTTCCTGAAGAAGTCGAGATAAAAATGCAGATTGTGGAGTGTGTTGAGCCTCATGGAGAGGATCTCCTTTGAGAGGAAGAGGTGCCGCAGGTAGGCACGTGAATAGTTCCTGCAGGTGTAGCAGCCGCAGTTCGGATCGAGGGGCCCCGGATCGTCTTTAAATTCGGTCCTCTTGATGCTTATTCGCCCCACACTGGTGAAGAGGGTCCCGTTGCGTGCGTTGCGCGTGGGCATGACGCAGTCGAACATATCGAAGCCGCTCTCGACGGCGACGAGCACATCCTGCAGGTCGCCGACACCCATGAGGTACCGCGGTGTGTTCACGGGCATCAGAGGGGCAATAAACCGTATAATGTCGTACATCTCTTCTTTCGGCTCGCCGACGCTTAACCCACCGGCAGCGTAACCGTCGAACCCTATAGCGACCAGCTCTTCAAGGCTTCTCTTTCGAAGGTCTTTGTACATTCCTCCCTGGATAATGCCGAACAGGTTCGGGAGCCCGGAAATGCGGGCATCGATATCTTCGCACAATTTTTTTTTCCGCTCTTCCAGGTATTCTTTGCATCGCTGTGCCCATCGTGTCGTCAGCTCAAGAGACCCGACCGCGTAATCGTACTCCGCGGGATAGGGCGTGCATTCATCAAAGGCCATCGCGATATCGGAGCCTAACGCGACCTGTACCTCCATGGCCCTTTCCGGTCCGAGGAACTGGAGCGAACCATCGATATGGGACCTGAACTCAACGCCGTCCTCCCGGATTTTCCGTAGCGATGAGAGGCTGAAGACCTGGAAGCCGCCGCTGTCGGTGAGGATAGGCCGGTCCCAGTGAATGAAGGTGTGGAGACCTCCGAGCTGATGAATGATGTCATGTCCGGGCCTCAGGTAAAGATGGTAGGTATTGCCGAGTATGATCTCGGCCCCCATCTCCTTGAGCTCTTCGGGGGACATGGCCTTTACTGTTCCCTGTGTGCCCACCGGCATGAAGGCGGGTGTCTGGATGATCCCCCGTGCGAGTTCGATGCTGCCGGTTCGTGCGTTGCCATCAACGTTGTTCAGTAGGAATTTCATCAAAGATGGTATTCGATTTTTCTGTTTATATTAATTATACCTGTTATATCCGCTTCGTGCCGAGTTGAAACGACCTAGAGTGCGGGCAGATGGATGGTGCAGGTTGTTCCCTTTCCGGGGGTGCTCTCAACGGCGATATGTCCGCCGTGGACCTTGATGATCGCATAGGCTGTCGCAAGGCCCAGGCCGGTGCCTTTATCAACAGGCTTTGTTGTGAAGAAAGGCTCGAAGATATGGCTTAAGGTCTCCTCGTCAATGCCCGTTCCCGTATCAGTAATGGTGATCGTGACATAACTGCCGGGCGCCAGGTAGGGGTGTCGGGAGTCACTCTCCGCAACGCGCAGATTGGCCGTGGTGATGCGCAGGGTGCCGCCTTCCGGCATCGCATCCTTACTGTTGATGCAGATATTCAAGATCGCCTGCTCTATCTGTGAGATATCGCCCTTGATCAGCGCGAGGTCGTCTGCCAGTTCGGTGACGATGGATATCGTTTTCGGGAACGTGTGTGCCAGGAGATCGCGGAACTTGGTCAGGAAGGCATTGAGCGAGAGAGAATAGCTCGTCTTTTCTTCGAGCAGTGTACCTCTGGAGAGGATCCCCAGCTCGGTGGCGAGGCCCTGCGCTCTTTGTGCTGCCGTCTCGATCGATTCGGTATGGCGCAGCAATTCATCGAGCAGTTCCCCCTGCACAGGGGTGTTGCTTCCCCGTGCCTGCTGCAGCTTCATGTTCATCAACGAGGCGTACCCTAACACGCCGACGAGCATGTTGTTGAAGTTATGGGCAACCCCGCCGACCAGGACATTGATGCTCTTCAACTTCTGCTCCTGTATCACCTCTTTCATGAGCCGCTGCTGCGACTCTTCTTTTTCGAGGAACTCGAATTCCGCCGCGACCATCTGTCCTATGGTCTGCAGCAGCGTAATATCCGATTCAGAAAACTCTCTATGCTGTCCGAAGGCATTGACAATGCCACTGACCTCGCCCTTTCTGTCGAATACGGGAAATCCTATGTACGATTCCGCCTGTGTGTTGTTCAACATGGGCGCACAAGGGAATTCCTTATATGCCTGCCTGCTCACTACTACCATCTGTCTTTTCGTGCACACTCCCTCACACGGGGTGCCCTTAAGGGAGATTGTTATATTCTTTTCCAATGTGCCATTAAAGTATCGTGCAACTATTACAGCCGTATTCCCATTCGGATTTATTTTCGCTATCAATGAGTTCATCCCGAACATTGTGCCGACGGCGACGGCGATCTCGTCAAAGAACTCTTCGCCCCTGTGTGTTATAGCAATATGGTAAATTTTCTTTATCCGTTCGGTCTGTTCCTGCAGCGAGGCGATCATCTGGCCGATGCTCTCGCTGATGAAGGCGAACTCTTCGATATTCCCGGTGTAGGCAGGCCGCTCTCCTTTCTTCAGCGGAGTTATGATCGCATTGATAGGCCGCTTGATCGTGCTGTTGAGATGGTAGATGAGCATGAGGGCAGCAGCCAAGAGCGTGAGTCCTGTGACGGTATAGACGAGCCGCACTTCCCTGATAAGGGCGCCGTATTGCGCGGCATCCTTGACCAGAATAATCTGCCAGTCCCAGGGCTCGAATTTCATCATATAAGCGTAATATCTCTTTCCCTTATGTTCTAAGGACAGAAGGGTGTTTTCCTTAATGCTCTTTTGAACCAGTTCAGGAAGTCCGGCGGGAAGCTCACACTGGCAGACAACACGTGTTCTGTTTTCGGTGATGGTGCATTGAAGCCCGGTGTGGTTCATAAAGGCACTGATTTCCTTTGTCGCTAGAGCTTTTTTGATGTGCACGGATTTCTCGCTGTTTGCCATACCTGACCTGAGCAGCTCATTCATGTTCCTGTCGCAGATCAAGTAGATGCTGTGCGAATTCTCCAGGAAAATCTCTTTGATCTGCCGGTCTGCAAACTGGGCAACAGAACGGAGGACGAGGGCATACAGGCCGAATCCGGTAATAGTAACAATAATGAGTACTGGGACGATCACCCTGAAGGCGAGGCTGTTGAAGATGCTGTGCCGGTACTCTTTCATGGTATGCGGTTTTTTCCCGCGTTCGTGGTCTCTTTTGTTTCTTAATGCGCCTGCTGGAAAGGGAGGCGTTCCTGTTTTTCTTTAATTTTTTTATCGGGAATTCCGATAAATTCTGTTGTCCGGAAGCATACCTTTATTTTTCTCGGCAGATGACTTCAAGAGTGCTATAATTTGGGATAAGGTACAATGCAGCAGCGCTCTTTGGCTTCGTCATGTGGGGTAGTATACCAAATTTATTCACAAACTTTTCACCGTCCATTCACGGGAAAAAGGCACTGAAAACAGGATATTACAAAATGATCATTTTTCCCTTGACTCGTACAAGATATTGTGGTTTAATTCCTGTCACTACACTACATAATGGCCCCGCTTAAAAGAGGGCTTATCAAATTTCATATTTATTAAAACTTTAGACTATGGGGGAATCATTCATGGAAGAGACATCGAAAAAATCGTTAAATCTGCTGCCGAACGCGGTCACTGTCCTCGAAAAACGCTACCTGAAGAGAAATGAGGATGGCACAGTCATAGAGACGCCCGAGGAGCTTTTCCGCAGAGTCGCCCGGTGCATTGCCTCCGCCGACGCCCAGTACGGCAAGAGCGAGGCGGAAGTACAACGTACCGCCGAGGAATTCTACGAGCTTATGACCTCGCTCAACTTTCTCCCCAACAGCCCGACCCTGATGAACGCAGGAAGGCGGCTGGGCCAACTGTCGGCCTGTTTTGTGCTCCCTGTCGAGGATTCGATGGAATCCATATTCGACGCCGTAAAATACGCGGCGATCATCCATAAGTCGGGAGGCGGCACCGGCTTCAGCTTCTCGCGGCTCCGCCCCAAGGGCGACGTGGTCGGCTCTACCAAAGGAATATCGTCGGGTCCCATCTCCTTTATGACCGCTTTTGATACCGCCACCGAGGCGGTGAAACAGGGGGGTACCAGGAGGGGCGCCAATATGGGCATCCTGCGGGTCGATCATCCCGATATTCTCTCGTTTATCACCTGCAAGGACAGCAATAACCGCCTCAACAACTTTAATATCTCGGTGGGACTCACCGAAGAGTTCATGAAGGCGGTGGAAGAAGACAAAGAATACGATCTCATAAATCCGAGGTCGAAGAAGGTGGTCAACCGCCTCAGGGCAAAGACCGTCTTCGACACCATCGTCAAGCAGGCATGGAAGAACGGCGAGCCCGGCATCGTCTTTTTGGACAGGATCAACGCGTCGAATCCGACACCCACGCTCGGCGATATCGAGTCGACGAATCCCTGCGGCGAGCAGCCGCTCATGCCGTATGAGTCCTGCAACCTGGGCTCCATCAATCTTGCAAAGATGGTGAAGGACGGTCATGTGAACTGGGCAAAGCTGAAAGAGACCACCTGGAAGGCAGTGCACTTCCTCGACAACGTTATCGATGTCAACAAATATCCGTTGCAGATGATCGACGAGATGACCAAGGCCAACCGGAAGATCGGTCTCGGCGTCATGGGGTGGGCCGACATGCTCATCCAGATGCGTATCCCCTACAACTCCGACAAGGCGATTGCACTCGCCGAAGAGGTGATGGGCTTCGTCCAGACCGAGGGCAGGCTCGCCTCGAGCGCTCTCGCCGAGGAGCGCGGCACCTTCCCGAACTTCGAGCACAGTATCTACAAGGATGAGATGCATGTCAGGAACGCGACGGTCACGACCATCGCACCGACCGGCAGCCTCTCGATCATTGCCGGCTGCTCTTCGGGCATCGAGCCGCTCTTTGCGGTCTCGTTCGTCAGGAATGTTATGGAAGGCACCAAGCTTATTGAGGTCAATCCCTACTTCGAGAAGGTTGCGAAAGAGCTCGGCCTCTGGAGCAGGGAGCTCATGGAACGAATCGCCGAGAAGGGCTCGGTCAAGGACTTCACCGAATTCCCCGAGGAGATCAGAGAGGTCTTTGTCACCGCCCATGATATCACTCCCATTGATCACATACGGATGCAGGCGGCGTTCCAGAAATATGTGGATAACGCGGTCTCGAAGACCGTGAACTTCTGTCGCACCGCGACCACCAAAGACGTCGAAGACGTTTACATGCTTGCCTACAAGAAGGGCTGCAAGGGCGTGACCGTCTATCGCGACGGCTCGAGAGAGGACCAGGTCCTCTCGACCAAGACCACCCGGGAGGCGGGCACGCAGGAACCGGCGGCAAAAATTCTTCCCAAGAAGCGTCCGGCGGTGATCAAAGGATCGACGAGATTAATGAAGACCGGCTGCGGCCATCTCTATGTCACCATCAACGAGGACGAAAACGGCAAGCCGTTTGAGGTCTTCACCAATATCGGCAAGGCCGGCGGGTGTGCCTCGAGCCAGGCAGAAGCGATCGGCAGGCTCATCTCGCTCTCCCTGAGATCGAACATCGAGCCTGAAGAGATCGTGCAGCAGCTGAAAGGTATCTCGTGCCATCAGCCCTCATGGGCAGAAGGCGGCAAGGTGCTCTCCTGTTCCGATGCTATCGCCAAAGCGCTGGAGCAGTACTATCGCGGCGGCGCGAATGGAAACGGCAATGGAAAAAAGAACGGCGATGTCATCCATCAGATCGGCGCCTGCCCCGAATGCGGCGGCGCCGTAGAGCACGAAGGCGGCTGCGCCATCTGCCACAGTTGCGGATTCACGAAGTGCGGATAAGTTGTTGAAGGTAACCGCAGCAGATAATCACATAAATATATGCCCCGAAGAGCCGAGAGACTTTTCGGGGCTCCTTATTACATGGTAGAATAGAAAAGTATGAGCGGAGATAACGGAAATAAGCCTTTTGTACGACCTGCGTGGGATGACTACTTCATCGAAATTGCGAAAGTCGTCTCATCGCGCTCCACCTGTCTGCGCAGGCGTTACGGGGCGGTGATCGTGAAGGACAGCGTTATCGTCAGCACCGGCTACAACGGTGCGCCGCGGGGGTCGGTGAACTGCGTTGATCTGGGCACGTGTAAACGGCGGGAGCTGAATATCCCCGCGGGCGAACGCTACGAGCTTTGCGAAGCGGTACATGCCGAACAGAACGCCATTATCAACGGCACACCGGAGCGCATGAAGGATGCCGTCATCTACATCGCCGGGTTCGAAGAAGACAACTCCTTTGCCGACGGCAAACCCTGCCTCCTCTGCAGGCGCATGATCCAGAACGCCATGATCCAGCAGGTCGTCTATCTCAAAAAAGACGGCACCATCGAAAAGATCGATGACGTGCTCGATTTCGTAAAGACCGCAGCTCCGCAGCATTGACCTGCTGCGGAGAGCGAGATCAAATAACATCACCCAAGCACAAAATCCCCCCATAATTCCAGTTGACAGATCGATGTGATGCCTCTATAGTTAAAAGATAGTCTTTAATACTGATCATGGGAATTTTCCCATAATACTTACCGCAACATAACGGAGCGTACTGATGGATACAGAGAGAAAAGAACGGTTGATGGCGATCCTTTCGAATAAGAAGAACGAGTTGCTGAGTGTTTCGAAGAGAGATATGGGAAGCCTTATCAATGCGGATGCCCGGCAGGCATACGGCGCAGGGGGCGAAGACGGCGATATCTCGGCCTCGCTGCAGATCGAGGACGTGAGCATCACCGCATTGAATGTGAGGAGAGATATGATCCGGCAGATCGACAGAGCGCTGCAGCGGTTGCGGGATGACGAATACGGCATCTGCAGCGAATGCGGCGATGAGATCGATGAGCGGCGGCTGAAGGTAATGCCCTTTGCCTCGCTCTGCAGGGACTGCCAGGAGCTCAAGGAGTCGCTCGAAAAAGTAGGATAGCTCTTTATAGCTTCTTAGCCGCCCTGAACATCGATCCGACAGTAAACGTTGACGTTGCGATGCCTGTTGTGCCCGCAGTCGATATCGGGCACTGTTTCGCCTTCATGCAATGACCCCACCTTGAAAGGATTGCCCACGCCGCAAAATGACCGGATTGTTTCTCCGGGTGTATCCTCGATAGCTGTCCCCATTATAAAGAACCGACCGGTAAGAGGGCAAAGTGAAAGCTACCATAGGAAAAATAAAACGTAAATAGTTTAAAATAGGCCCATGAAAGCCAAGAAGAACCTCATCGTCGTCGCGACAGAGGATTAATCGGGCCCCGACGACGAACATGATCGAAATTTTTTCTGCTCTCTCTGTGATTGAGGTCTTATGAAAGAACTGCTCCTCATAAGTGCGGGGCTCCTTATCGGCGGTATAGCGGCCTGGTTCATTGCAGGTGCGCGGCGGCAGAGTGAGCTCGTCAGACGTACTGCGGAACTTCAGACAAATTATGCCGGCCAGATTGCGACTCTTGAAGGGAAAGCAAAGAGCGCCGAAGCAGTTGTGGGCGAGCTGCGGCAGCAGATGCAGCAGAAGGAGCGGGAGCTCTCCCTGTTGAGAAATGAGCTCGACGGCGAGCGCCATCAGCGGGTTGAGACAGCGACAAGGCTGGAGGAATCGCACAAGCGGCTGGAGGATTCCTACAAGAGCCTCGAACAGCAGAAAGAGCTCATCGAGGTAATGAAAAAAGAGATCATCGATACCTTCAGCGTGCTCTCCTCGGCAGCGCTCAAGAGCAGCAGCGAGGATTTCCTCCGGCTCGCTTCTGAGAGCCTGGGGAAGGTCGTTGCCGAAACAAAGGGAAAGCTCGGCGAGCATCAGGCGGCAATGGACGGCACCATAAAGCCGCTCCAGGAGATGCTGAAGCGCTATGAGCAGCAGCTGAGGGATATCGAGGAGAGCAGGCATAAGACCTACGGCAGTCTCTCGGAACAGCTGAAATCGCTCTCGTCCATGCATGAGCGGCTCCAGAAGGAGACGAATAATCTGGTGACCGCGTTGAGCAGGCCCAAGGTGAGCGGCTCCTGGGGCGAGCTGGGACTGCGGCGGGTCGTGGAGCTGGCGGGCATGACCGCCTATTGCGATTTCTACGAGCAGGAATCGGTATCGACCGAAAGCGGCAGGCTTAGGCCTGATATGATCGTGCGTCTCCCTAACGGTAGAGAGATCGTCATCGATGCCAAAGCGCCGGTCGAAGCCTACATGGGTGTTGTCTCGGCAGCGACGGAAGAGGAGCGGAAGAAGGCGCTGGCGAGCTATGTCGCCAACGTGCGGAACCACATGAATGCGCTGAGCTCGAAATCGTATTGGGACCAGTTTGCCCGATCCCCTGAAATCGTGGTGATGTATCTACCGGGTGAATCCTTCTTCAGTGCGGCGATCGAATACGACCACCGGCTGATCGAGGACGGCAGCGCCAAGCGGGTCGTCCTCGCAACGCCGACCACCTGCATTGCACTGCTCAAGGCTATTGCCTACGGCTGGCAGCAGGAGCAGGTCACCAAGAGCGCGCAGGAGATCAGCAAATTAGGGAAGGATTTGTATGAGCGGTTCTCGATCATGCTCGAGCACTATGCGAAGACCGGCCTGGCGATCCGCAAGGCGGTGGAATCGTATAATGAAGGGGTGCGGTCGGTCGAGTCGCGGCTGATCCCGTCGATCAAGAAATTCAAGGAGCTCGGTGTCTCGAGCGCCAAGGAGATTATTCCCCCTGCCGAGATCCCCCAGACCGCGAAGTCCATCGAGCATCTCAGCCTTGAATTTACCGACCAGGATACGTAGGATAAAGGCATGCACATGCTCCCGAAAAGAGACGGCATGGTCAAGATCGAGGATCTGAAAGGCTCGGAGTCCTTCAGGATATTCCGCATCCAGGGAGAACTGGTCGACGGGTTCGAGGCGCTCTACAATCTCGGTCCGGCAGTGAGTATCTTCGGCAGTGCGCGGCTCGGCGAGGACACCTACTATTACCGGCAGGCGGTAAAAGTGGCGGAGATGCTTTCGAAGGCAGGGTTCTCGATCATCACCGGCGGAGGTCCCGGCATCATGGAAGCGGCAAACCGCGGTGCACGAAAAGGGAAGGGCAAGTCTGTCGGCCTGAACATACTCCTCCCCCACGAGCAGAAGCCGAACCGGTATCAGGACATCAATGTCTCCTTCAAATATTTCTTTGTCAGAAAGCTGATGTTCATCAAATACGCCATCGCCTTTATCATATTTCCCGGCGGATTCGGCACCATGGACGAGATGTTTGAAGCATTGACCCTCACCCAGACGGGTAAGATCGATGCGTTCCCCATCATCCTCTACGGCAGGGAGTACTGGCAGGGGCTCATCGACTGGATGAAGAACACACTCGTGAAAGAGGGTACGATAAGCCGCGAGGACTTTGCCTTTTTCCAGATCGTGGATGATCCCAAGGACGTCTGCGAGCTTTTAAAGGAGCACTATCGCGTCTTCGGCGGGCCGGTGCCGCTCGGGGAATGCAGGAATAATAACGGCAAGAGAATTCAGGAGTCAGGATCCAGGATCCAGAAGAAGAGCAAATAGTGCTGTTTAATTCTGAATGCTGACTTTTGTATTCTGATGTTTAGAGAGAATTGGTGACTCTCTTCACTTCCTCGAGCTTCTGCAGCGCCTTTTTCGAATCGATCGCCTCTGCAGCCATATCAAGACCTGTAGAAAACTCCTCGGTAATGCCGCTCACCATGAGGGCGGCTGTTGCATTCAGCAGCACGATATCGCGCCGGGGGCCATCCTTGCCATTGAGGATGGAGAGCGCGATGCGGGCATTCTCTTCTTTGGTGCCACCGACGATCTCCCGCGTGTCGGCTCTCTTGAACCCGTAATCTTCGGGCGTTATGTAGGATGTCTCCACCGCTTTATTCCGGTACCGCGATATCCTCGTCCCGTCACATACGGTGATCTCGTCAAGGCCGTCCGCTCCATGGACCACCATGGCATCGACGGCGCCGAGGTTGCCGAGCACCGAGGCGAGCAGATCGGTCAACCTGCTCGCAAAAACACCGAGGACCTGGCGCTTCGCACTTGCCGGATTGGTGAGGGGGCCGAGGATATTGAAGATCGTCCGCACGCCGATCTCGCGGCGCGGGCCGATGGCGTACTTCATGGCAGGATGGAAGAGCGGCGCAAAGAGGAACCCGAAGTTCGTTTCGAAGAGACACTTTTCCACTTTCTCGGGAGGAAGATCTATTTTCACGCCCAATGCTTCGAGGACATCGGTGCTTCCGGACAGGCTCGAGACCGAGCGGTTTCCGTGTTTTGCCACAGGCACTCCCAATGCAGCAACGACGAATGCAACGACAGTAGAAATGTTAAAGGTATTGGACATGTCGCCGCCGGTGCCGCAGGTATCGATGACCCCTTCGGGGGCCTTGATCTTGGTCGCCTTCTCCCGCATGACCCGCGCAGCGCCGGTGATCTCATCGATGGTTTCACCCTTTATCCTGAGCGCGGTGAGGAAGGCGCCGATCTGCGCATCCGTTGCCCTGCCCTCCATGATCTCGGTCATGCACTCCGCCATCTCTTCTTCGGAGAGGCTTATATTCTGGATCAAAAGATTGATGGCTTCCTTTATCACCGGGGACCTCCAAGGGTGAGGAAGTTTCTGAGGAGGTCCTTGCCTGCGGTGGTGAGGATGGATTCGGGATGGAACTGGACCCCTTCGATAATGAACTCTTTATGCCGGACCCCCATGATAATGCCGTCTGCTGTCCAGGCAGTGACCTCGAGGCAGTCGGGAAGGGACTCTTTACGGATCACGAGCGAGTGGTACCGGGTAGCCTCGAAGGGATTAGGAAGGTTGTGAAAAATAGTTTTGCCATCATGGTGGATGACGGACGTCTTTCCGTGCATGAGATAGGGCGCCCGTATGATCTCCCCGCCGAAGGCGGCGCCGATGGATTGATGGCCGAGACAGACCCCTAGGAGGGGTATCTTTCCACCGAAGTGCTTGATCACATCGATGGAGATACCGGCCTCTTTCGGTGTGCAGGGGCCGGGAGAGATAACGATCCGGTCAGGGTCTAATGTCTCAATTTCCCGAAGGGTGATCTTATCGTTCCTGTATACCCTGACATCCTCTCCCAGTTCGCCCAGGTACTGGACGATATTATAGGTGAAGGAATCATAGTTGTCGATCATCAGAAGCATCTGCGCTACTCCCCTGGCACCTTCTCGAAGAAGTCCACGGCCTTCATCATCGCCGTGGCTTTGTTCACCGTTTCTGTATATTCGTTTTCAGGGACCGAATCAGCAACAATGCCTGCTCCGGCCTGTACATATATTCTACCATTCTTTATAATGAGCGTCCTAATGGTGATGCAGACGTCCATATTCCCGGTGTAGCTGAAGTATCCTACCGATCCCGCATAGGGCCCCCGCTTTGTCGGCTCGAGTTCCTCGATGATCTCCATGGCCTTTACCTTCGGTGCGCCGCTCACGGTGCCGGCAGGGAAGCAGGCCCTGAAGACATCGAAGGCGTCGAGTTCTTTTCTCTTGATGCCCTCAACATTCGAAACGAGGTGCATCACGTGGCTGTAGCGCTCCACCTTCATGAGTTCGGTGACTTTTACCGAGCCGATCTCCGCAACCCTGCCGACATCGTTTCTGCCCAGGTCGACGAGCATGATGTGCTCCGCTACCTCTTTGGGATCTTTTTTAAGATCTTCCTCAAGCGCCTTATCCTCTTCTTCCGTAGCGCCTCTCTTCCGCGTCCCCGCGATGGGCCTGAGCGTTATGGTATCCTCTTCGAGCCGCACCAGTATCTCCGGCGAGGAGCCGACCAGCTGGGCATCGCCGGTATCGAGGTAGTACATATAGGGAGAAGGATTGATCACCCTCAGGGCGCGGTAGATCTCAAAGGGGTGGGTGGTCGCCGCGGCCTCGAAGCGCTGGGAAAGAACGACCTGTACGATATCTCCGGCAAGCACGTACTCTTTGGACCGTTCGACCGCCTTCAGAAAGTCCTCTTTCCTGAAGTTTGATGAAAATGCAGCAGGGGCGAGGGGTGAGGGGCGAGGGGCAAGGACTCTGTGACCTGCGATTTTCGCTCCCAGATTCTTTTTTAGTTCGTCTATAACTCTATCTATTTTTCTTCCGGCCCCCTCATAGGCCTCCTTGATATCCTTGCCGTCGATGTGCACATTCGAAACGACCTTGATGGTCTGTTTCAGGTTATCGAAGATGAGGAGGGTGTCGGTGAGCATGAGAAAGATATCGGGCATATCGAGTGCAGGCTTCTGCAGGTCGGGGACGCGCTCGAAAAACTTTACGACATCATACCCGATGTAGCCGACAAGACCGCCCGAGAACCGGGGAAGCCCCTTGATCTCAACAGGCCTGAATTGGGAAAGAATATCTTTAATAATAACAAGCGGGTCTTCTGATTCTCTATACTCTGTTTTGGCTCCTGGCTTCCGGCTCTTGCCCCCTGCATTGCAGGCTATTTCCGCTTTTCTGCCATGGCAGGTGATGGTCAGCGCCGGTTCGATGCCGAGAAAGGAATAGCGCGCCCACTTTTCCCCGCCTGATACGCTTTCGAGCAAAAAGGACGGCTTTTTGTTCAGCTTGAGAAACGCGCTCACCGGCGTCTCGCTGTCGCCGAGTATCTCCTTATAGACAGGGATGAGATTGCCCTTCCGTGAAAGCTCCTTGAACTCGTTAAAATCAGGGTATAGCATTTTTGTTGTAACGTCCCGCTTAGCTACAAAAAATTAGAATAACACAATTCAGAGTTAATTTTCTCTTGACTATCAGCCATCAGCGGTCAGCAAAAATAGCCGTCAGCTGTCGGCCTTCAGCATGTTTTTGAAAGGCTTTTGTGTGGATGTTGTTTCTCTTTGTCCTTTGCTGATTGCTGAAAGCTGACCGCTGATGGCTGAATCATGAGCGCAAAAGCACGGGATGTGATAGAATTTATAGGTACGTAGCTGAAAGGGTGACCGATGCACTGGTATGCGGTTTATACAAAACAGAGGCAGGAAGAGAGAGTAGAAGAGAACCTTTCACGTGCTTCACTCGAAGTCTTTAGTCCCAAGCTGAAACGAAAAAAACTCATCCGCGGCACATATGAGCAGGTGGTGCAACCTCTTTTCCCCTGCTACATCTTTGTCCGGTTTGACATGGACAAGCACTATCATATGATCAAATACACGCGGGGTGTGAGGGGGATTATCGGCAATCCCGGCTCCCCCTGGCCGGTGGGCGAAGACATCATCGGCATTATCAGATCGAGAATGAACGAAGAGGGTCTCATTGTCATCAAGCCGGACATCAGGCTGGGGGACAGTGTCGAGATTACCGAAGGCCCGCTCAAAGGATTCATCGGGATATTCGAAAAAGAGATGAACGACAGAGACCGCGTTATTGTCCTTCTGAATACTATCGAATATCAGGCGCGCGTCGAGATCGAGAAGGAATTCCTCAGGAAAAAAGAGGTGCAGTGAGGATACAATGACATCGCTGAGTCCTGATAGGAAATGCTTTTTATTAGGTCCGGTTCAAGTGGATGGGAATATATATTTTATGCTAATCTACTACTTACTTCTTATCCGGCTGTCGACCTTGGCTTTTTACGGGGGGATTGATCATTGTGCAGTGCCTTTTGCATGCCCGTCCGGACATGAATGGCGGTAGCCTGTCTTTTTTCCCCTTTGAGGGAATCACAATAACTTCACGGAGATAGCGGAATGGGTACCATTATAGTCACCGGTGCAGCAGGATTCATCGGTTCGAAGACCGCGTTACAGCTGCTTGGCGAGGGCAGACCGGTGATCGGCATCGATAACATGAATGATTACTACGATGTGTCGGTGAAGGCGCATCGTTTGGAAGAGCTGAAAAGGCACGAGGGCTTCACCTTCTATCAGACCGATATAGAGAGCCTTGATGCGCTGGACGCCATCTTCCGCGCGAATGCTATAGAGGCGGTCATCAATCTTGCCGCCCGCGCAGGCGTACGCTACAGCATCGAGAATCCGCATGTCTACATGAGCACCAATGCGCAGGGCACCCTGAATCTCCTCGAGATGATGAGAAAGTATCAGGTGAACAAAATGGTGCTTGCCTCCACCTCTTCCCTCTATACAGGACAGAAGATGCCTTTTACCGAAGACCTTCCGGTGAATACTCCTATTTCTCCGTATGCCGCATCAAAAAAGGCGGCGGAGGTGATGGCCTATTCCTATCGCTACCTCTTCGGGCTCGATATCTCGGTGCTGAGGTACTTCACCGTGTACGGTCCGGCAGGCAGACCGGACATGAGCATCTTCAGGTTCATCAAGTGGATCGACGATGGAACCCCGATAGAACTCTTCGGCGACGGCTCGCAGAGCAGAGATTTCACCTATATCGATGATATCGCGGACGGCACCATTAAGGCGCTCAAAGAGGTGGGCTACGAAATCATCAATCTCGGTGGCGGGAAAGAGCCGAAATCACTGAACTATGTTATCGGCAAGCTCGAAGAGTATCTCGGGAAAAAGGCCCGGATAGATTACAAGCCCTTTCACAAGGCTGATATGACTGAAACGAGCGCCGACGTCACCAAAGCGGAAAAGCTTCTCGGCTGGAAGGCGAAGGTCGATCTCGATGAAGGCCTCAGGAATTCGGTGGAGTGGTATCTCCGGAACAAAAGCTGGGTAAAGGACGTGAAACTGTAATCATTGAGGACTTGATATGAAACTCTCGATTATCGGTACTGGATACGTAGGACTCGTCACCGGGACGTGCATGGCCCAGATGGGCAATAACGTCATCTGCGTTGATGTGGACGAAAATAAGATAGAGCGCCTCAATAAAGGAATCATTCCGATTTATGAGCCGGGGCTTGAAGCGCTGGTCCACGAGAATTTCAAGATGGGGACACTGCGGTTTACCACCGATATCAAAGAGGCACTGGATCACAGCGAGATCTGCTGTATCGCCGTCGGCACCCCGATGGGGGAGGACGGCAGCGCCGACCTGCAGTATGTGCTGCAGGTGGCACGGGATATCGGAAAGAATATGTCGCACTACCTTATAGTTGTGGACAAGTCGACCGTTCCCGTCGGCACTGCCGATAAGGTAAAGGCAGCTATTCAAGAGGAACTCGACAAGAGGGGTGTCGATATTCCCTTTGATGTCGTCTCCAACCCCGAATTCCTCAAGGAGGGCGCAGCGATTGACGACTTTATGAAGCCTGACCGTGTGGTCGTCGGCGCAGACAGCCCCCAGGCACTCGAAAAGATAAAAGAGCTCTATGCGCCGTTTACCATGAATCACGAGCGGTTCATTGCCATGGATGTCAAAAGCGCTGAAATGACGAAGTACGCTGCCAACGCAATGCTCGCCACCAAGATATCCTTCATGAATGAGATCGCCAATATCTGCGAGCGCGTCGGCGCGGATGTCAACAAAGTCCGCAGGGGGATCGGGAGCGACAGCAGGATCGGCTACAGCTTTATCTATCCCGGCTGCGGCTTCGGCGGGAGCTGCTTCCCCAAGGACGTGAGGGCGCTGGAGCGGCTGGCCGTGGAGAGCGGTTATACGCCGAAGATGCTCAGGGCGGTGCAGGAGGTGAACGAAGCCCAGAAGCTGGTGCTTGCGCAGAAGGTCGTGAAGCGGTTCGGCGAGGCGCTGAAAGGGCATACCTTTGCCGTATGGGGCCTCTCTTTCAAGCCTGAAACGGACGATACGAGAGAGGCATCGAGCATCACCATCATTAATGAGCTCACCAAACGCGGCGCAAAGATAAAAGCGTATGACCCCAAAGCGATAGAAATGGCGAGGGACTTCTATCTCAAAGACAATAAAAACATTGAATATGTGGACTCAAAATACACTGCTCTCACCGGTGCTGATGCATTGCTGCTCATTACCGAATGGAAAGAGTTCAGGAGCCCCGACTTCGATGAAATCGCGAAACGGCTCAAAAACAGAATCATCTTTGATGGCCGGAATCAATATAATAGAGAGCGGCTGCATGAGATGGGGTTTGAGTACTATCAGATAGGAGTAGGGTAAACGGGAATAAAGGAAAGGGGACTCTTTTATGGATGAGCAGCTTTTAGCAAAATTGATAAGAGATGCGATCGGGAATGAACTCAAGGCCATGCGGCAAGAGATGGCGACGAAGGACGACCTGAAGGCATTTGCGACGAAGGAGGACTTCCTTGAATTTGAGGGGCGTTTAAGTTCTACCATTGAGAGAATCAGGGAGGGCGTAAGGCTTTCTCTTATCGAGGTTGAACGGGAAGTAAGGGATATAAAAAGCAAATTGAGATTTTATGACTTTGATTACATAGCAAGGCAGAATGATGCAATGATAAAGATTCTGAAGGATCTTTATGAAGAAAAGACCCTTGTGGCAGGACGGTTGAGGGATCACGAAAGCAGGATCGAGGCGCTGGAAAAAATAGGAGAGCAGGGTCACCCGGCAGCAGGTCAAGGGAATCGGTATTAAACTATGCCTGCAGTATCGCACTATAAGAAGTATTGGGATGAGAAAGAGGCCAGGGATAAAAGGGCCCGAGAGCGCCTGCGTCAAAAGGCGATCCGGAGTGCAAAGCGATTGGCGAAAATACTGGCTGAAGAATTCCTGGTGAAGAAGGCAGTTTTGTTCGGCTCTGCTTTGAAAAAAGGGAGCTTCAAAGAGGATTCGGACATTGACATTGCAGTCGAAGGTCTTCCCAAAGAAGCTTACTTCACTGCATTGGCAAGGCTGACGATGGAGAGAGCCCGTTTGAAGTAGATCTGCAACCGTTAGAAGATGTAGACGATCTCCTCAAGAAGAACATTGCAAGGGGGAGAGTCCTGTATGAGAAAAGAGCATTTTCCTGATTTAGGGCAGTGAGAAAAAGTGAAAGAAAATAGACGACTAAATCCTATTTTCAGAGCATATCCAGAGATAAAGCTGGCATATCTTTTCGGCTCACGGGCGTCCGGCAAAGAGTCCCCTTTAAGCGACTATGATTTTGCCGTTTATCTTGATACGAAGGATAAGAAAAGAATGTATGAAATCAAATTCGAGTTGTTCGACAGGATAAGTCGTCTATTAAAGACAGACAAAGTTGATATTGTCATTTTAAATTTAACAGAGACACCGGAATTGAAATATCTGATTATCAGTGAGGGCAGGTTGATCTTTGAAAGGGAGCCCTTCAAGGTTATTGTTGAGCCTAAGATTCTCAATGAATATTTTGACTTTCAAAGGCTTTTGCTCAGATATAATTTGACTAGGGCATAAAGTGAGCAATCTGAAGGTAATCGAAAACAAAAAAAGCGCTGTCCGGAAATATCTAAAAATATTGCAAAGATACCGGAATCGTTCAAAGAAGGAGATCGAAGGCAATATAGATATAAAAGGGGCAGTGGAAAGGTATCTGTATCTCGCGGTCCAATCAACAATAGATTTAGCAGAGGCGATAATTGCCTATAAAAACTTCAGAAAGCCCACGACGATGAGCGAAGCTTTTTATATATTGAATGAAGAGGATTTTATCTCCGACAAACTGGTAGGCAGGCTGGCCAAGATGGTCGGATTTAGAAATATAGTTGCCCACGATTACGAAAAGATAGACTATGATATTGTCCTTGATGTTCTGCAGAACAAATTAAAAGATATTGAGACATTTCTGAAAGAAATATCAAAGAAATTGAAGCTCGCGTAAGTAATGTCAAAATAAACAAAGGGAATGTCAAGAATCAAGACCTGACCCCATGCGGTTGTTGAAGTCTGAGTTCGAAGGGATGGCTGACTACACACCTGAGCTCAAAGAGATTCTAATTTAAACTCAACCCAAATGCATATATGCAAGCCTGACCCCAAAACTGAGTGAGAAAAATGATGCAGGAGGAATGTAATGAATCAGCAGGAGAAACCAGCAATCTACGAAGACGAGATTAATCTCTATGATTACTGTAAGGTGATTGTAAAAAGAAAATCCCTTATCATAGGATTATTTCTTGTCGCTATCCTTGCATCAGCGATAATAAGTTTTCTAATGCCAAAGATTTACAGGGGAGAGGTCGTTTTAAAACTAACGACAAAAGAACTAACGACAAAAGAACTAACGACAAAAGAACTAACGACAAAAGAACTGCTCTCCATTATAGGCAAGCCCGATGGTGAGAGGATAAAAACCATACTGCCAAAGACCCATAATTTTGTATCTGGCATAACGCTCAATGAACTCAAGGGCTCTGCGGATAAATTACAGGTATTCATAGAATCAAAAAACCCTGACAGGATTCCCGATATCATAGCAGAACTTGTTGAATATATGAACAACTATCCTTTAATAAAAAGATATGTCGAGCAGGAAAAGGAAAGACTCTTAAAACAATCCGAGGAGCTATCAAAAATAATAGAGGATTCGACGGAATTAAAAAATAATTACAAAAAAATGCTGACGGCTGGAAGGCTTATACCGATCGGCTTTAATCCCATTGATTTAGATAAAAGGCTCTCGGATTTAAAGATAGAGAAGATCGTCGTGGAACAGGCTATTAGAAATCTTAAGGGTATGGAGATTGTAGGGCAATTATATGTTTCTAGAAATCCTGTAAAGCCAAGGACAACAATGAATATAGCCCTTGCAGGTATAACCAGCCTTTTTGCAGGGATATTTATAGTCTTTCTTATGGAATATAGTGAGAGAGCGGTAAAGTAATGCTACTGTAAAGCGTAGGAGCAACGCAAAGGGCGAAGAGCAGAGGAGAAAGCTTCCCGATGTGTTCAAACAAAGACGTTCAGATGTAGAATGGTAGGATATAAAGATGTGTAAATGGGATGTGTCCCTAATTTATTCCAATCTTGTAAAATGTCAAGAATCAAGACCTGACCCCTTTCTGACCCCCTTCTCATGAATAATTTATTCTACTGAGCATCTTTTTGAAATATCTCTGTTCAGAATGGCTTGCTATCATGCCCAACGCTCCGTCTCATGACCCCTGTCCCTCTTTTTCCGTTCCTGTTTTTCCCTCGATTGTGTATTTTGTAGGTTTTTTTCTATGTGTAGTATAGGTGGCGTTGTTCTTAGGCCTGGTGTGGCTTTAGATATCCGTTCTGTTTTGGAAAGGATGCTTTCTATTCAGCATCATCGGGGGCCTGACGGACAAGGGTACTGGTGGGATACTAAATCTTCGATAGGCCTTTGTCATAATCGTCTTGCCATTCTTGACCTGTCCGAAAATGGTAGACAGCCAATGCAAAGCAGTAATGGTATTTTAACAATTGTATTCAATGGGGAAATTTATAATTGGCGGGAGTTACGCAGGCAGCTTGAAGCCAAAGGGATACGATTCCATACAGGCACAGATACGGAAGTATTGTTGGAGGCTTATAGAGAGTTTGGGACTGAGGTCCCTCAATATCTGCGCGGTATGTTTTCTTTTGCCGTGCATGATAGCAGGGATGGTTCTTTATTTTGCGCCCGTGATCGTGTTGGGAAAAAACCATTCGTCTATGCTGAAACTTCAAATGGGTTTGCCTTTGCCTCCGAAATTCCCGCAGTACTTGCCATGCCCGGCTGTGACACAACGCTAAATCATGCGGCTGTTGCAGGTATGTTGATTCATAATGTCAGGCACATCCCCGACCCTCATACTGCATATCTTGGTTTAAAGCGATTGAGACCAGGTCATGCAATGCTTGTCAAAGAAGGCAAGGTAGAACGAGTATGGCGTTACTGGAACCCACAGGCTGCTTCTGAACCGTCTACTCCGAAAAGGCTTCGTGAATTGCTGGAAGAATCGGTAAGATTGAGAATGGTCGCAGATGTGCCAGTGGGAGCATTGCTATCTGGAGGTGTTGATAGTTCATCTGTGGTGAATTTGATGCAACGGTTTTCTGGAGAACCAATTCGTACTTATGCTCTTGGTTTTGACAAGGACGATGAGGATCTCAGACGTGCCAGGGTAATGGCAGAAAAACTGGGATGCATACATAAGGAATTTTATTTTGATCCAGATCGCCAGCTAAAAGTATTCCGTAAAATATTGTCTACCTATGGGGAGCCAATAATGCTTCTACCGCTGATTCATACGTATGAACTTTGTCGAGAGATACGGGATGATGGAATTAAGGTTGTGCTTGCTGGCCATGGGGCGGACGAGCTTTTCTATGGCTACACTGGACATCTTCGCACAGCATTGATTTCAGCGGTACTCCCCTGGCTTTTTCCATTGTCGCCCCTTGTGAAGCTACTTCCCGATAAGTTATGTCGTGGGCCCCTGGCACTAGTTGCAGCACAGGACGGATGTCGGAAAGCAGCGATTTACCGGAATGATGAAAAAGTGGCTTGGTCTAGAATTATTAACCCCGATATTAAAAAAGAACTCATTAATATAGTTGCGGAGGAGCTTGAATACTGGGGCAAACTATTACCGCCAGGCCCTTATATTGATGAATCAAATTTTGTAGCTTTGATGGTTGAAAATACCCATTCGGTGACTATTGCAAGTGATCTCCCGGCTATGATGGCTTCTGTTGAGATGCGTGCTCCTTTTTTAGATCAGAAGATAGTATCATTTGCTCTAGCTACTCACTATCGCAAAAAAGTCACAAGCTTTAGAGACAGCAGTCGTCTTAAACATATCTTGAAGATTGCAGTAGATGATTTGGTACCCCATGATTTGCTTTATGCGCCCAAAAGAGGTTTTGGTATGGGGATACAGGAGAAGATGGTGTTGCAAGGACCTTGGAAAAGATATGCTGAGGAAGTTTTTGCTTCGCTTAATGATTTAGGGGGATTGTTTGATAGAAAGAGCATTCGTCACCTATGGGAACAGCATAATACCGATAATACAGTAGATTCCAGCTTTATTGCCAGATTGTTTGCGATACAGATGTGGGCAAATCATTTGTCAGAGTAAGGGGGTAATGATGGAGACTAAACAGACTAAACAAACAGTCGATACCTGTAATTCTTTTGAGTGGGAATGGACAGAAAAGCAGGTTTTTGAGAGCAAAAAAACATTTTACCGCAAACTGTTTGAGTCTAGAGGCGTATTGTAACCTCTCACAATATTCTATCCTTCAAGGCGGCATTTTTCTTATAATCATCTGACCCGATTCGGGAAAGTAACAGAATCAACTGACCTGGAAGAGAAAGGGCAGCCGGGACGTTTTCTGTTTGGCGACAGTTCCCGAGTGCCCTTTCCAAAAGCA
>JBFMCP010000044.1:0-22207 GCA_040754455.1 Nitrospirota bacterium
AACGGCATCTGCGAAAAAATAACATTCCATGTGATGGGCGAGCCGACGCTCCACAAGGAGTTCTTCACCATCCTCGACCATGCAGCGAAAGAGGGAGTAAAGGTTGGTCTTACCACCAACGGCGGCGGTCTCGGCGGCCCTGCAGGTAGGCGGCTGCTGGAGTATGATCTCTACCAGGTGGACATATCGCTCCAGACACCTGATGCGCGGTCCTTTCAGTTAAGAAAAGCAGGGGCGAAGAAATTCGAAGACTACCTGGAGGGCATTCTCAGCTTTTTTGCCGCCTCTCATGCACGGCACCCCGACACGCTCTTCAAATTCAGGTTCCTGAATACCCGGTTCAGGAAGAAGGGCATGGAAAACAGAATAGGGCAGGTGCGGGTCATCTCTTCGACAATGGAGCTTCGTAATACCTTCCGCTTCTGGGCTGGCCGCATCTACGATATGCTCGGCCTTGAGCAGGCTCAGAGAGAGGAGGCGATGAAAAATATCGAGGCCCTTGTCTCCTATAAGTGGAACGTGGTGGAGGTGTACCCGAAGGTCTTTTTCGAGACCTATGTGCTCGACGACTGGGGGCATGCTTTTGAGGACGAAACGATCCATGATGCCTGGGCCGGCTACTGTTTCGGCATGCGCGACCACTTCAGCATACTCTATAACGGCGACGTGGCGCTCTGCTGCATGGATTTCGACGGCAACACAAAAATAGGGAATCTCCATGAATCCTCTCTGAAGGAGATACTCTCTTCCGACGAGTTGGGCAGGATTATCGGGGGCTTCAAAAAGTTTCAGCTCGTCCATCCCTATTGCAAGCGTTGTATGGGGAGCAGGAGCCGCGCCTCCTGGCTGATCAAGCCGGTGGCGTCGGTGATGGGGCTGAAGATGCTCAAGCCGTTCTTCTACAAACGCACCAAGCTCATCAAATAAAAAAGCAGACCTCCGCTCCTATGGTCTATATCTTTTACATACCTCCGGGACACAGGGACACCGCAAAGCTCCTCTTTACCAAGACGGTTGCACAGCGCCGCTCTCCTGATTATTCGAAGCTCCTTTATCTGGTGCCTGCGTATGCGCATGTGGAGGAGGCACAGAAGGTGTTCCACCGCCTCCAGGACACTACCTGCTACATCCCTCCCGAGATAACGACCATAGGCGGATATGCCCGGCGGCTGTATGATCATTTCGGGAGGGAGCGGGTGCTCCCGACATCGCTCATTCCCCCGCTTCTTTCGAAGCTCACCGGCAAGGGTCTCGGTTTTTCGAATATGCTGGCGGGTTTTATCCGGGATCTGAAGCAGCACTATCCCGGGAAAGAGTGCGATGAGATACGGCTCGATATCACGGCGATGCTTCACGAGCTTGCTGTTCCGGATATCGTGACAGAATCGATCCTGGACGCCCTTGCACACTTCAAAACCTATCAGGTCTTCCTCAAGCATAACGGGTTGGTCGATGCAGAGGATGTCGTTGCACAGTGTGCTGCGGTCATCGAAGAGGGGCATCCTGCACCGGGAGCCTGCGCAACGCTTATTGTCGACGGCTTTTATGCCCCTTCGGCAGCGGAAAAGATGCTTCTGAAAGCCCTGATGCAGAAGGCAGTGGATACCTTTCTCGCTATCCCCTATGATCCCCGCTTCAGCAGCCTGACCGGAGGATTCATCAATTTCCTTAAAGAGCATTTTGCCGCTGAGGTCACCTTTGTAAAGGATAATGGTAACGACGAAGCTCCGCTCCTCCACTATTACGCGTGTGCCGATGTGGAAGAAGAGGTCGAAGGGATTGCCAGAAACATCAAATCGCTCTATTTCTCGGGCAAGGTAAGAGACCTGGAGGAAATCGTTGTGCTCTTCCCTGACCTGGCTGACCGTTCGGCAATGGTCAGGAGGGTCTTCAGACGCTACGGCATCCCCTGCCGTATCATGAGGAGACAGCCGCTCGGAGCGATGCGGCCTTTTCTCGACCTCCTCGGCCTCATCGACTCTATCATCAGCGACTACCCCCGGCTGAAATTCTCCCTGTTCCTCTCGTCGAATTATTTTCACCGGATGCCCGAAACGCTAAGGCGGTTTGCCCCCTCTCTTTCGCTGCAATCCGGCATCGTTGCGGGTAAGGATGCGTGGCTCGACTTCGTTGCCGAGGGGTCGGAGGTGCTCGATATCAGCAGTATGCCGGAGAGGGCCGAGATAGAAAAAAGTCTGAAGTGGGTCTTCAAGAAATTATCCCCCCTTGAAGAGATCAAGGAGGGCGCTCCCTTCGGCGTTCATGCAGCGGTGCTGAAAAAATTGCTGGATGATCTCGGGTTCCCCGGACCTCTGACGGACCCTGTTGCAAAAGAGCGGCACGAGGCGATGAGCGAGGTCTTCACGCAGTTGGCCCTTCTCGGCGAGCTCTACTCCCCGCCGGTTACCCTTGCAGAGTTCGGGGAGATACTGCGGCATCTTCTCAATGCTGCTTCTCTGGAGGCCGATGAGTCGGGGGTGCGGGTGATGGGGTTTCTCGATGCCCATGGCCTCTCTTTTCCGTACCTCTTTTTCGGCGGTCTGTCGGACGACGCTATCCCCCTGCGGCAGGATATGGACTACCTGCTTCCCGATAGTCTGAAAAAGAGCATGGACCTTATGCACCTCGAGAAGTACAACAGCCTTCAAAAGTTTGTGTTCACTGGCATTATCAAAGCCGCCCGCACCATCCATCTTTCTTATCCCATGATGGACGGCGATGCGCTGTTCCTCCCGTCATCTTTCCTGTATTCGGGCGAAGAGGCGCGGGAGCGCATTCCCGGCATCTTTTCAAAAGAAGAGCATCTGATCCGGAACGGCAGGGAACCTTTCCTGAACCTCGTCGGAGAGATCACCGTTGTTCCTGCACTCCTGAAACTCTCCACGCCTCTGCGCGTGACCGATATCGATGCCTACAGAGCATGTCCAAGGAGATTTTTTATAGAGAGGGTTTTACAGCTGTCCCCGGTGGAGATAAAGGAATACGAGATAGAGGCGGCAACCCTCGGCACCATCATGCACAAGGTAATGGAGCGGCTTCTACAGGAGCCTGTTGTCGATATCGAGACATTACGACAGAAAGCAGCGCTGCTCTGCGACGAGGTCATGAAGAACAGAAAAATGCATGCCTACTGGAAGGAGCTCATCCGCGATTCTTTTATTGAAATACTGCCTGCGATTTATGAGAAAGAGCTCGAGCTGAGGGAAGAAGGATATGCCGCCACCGAAGTGGAGAAGAGCATTACCGGCGAGCCGTTGAAAGGCATAAGGCTCCGTGGCAAGATCGACCGTATTGATACCATCGGGGACAGTGTGCAGATTATCGATTACAAGACAGGGACGGCAGGGCTTAATTGCACACAGGCATTGAGCGGCAACGAACAGCTGCAGCTCTTCCTCTATGCGGCGATATTGAAGAGCCATGGCTACAAGGTCCGCCGCGTTGGTATTTATTCCCTGAAAGATATAAGCATCAAGTGGTGCCCGCCGAAAGGGAAAGGGAGAGGGCAAGGGACGAAAGGCAGGGACAACGCAGGGATTGATGAGTATATAAACGCGTCGCTCAAATTATTGGAAGAGACGGTCGCCCGTATCAAAAAGGGTGATTTCAGGGCGGAGCCGCTCAACGATTACGCCTGCTGGAATTGCCACGAGAATGCCTTTTGTCCGTATGTGCAACAATAACGAAAGAAGCCAAAAACAGGGGGCAGAATTTAGGAGTCTTCGCCTGATATATGAGAGGAGGATGCAATGAGCCTTAAAAACATTTTCATTGTCATGGGCCTGGTTATACTTTTTGCCGCTTCCTGCGCACCGACGCAGGTCGTTCAGCCTACTCCGGCTAAGCCAGCAAAGGTCGCTGTGGTGCTCGGCGCAGGGGCGGCCAGGGGGTTTGCCCATATCGGAGTCTTAAAGGTGCTGGAGTCCAACGGTATTCCCGTTCATATGATTGTGGGGACGAGCGCGGGAAGTTTTGTGGGGAGCCTCTACGCCTATGGCTATAATGCGTACCAACTCCAGAAAATGGCGCTCACTATTGAGAAGGGAGATATTGCCGACCTCACCATCCCCGACAACGGTTTCATCAAGGGCGAGTTGCTCGAGCAGTACATCAATAGGATGGTGAAAAATACGCCCATGGAAAAGTTGCGCATCCCCTTCTATGCAGTGGCGACCGAGATACAGAGCGGACAGGAAGTGGTCTTCGGGAGAGGAAACACCGGGGCCGCGGTGCGGGCGAGCTGCTCGATACCGGGTGTGTTCAGGCCGGTGAGAGTCGGCAGCCAGACCTTTGTTGACGGCGGAGTGGTAAGCCCCCTTGCAATCGATGCCGCCCGGCAGCAGGGAGCTGATATCGTCATCGCCGTCGATATCTCTTCCGATCTGGATAGAACGTTGCCTGAGAGCACCATCGATACGATTTTGCAGTCCGTGAACATCATGTATGCGAAGATATCGACGCTCCAGTTGCCGCGTGCGGATGTCGTGATACGGCCCAAAGTCGGCCACATAGGTTCGAGCGATTTTCTGAAGCGGCATGAGGCCGTGCTCGAAGGAGAACGGGCGGCGCTTGAGGCAATGCCCAAAATCAGGGATAGCATTAATAGATTGCGGCAAGAAGGACGATTATAGCTATGGATAAAGTTATTCTGAAGCGCACCAGCAGGATCCTCGCGGGACACCTCTGGATCTTTTCGAATGAGATGTCGACGAGCCCGAAGCAGTTTGAGCCGGGCGCTCTTGTCGAAGTATATGATCATAAGCAGCATTTCCTTGGCATCGGCTATGTCAACCCTCACTCTCTCATATCGATCAGGCTCCTTACGAGGGAGAGGGAGCCGGTCGATGCCGGCTTCCTCCGCAGGAGGATAGGGGACGCATTCAATTACCGGAAGCGGCTGCTGAACGACACGCATTCCTGCAGAATGGTCTACAGCGAGGGTGATTTCTTGCCCGGACTGATTGTGGACAAGTATGCCGATTGCCTTGTCGTTCAGGTATTGACCCTCGGCATGGAGCGGCTGCGGGATACTGTTCTCGGTGTTCTGGACGAGCTTTTTTCTCCGGCTGTGCTGGTGCTGCGCAATGACAGCCAGAGCAGGGTCCTTGAGGGGCTTACTCTGGAAAAGGGTATCATCAAGGGGTCGCTCGAAACGCTTCCCCTTATCAGGGAAGGCGATATTATGCTCGAGGTCGATCCCCTCTCAGGGCAGAAAACCGGTTTCTTTCTCGATCAGAGGGAAAATCGCATTGCCCTGAGCAGGCTTGCAACAGGCGGCACCGGGCTCGATCTCTTTTGTTATTCGGGCGCCTGGGGACTGCAGCTGGCAAAGAGCGGAGTTGCTGTGACGTTTGTTGATGATTCCGAAGGCGCGCTGGCAAAAGCCAGAAAGAATGCCGCCCTGAACGGCCTTGAGGCAAAGAGCACCTTCGTGAAGGCCGACGTCTTTGACTTCCTTAAAGAGCAGGCGGCATCAGGCATTGCATATGATACCGTTGTGCTCGACCCTCCCGCCTTTGTGAAGAGCAGGGCCAAGATCAAAGAGGCCCTCAGGGGGTACCGGGAGATCAATGCGCTCGCCATGAGAGTGGTAAAGCGAGGGGGCATCCTCGCTACCTCCTCCTGCTCCTATCATGTTGACCGGCACCTCTTCCTGGAGATGCTCCGGGATGCTGCGCGAGACGCAGGAAAAACTCCTAGAATCATAGAGTTAAGGTCTCAAGGCAGGGATCATCCAGTCATGTTGTCGATTCCTGAAACAGAATACCTGAAATGTGCCTTGCTCGAAGTGTAGAATGGCAGCAACCTAAAGTTATAATCAGTATATGTTTTAAAAATTATTCTTGACATACCTTGTTAATTTTGATAAGCTCAAAATCGAGAAGCGCCTCGTTACCTCCCCTAAGCTGCTGCCCACATCCCACGGGCAGCAGCACTTTTATTTAAGGACAAATTCCAAATCCCAAGCACCAAATCCCAAACAAATTACTACAAATACAAAATTTCAAAAAGTTTGGAACTTGTTTTTTTATTCGGAGCTTGGAATTTGAGTTTTGGATTTTTATATTTTTATCAGCTCGTATTTCCTGCTCCCGAGCCCGAGCCGTTCTGCTTCTTCCACCTGCAGGAAGTAATTTTTCTTGTGCAAGCTGAGCAGAATGTCTTTTCCTTCTTTTATTCCCTCGTCCTCGGCAAGCGAGGCAGGGAGGGGCTTCTCTTTGAGGAGCAGATCAATAGATGCCTGTTCCACGGCAACGAGATCATCCGAAACGAGTATGCCGATATCCTGGATCACCGGGACCTCTGCCGCTGGCATGCAGTCGCATTCAGGTTGTATCTCGGTGAGGAAGTTTATATAGAGCACCTTGTGCGGCTTAAACGTGCTCAGCACCGCACCGGCTGCCTCGGACAGCGACTTCATGAAAAGCGTATCATCTCCGGGGAGGACAATGGCGCCCTCGGGGCATACGCGCGTGCACCGGCCGCAGCGCCAGCAGCGCTCGTCCTTGTACGTGAATTTCTCTTCCTTGAAATCGATGCAATCGAGCGGACAGACTTCTTCGCATTGGTAGCAGAAGGCGCACTTCTCGTCATCCCAGACGAACGCGCCCTCGCCGATGGCATGCATTGCCCCTCTGCCGCATTTCCACCCGCAGTGGCGGTGGCTGCCGCTGACCCCTCCCATAGCGAGATTTTTGATCGCTCCGGCGTAGCCTGCATTAATATGTCCTTTTACATGCGAACAGACCACCATGGCCGGAACATCATGGACAACAGAGGCGACGGCGATCTCTCCAAGGATATCGCCTGCTTTTACCATAATGTTATCATTCCCGTACAAGCCGTCGGCAAGGATCACCGGTGCGCCGACGGAGAGATGGTTGATCCCGTTCTGGTTCGCCACTTCGAGGTAGTCGAGACCGCGGATCCTCACCGTGTCGGTCACGAAGGGCTTTGCCTTGACCGCCTTGAGTGCCTCGGCGACCTTGCGGAGAAATACCGGTCTGACGATTCTGTGAGCGCCATCGGAGCCGAAGTGGGTCTTTATGGCAACCCACTCTCCCTCATCGAAATAGTTCGGAAGGTGCACCTCTTTCAGCAGCCGCTCGAGCTTCCCCGGCATGCTGTCGTCATATCTCCATTTCTTTACCCGCGCTGATGCAAAATAGACCCTGGACATGGAATCACCTCTCTACGAAAGCGTTCAGGAGTCAGGAGACAGGAGCCAGAAGAACAGATGTAATTGTTCCTAGTTTTATTCTTTACTTCTGGATTCTGGATTCTGACTTCTGGATTCTATTTTATTATATATCACTGCAGTCAGTCCTCCTCGAGGAGTCTGAAAATTAAAAGCTATAGGACGAAAATGTAATATAGTATATACTTATGGATAGCGGATACGCATAGAATATTATTTTTATCCGAGGTGAGGATGAAACTCCATACTGTACTCTTTGCATTCCTTATATTAGCCCCTTTTTCCGTATGCGCTGGGCAGCACACACCTGCAACAGTGCCCGAATACCTCCTAGAAGTCTCTTTTGACATCCCCCAATCGAAGATAATCGGCACCGCCGCTTTTAATGTTCAGACTGGCCAGGAGATTTCCTTCTCCACCGGGAACCTGAGCATTAATGAGGTGACGCTGAACGGCCAGAAGGTTGATGTTGCTGTACAGGAAAAGGTTTTGAAGCTGAAGCCGCTGCAAAGTGGTGAGCTCGTTATCAGGTATGAGGGGGTCTTTAAGGGCGACAATGCCGTGAGCACTGCCAATGACGGCGTCACCGAGAGTGTTATCAGCGAGAAAGGGGTTTCCCTCACCGGAATATGGTATCCGCAGATACATGGCCTCTGCCGCTATCGTTTGAAAGCACTGCTACCTCCCGGCTATCAGGCAATCTCAGAGGCGGAACGGATTGAGAAGAGCGCGGAAAACGGAGGGGGGACGTTCACCTTCGATTTTCCCCATCCTGTTGATGGAATCAATCTGATTGCATCGAGCCGGTATGTGGAAATCAGGGATACATTTAACGCCATAGAGCTGTATGCCTATTTCTTTCCCGAGGACAGGGAGCTCGCCAAGGCCTATCTTGCATATACTAAGAAATATCTGCAACAGTATGAGACTCTTATCGGTCCCTACCCCTATAAGCGCTTCTCGATTGCCGAGAATTTTCTCCCCTCCGGCTACTCCATGCCCACCTATACCTTGCTGGGACAGGACGTCGTGCGCCTCCCTTTTATCGTTGAGACGTCCCTCGGACATGAGATACTTCACCAGTGGTTTGGTAATTACGTGTATATCGACTATGAAAAGGGGAACTGGGCAGAGGGGCTGACCACCTATCTCGCCGACCACCGGTTCGAGGAACAGAGGGGCAAGGGGTGGGAATACCGCAAACAGATACTGATCGATTATGAGAGTTATGTGAACAGCAAAAACGAGATCGCTCTCAAGGATTTCAGGGGACGTACCGACAATGCCTCGAAAGCGATCGGCTACGGCAAGGCTGCATTGATATTCCATATGCTGAAAAACAGGGCGGGCGAGGATGCCTTTATCGCAGCATTGAGGGAGTTTGTCAAGGAGCAACAGTTCCGGAAGGCTTCATGGGAGGATATACGGGCGGTATTTGAGAAACAGCTCAAAAAAGACCTTGAATGGTTTTTCAAACAATGGGTGGACAATGCCGGATTGCCTGCAATCGAGGCCCACCGCATTGCAGTAAAGCAGAACGGTGATACCTATGAGGCGAGTATCAGTATCGGCCAAAGGGAGGACGTTTACATGCTCGATGTCCCGCTGACCGTTTCCTTTCCCGATGGGCCCGAAAAGAGGCAGACCGTACTGATCGACAAGGCCAAAAACAATGTGACGGAGCAGTTCGACCGCATGCCCGGAAAAATCATTATTGATGGAGATTACGATATCGCACGGCATCTGGATGAGGATGAGCTGCCGCCGGTCATCGCGCGGATCATCGGGGCTGAGCAGCCGGTTGTTGCTGCTGCACAGGATGATGCGGAAAAGTACCGCAGTGTCATCGAAGCGTTCAAAGAGCGCGGCGCGGTCGAGAGGAAGGCGGAAGAGCTGAGCGACGGCGATATCAAAAACGCTACGCTTATCGTGCTCGGCAAAGACAATCCACTGCTGAAAAGGCTTTTCAGTATAACGGGTGACGACGCCGGATTCACCGTCATCGTCAAGGAGAATCCCTGGAACCCGCGTAAGGTGATCGGCATTATCAACGCTCTCTCGAAGGAGGAGGCCGATGCCGCCTCCCGGAAGATATTTCATTACGGGAAATACAGTATGCTCTCTTTCGAAAAAGGCAAGAATACTCTCAAGAGCATTGAGGAGTCCCGGCGGGGTGCAGCACTGTGGAAGAAAGAGAAAACGATGGCAATCGATGTCGCTGCCCTCACGACACTGCCTGAGGTGATCGAGCGTGTCGCAACCAAGAAGATCGTCTATGTCGGTGAGTTCCACAACCGCTTTGAGCACCACGCAGCCCAGCTTGAGGTCATCAGGGGACTCTATGCGAAAAATAAAAAGATTGCAATCGGTATGGAGATGTTCCAGCGGCCTTTCCAGAAAACACTCGACGCCTTTATTGCAGGCACCATCGATGAAAGAGAATTCTTGAAGAAGTCCGAATACTTCAAGCGCTGGAGCTTCGATTATAACCTGTACAAGCCGATCCTCTCTTTTGCGAGGGCCGAAAAGATACCGGTCATTGCCCTCAACATTGAGCGCGAGATCATAGAGAAGGTATCCAAAGGCGGCATTGATGCCCTTTCCGAGGAGGAGCGGAAAGAGTTACCCCGATCCATGGATTTCTCCGATGCGGCATACCGTGAAAGGCTCAAAGAGGTGTTTCAGGGGCACGGACACGGTACTCTGAAGAACAGGGACTTCACCAATTTCTATCAATCCCAGATACTCTGGGATGAAACCATGGCCCAGTCTATTGATGCCTTTTTCAGGGACAATCCCGACTACCAGGCCTCCGGACAGATGGTCGTGATCGCCGGCGGCGGTCACCTCGCCTACGGCGCCGGAATCCCCCACAGGGCGCACCGGAGAAACGGCTACAGTTATGCGATCATTCTGAATGACGGCGAAATCGAAAAGGGCATTGCGGATTATATCGCGTTCCCCGAGCAGGTGGATGCGGTTGCCGGACCGAAGCTCATGGCCACCCTGCAGGAAGAGAACGGAAGGGTCAGTATTGCGGAGTTTTCCGAGCAGAGCATTGCAAAGGCGGCTGGACTTAAAGTGGGAGATATCCTGCTGGCGCTCGATGACCTACCGGTGCATTCTATTGAAGATGTGAGGATCCATCTCCTCTACAAAAAGAGAGGGGAGCCCTTGCGAGTGAAAGTGATGCGGAAGAGATTTCTCTTCGGCGACAAGGTGATGGAGTTTACCATTACTTTGTAGTGACCGGGGGGAGACGGAGTTTTTGAGTAGTTGCAAAGCCCTCCCTTTTGTGCTATTCATGAAATAGGTAGTGCTGCGCTGATGGTACATCCTCGCATCTCGACTTGAGTCGCTTATTCTCCCGATCGGATCTCATTTCACAAAAACCTTTTTATTCCGTTTTTTTATCAATGTTATGGAGCAAGGAGGTGTTCATGAAGAAACGCAACGCCACCGATGTTACTTCCTCTCTTTTTATTCGGCTGGTGCTCGGCTTTATGCTGCTGTGTATCTTTTATGCCTATGAGAATGTTCCTGCACAGGAGAAAGGGGTTTCGTCAGAGGCGCGGACATTTCTCGACCGCATGAGCAGGTCCCTCGCAGAGGTCGCTGAGGTGGCAAAACCATCGGTGGTCAACATATCGACGACCATGAGCATGAATTTTGAAGACACGCCTTTTGGAGGTCTGCTTGATGATCCGTTCTTCAGAAAGTTTTTCGGTGAGAATTTCGACCGTCCCGGTCCGAAGAAGGGGTTCAAATCTTCCGCCCTCGGCTCGGGGGTCATTATATCTGAAGATGGTTATATACTCACCGGCCACCATGTCGTCGAGAATGCTGAAGAAATAAAGGTTGTTCTGGGCGATAAGAGAGAATTCAGGGGAAGGGTCATCGGGAGCGATCCGCCGACCGATGTGGCGGTGATTAAAATCGATGCCAAGGGCCTCCCTGCAATAAAGATGGGAGATTCACGTGCACTGAAGGCAGGTGATGTGGTGCTGGCTATCGGGAATCCTTTCGGACTGAATCAGACCATAACGATGGGCATTGTAAGCGCTATTGGGAGAACCGACATCGGTATTGCCGATTATGAAGACTTCATACAGATCGATGCGGCAGTCAACCCCGGCAACTCGGGAGGGGCGCTGGTCAACACCGGCGGTGAGCTGGTCGGCATCAACACCGCAATTTTTTCGACTTCCGGCGGCAGCATGGGGGTGGGGTTTGCCATTCCCTCTGCAATGGCAAATACCGTTGCACAGGGCATCATACGACACGGCAAGGTGGTGCGCGGATGGCTTGGGGTATCGGTCCAGGACCTCACGGCCGAACTGGCGCAGTCTCTCGGCATCAGGCAGGAGCAGGGTGCACTGGTGACCGAGGTGATGAAAGGAAGCCCGGCGGAAAAGGCCGGATTGAAGCGGGGTGATCTTATCGTAGGTTTTAGAGGTAAAGCTGTCGAAAACTCTTCGACGCTCAGGAATACGGTCGCTAATACCCCGCCGGGGACAAAGGCGGAGCTCAAGATTATACGCGGCGGAAAGGAGGAAACACTTTCGATAACCGTGGAAGAGCTTACGCCGCCGAAAGCAGCCCAGCGTGCCGCTTACAAGAATGCGCTGAGAGGGGTACACGTTCAGGAACTTACCCCTGAGATGCGGGAGGCGCTGAACGCGCCGAAGGACATGAAGGGCGTCATCGTCACCTCGATCAGCGGGGAGAGCCCTGCGCGGCAGGTGCTCAGAAAGAGCGATATTATTCAGGAAGTGAACCGGAAACCGGTAAGCGGACTGCAAGAGTATGAAAGTATCGTTTCAAAAATCGGCCCTGACGAAACAGTCCTCCTGCTAGTCTACAGAAACGGAGGTTCCCTCTATGTAACGATCAAGCCGTGATGTTATATTCAGGTTAGGGCTGAGGCAGAATGAAAATCAAAGCGCAAAGAGCAAAACGAAAAGATGAGGAGTCCTTAATTTTTATTTTTGCTCTTTGATCTTTGCTTCCTTATATCCTCAGCCTTATCCTTGTCTCACCCCTCTCTCAACAGCGGGAGATCACGCCGGCTGCCGGGTTTCGAAATTCTTGATGAACTGCTCTATCTGCACCCCCAGATAAACGCACTTTATATTGTTCATACAATCATCGGCATCCTTCTTTTCGAGGTGGGTGGTCAATTCGTTTGCACCCTTCTTGAACCTGACGATCCAGGCACCTTTCGCCTCATCGAAGGTGAGGCTTACGGCGATCCCGTGCTCCCTGATCTCCGGATACATCTCCAGGATCTTGTCCTCCAAAGCAACCTGTGTATATCCCATACTCTCCTCCTTTGTGGTAGGGTATGGAGGCAAACTATCTTCGCTACGAATACAGTTTGCCTCCACGCCCTTGAACTTACTTAACTGTATTCCAGCCCGGGCCGCTTGTCAAGCCGTTGTAAAGACAGTGGGGACGTGCCGTCGTCCCCGACAGGGTACCGCTTTGCATCCACTCCCTCGTCTTTGATACAATTAAAAAGGAGGTTTTGCGATCGCCACGATCTACGGAGATATATCAGGCTTAAAGAAGAGTTCTCTTCAGTCCCTCGAGAGGATTTATCGCAGGAGAATCCCTGTCGAAAAGCTGATCACCCCGGAACTTGCCCGTTTTCTCACCGAACTTTCTTCCGAGCTCGGCAAGCAGCTCGGCATTCTTGTGGCCAGGAACGGCGCCATTACCCATGTGATCGTGGGCAGTGCCAACAGCGTCTTTATCCCTGATCTCGATGATTCTCCTCTCGGCAAAAAGGCGCTCCGGGGGCTCAGGTTCATTCATACCCATCTCAGGGACGAACCGCTCAACAACGAAGATATTGCCGACCTTGCGCTGCTCAGGTTCGACATGATCGCCGCGATAAGCATCAAAGACCGTCTGCCCTATAAGATATATACGGCACACCTGATGCCCTACGGGTCTGATAAGAAATACGAGAGAGAGGCCGCCGATTTTTATCGTTATGACATAGATTTTAACAGCACGGTTCGTGCCCTCGAAGACGAGATGGACCGATCGAGAGGGTTCAATCAGAAGGATCCCCGGGAGAGGGCTATTCTGGTCAGCGCATCGACAGAGCCGAAGTATGAGCTCGAGGATTCCATGGAAGAGCTGAAAGAGCTGGCGGTCTCGAGCGATGTCATTGTTCTGGACGCGGTCATCCAGCGGCTCAAGGAAGTGAACCCCAAGTATCTCCTCGGCGAGGGTAAGTTAAAAGAGATCGTTATCAATGCGATGGATAAAGGGGCGACGCTGCTCATTTTCGATCAGGACCTGAACCCTTCGCAGATACGCGCAATCGCCGAGACGACGGAACTCAAGGTGATCGACCGCTCTCAATTGATCCTCGACATCTTTGCACGGAGGGCACACAGCAGAGACGGTAAGGTTCAGGTGGAGCTGGCCCAGCTCAAGTATGCGCTGCCGCGACTCACCGGAAAGGGGACGGCCATGTCGCGTCTCACCGGCGGCATCGGCGGAAGAGGGCCGGGTGAGATGAAACTCGAAATCGACCGCAGACGCATTCGCGACCGCATCGCCCGCCTCGAGAAGGAACTTAAAATGCTGGGTGAGGCGAGGCGTCAGCGAAAGCAAAAGAGGATTGAACACCGTATTCCGATTGTCTCGATCGTCGGGTACACCAATGCAGGGAAATCGACGCTGCTCAACGCCCTGACGCGGAGCTCGACGGTGGTGGAAGACAAGATGTTCGCCACGCTCGATACCGCCAGCAGAAGGCTGAAATTCCCGCGTGAGCGGGAGATCATCATTACCGATACGGTCGGTTTCATCAGGGATCTGCCCAAAGATTTACTGGCCGCGTTCAAGGCGACGCTGGAAGAGCTGGAGGATGCCGACCTGCTGGTGCATGTGGTGGATATCTCCAATCCCCGCTTCGAGCAGCATATCGCCTCTGTTGAAGCGATCCTCAAGGAGCTTAAAATAAGCAAGAAACCGGCGCTGACGGTATTCAACAAGATCGACAAAGTTTCTCAGGAAGAAGCCGACCGCACTATCTTGCGGCATCATGCCATCGGCGTATCCGCAAAGCATCCCGACACCCTCGGCCCGCTCCTCAATGCCATAGAGCATCGCCTCTGGGAACCGCAGATAGTTGAAGACTTTTCCGAGCGGGTGGAGGTATAATACTGGGTATGGAATTTTCGCCGAAATGGATCGCCTGGGAAATCACCCGCCGCTGCAATCTCAAATGCGTGCACTGCCGCTCTTCTTCCGAGCTGGAGATCAAGGGACATCCCGATTTTTCCCTCGAAGAGGCGTTCAGAATCATTGATGACATCGCGAGCTACGCAAAACCTGTGGTCGTGCTCTCCGGTGGTGAACCCCTGTTGCGAAAGGATGTCTTCGAGATCGCGAAGTACGGCACGGAAAAAGGTCTCAGGATGTGCCTCGCCACCAATGGTACGCTCGTCACCGACGATATCTGTGCAAAGATAAAAGCGTCGGGCATCAGGATGGTCTCGATGAGCCTCGATGGTTCGACGGCCGAGGTGCATGACAATTTCAGAAATGAGAAGGGTGCCTTCAACGGGACCGTCAATGCCGCGAAGCTCTTCAAAAAGAACGGCATTGAGTTTCTCTTCAATTCATCGTTCACCAAACGGAACCAGGAGGAGATCCCGAAGGTCTACAAGCTCGCCAAAGAGCTCGGTGCAACGGCATGGTACATGTTCATGATCGTCCCCACCGGCAGGGGCGAGGAGATCATGAACGAGCTGATCTCGAAAGAGGATTATGAAAAGATCCTCGACTGGCATTACCGGATGGAGAAAGGCGAGAGTGACATTCTCGTGCGTCCGACCTGTGCGCCCCACTACTACCGTGTGGTTCTTCAGAAGCAAAAAGAGGAGGGCGCCAAATTCGAGCGCCGTACCCTCAAGTTCTCCACCGGCGGCTCCAAAGGCTGCCTTGCAGGACAGCTCATCTGCCTCATCGACGTGGACGGCAACGTCCTCCCGTGCAGCTACTTCCCCAAATCAGCGGGAAACATCAGGCAGCAATCATTCAAGGATATATGGGAACATTCCGAGCTCTTCAAGGATATGCGGAACTTTAAGGGATACAAAGGCAGGTGCGGCTCCTGCGAATACGTCAATGTCTGCGGCGGATGCAGGGCGAGGGCGTATTCGATACACGGCGATTATCTTGCCGAAGAACCCTTCTGCAGCTATGTGCCTTTTAAAGTGAAGAGAACCGGAGCCTCTCAATAATTCCTGATTACATTCTACAGCACCATTTGGAGGATTGATGAACGATACCTTTCTGAAGGCCTGTCGAGGTGAAAAGACTTCATATACGCCCGTGTGGCTCATGAGACAGGCAGGGCGCTATCTTCCCGACTACCAGAAGGTGAGGGCAAAAGTCGATTTCCTCACACTCTGTAAAACACCCGAGCTCGCGGCGGAAGTGACGATCCAGCCTGTAGAGATTCTGAAAGCGGACGTCGCCATACTCTTTTCCGATATCCTCATTCCTATCGAGCCGATGGGAATGAAGCTCGAATTTTCCGAATCGAAGGGCCCGATCCTCTACGACCCCATACGCAACGACGTAGCCGTCTCACGGCTGAGGACGATAAAGGCGGAAGAGGATGTACCGTTTGTCATGGAGACGGTAGAGATACTCGTCAATAAGCTGAACGTGCCGCTGATCGGCTTTTCGGGAGCCCCTTTTACGCTTGCTACCTATATGGTTGAAGGCGGCAGCTCGAAGAACTTTATCAATACCAAAAAGATGATGTACCAGACCCCCGACCTCTATGCCAAGCTCATGTGGAAGATCACCGATACGGTCATCAACTATCTCCAGGCACAGATCGAAGCGGGTGCCCATGCAATACAGGTCTTCGATTCCTGGGCAGGCATCCTCTCGCCGTATGACTTTGAGCAGTTTGCGCTGCCCTACGTCCAGAAGATCATAGCTACCTTCAAAGGCAAAGTGCCGGTCATCTATTTTGCCTTCAATGGTAGCGCCATGCTCAAGAGTGTGAAGAAGTCCGGCGCCGATGTCCTTGGTCTTGACTGGCGTATCACGATGCAGGATGCCCTCGGCGCCCTGGGCAGTGATGTGGCGGTCCAGGGCAACCTTGATCCCGTTACACTCTTTGGAACAAAAGAGCTTATCAGAGACAGGGTGGCAAAGATACTCGAGGGCGCCCGCGGTGCAAAAGGCCATATCTTCAACCTCGGCCACGGCATACTGCCTGAGACCCCTGTTGATAACGCGATTGCCATGGTCGAGGCAGTGCATGAACTGAGCTCCCGGTAGGAGACGGCCATGGTCAACCTGGGTGTCCTTGCATCAGGGCGTGGCTCGAATTTTCAATCCATCATCGACGAGATCGAGGCAGGGAGGATCAAAGCCTCGATCAAGTTGCTCATTGCAGATAAGCCCGATGCCTACGCCATCGAGCGTGCGAAGCAGCACGCTATTGAGTACCTTTACCTCAACCCGAAAGAGTTTCCTTCCAAGGACGACTTTTTTGCTCGTATTGCCGAAGAGCTGAAAAAACGATCGGTGGAACTGGTGATCCTTGCCGGGTTCATGCGCATCGTGAGAAAACCATTGATCGATGCCTTCCCCAACAGGATCATGAATATTCACCCGGCCCTGTTGCCTTCCTTTCCCGGTCTGCACGGGCAGCGGCAGGCAGCTGACTACGGCGTCAGGGTCAGCGGCTGTACGGTGCATTTTGTCGATGAAGGCATGGATACCGGGCCGATCATCATACAGGCAGCGGTGTCTGTTTCTCCTGATGACACGGAGGAGACCCTTTCCGCCCGCATTCTTAAGCTGGAGCATAGGATATTCCCCGAGGCGATACGCCTCTATGCCGAGGGGAGATTGCGCGTCGAAGGCAGAAAGGTGAAGATCACCGCCTATGAATTGCGGGACGAGTATATCGTCAATCCGCCGCTCCACTGAAGTGGAAAGATCAAAACAAAAAAAATAAGAATTGAGGTGTTCCGTAATTTTGAGTTTTTCTTTTTGCTTTCTTGTTTTTTGTTCTCGTAAGGTGTTATGAGGATATCCGGCGGTTCTGCAAAGGGGAGAAAGGTAGGGTTCAAGAGGGCCTTCCGGCAGAAGGACGAGAGCGATGAGCTGCGGCCGACCTCGGCAAAGGTGCGCGAGGCGATCTTCAATATCCTCAGAGATCAAATAACCGATGCGGTTGTGCTCGACCTCTACGCAGGCACCGGTGCTGTGGGCATAGAGGCATTGAGCAGGGGGGCCGGCAGAGTCGTCTTTGTCGAGCATAACCCCCAGAGGGTGAGTATCATTAAGGACCTGACGGAGCGCTTCGGTTTCAAGGACAGGGGTGTCGTGATCAAGGAGAGGGCTGACCGCTTCCTGAAAAGAACCGAATATATCTTTGATATTATTTTCGTTGATCCGCCTTATAGGTCAGAGGAGCTTGCAACAGTGCTTCCCCTGATTGATGCACGGGATGTCCTCAGTGACCGCGGTGTGCTCATCGCGGAGCACCACGCAAAGAAGAAGCTGCCGGCCTCCATCGGAAACCTGGAGCTGAAGAAGGTGTACAAGTACGGGGATACCTCCCTGAGCGTTTATTGTTCGAGCATCAAGCGTTATAGTGTACAATAGAACAAAGCGCCGTCATGCGCGCAGACACGATTATGAAAGGAGCATCTATGAGCCTCGCTATTTATCCTGGAACATTTGACCCTGTTACCAACGGACATCTTGACCTTGTGGAGAGGGGATTAAGGATGTTCGATGAGCTGATCGTCGCCGTTGCTCCTAATCCTAAAAAGCAGCCCCTGTTTACCCTCGAAGAGCGGCTCAACCTCATACGGGAGGCGGCCGGTGAGAAAGGGTTCAGTAACCTTCGTGTCGAGGCATTCAACGGCCTGCTGGTCGATTATGTGCGGGAACAGAAGGGTGCCGCGATTATTCGAGGATTGCGGGCCATCTCTGATTTCGAATACGAGATGCAGATGGCACTGATGAACAGAAGAATGGCATCCGATATTGAGACCGTCTTTATGATGCCATCGGAAGTGTACTCCTATCTCACCTCGACCATCGTGAAAGAGGTGGTCTCCCTCGGCGGCTCGGTACGGGGCCTTGTCCCTGAAGTGGTCGAAGAGGCCATGAGAAAAAAATTAAGGGTGATTGAAGATATTGTAGAGTAAAACGTTTCCTCTTTCGCAACTGCCGCAATCTGTGTTGTTCATAACCGTTGTTCTACGGCGGGCGGTATTGTCATATTGGCATGCCTGAAATTTTGATACAATTTAAGCAGAGGAAGAGACCAGGAGGCTGCTATGACAAAAGAGGCATTGTTGATCATCGATATGCTCAATGATTTTGTCCGCGAGGGCGCACCGCTCGAAGTTCCCGCTACAAGGGACATCATTCCCTCAATCAGGAGAGAGATCGAGACTGCGCGGCGGGAGGGCAGGCCGATCATCTATGTTTGTGATACCCATGCCCCTGACGACAGGGAGTTCTCGAAGTTCGGCTGGCCGCGGCATGCGGTGAAGGGGACCGAAGGTGCACAGGTTATCGAAGCGCTGAAGCCGGAACGCGACGATATTATCATAGAGAAGACGACCTATTCGGGGTTCTACCAGACGAAGCTGGAGGAGACTCTGAAGCAGTTCGGCATCAGGCACCTCATCCTCACCGGCTGCGTAACGCATATCTGCATCCTCTTTACCGCTTCGGATGCGGTGCTCAGGGACTACTGGGTGACGGTTCCTGAAGACTGCGTTGCCGGGCTCGCAAAGGAAGACCACGATGCAGCACTGCGGATCATGCAGAATGTCCTGGGGGTACAGGTGCTCAGGGTTAATGAGCCTGCAGTTTCTCGATAGAGATTATATCGATCAGCGTCCCCCACATATGGAAACTGACCGCGCTGGTTTGGTGCTTTGCCGTGAAACGCACTCTTAATCCGTCAACCTTGAATTCCTTTTGCAAGTTGGTCGGGTCATACCGGACACCGCTGTCGCCGATGATGCCGTAGAAGCCTCCCTCGAGATTGATGTACTTCACCGTACCCGTTTCGGCAATAATGCCTCCTTCTGTCCGTTCAGAGGCGGCGGATCCATTGCTGCACGCCGCTGCGGCAAGTGCATATGCCGTAGCGATCGCAATCAGCAGTCCCGTTGTGGTCGATTTAGAGATGCCGGACATCTTTAATTTTCCTCAGCTTTCTCGCAAGTGCGATTGTCTCCTCCAGAAGGCGCTCTATTTCCCCGAGCCCCTTGTCCCAGAACCCCCTCTCCGCTATATCGATACCGAGGCGCATGAAAATATTTTTCGGGGAGTCCGAGAGCCCGGCTGACAGGAACTCCTTCACCTTACCGATGAATGCCGGGTCCTCCTTAACCGAGTTCTGGAGCGACTTTGAGATCAGGAGGCCTCCGGCATAGGAATAGACGTAGAAGAAATAGCGGATGTGCCCCCAGTAGACCCACCAGTTTTCCGACCCTGCCGACTGCTCGACAGCGGGTCCCATATACGCTGCCATGTGCTCTTGGAAGATCGATCCGATCTCCTCCTTCGAGAGATACCCCTTCTTTCTGAATTCCTGGTGTAGCTCCTGCTCGAACCGGTAACAAGCCACCTGTCTGAATATGGTCGAGGCGTCATCGTTCAGCTTCTTCATCAGGATCGCAAGCTGCAATTCATCGTCTGCTTTCTTACGTATTTCCTGGAGCACGAAATCTTCCATAAACGTACTGGCAACCTCGGCAGTGGAGGTGGGGGTGCCGAAGTTGAGTGCATTCTGCTTCTTTTTGATCAATTCATTATTGATGCCGTGGCCGAGCTCATGGGCGAGCGTCAGGACATCATCGAGCTTGCCTGTGTGGTTCAGGAGGATATAGGTGGGTTGGGAGATGAGGTGGTGCGCACAGAAGGCGCCGCTTCCCTTTCCCTTCCGGGGATGCACATCGAACTGTCCGTTCTCCAGAAATGATGCAAGGATATCCGAGAATTCAGGGTCGAGACTCCTGAATACCTTATCGACAAGCCTGATGGATTCGGTAAAGGAATATTTCTTGTCAATCGTACCGTATTCCACATTCCTCTCGTGGTATTTCAGCTGTTTTACTTTCATGAGCTTCGCTTTCAACCGGTAGTATCGTGCGGGGATGTCGAACCGTCCGGATACGGAAGCGACCAGGGTATCGACGATATCGCTCTCGACATCGTCGCTGATGTGGCGCGAGAGATCGGGACGGGGCAGACCCCGCAATTCATCATCCGTTTTTTTGTTCGCAAGCACGGAGTTGATTTCCGCTTCGGCAACATCGACGTATTTATACAGCACATCGTTGAGCGCCTTTGCCGCGCCGTCACGCACTCTCTTGTTTTTATCGCTCGTAAGACTCATAATCTCGGAAAAGTTCTTGAGCGCTCTGGTTCCGTCTTCCTGGAGGATAGCCCGCTCCTCCTTGGCGAGAAAGCCTGAGGTCATCCTTATCCAGTTGAAATAGGAGGTTGATGCCTTGAGCGTGAGGATCTTCTCTTCCTGCTCGCTCAGCAGGTATTTCGCTTCTGCAAAGATTCGCTCAAGGAAGTGCTTGTACTCCTTGAGCCCTTCATATTCCAGAAAGCGCTTCTGATGTTCCTGCGGGATCTTGGCGATCCTAAGGTGAAAAAACTGGATATCATTCTGTATCTTCCGGCTGAAATCCTCGACTTTGTTGAGCTTTGCCTTGAGGCCCGGATCGTTCTGGTCCTGCTGGGTCCTGAGCCAGAAATAGTAGCCCTCATCGCCGTCCGTGCCGCAGCATCGGGACCACGATTCGTATTCATCCAGCGCCTCTTTGAGCACCACGGGATCCTCGAGATAGTCGCTGCGGTCCTTCCATTTAGTGATGAAGGCATAGCTCTTCTGCTCGACCTTCGTTCGTTGCACCTCTATGCGCCGGTCATTGTCGTTTTCGAAGAGGGGAGTAAGATTCCAGACAAACTGTCTTTTAGCGGGAGCTGTCGCCATGGCATTCTCCTGGGCATGGATTTTAATTTTTAATAAATTATAGTATGTGAGGCCGAAAATTTCATTGTCCAAAGGCGTAACCCCTGTACTATAATCATAAATAGGTAGAAACAAATAGTAGTTGCAGGAGATTTATGGCGGCTGATGATACATCGAGGCTGGTATATTCAACAGATAAAAATGTACCGCGTAAGGAGCAGCCCGTTAAACAGGTGTTTCAAGCGAGTATCCTTCCTGGGCAGCAGCAAGTGTACGTACGCCTCGAGCGGAAAGGCCGCGGCGGGAAGACCGTTTCGGTAATAGACGGCCTCACATTATCATCACAGGAAAGAGAACGGCTGCTCAAGCAGCTCAAGGCCGCTCTGGGGACTGGCGGTACCATTAAAGATAATGCCCTGGAAATACAGGGGGACCACCGCGATAGAATCATCGAACTGCTCCGCAAGATGGGTTACCGTCCCAAACGCTCTGGTGCATAGTTTCGCAGGCAATCGGCGTATAAACTGTTAAACTTTTTATACCCAAATATACTATAATATACCCATGAAGTTAAGTGTATGGGCAAAACAAAAAGGAATAGCGTATAAAACTGCGTGGCGGATGTGGGAAAAAGGACTATTGCCAGTGCCTGCAGAACAACTACCAACAGGGACAATAGTAGTTAATCCTCCTGTAAGCGAAACAGAAGAAAAAGTAGTCTTATATGCCAGAGTATCCAGTGCTGACCAGAAATCTGACCTTGACAGACAAGTCGCAAGGTTAAGCGAATTTGCTGCCAATAACGGTTTGCATGTTGTAGGCGTCATAAAAGAAATAGGCTCTGGATTAAATGGACATAGACGAGCAGCACTAAGAATTCTTAAAGACCCTACAGTTACTACCATCATAGTAGAACATAGAGATAGACTTATGCGATTTGGGATAGAGTATGTAGAAGCGGTCCTGGCTGCTCAAGGCAGAAGACTTATTGTTATAGA
>JBFMCP010000045.1:0-22196 GCA_040754455.1 Nitrospirota bacterium
CTTGTGCCTTACCATGATAATGTCCTCTCCTGCCATACTGTTTCCCTCCATTACTTTGCAGTATGACATCCCTCCTATAGGACATTTCTATTTTGGTCATATAGGACATTATCATTTTGGCGTGACAGATTCGCAGCCGGCTTCATGGATGAAGCATCCGGGCTATGAGAGCTGCCGGACATTCTCAAAGGACTTTTTGCGGGGAAATCTGGGAGAGCCGAGGACGTAGCGGATATGAGAATTGATAATGCCGTTTATTTCCGACATGAGCTGCTCGGGAGCCTTTATGCGATCGATTGCTGCAGGATGCCAGCGCAAAAGGCTCTTATAAAACTTCAGGGCGCTGTGGGTAAGGTGGAGTGGCTCGTTGCCGTTTTCACCGCAGCGACCGCAAAGCACCGAGCCGTGGGACACATAGAAATGATGACGGGCGCCTGCCTCTCCCTGCATACGGCGCTGCTGCGCGTCGCTGTCAGCCAGTACGGTGCCGCACCTTCCGCATGCATCGAGCCTCGGCGAATATCCCGCCATATCAAGAAACCGCATTTTGTAGTAAAGATAGTACAGAGGATTGCGACAGCTTGATTCGAGCCGCACAAGCGTGGTGAGGAGCAGTTTGAATATCCCGGCATTGGGCTCCCGTTCGGGGAGGAAATTGAGGTTCAGCTCCAGCATCTCCGAAATGTTCAGGAAACAAGTGAAGTCCTCCCGCAGTGCATGGAAGGGCCTGATGATGTCCGACTGGGTAAGCCTCGGGAGTGCACTCTCCTCTTTGCCGAAAAAAGAGATCTTCGCGTAGGTCAGCGGTTCGAGACTGCTCCCGAACCTGCTCTTTACCTTCCGGGGGCTTTTGACAAAGACCTTGAGCAACCCGTAATCAGGCGTGAGATAGGTGACGATGAGGTCAGCCTCTCCGAAGAGCGTGCTTTTAAGGACAATACCGCTTGTTCTTTTCAGCATCGAGGCTCTCGGCAATAGGCTCTCGGCACTCGGCTATGTGATAAACGCATCTTCCTGTTTATTTTAATCGCCTCTTGTCCACAGCTCGTTACCCGGCGTCACATAATATTGCCGAAATCCTCGGGCCTCAGATTCTTGAGCCACTCTTCGAGCTCGTCGGCTCTCCTCACTTCGAGTACGCTCTCTTCGACAAAAATAGGGGCTTGTACTCTGAGCGCAACAGCGACAGCATCGGAAGGCCGTGAATCGATGGTAACCTCTTTCTTTCCGTCATGGGCGTGGATCAGCGCATAATAGGTGTTGTCCACAATCTCCGTGATGACGATTTTGGTAACCTTCACGTTCAGGCCTTCGAAAACATTCTTAATGAGATCATGCGTAAGGGGCCGGGGAGTGATGACTTTGCCGAGGGCAAGGGCTATGGCATCGGCCTCGGGCTTTCCGATCCATATCGGCAGTGTTTCATTCCCGTCTACCTGCTGAAGAAGGAGAATGTACATGCCGCTCCGCGGATCAAAGAGGAGGCCTTCGACTTTCATCTGGATAAACATTACTTGAACCCCAGTTCACTCAACATGCGATGATTACTGCGCCAGTCTTTCTTCACCTTTACCCATAATTCAAGGAACACTTTTGTCCCGAGCAGCTTCTCGATCTCAATGCGCGCACTGGTGCCGATCGCTTTCAGTTTCGCGCCCTCTTTTCCTATTATTATACCCTTTTGTCCTTTTCTTTCAACATAAATATTTGCCGTGATGAAGATGACGCCGTCCTCACGTTCGGTCCACTGCACCACCTCTGTCGCAACAGAGTGCGGCACCTCCTCCTCGGTCTGCTGCATGATCTTTTCCCTGATGATCTCAGCGACAACAAACCGTTCCAGCTGATCGGTGACGAGATCATCAGGGTAGTACTTCGGCCCTTCGGGAAGATACTTCACAATATCATTGAGGAGGATATCGACACCATCGCCCGTCAGCGCCGAAATCGGGATGATCTCATTGAAAGGAAATAATTGGCGATAGGCATCGATCACCGGCAGCACGTCGGGCTTCTTTACGCTATCCACTTTATTGATCAGCAGAAAGACCGGCTTGTTAATATCCCTGAACAGCTCGATAATGAACCGGTCTCCCGGACCGGGCGGTTCAGGCTCCACCATGAAGAGAATAATGTCGACCTCGCGCACCGCATTCTGGGCTTCTTTCACGATCATCTCTCCCAGTTTGTGCTGGGGCTTATGAATGCCGGGGGTGTCGACCAGGACAATCTGCGCGTCGGGCAGCGTTTTTACGCCGATAATCCTGTTCCTCGTGGTCTGCGGCTTGGGTGTGACAATAGCGACTTTCTCTCCGAGAATGGTGTTGAGGAGCGTCGACTTGCCGACGTTGGGCCTGCCGGTCAGAGATACATAGCCGCTGCGAAAAGGTGCCATAGGTCGTTATCTGTTATGAATGAATAACATGGTTGTTCATTTTTATTTCAGCGATGCGAGTGCTCCCTTGATTCTTTCGAGTCCCTTCTTGATGTTCTCCATGGACGTCGCATAGGAGATCCTGATGTACCGGTCATCGCCGAAGGCCGCGCCGTGCACCAGCGCCACCTGAGCCTCTTCCAGAAGATACATCGCCATATCCAGCGATGCATTGATCTGTCGTGACCCTGCCTTCTTCCCATAAAAGGCCGAAACATTGGGGAACGCATAGAACGCGCCGTTGGGATTCAGGCAGCATACACCGCTGATCGCATTCAGGCCTTCGACAAGGAACTTCCTCCTCTTGTCGAACTCCGTCCTCATTACGGAAATAAAATCCTGGGGACCGGTCAGTGCAGCCACCGCCGCCTTCTGTGCGATAGAGGTCGGGTTGGAGGTGGACTGGCTCTGGATATTCGTCATCGCTTTGATGATATCCTTGGGGCCCGCGGCATACCCGATTCTCCAGCCGGTCATAGCATGGGATTTCGAAAGGCCGTTTACTACAATTGTTTTATCCTTCATTTCTTTGCTGAGCGAGGCGATACTCACATGCCGCGTACCGTCATAGACGAGCTTCTCGTAGATCTCATCGGAAATCACATAGAGATTGTGCCGTAGGGCGATCTCGGCAAGCGCTTCGAGGGCGCCCCTGCTATACGTCAGGCCCGTAGGGTTGGAGGGCGAATTGAGCACCAGCGCCTTTGTCTTCTTGGTTATCTTTGCTTCGAGCTCCTGCGGCCGGACCATGAAGTTGTCCTTTTCATGGGTGGCAACAAATACCGGCGTTGCATCGTTCAAGAGCGCCTGATCCGGATAGGAGACCCAGTAGGGAGCAGGGATGATGATTTCGTCACCGGGATTGAACAGCGCCTGTGCAATATTATAGAGGCTATGCTTCGCCCCGCATGAGACGAGCACCTCCTCTTTGGTGTAATCAAGGTTGTTGTCGGCCTTGAATTTATTGACCACCGCCTCTTTGAGCTCATCGATGCCGCCCACAGGGGTATATTTGGTGAATCCATCTCTAATCGCCTTAAGGGCAGCTTCCTTTACGTGATCCGGCGTATCGAAATCAGGTTCACCGACGCCGAAATTCACCACATCGATTCCCTGCGCCTTCATGCCCTTTGCCTTGGCATCCATGGCAAGGGTCGGTGAGGGCTTGATTCGTTGAGACCTCTCGGAAAGCATAGTTAAAAGTCCTCCTCTTGAAGAATCGTAATGAATGACGAGCAATCCGTAATGAGTAGAGAGAAAGATACTCTTACCACATTACTCATTACGGATCACGGTCTTTATTATAGTCCATTTCCAGACTTCAGTTCTCTTATTTTATCGAGAGTATCACGGTAATCTCCCCGGGAAGGATCGATCTGGAGCGCCTTGAGGACAAGGGACTCGGCCTCGTCAAGATTATCCCTCTTCACATAATAGAGCCATGCGAGGTTATTATAAGCATCGGCGGTCTCCGGCGACTTCTTGATGCTCTTTTTATAGGCTGCCTCGGCCTCTTCCAGTCTGTTCATCTGCATGTAGGCGTTGCCGAGATAAAGATAGGCGGCAGGGAGTCTTTCTGACGCCTTTTGATACTCTTCGACAGCAGGGTTGAACTCTCCCTTTTTTTCATAAGCGACCCCGAGGTTGATATGTTCTTCGGGCGTCAACGGATCATCGAGAATAACGATCCGGGGCAATGCACAGCCAGAGACCAGAAGACAAAGGAGAGCGCACAGAACCCAGAACACGGGTGAGGCAGTTTTATTTTTTATTTTTCTATTCTGGCTTCTGGATTCTGGCTTCTGGATTCTGTGTTTTTCTTTATCCATAGCGTCCAATAATTGGTCTTTTTCCATGTTGTGAGAAATCTCCCCTTGTCGATTACCGCCCTCTCTGCTGCTCCTGAATTAACAATAACGCTGCCCTCAGAGTAGCCGACAGCGACCATGAAATGATGCACCTGATAGATCGAAAAACCGTTATCGACCATAACGATCAAAGGATATCCTTTGTTGATCTTCTCCCTGAGATCATCCCATCCCCCAGAATAGTGCAGTGCGTCAGCACCCTTCCTCTGAGCATAAAAAAGCATATCGAGATTAAGCGTCCCCCGCGCAGATCCGCTATAGATGTCCTTTGCGATCTCCTCGGGAGTCGCTGAAATATTCCAATAGTTCAAAACACCGGCCAGCGATGCAGGCCCGCATTGATATTCCTCCTGGGCATAGAACGGCACATTACGGATAATCACGGCATTTGAGTCCGGCTGAACCGGAGCCGTTGCGCAGGACCCGATAATGGAAAGCAGAGCTGCCAACAATAAATATCGTTCGAGCATGGGCATTATCATTCAGATGCAAAAAGAAAAGCAGACAAGATATTTTGATTATACCATTGTCTGCCTTTCGGTTAAACGTTGATTACTTTTTTACTTTCTTATGCTCTTTGCTGACCTCCTTCCATATCTCCTTTTGCATTTCCTTCGGCGCCTCAGGAGAAGATACTAGAGGCTGCGGAGGATGCGGTGGCGGCAGAGGGGGAAGAGATGACAGAGAAAGCGGTGGCAGGGCCGAAGACACGGACCCTCCCGGTGCTGGTGAAGACAAGCCAGTTGGCGCCGTCGTGGGCGGTCCGGCAGGAGAAGCCAGCGGCATGCTGCCCGGTGCATTCGCTCCGATAGTTACTGACCGCGCTGAGGACGAAACTGCATTCACCGGAGATTGCGGCTTGATCCCTTGTCCCGACGGAGGAGCGGGAATCGATAGATCGTAATCGGATTTGTTTTTTGTCTTATGCTTTTTGTGAGCATCATCTGCTCCTGTTGTCAGCGCCTTGAAAGCTTCTCCCTTTATTTCTTTATTTTTCAGACTACCCGTCCCTTTCGGGGTCGTCCCAAGAGCAGCTGCTGCAGGCCTCTGGTTTTTATTGAGCTTGTCTTTCTTGTGGTTTAGCGCTTTTGAATCCGCTCCGAGCGCGGTGATGAGGGTTTTTGAGCTTTTGGCACTGCTTTTCCCGCTTGCTGGAGTAAAAGCATTCGTTGCATCCTGGTTGCTGCTTTGCTTATCCTTTTTTTCTACATTGATTTTCGGAGGACCGGTCGGCTTTGTGTTTTGATGAGAGGATGACGGCAGTGGAGAATGAGCATTCGTTTTTTTAATTATTGAGGGCTCAACAGTATTTGCTCGCTGTGCAGACGCTTGTTCTCCTTCAGCACTGCCTGTCTGCTCCATCGGCGCCACTTCCTGCTCATACTTTTGAAGCTCTTCCTTTGGCACCTCTCGCGGCTGCCGGGGAGTTTTTAGGGACTCTACGGTCGTCATGGTGCCTGCGGTCACGACGACTATATCCTTAGGGAATTCCGGGCTATACGTGTAAACCGATCCCTCTTTGACGATAATGCCGGTCACACTTGCCGTGTGATGGACAAAGTAGTCCGTTCCACGTACGCCCGCTATAGCATTAGGGGTACAGATTTCAAACCGGATGGCCCTTTTGGATGCCGCAATCCGCGAGGTATTCTTCTTTTCGACAACCGCCTCTATTTTACCCACCGGCAGGCCGATGGTTCCCTTCTCCACTGTATATTCACTTATATCGACCCTGCTGCGTGGAGCTATCCTCACAATATTGCCGTCATTGAAGGCGATCTCGGCCTTCCCCTTGCTCTTGGTCCTCACGATATCCTTCACCTTGACCGGATCGCCCTTTTTAACCGGCCTGGCAGGGAGCAATCCCCCCCTCAGGACATCCACTTTGCCCACCACCGAAGAAAATATACCGATCGACTCCTCTGCAAAGGGTGAAGAGACAGAAGACAGAAGGTAAAGGACGATTACAGAGAGCACACAAAGTGCCTTGAGTACCATATCTCCTTTATGTCCGGAATATCCCCCCATACCTGCACCTCCTTTGATTGAAAAACGCTGCCGATGGAGTTGCGCCGGACAATGTTTTTCAAATCAAGTGCTTAGCTTATCAATCTCTATTTACGACGATGGGCCCTTTTACTGTCAAGGGAGGATTCCCTACTTGAATGTCCGGGCAGAGTCCTTTATGAGCCGGAGCGCATCTCGAGCAATCAGAATCGAATCTCCCGTATCCCTTACAAGTCCTTTTGATATAAGCATTTTCATCCCCTTTGACACTGCCTCGCGCGATGCGCCCACAAGCGAGGCAAGTTCTTTATGGGTAAATTTAGTGCAGCGCCCGTATCCTTTGCATTGAGGATCGTCCTCTCCTGCAGAGTCGAGGAATATCTTGATAAGCCTCTCGCTGACTTCGAGGAAGGCGAGGGACTCGATCATCTCATCGGCCTTTCGCAGACGCTCGACCAGCGTGCTTATGAGTTCAATCGCAATCTTCGAATCCTCGGCAAGTATCATGAGGAAGGCATCCCTTCCGAGGACCGCAAGCTCGGAGCTCTCATCGGCAACGATAGTCGCCGATCTCCCCTTGCCGTCGAGGAGGCTCAACTCGCCGAAGAACGTACCTTTCCCGAAATGGGCGAGCACAATCTCATCGCCGTCCTCGTCGATGAGTACTGCTTTGAGCCTTCCTGAGAGCACAATATAGAGGTCGGTGGTGGTATCTGTTTTGTAGAAGACAGTCGCTCCTTTTTTATAGAGGGTCTTTCTGCAGCGCGAGGCCACTTTCTCGAGTTGGGCATCCTTGAGATGCTTGAACATCGGAATATTCTTCAGGTATTCGACAAGCATGATACGTCACTCCCCTTTCGTCGTCATCGGGAAAGGCATATAAATTATATGTATTTAAAAAGCATACTCGAAACCGGCAAGATACTGATTCCGCCGGTATTCATAGATAGCAAAATTAGAGTCGGCCTTTGTATGAGAATACTGGAGATTGAGATTAAGCCCTTTCATGATCTCCCACGTAACGACGGCAGTCCCTGAATAGGTCCTGTCTCTTCGCTTTTTCGGCGTCTCGGGAAAGCCGGGGCCTGTAGAGGTGTTGGTATTTGTATAATCCTGCAAAAAGGCATCTCCCGATACTGAAAAATCTATCGTGCGGAAGAGCGGCACAAAAACGCTGAGCGTCACCCTGTTGCCCCTGTTGTCCCAGTTCCTGCCGTCCGTATCTTCAGCGACGAACTCATATCTCATGTTGATTGCCCCGCGACCATCCAGGAACTGATAGAGGTAGCCCGCCGAGAGACTGTACAGGTTGGCATCCCGGTCTTCATCGGGGTCGTCCGATTGAAACAATTCCCTTTTCGAAAAGCCTGCTGAAAGCTGTCCGGTATGACCCGGAGCTATGACCATGCTCAGGATGGGCCTCAGAGAGACAACCCCCATGTACTCACGCTCATGCAGCCAGACGTGATAGTAGCTGACCGGCAGGTATACCGCCCCCCGATGAAACGCATAGCCCGGTGTCAGGGTCAGCGACTGCGTGAAAAGATTCAGGGAATTGATCTTCTTGTAAACCGTGCTGTAGACGCTGTACTGGGCATTCAGATACCATGGTCCCTCCAGCAACGGGCTGTAGTCTATGCGCAACGAGTTGACCAGTGCACTGTCGCTCCTTCCGCCGCCCCTTCTCACCGATTCTGCAAAATCGGGTGAAATGAATGCCAGGGGCTCGGCGATAACGTTATCGTCATACTGATAGGCGGCACTCACGGCAAAGTGCCAGGGCTTGTAGGCGCTCATGCTCTTCGCAAGGGCCTCCTCATACTCCCGCGCAAAATGGGCAATTTCGGTTGCCGGGTCTGTGGCAATAATGGCACTCAGGGTCTCTCTCGCTGCTCTCATTCTCCGTTCGTTCACGTAAATCATGGCGATTTGGTAATCAGCCTGCTGCGCAAGGGACGGATCGAGCTCCTTTGCCTTCCGGAAAGATGCTACCGCCTCCGCGTTGCTGCTTTCTTTTGCAAGGACAAGTCCTTTTAAATAGGCAACCGTAGAGGGCTGCACCGATTCCTTTTCAGCCCGGGCGATCCATTCCTTTGCCTCATTGAGCTCATTGGTCTGGTAGAGCACACTAATAAGCTCCGCATAAGCATCAGTAATAGGCGGCGTACGGTTCGCTGCGTCCCTGTATACTGCTACAGCTCCTTTGTAATCACCTATCTGCTTATAGGCAGCTCCTAGATAGAGAAACGCCGTGTCTGAAGCAGGATCCTGCTTCAGCGCCTTCTTGAACAGGGCAATAGCCTCGTCGTAATTTTCTGCATTGTACTCCGCGACCCCTTGTTCAAGAACGCCTGCTGCGTATGCCGGAGCAGTGAAAAGGCTGCCCCCCCACACTGCGAGAAAGAGGCAAAGAGCTATGGAACAGACACATCTCTGCATAGAGATCCCCCCTCTGCGTGAAACGTTAAGGCGCGGGAATATTTTGCATTTAAATGATAAATAAAGCAAATACGATATGCAAGGGAAAAGTACTGGCCGCTTAGTTACGACAATTTGACGTTTTGTGAGCTTTACGACGGCTCACGCAGCATTGATATAGATCCTTCTGGCCCTGCTGCCGAGAGACAACAGTATTTCATAGGGAATAGTATGTATCCTCTTCGCAAGCTCGGAGGCGTCGATGGATTCATCGCCCTGTTTCCCCAGCACTGTAACGTCGTCATGCTCGGTTATCCCCTCCACCTCCGTGACATCGATCATCGTCATATCCATACAGACGCGCCCTACTACCGGGGCTCTCTTCCCCCTGACAAGCACCTCGGCATTGCTCGAAAAGAGGCGGTTAAAACCGTCAGCGTACCCCAGAGAAAGCACGCCGATAAGGCTCTCCCGCTTTGTTATAAACGTCCTGCCGTAGCTTATGGGGGTCCCCGCGGGCAATTTCCTCAACCCCACCATCCGCGTCTTCACGGTCATGACAGGCTTGAGCCCGGTGATTGCTGTTGCATATTCTGGCTTCCGGTTCCCGGCTCCTGGCTCCTGAAATGGCGAATAGCCATACAGCATCAGGCCCGGCCTGACCGCGAAAAAGTGCGACTCAGGGAGCGACAGCACTGCAGCGCTGTTCGCGAGGTGAAAGAATCCGACCTTGAGCCCCCTTGCCGCCAATGCGTGCTGCAGTGTCGTGATGCGTTCCATCTGCAATCGAGCGAAGGACGCATCAGCGAGGTCCGCTTCGGAGAAGTGGCTCATGATACCCTCGACCGCAATGCCTTCAAGTGCGGCGATCTCGAGTATCTCCTTCACTGCGTCACCGACGATGCCGAGCCTTCCCATGCCGGTGTCGACTTCGATATGCAGACCGATCGTCCGGTTATTCCGCCGTGCTTCCTCCGAAAGTGCATATGCAGCCCTTTTATCAGCAACAACAGGGATAAGATTATAAGCGATGACATCTTTTGGATCGGGATCAAAGAGCACCATAAGAGGGGCGGTGATGCCCGCCTCGCGCAGATCCCGTGCCTCTTGCGTAAAGGCGACCGCCAGGTACTCGACACCGCTCCTGACGAGTTGTCGGGAAACTTCTACTGCACCGTGGCCGTAGGCATCCGCCTTTACCACGGCAATCACCGGACGGTGAGGAGCAAGCGCTCTTATGATGCCGAGATTATGGGAAAGGGCAGATACATTTATTTCAGCAACCGTTCCTCTGTTCACGCCCTACACTTTCTTCTCCTCGCCGGACTTCTCTTTTTCATCCGCCACTGTCTTCTTCGCCGGGGTCACGTCGATTTCATCGGGCTCGCTGGTCGCCTTCTTGAAATTTCTTATCGCTTTCCCCATGCCGCTCGCAAGCTCAGGCAGCCGCTTGGCTCCGAAGAGCACCAGAACGATGACCAGGATGATGATTAACTCCTGCATACCAAGACCAAACATGTTTTCCTCCTTAGTGGCTCAGTGCTCACAGCAACAACGCACTCTTTATTTTACTACTAATTACGAGCTAGAGGCTATGAGCCTTCCGTAATCTTCAGGCGTATTGATATTGGCGAACGATCTTCCTTCAGGATCGATGCTCCGCACGACGTCCTCATTGATGAAATGGGTCCTCACCTCGGAGAGCAGCGGCTTCAGCGATGCCTTGTCATTCATCACGCCCTCCTCAAGAAGGACAAGCATCGACTTCGCATACACGCCGCAGAGGGGCTGAGGCGCCCCGTTGAAGACAGGAACCACCGCATCACAGGGGCCTGCCGAAGAGCACTCCCGATAACGCTCGACAATCAGGGAGACGACATCGGCATTCAGGAAGGGCATATCACAGGCTGCAACAAAGACACTATCGCCCCCGGCATTAAGCAGTGCTGCATGGATGCCCGTCATCGGCCCCCTCGAGGGGAGCACATCGCCGATCATCGGCGCCCCGAGGCGCGCATACACCTCCGGCGTATTTGTATTTATAAAAACAGTGTTAAACAGACAGCCGAGGAGGGAGAGGTTCCTCTCAATGATGGTCGTCGGGCCGATCTTGATAAACGCCTTGATCGTAGGGTAACGCCGGTTTGCGCCTCCCGCCAGAATCACCGCGGTCGTGGGCTTCATGAAACGATAACCCCTGCGTATCCCACCACATGCTCATAATCGCCGCTCACTTCTCCCGACGTGGCGTACTTCACGAGTCTCGCCTCTCTTGCTCCGAGCGCCTTTGCCGCAAAAAGCATGATGGTCGAAGGGATCACTCCGCACATCGAAATCCGCTCCTGCGTTACCGTCGCGTAAAGCCCTTCGGGATCAAGCCTGAGCACCTCGGCAATGGCAAGATTATCCAGTTTTCGCGCACTGCTGTCAGGCACATAGTGGCTCATATCAGAGCTCGCCACAATGACCGCATCAACGCCGGTCTCCTTGATCGCTGCGGCAATGCCTTCACCTATCGTCCTGCATTCCTGCACCGGAGCATACATGAACATAAGAGGAACAATTTTGACGTCCTGTGCAAAATAGGCGATGAAGGGCAGCTGCACCTCTAGGGAGTGCTCGAAGAGGTGCGCCTGGGGATCTTCGGAGATGCCCGGCACGTTTCTTATGATACTCTCCGCCAGCTCTTCATCGATCGGGAAAGTGCCGGTAGGGATCTCCCACTCGCCCGAGCTCATAAGGGACGCATTCTTGCCGATGCCGGTATGGTTCGGCCCGAGGAGAATGAAGGTCCGGGGAAACCGGATTGCGGAGTAGACTGCGCCGGCGACCGATCCGGAATACATCAATCCCGCATGGGGAGATATAATGCCGATGGCCTTCTCTTTGGCAGCGCCCTCGAGGATATACTGTTCCACCTGGCTCCGTAGCCGCGAGGCGTTCCCATAGTAGAACTGTCCTGCCACAGCGGGGGCCCGTTTCATCAGTAGACCTCTTCCTCTGATTCGTACATGGTCGTCGATAAATCGGCAAACCGGGTCATATTCGACTGGAACGAGAGGTTCACGGTCCCGGTCGGGCCGTTTCTCTGCTTTGCGATAATGACCTCGGCAGTGCCTTTCCTCTGTGTGGCCTTATTATAGACTTCATCTCTATAGAGAAAAAGTATCACGTCCGCGTCCTGCTCGATAGCTCCTGATTCCCTCAGGTCCGCGAGGGTAGGCTTCCTGTCCCCTCGTTGCTCCACCGCTCTGTTGAGCTGACTCAAGGCAATGACCGGGACCCGCAGCTCTTTTGCCAGTGCCTTCAACGACCGGGAGATCTCCGAAATCTCCTGCTCCCTCCGCTCGAAATTTCCCCTGCTTCTCATGAGCTGGAGATAATCGACGACCACAAGGCTCAGTGCCTTATGCTCCCGCTTCAACCTCCTCGTCTTGGCCCGCACCTCCAGAACCGAAATGGCGGAGGAGTCATCAATAAAAATCGGCGCCTCGGCGAGCCTTCCTGCGGCGCTGGTCAGCTTCGGCCAATCTTCCCTGCTCAGAAATCCCTTCCTTACCCGTGAGGAATCGACCATGCCCTCGGAGCAGAGCATCCTCATGGCGAGCTGCTCCTTCGACATTTCAAGGCTGAATATGGCCACCGGCTCTTTCTGCTCTACCCCAACATGCTGAGCGATGTTGAGGGCAAAAGCGGTTTTTCCCATACCCGGCCGGCCGCCGATAATGATGAGATCGCCGGGCTGAAAGCCCGAGGTCATTTCATCGAGGTCCTTGAATCCCGTCGGAGTACCGGTGATCGCCTCTTTTTTATCATAGAGATGTTCGATCATCTTGATCGAATCCTTGACCACGCTATCCATGCTCGCAAAGGATGTCTTGGTCCTCCTTTCTGCAATATCGAAGATCATATGCTCCGCCTGATCCACCATTTCATCAGCATCAAGACTGTCTTCGTAGACCTTTGCCGTGATCTGCGTTGCCGTCTGGATCAGCGCCCTGAGCAGCGCCTTCTCCCTGACGATTCTCGCGTGGTACCGTATGTTCGCCGAGGTAGGAATGCTGTTTGCCAGATTCGAGAGATACGCTACTCCCCCGACAGCATCAAGATCGTTAACCTTTTTCAGGTGGTCCGTTAAGGTGATGATATCGATCGGCTCGTTCTTTTCAAAAAGGTCGAGCATGGCGTTGTACAAACGGCGATGGGACTCTTTGTAAAAGTCATCAGGGGTGAGTATTTCAAGCGCCTTGGGCAGCGCTTCATTATCAAAGAGGATGGCGCCGAGGACCGACTGCTCGGCCTCGATATTCTGCGGGGGGAGCTTATCGATGCTCACCTCATTCTCTCTCACAACGACCTCCTCACTTCAGAAAACAAATATGGCAGGTATGTAATGCTTCAGCAGCATATCCTACCTGCCATTTTATACCTAATAAATTAAATTAATCTACTTTTTCGACCTGAACGGTCAGCTGGGCGGAAACCTCGGGATGGATCTTGATGCTTACAGTGTAGGAGCCCAGCCTCTTGATGGGGTCATCCAGCACGATCTTCTTCCGGTCGATATCAAAGCCCTCCTTCTTCAGAGCCTCGGCAATATCCATGGAGGTGACAGAGCCGAAGAGCTTGTCCTCTTCCCCAGCCTTCGCCTTAATGGTGACCGTCTTCCCCGAGAGCTTCGACGCCAGCTCGTCTGCACCTGCTTTTGCCTTTTTGACCAGTTCCTGTATCTTTCTCCTCTCGTGCTCCAAGGCCTTTATGTTTTTCGGGTTCGCCTCAACAGCGAGTCCTCTCGGGATAAGAAAGTTCCTGGCATAGCCGTCCTTTACCGAGAGCATTTCTCCGATATGCCCAAGGTCTTTGACGTCCTCTTTAAGAATAACCTTCATATAAAAAATCTCCTTTCAATACAGTTTCCTACTAGTATAAACCATTACGCAAAAAAATGGAAAAGGCGAATGGGAACAATCAGATGGACGGGCAGGCGCAGGGCTGGTGGGATCTCAGCGCTTCCCGGGCAGCCAGAGCCGTATGCTCGATAGGCCGATCAGAAAGCCGCCGAGGTGCGCAAACCAGGCGGTATTACTGTTTTTTATAAGGAAGAGGCTTATGATCCCGCCGTAGAACTGCCAGGACGCCCAGGCTCCGATGATCAGGAAGGCAGGAATCCTTATTGTTCTTTTATAGAATCCCAGAAACAGGAGGGAATGGACTTTTGCCTGTGGATATAATGAGATATACGCTCCGATGATACCTGATACCGCTCCGCTCGCGCCAACGAGAGGTCGCAGGGAGTGGGGTGCGGTGGCCGCATAGATATAGACGGCGCAGGCCCCGCAGAAAAGGTAAAAAAAGAGAAAGCGGAGATGCCCCAGATCCTCCTCGATCTTGTGGCTGAATATCCAGAGATACCCCATATTGACAGCGAGATGAAGAAAGCCGCTGTGCATGAAGAGTGAAAGAAAGACCGTGGCCAACGGTGGTACCGGCTGCCCGGTCCTATGGTGGAGAAGGGCATCGGGAATCGCGCCATACGCAAGGAACGCCTCTCTCCCCCCCTGAGCGAAGAGCAAAAGGTGGAGAAATACATAACTATTAACAGCAATAATGAGCAGCGTAACCGCAGGAACCGCTTTGAACGGGTGGTCGTCTTTATAGGGAAACAGCATATGAGAGATTACCCATCCCACTGTTTCCTGTCAAGGTCTACAGGGCAGATTAAACGTTAACTCTTATCAGGACGAGATCTGCGGAGGCAGGGAGGGGTACGGAAAGGAGCTTTCTCGCGCATCCTTAGATTCCACAAGCGAAGCAAACTCTGATCCCAGCTTTCTTTTAATAAAGAAGTGATGCAGATCTATTCCAATAAATGCGCATGTGAAAGCTCCTTGGAGTGCCTCTCCCTGCCTTAACACAAACACGTAAATTCTGGAGGGTCAGAATAAGCAAGCCCTGCCAACTTTTCCTCATTTTAGGACATTTTTCCCCTCGGGCATAGGAATATCTTCCGATTGTTGCAAAAGTCGAAATTGTATAAGCTTAAATCAAGAAAAGAAGAAAGGAAGGTGATCGCAATGTTACGGTACTACGGAGGAGAAAAGGTTGCAAAGGGGACGTACTGGAACTTTTCAACAGGACAGAGGATGACAGTGGCAGCCGGTGAAGTGCTTCCCGGAGATAAGGAGACGGTCTTTTACAGGATCTCTCCACTCGGGATACTCGTCATCGGCCCCCTGCTCGGGCTGGTCTATGCAGCGTTCCTGCCCTTTATCGGCATCGCCATGATGGTGAAGCTGATAGGACAGAAGGCCTTCGGCGGCGCTTTCGAAGCCCTGCGCGCCGGCGCATCCTTCGGCTGGAGGCCCAAAGAGGCATACCTGGCCGGCAAGAAGAAAAAAGGGAGAGACGGCAAGAAAGACAGCGATGCAAAAACAACCAAAACAGATTAGTAAGTGATGGGCACAAAACAGAAACAGTACTGTATGAAATAACGCACGGTCTTGAAAGAGAGGTGATGAACAGCAAAGGATGGAAGTTGCAAACAGATATCTATAAACGTCAATTGATAAGGAGGAAATGAATGAGTACCTATAGTATTGTGCAGAATGGCAGAAGCGAAACATCACCCTACTGTATACTCACCGGCAGGATACACCGCGGTATCCCTTTCCTGCAGGGACGGAGAGCAGATGTCCTCAAGGAGCGCACCTCTCTCTGGCCGCTCCTGCTCGGACCATTCTTCGGCATGCTCTACATGGTATTTCTCCCTCTGCTCTTTCTCCTCTTCGTCTTCATGGTCGTACCGGGAATCGTGCTCGCCAAGACACAGGACATCGCGCTCAAAGGAGAGTCAGCGCTCTGCATGGGCTGCCACGCAGTTGAAGGAATGACCAAAAAATTCAAGAACAACGAGGAGATCTCGCTCCATGTCGATGCAAAAAAGATACAGGAGGGCGTACACAGTTTCCTCTCCTGCACCGATTGTCATCGGGACATCTCCAAAGAGAGCCATCCTGCAGGCAGGGAGTTCAAGAGCAGAGAGGATTTCGTGGCATCGACTTCCCGGATGTGCAGGACCTGTCATAGCGATGATGCGCTCAAGACAAAGCGCATGCACTACCAGGCGATCACCCAGGCAAAAGCCCCGCCCTGCGTCGAATGTCACGGTGCACATGCAGTCAAGCGCGCAGCTACCCTTAAAAAAACAGTCAATGACACTACCTATTGCCTCACCTGTCATCAGAGAAGCCTTACCATCTCTTCGATCGGCACCACAACCTCGATAAAAGAGATTCATCTGAAAAATTCAGTGCACAAGAACCTCAAATGCCCGGATTGTCACACAGGGTTCTCAAAGGAAAGCCATCCGTTAACGACCTTTGCCCATACGCGTGATCACTCGATAGCGCTCTCCGGAACCTGCAAGCGTTGCCACCAGGACAAGCTGGTTCAGGTCGAAGGAAGCATCCACGCCTCCATGCTGAGGAAAAATAATCTCAACGCCCCTGTCTGTACGGACTGCCACGGGTTTCACGACATTCCCTCCAAGGCTGCCTATGCGACAATGAGCGGGGTGCCGTGCAAGAAATGCCACGATGAGGTCTTCCGGTCGTATGCCGAAAGCGTGCATGGAAAGGCAAAGATGAACGGCCGCCAGGAGGCCCCTCTCTGCTCCTCCTGTCACTTCGCTCATGAGGTCAAGCCCGTAGCGCTGAATGACAAAATGAAGAGTACCTGTTTCGGCTGCCATCGGAATGCAGAGACGCTGCACCAGAAGTGGCTCCCGAACACAACGCTCCACCTCGATACGGTTTCCTGCTCGGTCTGTCACTCTCCTGATGCCGATCACGGCATTACCCTCCGTCTTGTGAACAAAGACACCGGTCAGCCTATTACAGAAGAGCAGATCATCGCACTCCTTGGAGAGAACTACAGGAACCTGATCAGATCGATGAGCCAGGGTGAGGGAATAGATCCCAAGGGTCTCGCGAATATCGTGAGCGTACTGAACGAAAAAGGTGCGCGGACAAAGGCGACCTTCATTGGGTCGATGAGCAGCAAGGGTGCCGGGGCACACAAGCTGGCGCTCAAGCAGAAGGCGGTCAAAGAGTGCGAGCAATGCCATAACGCCAACTCCGAATTCTTTAAGAACGTTGCGGTCGCGATCGTCAGGGCCGACGGAACGGAAATGCTCTTTGACGCACGGCAGGAAGTGCTGGGTTCGCTCTTTTCGACATTACCGGCCGGCCAGTTCTATGTACTCGGCGGCACACGGCTGCGTCTGCTCGACTATGTGGGCATCCTCATGGTCGTCGGCGGCGCCACCTTCCCCATCGCACATCTGACACTCAGGGCACTTACCGCCCCGATCAGAAAAAACAGAAAGGAGAGACGCTCATGAAACGCATAGACCTTCATCCCCTGCCGGTCAGGGTTTGGCACTGGATCAATGCCGTCAGTTTCATCGTACTGATCGTCACCGGCATTCAGCTCCGCTATCGTGACTACGTAAATTTCATGCCCTTCAGGACAGCGGTGGATGTGCACAACATCTTCGGCTTCATACTGACCGCCAACCTCTTCATATGGGTGCTCTACTACTTCGCCACGGGCAAGATCAAACTATACATTCCCGAACTGAACCTGAAAAAGCTCATTAAGGAGATGATTATCCAGGCCAAATACTATGGATACGGGATATTCATCGGGGAACCCAATCCCCATCATGCAATGCCCGACAATAAATTCAACGCCATGCAGAAGACCCTCTATCTTGCGATCATGGCACTCCTGATCCCGGCACAGATCGTTACCGGCTTCCTGCTCTGGGACGTGAAAGGGTTCCAGAAATGGATCAACCTCCTCGGAGGGCTGAAGCTGATCGATTCGGTCCATGTCTTCCTCTTCCTCTTCTTCACCACCTTCATCTTCATCCATGTGTATCTGGCCACCCTAGGCCATACGCCCCTTGCCCACATCAAGGCCATGTTCACCGGGTATGAGGAGGTAGAAGAGGAGCACGTCCACTGAGGCTTATTGCCGCACAAAGCGGGGAGGAGATCGTCTATCTCCTCTCCGCAATCCACCTTTATTAGATCTTTACTTGTAGCCTATTGAGAGAGGGCTTACATTTTAGCCGAGATTCGGTGACTGCTATCACCAAAACAGCAAAAAGCCATTTTGGTCATTGACAAAGGGTCTCAAACATTCTAAATTAAAACCGAACAGACCAACATTGCCACTATAGATCGGGGGGATCGAAGACCGCACGTATCAAGCCGACACATACTATTCCATCAATCTGTTATCTGATGGATTAACCACCGAAATGGTAAACCCAGGGTAACCTGGGGACACAAAGCCACTTATCCAGTTCTTAACTGGATAGAAGGGCTACCGAAGTGGAAAATGGCGAATTGCAAGCAAGCCTACTCTTTTCGGGAGTAGGCTTTTTTGTTGGCAAAATATAGATGAAAGGGCAAGCTGTGGGGAAAATTCCTAAGAAACTTTTGATGAAGATAACAGGAGGCAAAAGAAAAAATGAAAAACGAGAGGGTTAGCAATGCAGATAAAGTAATACTAACCTTAGCATCGGTTATCTGCTCCATTGCCCTTATTCCTGCTCATGCTTATACAATATCTGAGCTTCCACCACATTACACAACGAGCATGATATTAAATGATACAGGCCTCCAAAAAGTTTCGACTGCTGGCTTAAAGGTAGCTGATGGCGCATGGGTTGCCAAATCAATGCTTGGTCTTGCCGGGGATGGTTTGGATTTGAATGTTGCTCTGACAAGTTGTGATCCATCCAGAAACTTGATAGACGCCAATAAGCTTAACCTGCAAGCCACTGCGATGCCAATCCCGCAAGGGTTTGGATTCGTAGATTTAGGAGGTGGAAATGCCGAAATAACATCTTACTTTAAGCTTTATATGTCATGCGGCAGCAATCGACGCTACGAGCCTGATCCTCCCCAAAATCCATGCATATTTGGCGTTAATCTTGCTTCTGGTGCTTATGAAAGTGGAACAATAGTGGTGAGTCGTCAAGTATTAGGAGAGAAGCTCTGCGGCGGTTATCCTGAGCTGGAAGTTATCAATTATAAGATGTATTGCAGATATCATAATAGGCCATCAACAACTCCAAATATTACGATTCTTACAACAACTCTAACGGAATCAACGTCACAAGAGCAACAAAACGTTATTGATTTGACTCAAAAGATAAGTCAGGCCCTTGAGCAAACAGATTCATCTTCTACATGGCATACAGCAAGAACAAAGCTGCAAGAGGCTAAAAGTATTCTTGAAAATTGCATCTCAATGCAAGAGAGCGTTGATTATACTATTGCTGAGGGTGCCTCCACTGATCTTGGTTGCTCACTAAACAATACCCCTGTCGGCTCATCGGCCAATCTGAAGAGCGGTAACCTGTATCACTCTCAGGAAGTTGGTGGATTAACGTTATCCTATAACAGCCTGGATACGTATAAGGGCCCGCTTGGAAAGGGGTGGACCCATAACTATAATCTGCATATTACCTCCAGTGCCGGGGACCTTGTCTTAAAGAGAGAGGATGGTAATAACGTCTATTTTAAGCTATCAAATGGCATCTACTATCCTGATAATAAGAATGGTGATACCTCATCTATTGTCAAGAATCAGGATGGTACATATACCAGGACTTTAAAGAATGGCACAGTCCATACTTTTGATTCATCGAGCAAGCTTAGTTCCATCAGAGATATAAATGGAAACACAACCACGTTGACGTACAATGGCAATGATCTGATAGGCATTACTGATTCATCAGGGAGGACAATCAGCATTGCCAACACAAATGGCAGGATCATCTCGATTACTGACATCAGCGGCAAAGTATCGACCATTGCCTACACGGGAGACTTCCTGATCGACATCGCTGATTCCACAGATGCCAGTTGGTCTTACATCTATGATGCAAGCGGCAGGCTGCAGACCAAGACCGATCCTCTCGGCAATACGACAACCTATACCTATGCTGCAGACGGGAAACTTATTGCCTCTATCGATCCAGAAGGCAAAGTAAAGAGCATTGTATATAACGTAACGAGCAGTACCGCACAGGTAACCGAACGGGACGGCGGCGTATGGCTGCATAGGTATGACAGTACGCTCAATGTGCCTCTTGAGGTAACCGATCCTCAAGGGAATGCTACAAGGTACTCCTATGATGCAAAGGGTAATCTTATGTCCAAGGCGGAACCTGACGGCAGCACTACCTCTTATAGCTATGATGAGCGGGGCAATGTGACCTCGGTGACCGATCCTCTGGGTAACACTACCTCTTATACCTACAATGAACTGAACAGAGTCACAAGCAGTACTGATCCTCATGGCAATACGACCGCCTACACCTACGATGTAAAAGGCAATCTGGCCTCGGTAAACCGATCCGGTTGGAGCGGCCACGCAGTACCAGTATGACTCCAAAGGCAATATCACTACTATTTTCAATCCAAACGGTCAGCAGATCCATTTGACCTATGACCAGTACAGTAACATTGCTTCAGTTACAGACCCCAGTGGTGCAGTCACCACGTTTACCTATGATGCCGCTGGCAACATGATTGGCCAGACCGACAGTCTTGGCAATACCACCAGATTTGAATACGACAGCCTTTACCGACTCATCAAAATCATTGATCCTAAAGGCAAGGCAACCACCTTTACCTATGATGCCAAGGGCAACAGGACATCAATCACCGATGCCAACGGCAATACGACTTACTACGAGTACAATTTCAAGGGACAGGTCACAAAGGTAAAGGATGCTTTGGGAAAGAGTACTTTGTTCACCTATGGCACTACCGGCTGCTCATTATGCGGCAGCAGTGGCACTGACAAGCTTACCGCCCTTACCGATGCTAACGACAATGCCACAACGTACCAATACGACCAAATGGGAAGGGTAATCAGTGAGACCGACTCCTTAGGCAACACAACAAAGTACGCCTATGATGCCAAGGGGAATCTTTCAGTAAAGACCGATGCTAATGGCAACACTATCACCTATACCTACGATGCCTTAAACAGGCTTACGCAGAAGACCTATCCCGATAGTACGGCAGAAGTCTTTCAGTACGATGCAAAGGGCAATATTACCTATGCCGTCAATCAGCAGATCGCCTATACTCTCGCCTATGATGTAAAAGGGAGACTGACCAGCGTCACCGACTCGTATGGACGCACCATCACCTACGGCTATGACGAGATGGGCAACAGGACGGAAGCTGTCACCCCTGAAGGGGAAAAGATGACTTACAGCTATGATGCAAACAACCGTCTTGTGCAGTTGCGGTCACCTGCCGGGAAGTTCGACTTCACCTATGATACCCTGGGCAGAAGGACGAAGCTGACCTATCCGAACGGCGTTACCACCACCTACTCTTATGATACAAACAGTTATCTGACCGGCATCCTGACCAGAAACTCAAAGCTTCAGACACTCAGCTCCTATACCTACACGCATGATAACGTGGGCAACAGGACCTCCAGGACCGAAACAGATACGAAGTACACGTATGCTTATGATGCCGTGTACCAGCTGCAGCAGTCCTTGCCAACCAAGCTGAAGGGCAAGGACAAAGAGCAGGAGCATAAAGCCGAGCAGTTCACCTATGACCCGGTCGGCAACAGGCTTGCAGGGCCGAAGCACAGTGACTACTATACGTACAATGAAGGGAACCAGCTTCTTGACGATAAAAAGTATAACTACGAGTACGACCGGAACGGAAATCTGGTGAAAAAGACTGAACTGGATGATAATGGCAAAGCAAAGGTCTCTACCTACAGTTATGATTACGAGAACAGGCTGATAAAGGTCGAGATATGGAAAGAAGACAAGGTTAAAGTAGTGACCTTTACCTATGATCCTTTTGGCAGGAGGATTTCAAAGACCGTAGCCAAAGATGAAGCTGACAACGACGATGATGATAACGAGAGACCAAGGACGACCTATTACGTCTATGACAATGAGGATATCATTTTGGAGTATAATAACAAGGGAAGAGTGACCGCCCGATATGTCCACGGGTTTGGTATCGATGAGCCTCTGGCAGTGGAGCAGAAAGGAGATCTGTACTACTATCATGCCGATGGATTGGGGAGTATCACTGCACTCACTGATGACCGGGGCAGAGTGGTGCAGACCTATGATTATGATTCCTTCGGCAACATGAAGCAGCATGGACATAAGGTAAAGCAACCCTATACGTATACCGGAAGGGAGTGGGACAAAGAGACAGGCTTGTACTACTATAGGGCGAGGTATTATGATTCAAAAGCAGGTAAATTCATCAGCGAAGACCCGATAGGATTCGACGGAGGTGATGTGAACCTCTACAACTACGTCGATAGTGTCGGAAAACCCCTCACAGAGACAAATCCATACCTTTACACTGGCAACAACCCCATCAATAGAATAG
>JBFMCP010000046.1:0-21879 GCA_040754455.1 Nitrospirota bacterium
ACGCCGACTACATCGCCTTCTACTCCCCTCGGGAAAAGACTGTCTACGTCTCGGTGGACGACGCCAGTCTCCATGTCTTCGCCCATGAACTGGCGCATGTCGTCATCGACCACTATTTCGGCATTGCGCCCCCTACGCATATTCACGAAGTCCTCGCCCAATACGTAGAAGCACATCTCGAAGACTAAACTTTACGGCGTATTCTAAATCCGAATTTCGAAGTCCGAAACCCGAGATAAAAGAATTCTTACTATCCGTTTAGAGTCTCGTGCTTTGGATTTAGAATTTAAATAGCTACTCGCTGTCCTTTTCAGGGGCCAGGATGGAGAGCCGCTGCTTGGCCTCGCGGTGGGCTGGATCGATATGGAGCGCTTTCCGGTAGGCGTCGATGGCACGGTAGGTCATATCGAGCCGTTCATATAGCGTCCCTGCGTTGTAGCGCAGTCCCGCATGTTCGGGAAACATCATGATGCCCTGCTGGATAATCCTGAGCGCCTCCTCGAAACGATCCCTCTTTGTGTAATAGCGTGCCACATCGTAAAAGACCGAGGGCTGGACCTTCGTTTCACTCTCGATATACCGGAGCGCCTTCAGATAGGCCTCTTCGGCCATGGCATCCTTGCCGATACGGGAAAGATATGACCCGAAGGCGAGATGCGGGGTGACGCGTCGTGGAAGTGCGCGTCCGATCTCGTCATCGGTAAAGCCGCAGAGGATCATAAGGGTGATGTAGTCCCGCGTCCGGTGCGGCACAAGGGCGAGAGCAGCGGCAAGCGACGCGAGGGCTTCATCCTTTTTTCCTTGGCTGAGAAGCCAGAGGGCATACGTTTTATAGCGCACGGAATTGCTGCCGTCATAGGCAATCCCCCGCTTGAGCAACTGCTCGGCCTTTTCATTCTGTAAAAGTGCCGCATAGGCAATGCCGAGGTTCTGCAGATGATCGCCGTTGAGAGGATTCCGTGCGAGCGCACTGATGAACTGTGTAACGGCCTGCTCATGGTTTCCTCTCAGTGATTCGATCTGTCCTTGTATCGAGCGGTAGGAACCCTCGAAGGGGTCGAAAAGAGCGGCACGGGAAGCGCTGCGGTACACTGCATCGAGATCCTGCTTCGACATCTCTTTATTCAACTTCACTGCAGTGAACGAAGCGGAGGAAATATCCGCTATGGTAATGCCGATATTCAAGACAAGACTGATGCCGAAGAGGAGGACGACCGGGACAATAGCAAGACCGGCCGGTCCCGGCGCTGCGGGGTCCAGATAGGTCACGGTCTCGCGCTTGCGCAGCCGGGTATTGGCGGCAGAGAGAGCGAGTCCGCAGAGAAAAAAGAAGTAAAGGCCGTTCGAGCCGATGTGGAGATTGAAATCGGTGAGACTATGGATGAGGATGGCGATGATCCCGCTGGTGCTGCCGTAGAAGAGGAGCTTCGCATAAGAGTCCTTTCTCCTCGAAAAGCTGGTGAACGCCTCCCTGAAGAGGGCGACGAGAAACCATGCTGCGAGGGCAACGCCGATACCACCTCCCTCGACGAGGAGCTCAAGGTAGTCGTTCTCCGCATGGTCGGCAGTGCGTTCTCCCGGAATGGACCGGTATTTCTGATAAACCGAAAGGAAGCTCCCGAACCCGGTACCGGTAAGCGGGAAGTCCTTTACGATCCGCAGGCTGTCGTTCCAGAGCGTCGGTCTGAGCTCGGCAATGTTTCCCTCTTCATTGGTGATCCTTTCGAACCGCTGGAATATCGGCTCCCAGCCGAACCATCCGACGGCAAGAACGATGACAAGAAACACGGCGATGATCACCACACCCCTCTTCCTCGTACGCTCCTTTCGGAGGAGCATCGCACCGAAAAAGATCGTGGAGAGGCTGAGGCCTATGATGCCTCCACGGGAAAGGCTGACGAAGACCGAGACGGCGATCACCACCGCGAAGAAACCGGTCAGGAGATAGTTGTTCGTCTCCCGCTTGCTGAACAGCTCCGCAAGCCGCTCACGAAGCGTAGTGTACTGCACCCTCGGCTTGAGGGCGAGGAATAAGCCGAGCGCCACCGGGAAAACCATCTCCATGAAACCTGCGTAGTGGTTTCTGTTGACAAAGGGGCCGATCGGGAAAGGACGGTCTGTCGACGTAATCGGAAACAGCCAGAAAATCTTTCCATTGGTGAAAAGGCCGGTAAGGATGCTCACCACCGAGAGGACGGAAGCAAAGACGGTCACCACCGTGACCGTCCGTTTCAGCTCCTCTTTTCGGGCGAGGAGCTGAATGGTGAGGACATACAAAGCAATGTATGAGCTGAACCTGAACAGTTCCGTCAGTGTCGACTTTTTGTTGACCGATAAGGATATCCACTCAACAGGCGCAACGCTTCCGAGAGTCTCTGCGTACAGTGCATAGGTCTTTGGCGATATAATGCGTACTGTCCCTGCGGGCAACGGTATAAGCTGCATGCCGATGTACGACCAGAGACAGAGCAGCGGGATGAGCCCCGGCACGCGGTACAGGGGTGTCCCGTTCTTTCGGTGCTCCAGGAGCAGAAGAACAAGGGCGCAGAGCGACAGGCCCACCATGATCGTCTGTGACCATGGCGCGACAGTGCCGAACGCCAGCGGCGAAAAAATGAGGAGAAAGAGAAAGAGATTATAGCTGTGACGGTACATCGAGCGGCCTTCCTGCAAGCACTGCCTCGGGATTTTTCGTGACCATCTCACGCGCCCTGTCCATTCCGATAATCTCCGCAGCAGCGCGCAGCCCCTCGGAAAGCAGCGGCGGCCTCCAGTCAGGGGCGTGGCCGTCGGTGGCGATGAAACTGACGACCCCCCTCCTGAGGAGATAGTCGGCACAGGCCTTTACATCGGGACCGAAGTCTCCGGAGAGGCTGCCTGCAGTGATCTGCACGAGCGCCGTAGTGTTGATCAGGTCCATGATCTGTTCAGGGTTCCTGATGACCGATCCGTTCCTCTCGGGATGCGTAATGATCGGACGCAGCCCCTTGAGCACAATGTTGAACAGCACCTCTTTTGCGTTCATCGGCAGATGCGTATGGGGGAATTCGATGAGGAGGTATCCGGTGCCGTTCAGGGTGTAGTCGGCCATTGCCGCAGGGGGCAGCAGGATATTCACATCCGCACCGGGGAGTACCGTAAGAGGAATGCCTTTTTCTTTAAGAGCCCTGTTCAATGTCGCCACACCCTCCCTGATGCGGGCCGGGGAACAGACGACATCGCTCAGATAAGGGACATGGGGAGTCGCTATCAGGGTGGTGATGCCGTTGCGCACGGCGATCGACGCCATCTCGAGTGATTCGCTGATATCTGAAGGCCCGTCATCGATGCCCGGGAGTATATGGCAATGGATATCGATCACACCTTAGGACTTACCTTCTTCGGCGGAATAGGTGTAATTGTAATAGCGCTGGTAGTAGTAATCGTTCTTCTTTACATCAAGGGCATTGATCACAATGCCGAGGACATGCGCCTTGAGATCGTAGAGCGACTTCAGACCCCGCTTCATTTCATCATAAGTAACCTTGCCTGCCCGCGTCACGATGATCGTCCCTTCAACGGTCTTGCTCAGTATGAGGCTGTCGGCAACCGAGAGCAGCGGCGGCGAATCGCAGACAATGATGTCGTACTGCCCGCTGAGCGCGGTCAGGAGCTCGTTCATCCTGTTCGAGCCGAGCAGCTCCGAAGGGTTCGGCGGTATGGGACCTGATGTGATAACGCTCAGCCCGGACAGCGGACCCTTTTGGGTGATACTCATGTCCGACGCCCCCGCGAGATAGGTCGAGAGCCCTTTCGTATTGTTCAGACCGAACACTTTATGGAGCCGCGGCTTTCTCAGGTCAGCGTCGATCAGCAGGACCTTGTATTCCGACTGCGCGATCGCCATGGCGAGGTTGATCGAGGTGGTCGTTTTCCCCTCCTCGGGGCTCATGCTCGTCACGAGGATGCGCTTCGGGGGCCGCTCCGCGGATGAGAGGAGCAGCGCGGTCCTGATGGCCTTGTAATTTTCGGTGATGATCGAGGTGGGCTCACGGACAACGATCCCTTCGATTACGGCATTCGGGGTCTTGTTCATCGTGATCACACCGAAGACCGGTACTCCCAGCTTGGTCTCGACCTCTTCAGGCGATTTGACCGTATTGTCGAGGTACTCCACAAAGAAGGCGGCTCCGATGCCGCCGAAAGCTCCGACGATCAAGCCCAGCAGCAGGTTCAGCGCCTTCCGCGGCTTTGCCGGCGATTTGGGCGCCTCGGCCTTTTCGACCACCAGTACATTGACGGTCTGGCCCTGCTCGGTGATGCTCTGCTCCTTGATCTTCTTTACAAGGGCATCGTAGAGCTGCCGGTTCGTCTCGACCTCGCGATTGATCGAGCCGTACTCCATGAATTTTTCATTGACGTTCAATGCCTCCGATTTGGTCTCGCCCAGGAAGCGGTTGAGCGTCGCCACGTTCGCCTTTGCCATTTCGTATTCGTTTTTTATGGAGTCGATAATCCTGCGGATCTCCTGCTCCCGCTTCGCCTTCAATACATTGAGGTCCTCGAGAGCGCGGGTCATGGCAGGATGCTTTTTCCCATACTTCTGCGACATCTCCATGATGTTCTGCTCTGATTTGATGATCTGCTGCTTGATCGCCTGCAGCGAAGGATCGGAAGCGATGACCGATATGGTCTCAGCCTCGTCGAGGTCGTTCGAGATGCTCTTCACCTTGGTATAGAGGGTCTCGAGCTGCTTCTTCTTTGTCTCGGCCTGGATCAGCTGGCTGTTCAGCTCAGAGAGCTTCTGGGGAATGACTGCGATCTTGTTCTCCATGGTAATAATATTGCGGTTCTTCACATATTCCTGGAGGTTCTTTTCCGAACGGTCGAGCTTTTCGCGCTCCTCTTCGGCCTTCTTGGTCATCCACTGCAGGGCGTAGCGGGTCGAGCTCATATTCAGCTCCAGGAGCTCTTCGATATAGGCCCGGGCAACGGTGTTGGTGATTGAGCGCGCGAGCTCGGGGTTCGGTGCAAGATAGCGTATCTCGACGATCTTGCTGTTCTTCACCGGTTTGACTTCGATGTTCTCGCTGATGACCTTTGCGAGCCTGTCGATCTTTGTCTGCGCAGCATCCTCTTTGGATTCTGAAGAGCCTGAAGGGATAAGGCCGCCCACCCAGCCGAAGATGCCGCCGATGAACGAAGAGCCCCGGAGCTTCTCCGCATCATAGGACTTATCGAGGTTGAGCAGCTCCACCACCTTCTGCGCCACGGCCCTGCTCTTGATGAGCTGGTACTGGGTCTCGTAGAATTCGGGATCGTGCGGGACATAGCCGGCGTTTGCCAGTGGCCGCGGGTCGTTCCGGTCGATCAGTATCTTGGTCGTTGCCTGGTAAAGCGACCTGGTCGAAAGCGTCCCGATGAGCACCGCCACAAAGACGATGACGAAAAAGGTGTAGACCGTCTGTCTCCGTTTCCGTATGACATTCAGATAATCCCGCAGATGTATTTCTTTCTCTTCCATTCGCAACTCCCGGTTTGATACTTTATCCATCTAAAAGAAGCTTTCGGGCACAACGATCACATCGTCGGGCAGCACCGGCTCGTCCATTTTTACCTTTTCAAGGACCACTTCTTTCCCGTCGATCTTCCGTATGATCTTCACCCTGCTCATCGAAGCCTTTTCCGAAAAGCCGCCGGCGTGGGTGATCGCCTTGATCACCGTGGTCCCTTCCGTATACTTGTAGGCATCGGGCTTCTTCACTTCGCCGTTCACGTAGAACATGCCTGCCTTGCTCACGAAGATGCTGTCGCCGTCGATGATGGCGATATCCTGCGAGGTATCGCCTTTCTCGATCAGCCGCTTCAGGTCGATGGTGATAATGTTCTCTTTTTTATCCGGTGCCCCCGATTTCCGTTTGACGGTGGCGATATCGCCTGCATCCTTGGTCAAATCGCCGGCCTTCGAAAGCACTTCGAGGAAGGTGGTGTATCCTTTCAGCTCGATGAGGCCAGGCTTGTTCACCTGGCCGATGATCGTCACCCTCTGGCTTCTGAACTCTTCGATAAAAATGGTGATCTGCGGAGAGACGACATAGCCGTCGGCAAGGAGTGCCGCCAGCTTCTCGGAGACCTGCGGGATCGTGAGTCCCGCGACCTTCACCTGGCCGATGAGGGGAAAGAGGATCGTGCCCTCCCCGCTCACCCGGGCTATCGTCAAGAGATCGGCATGGTCATAGACGGCGATCTTCAGCACATCGCCCTCGCCGACGATGTAGTCCTGCGCCCCTGAAACGGCGGTACTGATCAGCAATAACCCCAGAACCACTGCAACAAAAAACTTCTTCATCGTACCTCTACCCTCTATTGTGCATCATCAGGGGGTTACAATGTAAATCCCCCCTCCCCTCCGCACGCCGGCTGCCTGGGACCAGGCAGCCAGCGTGAAAGGGATGATTTGCGCAACAGGATGTCGATTTAGAGCGATCCGGTAATCCTGAAAGAGACGGTATTGTTGGTGTAATCAAAGCTTCTGAAATTCGAATCTCTCTTCGTGTACACATAGCCGAGCTCGGCGCTCAGCCATTCCTTGAATTTGTAGATAAACGAGGGACCTCCGCTGTAGTATTTATCCTTGCGCTGTTTTGTCCCTTCGCCCGCCACCGTGATTTCCTCTCCCTTATATTTGTCGCTCGTATAGGAAACCCGCAGGGCGCCTGCAATCTTATTGGTGATCCTCTGGTTGTATTCGATGCCGATGTTGTCGGAAACCACATAGCTGTCGGCCGTGATATCCGACTCGTTGGTCCTCCGCGAGATGATCAACCCGGCAGAGGTTTTGGGAGTAAAGTTGTGCCGCACCTGTGCCTCGGCAAGAAAGGTATTCTTTGTATCGACCGTCGACTTATCGAAATCCTTGATACCATAGCCTGCCTTGAGCATGATCAGGGACTTTGCGGTCACCTCTTTGCGGATGCCCAGGAACATGTTGTGCTCCTCGTTGTCGGGAAGCACGTCTTTATCGTAGTTGATATCGATAAACTGATACTGCCCGAAAAGCGCGGTCCTGGGCCCCACTTTGTAGAAGGCATACGCCGATGCGGAGTTATCCATACGGTCCCTGAAGTCGTCGCCTTCCGAGGTGTAGTTGATGCTGTAGTTCCCGTAATCGAGCCGCAGCAGTAAGCTGTCGCTGAGCTGGTAGCTGAGCACGGTGCTGAAGTAGTTCGCATCGAATTCGTCCAGGTCGGTATCTATGTCACCGGTGCCGCGGGGGTTATGGGTCTTGAGGAACTGATTCATCAGGTCGATCGAAAGGCCGCCGCGGAAATTGTACTGCAGCATTGCGTCGACGCGGTGATTCTCGGTATTCTCCGAGGTCTCCTTCGCGTACCGCTCGATATCCGCCCGGTAGAGCACGTAGGCCTGGTAGCGGCCGGGAGCGCGGGGGAAAAACCTGGTCAGGGGTGCGCCGCCCGGTGTTACGCTCGAGGTCTCGATATCGTAGAGCCGCTCTTTGACCCTCGGGGCGGCAAGCCAGATGCCGGGAGAAATAATAGTGACGTAATCTTCTTTTTCGTTGCTCCTGGTATTGAAGACGTTATCGGTATAGTATTCAGTCAGCGAAAGAAAGGGGTGAACATAGCCTCCCGTCCTCTCGAAGAGGCTTCCGGCGTCCCTGGAACTGCCGACAGGCGCCTGCTCAGCAGCGCTTGCCGCAACCGGAATCAGAAGATAAAGGAGGACCAGACAGAAGAGACCTTTCATTTTTCCGTTCATGCGCACGCTCCTGTCCCGGCTTATCTTGAAGGGCTGAAAAACTTATTGCCGGTGTGGTTGCCCTTGCCGGGAAAGCCGCCCGTAAAAGGCGGAGGCACGGAATCACCTCTGCCGTAGGCAAGACCTTCATCATCCCTTCCCATAATTCTTGCAACCTCTGCACGGTCGGCGCCAGCATCGATGGCACTCCGCGCCACCACATCGGCAGTCTCGCCTGCGGCGAGTGCTCCGCGGATAGCGCTCTCGAGGGATACCCCTGCATCAAGGGCGGCCCTTATGACCATGGCGGTGCTGTTGCCGGCCTGAATGGCGTTCTTCACCGCATCCTGCGGATTCATGCCTCCGGTAATCGCGTTCTTCATCGCCGTGCTGAGGCTCTTGACATCAGGCACATTCGCCGGGGCGAAGGGATTGCCGTTCGTTGCTGAGAGCGCAATCCCCTGGAGCAAAAATAATGCAGCGAGCACAACAAGAACTGCTACGACTGTCGACAGGTTCCGTTTCATGACATCCCCCTCCTTAATGGGTTATATACTAGCAATGACTGTATGCTGCAATCAAGAGCGGACATTCTTATAAGCCCGTCGCCATCCCGCTGCGGGCCGCCTTTTCCTTTCTGCTGATGAATACGATTCCTCTATTGACAAACAGGTCGAGCACAAATGAGCCTGTCGCATGGAGCACAAAATAGCACGAGAAGACCGTAAAAAAGAAATAATCGTGCAGTCTGGCGACGGTGCCGCACAGCGCGACAAGCGCAAAGAATGCGGTGATGGAAAGGATCACCATGACCGTAGCCTGTGGGAAAATCCCAGCTTCAGCAGAAGATGGTGCATATGGTTGTTGTCCGCACAGAATGGGCTTTTGTTCTGAAACATCCTCTTGAACATAACCGTTACTGTATCAATGACGGGCACTGCCAGCACCAGCAGCGGAACGACCGGTGAAATGCCCGCACCGCTCTGCTGGGTCAAGCGTATGGAGAAAAAGGCGAGTATGAAACCGAGCATGAGACTGCCCGCATCTCCCATAAACAACTTCGACGGGTACCAGTTGTACCGCAGGAAACCGATCAGTGCGCCGATCAGCACCAGAGCAAGCATAAACAGATCGGTCTGGTGGTCGATATACGCTGCGGCAGCAAACGTGCTGAGGGCTATAAGGGAAATGCCGCCCGCAAGCCCGTCGAGCCCGTCGGCCATATTGATCGCATTGACGACCCCGATCGTGCAGAATATCGTGGCAGGCACCGCCAGCACGCCGAGCGTTATTGTCCCTGTCGAGAAGAGGTCACCGAACGACAGCAGAAACGTCCCCCTGCTGAGATTCATCATGACGATCGCCGCAAAAATCTGGACGAGGAACTTCCAGCGGTGCGTGGATTCGCGATAATCATCGAGACAGCCGATGACGAAGAGCATGGCGCTGCCTGCATATAGGCCGTAGAGCGATTCGTTCGGTACGAACAGGAGCGCACCGGCAAAGAGCGCCAGGGTGATCCCGATACCGCCGACAAGCGGTTTCGGGGCGGCGTGCACTTTTCTCTCCTCGGGATAATCGAGAAGCCCCATTCTGCAAGCAAAGCGCGATAGGAGGGGAAGGATAGCAAGAGCTATTCCGAACGAGGTCATCGCCGCAAGAGCCATCGTATACATTTGCATGCCCTCCACATATCCATCCGGTACCTTTATGGGTGCAGTTAGCCAGCTAACTTTAAGGATACCTATTATATCAGACATCGTAATTAGAAATATATGATGGAATTCCATAATATCCTTACCTCCGCAAGGTTAAAAAGCAAGATCGATGCCACCTGAATTTTGCCAAAATTCAGACAGTTCCGCCAATGATCGAGCGTTAAAAATACATACAAAATCATTCTGGATAGTTCATTTTGAACTGATAAAAATTTGAGACATAAGTTGCAGGTGTAAATAACCCCTTGGTTTGAGTGAAATCACCCCTATGGTGTACAGGTAAAGTGATTACCGTTGTGGTCTGATTGTTGACTCATCTTAACAAAATGATATCTTTACGGGAGAGGATGCGGCTGAGGATGAGATTGATCAATAAAGACAAGTGTGGCACTGAGAAAAGATAGAGATCAAAACATGCAGATTGATACACGTGGAAGGGAGCGGAACCCCCACCCCTTCCACGTATATTTGTTCAATCAACGATCAACGATTGCTCACTTCACCACCGGAGTATCGGTACCGAGGCCGAACCTGAAGACATTATCCGCTCCGGCGTCCCAGACTCCATTGCCGTTGTCCAGATACCACTTCCCTGCACGGAACACCCCGATCTCGGTCGACCCGTTGCCGTCCCAGTCTCCGGTCACCGGGATGTCGGTGGAAAGACCGAATGTGTAGACCAGATCAATACCGGCATCCCATCTGCCGTTACCATTGATATCCAGATACCACTTCCCTGCACGGAACACCCCGATCTCGGTCGACCCATTGCCGTCCCAGTCTCCGGTCACCGGGATATCGGTGGAAAGACCGAATGTGTAGACCAGATCAATACCGGCATCCCAGCTGCCGTTACCATTGATATCCAGATACCACTTCCCTGCACGGAACACCCCGATCTCGGTCGACCCATTGCCGTCCCAGTCTCCGGTCACAGGTTTATCTCCCGCCATTCCGAAGGTGTACACCGCGTCAGCTCCCGGGTCCCAGACTCCATTGCCGTTCATATCCAGATACCATTTGCCGCTCCGGAATACGCCGATCTCCTTCGTGCCGTTGCCGTCCCAGTCCCCCGTTACCGGAATGTCCGTTGCAAGACCAAACCTGAAGACATTATCCACTCCGGCGTCCCAGACTCCATTGCCGTTGTCCAGATACCAAACACCGCTGCGGAACGTGCCGATATGGCTCGGCACAGCGGCACTATAGGTAAACTGCTCCTCTGCGATAGAGATGTCCGGGAACCCTTCTCCCGAACTGTCGATCTCCGACATGACGAATAAGTAGTATGTTTCACCCTCGTTCAGCGGCTGCCATCCGTCGTAGACAACGTTGGTCGTCGTGGAAGGGAGATTATACTTGTTCCATATCGTGGTATGGGAACTGTCGCGCAGCTCGACGCTGTAGCCCGTCGCATTGGCAATGCCGGTCCATGAGAAAGTGATCTGACCGCTCGGGTCTCCGACAGCCCTGAGATTCGTTGCAAAGTCCTGTACGTACCCGCTTATCGTCCGGTCATACTCGATGACCGTTCCGTCCTGTAATGTGATGATAAAGTGATAGACGGCAGGCTCATCAGGCGGCGTTGCACCGAGATTCGGATGCTGCTCGAGCATCCAGACTCTATCGTCCCAAGGGTTTTGTATCAAAGAGACCGTCCCTTCCAGCCCCGGGCCGGTTACTTCGGCGTATGAGACCGCATATCCTTCGTCATACACCATCGGGTTCGCATAGTACGCATCGCCGTAGTGCGAGGACGTCGCAGCGGCCCCCATCAGGTTCCCGGTCTCGAGCGCTACATACGGATAGAGATCTGGGAAGCTGGGTATGGTCGCTCCTTCGGGGAGGATTTCGGAAAGGTCGACAGGAGAAAAATCCCCTCCCCCTTCATTCCCGAAGTCGTCATAATAATAAAAACCTGCGGAGAGTTGGTTCCCCCAATTATTCATATACAGCTCGATCGACACTTTCGAGGGATCCGGGATGTCGCCGGCCACATATTCCTCATTCCACACATCCTCGTCAGTGACTGCGTCGTATATATATGCTCTGACGATAAGCGCTTTGTCATACTCGTCGCCGTCATACCATCCGGTGAACCAGGTTACATCCATGCCGGTCCGGTACCGCGGCCCAGTAGGATCTCCCTTGTCCATCCCGATCGAATAGCTGTAGAACTGCTGCTTGAGCGTGAGGTCCACGTCGAAATTCTTCAACATCACGTCATAGCTCCAGTCAGTCGTCGCGGGCGCCACAACGCCGTCGGCGTAGAACGCGGCAACGCCCTCATCGCCGGTCGTCATCGTACAGACGCTGTTGGCTGTATCAAGGTTCAGGCCGAGGTTGCCGAAATACGTGCCCCACAGGTAGGTTGCGGTTGCATCATCATTCGGTTTTGACAAGATTGCGGACTCAGGTATAGGAATGCTGTTGCCGTCCTGTACACCATCGTTGAAATCGTATCCTATCCCACGTCCGGAATCGTCCCAATAAAAGAAGTACTCGATATCAGCTTTAACCTGAGGCGCCATCGGATCGGACTGCAGGATCACGCCGTTGCCGCCGGCGACGACAAACGTGCCGAGGGCATAGACCTCGGGTCTGAGCGTTGCATCAGTTCCTGAGTTGCGCTGCGTCCAGGTCACGCCATCCGTGGAGGTGAGGATCACACCGCCGTCGCCGACCGCGACGAATACGCCGTTGCCGAAGGCGACTCTCAGAGAGGCGGTAATGCCGTCTATTGACCGCGACGTCCAGTTCGCCCCGTCGGGAGACGTGACAATGGCGCCGCTGTCACCCACTGCTACGAAAATGCCATTGCCATACGTAATTCCCCTCAAGTTATTGGTCGTTCCAGAGGTGGCTGCTGTCCAGGTCGAGCCATCGCTGGATGTTGTTATCGCCCCGTTCGCACCTACAGCGACGAACAGGCCGTTTTCATAGAGCACCCGGTAGAGGTTTTCCGTGGTCCCAGAAACAGCCGAGGACCAGGTCGTTCCGTCTCCGGAATAGAGAATCGTTCCGCTGTTACCCACCGCCACAAAAAGGCCGTTGCCTTTGGTGATCCTGTTAAGATTCGCCCCGGTCGCCCATGTCTGGGAGTTCCATGCCAGGTTCCCCAATTCGTCAAAAGAAGAGGTTACAATAGTGCCGGCTTCGCCGACAGCAACGAACGTATTGTTGTCCGGATTATACGTCACACCGTACAGATCGTTGGTCGTCCCTGAATCGGGGAAATCCACCGACACATCACTCGCTACCACAATCGTGCCGCCGGTCCCGACAACGACAACAAAGTCGTTGCCGGCGGCGATCCTGGTGAACGAGGGTATAGGGGTGATCTCCGGCAGAGGTGTTTCCGGAGGAGCCCAGTTCTTGCCGTCGTGTGAAAGAAGAACCGTACCGTTCGCGCCGACCGCGATAAATTCGCCGTTGATATACTTGATGTCATTGATCATGTTCTCGGTGCCTGATGTCCGCGGATGCCATACATCAAGCGCGTCGGCATGTGCTGAAGGCAAAAAAACCGACAGATGTAAAAGGCCAAGCAGGAAAAACAATAAAAATACTCTCAACTTGGTAAATCGTTCACCTCTCATTGCTCTCTCCTCCTCCACGTTGTGCTGAATAAGAGTGTCTTCAACCCTCTATCTGAATGTACTTCTACCAAAGTTCCCGGCCGAGTTCAAGTCCTGTAGAAAGCGAAGCAGTTAAAATACAAGCATTTATTATACCGATTTATACGTCCGAGGTGGAAAATTTAATTTTCCGTTTTTACAGTAACTTACAGCTGCAGTGCAGCAAGGGAGATGCAACTGAAGCGGGAAAAAAGAAGATTTTGGGTGAAATGGCGCCGACCAGCGGCGTGATATTGCCCCATACTTTCAGCAACTTAGGTTGCTTTTTGTTCGACCCGAGTTCAATTATTTCTCGGTTTTGAAATGAGAATGCGGAAGAGGAATGAGGGGGTGGAGACGAAAATGCGGCGCCAGAGGAGGCGGGGTTCGCGAGCCTGCTCAGTTTCTCTTATTGACAATCTCCGGCACGGAGAAGTATAGTAGACAAATGAAAGATAATATTTCACATAATGAAATAATTTATTTCAAAAGAAGGCTGGCGTCACGAATCAGAGAGGCGGTCGAGAAGTTTCCGGTAGTGGTGGTTACCGGCGCACGCCAGGTAGGCAAAAGCACAATGCTGCAAAATGAGTTCGATGATTTTGCCTATCTGACGATGGATGACTATGACCTTATGGAGAGAGGCCGCCTTGATCCCCAAACGCTTTGGAAGGGTAAAGATCGCGTCGTCATCGACGAAGCGCAAAAGCTCCCGAGCTTGTTCAATGCAATCAAACTAGCGGTCGACAGCTCACATAAGAGGAAGCGTTTTATCCTTTCAGGATCATCGAACCTGCTTCTTTTGAAAAAGGTGACCGAATCGCTTGCAGGAAGGGCTCTCTACTTCGACTTGCTGCCGATGACTTACGGTGAAGCAGAGGGCAGCACAGCTCCGGAAAACTTCTTCCGTTTGTGGGCTCCACGACATATCGAGCCTGAGCAGACACTGCAAGATCGTTCGCCACTGAAGTTCCTGATGAGAGGATTTATGCCTCCTGTGCTGGGAATGAAAGACCACGGTGACGTCCTCCTCTGGCTCGAAGGGTACGTAAAAACCTATCTCGAGAGAGACCTGCGCGAGCTTTCACAGGTGGAGTCGCTGATAGATTTCAGAAAAGTAATGCAAACTCTCGCCCTAAGGACCGGCAATATCCTGAATCAGGCTGATATTGCTAAAGACAGCGGGATCAGCCATCCTACAACGCATCGGTACATAAAGCTTCTCGAAATATCCAATATCATTCAGAGAGTGCCCGGCTTTTTCGGCAACAGAGGCAAGCGTGTAGTAAAATCGCCTAAAGTACATTTTATTGATCCGGCTCTGAGTATATTCCTGTCAGGCTATTTCGATGAGGAGTCTCTGCTGCAGTCACGGGAGCTTGGAGGCTTTTTCGAGACTATGGTCTATTTGCATGTGCGCTCCCTCTGTGAGATGATGAAACCGCGAGCAACTGTTCATTACTGGCGTACGACAACGGGGAAAGAGGTGGATTTTGTCATTGAGCACGGCAAGAAACTTCTCGCTGTCGAGGCGAAGATGACCGACAATCCCACTGTTAATGACATCAAGAGTCTTCTTTTCTTCATGGATGAACATCCGGAGACAGTCAGGGGAGTCCTCGTACACAGCGGCACTGCAATAAAATGGCTTCATTCCAAAATATTCGCCATCCCTTGGTGGTGGCTTGACCTTTGATACCCAAAAGAGCTGCTTTGGACGTTTGCGCTTTTGCACAGCGACCGGTCGTTTCTACTCTTTTGACCTTGTCTCTTGGTAACGTCTTCACTTAGAGCCTATTTCAGTAGGCGTGTCTGATGTGGCAAAGTGAACCTCCCCGCGGCAAGCCGCGGGGCATCTTAGGCGCAGCTACAAAGACAGCTGCGCAGGCCCTTGCTCGATCTCTCTATGATGCTGTATATACTTCTCAATTATTTGCCGAGTCATACGGTCCCCAACAGTTCTGGCAAAATATCCATCCTCCCACAGCTCTCCAGCCCACAGCTTTTTCTTTATCCTCGGAAACTCGCGAAACAACTCTCGTGCGCTTATGCGTTTCACTATCCTGACCACTTCTCCTATTGAACGCTTTGGGGGAAACGATACCAGAAGGTGTACATGATCAACTGCCACCTCCATTTCCTGTATCTCTATCTCATATTCTTCACATATTTCCTGGATCAGTTTTTCTGCCCGCTCTCTTATCGGCACTTCATTGGAATATCTTCTTGTGTAGTAGCCATGACTTGATCTGACACCCCGCCCATTAAGCTACCACTTCTCCTCACATCTTCTCCTTTGCCAGGTGTAAGGATTCCCTGAATGTCTGCATCGGGGTCTTGCCATAGCAGTATTTACCGCTCTGTGTCCTCTGTTCATTGTACTCAATGAGCCACTGGTCAAGGTCGGCCTGAAGCTCATCAAGGCTATTATACACCTTTTTCCTGAAGGCCACCCTGTAAAATTCGTCAAGCACGGTCTTGTGAAATCTCTCACATATCCCGTTTGACTGAGGGGATTTAGCCTTCGTGCGGCTGTGCTCTATGTCCTCCAGAGCACGGTAAAGCTGGTATTCATGATGCTCCCGGTTGCCGCAGTATTCGGTGCCCCTCCTCCTTCTTAAAAATCGTGTCTATTTTACAAGGAATGTCAGATTAAGTCTTGTCTATTCCATTTTTTTAAAAAACTGGGGCAATTTTGAAATGTTCTTTAACGGAATGGTATAAAACTTTCTATCGAGGTTATTAATCTTCCATGCTTTATAATCTTCAGCGGTTTTAACTATCATATTTCTAAGGTTTCGATTGCTTGCGCCGCCTACTCTCATTTTAATGAGCACTTCAGGTATGTAATGCGTTGTTATCTTGTGCTTCACAAGAAAACGCAGCATCAGTTCATAATCCGCTGCAATTCTGAAATCAGTATTGAAGTAGCCGTAGTTGTCGTATATCTTTTTCTTCACAAAAAATGTAGGGTGCGGCGGCATCCAACCCCGGTAAAACAGATTACCAGCATAATTACATGATTTCCAGAAGCGTATTATCTTTTCAATATCGTGTTTATCAACATAGAGGAGATCGCCGTAGCAACTGTCGACATTGTGCTTCGTCATTTCGGATACGACTCTCTCTATGACTCTCTTATCAGCATAAAGATCGTCAGCGTGCAGGAAGCCGACAATATCGCCTGTTGCCAGTCCAAGTCCTTTATTCAGGGCATCATAAATTCCTTCATCAGGCTTGCTTATCCATTTTGAAATCCCGCTGCCATGTTCTTTAATGATATTGACGGTTCCGTCGGTTGAGCCGCCGTCGATAATTATATATTCGATATCTTTGTAGGTTTGTCCGCTGACGCTTTTGATGCAGTCCTCAATGTATGCTTCATTGTTGAAAACAGCGGTTATAATGGAAACTTTCATTTGTGCAACTGTTTCCTGTATTCAGAATATTTTCGAGCGATTTCTTTCTCGTACTGTGTCATAAATAGGCACATGTCCAGACCGGCAGCACCATCAAGAAAGCCCTTTTTCAAAATATACATATAGAAAAATCTTAACAGCCATCTCACCGGAAGATATGGCCAAAGCCGCTCTTTCACCGCCCGCCGACGCTCAAGGGCATTCCCGAAGAAGGATGGTTTAAGCCCGTCGATAGCATGTCCAGAAATTACCTTTACCATCTCGCGAGCTTCCAGCTCGGCATATTTGAGGTGTTTTTGCCAGATATAATCCCTGCCGCGCCGGTCTTCATGACGCATCTCACCTTTAAGATAGCCGACAGGACCGTCAACAACCATGTGCTCATGCACACCACGCTCCTCATAACGCGCCCTTCCTCGCCTGAAAAACCGGAGATTCCATGAGGGATAATATCCGCAATGGCGTATCTCTTTTCCTTCCCAGATAAAGAAACGGTTTACGTAAAATCCGGTTTTATCGGTCATCACTTTTCCTGTAGAGATCGCAAGCAGTTCGTCGCGCAGCTCTGGAGTAATGCTTTCATCCGCATCGAGAATAAATATCCAGTCACTTGTAATCGGAAGATTATCCAATCCCCAGTTTTTCTGCCCTGCGTATCCCACCCAAGCATGATAAACAAAATGCACTCCGTAGCGCACAGCTAGTTCCTTGGTCCGATCCGTCGAGCCTGAGTCGAGGATAAAGACTTGATCTGCGAATGAGCAGCTTTCGAGAGCAAAAGGGAGATTCTGTTCTTCATTTAGGGTAGGTATCAGAAAGGAGATATTACTTTCCATGAAGCTTAGGAGTTACGAGAGCACACGTTTCTTAATGATGCGTGCGGGATTACCTGCAACGACGGTCCAAGGCTCGACATCCTTGACAACAACGCTTCGCGCTCCAACAACTGCACCGTCACCAATAGTAACGCCGGGGCCAATAAATGCGCCCGCGGCAATCCAGACATTGTTCCCTATAGTAATTTTTCTCCGTGCTAACGGAAGCGTAGGGTCGGTATAATCATGGGTTCCGCCGCAGATATACACATCCTGGGAGATAACGGTCTGGTTGCCAATGCTCACGCCACCAAGATTGTAAATGTTTGAACGTGGCCCAACAACCACATACTCGCCAACCGAAAGATTCCAAGGCATCTCGATCCATGTGCCACCACAAAAAGCGACCTTCAGAGTCGTCTTGGTTCCGAAAAAGCGAAGGATAAGAGGCCGAAGCCAATAGATGCGTCTCCAGCATAAGCGCCACACAGTGTGCCAGACAATTAGCCACAGCGCTCGTTGGACGTACTCTTTAAAGGAATATGGCCAGCTTATGCCATCCTCCAATCTCTTCTGCTTTGTGTCTTCCATATCGATCACATCCGCATGTGGCTAAAATGTGCTTGCCTTACTGTAATTTATTAAAAATAAATTTGCCGATTTTAAACAATGAAGTTACGATTTTATTACTGAACGATACCCATAAAAAATGAAGATTCCTCAAATCACTGTCAGTGATTTCCCGGACTCTTTTATTAATTACCATACTATGCAATTCATAATCCGATAAATCTTTTTCAACAAATTGCATCGGCTTTCTGACCTTTACAAAAATCCCAGGGTCTCGACGGTCTTTCTCTAAACTTATGAGCTCGCAGTCTGAAAAAATATTCTTCATATCATCTGATTCATACCGCCAGAAATCGCATGGTGTCGGATGGTAAGGGTACCCGTATGAGCGTGTCGTAATCAGTATAATTCCATCAGGCTTACAAATATTTTTAATATTTGACAATGCTTTTCGCCAGTCCCGTACGTGCTCTATTACTTCCGTCGATATCACCACGTCAAAAGACTCTTTACCAAATTCTTTGATAATATCTTCCACATTGCAGATGACGTCAACACCTGGACCTTTTTCTATATCTGCTCCAATATATTCCGCAGGCTGCCATATTTCGAGAACAGGCCTGAGACTGCCATTAGCATCATATGATCCGATTTCAAGCACTCGTTTCCCTTGAATTTCCTCTTTCGTGAGATTTTTAACTCCGAATATAATGCCGCTCACATTGCACATTGTTATTAATTACCCTGCTGTTTATTCATAGACTTTTCTACCATTAATATTCTTCGCCATACACCGTTAAAGGGTACATTCAAAAACAAGCTCCCGAAAACGAAATAGTCTTCCAACGAGTTGAAGCATCCTAGCATATAAGTTGCCACCAAACCTCCTGAAAACTGGTATCAGCTTTCTTCTCGCGCCATAGTATTCAAATCTGAATCTATCCACTTTGAATCCCGCCGCTACCAGTAAATTGTTCAATGTCTGGGGATTCCAGCAATACAGATGATGGTTTATATCATCGGCATCGGGTATTTCATTCCACCGTTCACAGGGAACAACGAGGATCAATCGCCCGTGAGGTGCAAGATAGTCTCGAAAGCTTTCAAGAACCATTTTGGGGTGCTCAAGGTGTTCAAGGACATGTCTGCAGAGAATTGCATCGTACTTGTTTCCCTTCAGTTCGTCGAGGCTTTTAACTGCAACAATTCCGCTTTTTGCAGCAATCTCTCTGCCCAAAATCGAAGGCTCGACCATATGAGCTTCGGCCCTCTCCTTTACCTTCAACAGGTTGTAGCCCAACCCGCCGCCGAATTCTAAAACACGCATGCCTGGTTTTATGCTGCCAAAATAGGCAAAGTCCGCAAAACAGCTCCAAGCTTTGCCTAAATCAGCATCGTTTAAGAATTCGCTGTGCCGCTTTTTGTGATAATCAGCAGCTTCGTAGCTAACCATTCCGCCTCTCTTCTATAGCCACCTTATTATATACCTCTATCCACTGCTGCACAATATTCTCCCATTTGAATTTATCGGAGAAATTTAACGCATTTTGAGCCATATGCTTTCGGTTTTCGCTTGAAAGACAGATTTGATCAATAGCCTTAGCCCACTTTATTTCGTCAAAATCTTCAGGCATTATGGCAGCACCTGCTTCGAACGCCTCATCGAAATTGCACTCTCTTGATATGACCAATGGCAATCCGGCGCCCACTGCTTCACAGAGTGCAATCGGCATGCCCTCTCCCCGTGAAGGCAGGCAGAAGCATGACGCATGAGCAAGCAACTGCCATTTTTCCAGTCCGTAGGCAGGACCGTAGAGCAGCACACTCTCGCCCATTCCCACACGCCTGATTTCCTCTTCGACAGCGGCTCTATGATTATACGAGTCCGGACCGACAATAACCAGCTTGTGTGATTTCCTGGACTCCGACACTGCAAAAGCTCTCACCAGCAACTCCGGCTGTTTACGAGGGTCAAGATAGCCTAAGTAGAGGATATAGGGCTCATTGATCAGCCTGGAGTCTATCCTTCGCGCCTGCTCGCACAGGTGAGCGTCGAACCCGTTGGGAACAATCGAAAAGCCCCCCGTCAAGCCCAATTGAGGAAACGCAGATGCCTCTCCCTTGCTGCCCAAAACAATTCTCGATGCCCCGCTCACGGCCCTTCGCCCCCATAACCTCCACCAGAGCATCTTTTCTCTTCTATGCTGATCGAGAAAGGTATCGCTCAGCTTTCCATGGGGTGTGAAAACAAAGGGGATGTCTCCGCGCAGAAGCTGTATCATTGCCTGTTCCGTAAAAGCGGAGAAGCAGGTGTGAACATGGGCAATGGATGGACGCGTAATAGTTTTGATCAAAGGCTTCAATGAACCCACGGGGCCCAACAAAGGATGTCCTCGCTGGGAAATGACATGGACCGTCAATCCGTCCTTTTTCCTATAAACTCCGGGCTCGGACTTTTTGACACCCAACTCCCTGTTGCCACAGATAATCTGCACCTCCATTTTGCGTTCGATGAGGCCCAAGCATATCTGCCGCACAACATTCGCAACCCCGCCCGTCTCGCGGTCAAAATCGACATAGCAGGGACAGAAGTGGACGATTATAGGAGTGCATTTCATAACCTGATTCCGTTTGCTGCCTAATCTATTTTCAAATGGTTTGTAGGAGACGCGTCGTCCAAAATCCAGCTGTTTACAGAATACATTGTTGCTGCAATCATTGACCTGTTGAACTTATAATGTGAGACGTTACACACGCTGGGCCAAAACATAGAGACTTGATTCTAATGTGTCCGAACAAAATCAGGCATTTTCTTTCGCTCGATAAGCCACTTATAGAAGCCTATCATTCTCTCGGTAACAGACCGCCATGAATACTTATCCTCTACAAGTTTTCGACCTCGTATCCCCATTTCCGCTCTCGTCGTGTCGGAAACGCTCAAAGCTTCACGCAGAGCATTTACACAACCATCAAAACCTACGTCAGTCCACCATCCGCATCTGAAATCAACTAGTTCCTTCCAAGGAGTTCCTTTAGTTGTAATCACTGGGACTGCAGATGCCAAGGCTTCGATAATGACATTGCCGAAATTTTCGCTGTATGAAGGAAGAATAAAAAGGTCTGCTTCATCAAAAAGTGACTGCTTATCATTTCCATATGCAGGGTCGAAGACAGATATGCAGTTTTGAAGTTGATAGTTTGAAATGACCTTCAATATTTCTTTCTTATATCCACCCTCATCGGGTCCTACGATATTCAACCTCCATGAAGCCATCTGAGGGAAATTGTTTAATGTCAGATGATTCCATGCGTTTATTAAGTCAATAACACCTTTTTTAGGGCTCAGTCTCGATAAAAACAGAGCAATACGATACTTCTTTTCTGTCGCTTTAAGTTTGTCCACAGGCGGTAAAACAACGCCGTTAGGAATTACAGCAATAGGCTGCTTGAAACCTAGGCTCCTTATACCCTCAGCCTCCTGGCTACTCGTTGCGCAGAAAGCAGCAGCATTTAGTAGATCATGCTTCTGATATAAATGCCAAGCTATTTTCTTTTTTAATCTCTTATGATTTAATGACCACTCTTCCAACATCCCTCTTGGACTAACAATGAGAGGAATGTTCACTTTTTTGGCGACTCTCGATGCAATGTGATTAACTTCCAACCAAAGGCCATGCGAATGCAGCAAGGTTGCACCTCGTATATTTCTATATAAATCTGCCTTAAACTTGAACGGTGCGTAGACCTTAAGCCCCTTAACTAATACCCCCTCCGTAAAATTGACCTTAACATTATTTTGAGAAGGCAAGACGTTTGCCACCTCATAACCTCTTAGCGATAAGGTATGAATCGTTGTGCAAATCCCTGCTTGTGATAAAGATTCACAGAGCCTTACAACAGAGACTGCAGGTCCACCTGTCGATTCGTACAGGCTTGAGATACAGTGATGAATCACAATTTCTTTTTTATCATCCATGACAACCATTATAAAGGCTAAAGGTAT
>JBFMCP010000047.1:0-21466 GCA_040754455.1 Nitrospirota bacterium
GCCCGGTGTTTATCGATGGACGATGCCATCATCTCCGTCCACGGTCGAGCTCCGCCTGGGCAAAAAAAGCCGCCGCCTTGCGCAATATCTCATTGGAACGCGTCAGTTCACGATTCTCTCGCTCCAAAAACATCATCGAAAGCGTTAACAGCAAGTTCAGGAAGGTCACAGATGCCCGCCGGGCCTTCCCCTCGGACGAGGCGGTGCTGAAGTCCCTCTACATGGCTGCGCTTGAGCTTGAAAGGAAATGGAGCAAACCTATCAAGGATTGGGCTATAATCTATGCACAGCTCGTCGTCCTCTTCGAGGACAGGCTGTTATGAGGAAACTGATTTACACAGTTGGCGAGACAGTTCTTATCGAACTGCCATTTATTTTCATTGCGGTGGCCTGGACCTATCCCCCGAGCCTCCAGCTAATCCAACGCTATGCTTCAGAGGAGCTTAACCACTATATGTTGGGGCTACCCATTAAAAAGCCAGTTGCGGCTTAGCTTTAAATATCTCGATACCCTATCACTCCAATACTCTATTTAGAGTCTGTCCCTAAACTGCGAGTCCGATAATAATTCGTCATTCTCGCGAAAGCGGGAATCCAGTCTTTTCAAGAGTTTCTGGGTCCCCCAGTCAAGCCGGAGGATGACAAAACCTGACGTTATAAACAGACTCCATTTATTTGGACAATCGCTGTCGAACTATCTCATAGAGAACGATTGACGCAGCCATGGCGACATTCAGGCTTTCTGCTTTTCCGATAATGGGGATTTTTGCAACAATTGTTGCTTTTTTGAGTACAATACCGCTCACCCCGCGTGCCTCATTGCCGAAGACAACCGCTACCGGCTGGCTAAGATCGACATCATACACCGATGATGACGCATGGACATCAGCCGCGCAGAGTGCGATTTTTCTCGAATCCAGATAGCTGACAAGAACCTCGGGCTCGGAAAAGGTAACAGGAATATTGAACAGGCTGCCTGCCGTTGCCCTGATCGATTTTGGCATAAAGGGGTCGCACGTTCCCGGCAGGATGATCACGGCGTCGGCGCCTGCTGCATCCGCCGCACGTATGATCGTCCCGAGATTGCCCGGGTCCTGTACGCCGTCGCAGACAACAAGGAGCGGCGCTGCCTTGAAATTGATCTCGTCCAGCGCCGGTGAAGGGTACGATATAAGAGCGATGATGCCCTGGGGTGTCTCGGTATCGGCGATTTTGGAGAGTATCGGAAGAGAAGTTTCGATAAGCTGGGTAGTGCCCTTGGCAATGCTCCTTACAAGGAGCTGCCCCTCCCTCTTAGAGGAAAACTCCTCAGTGAAAAACACCCGTTGAACCCCTGCCTTTGCTGCAAGTGCCATCTCAATGAGATGAGGTCCCTCGATGAGAAATGGACCGCGCCGGTCAGACCGCTTCTTGAGCTTGAGCGTCTCCTTTATCAACGGATTTGAGAGGCTGGTTATGGTTATGTATTTCACGATATGAATTTGAAGGGTGCAGGGATAAACGTTACAATAAAGATAATCAGCGCGAGGAACCCCATAACCTTTCTTTTGGGATCAAGCGAACCCTCCCAATACACGATCGGTGGATGTTTGATGCCGAGAATAAGCATCAGAACCGCCCATATGAGCCATCCTTCCCATCCCGAGTCTCCCATAATCGCTGAAATTCCGAGAACTGCAAGAATACCGACGAGCACCACAGATACGTAACGATGCTTATCGCCCAGCAGTGCATATGCGACGTGGCCGCCATCAAGTTGGCCGATGGGAATGAGATTCAGGGAGGTGACGAAGAGCCCGATCCAGCCGGCAAAGGCGACAGGATGAAGCAGAATATCATAGTGGTCGGGCGCAACTCCGAGCACCACTTTAGCAATGAAAGAGAAGAGAAGAGAATCACCAAGGCTTAAGGTTCCTTCCGACTGCGGCAGAGGGACCACTTTGGACATGCTCAACCCGATTATGGAAGCAATCACTGAAACAATGAATCCCGCTATCGGGCCCGAAGCCCCGATGTCGACGAGGGCCTTTCGCGTAATGATAGGGGATTTCATCTTGATAAAGGCGCCGAATGTGCCGATGAGCGAAGGCGCGGGGATGAAATAAGGAAGCGTTGCTTGGGTGTGGTGCTTTTTTGATGCTATGTAGTGGGACAGCTCATGACAGAGCAGGATGGTCATCAGGGTGCCCGCAAAAGGGAATCCCTCGATAAGCCTGCCTGGCTCTTTGATAATATTGATTCCCTGCTGGAGGGCACCGGCGGCAAGGGTTGTAAGAAAGGTGACGATGAACAGGATAATATGGAGGTAGGGAATTCTTCTCATTTCCGGTTGACGACTCTCAGTTTCTTGTTGAAGTGCTTGCTCTGAGAGCTTCCTTCGTCAACAATCCTTCCTTTCACATCATAATCATAAGCGTCGATAATCTCCACGGTGACCACATCGCCAACCTTAACAGAAGATAGATTTTCTTCTTTATCTGATTTCTGTTTTCTGTTTTCTGGCTTCTGTTTTCTGGCTTCTGACTTCTCAATGATTACCATCCCGTCGATCTCCGGCGCATGAGAGTAGAGACGCGCAAGCGCCACTTCATCATCGATTTCATCAATAATTGCCGTAAACTTTTTGCCGATCAGTTCCCTGTTCTTTTCCAGCGAAATGAGCGCCTGCCGCTGCATGATGTCATCGAGCCGCCGCTGCTTCACCTTCTCCGGCACCTGTCCTTTGAGCTGCGCCGAGGGCGTGCCCTCCTCCTTGGAGAAGGCAAAGACCCCGAGACGGTCAAAGCGCATCTCTTCGATAAAATCGACCAGTCCATAGAAGTCCTCTTCCGTTTCTGAAGGGAATCCTACAATAAAGGTCGTCCTCAGGGCCATCTCCGGTATCCTGCGCCGTATTGTCCTGATCAGTTTCGTATACTCCTTGCGGGTCCCTCTCCGCCCCATGAGCCGCAAGATCCTGTCTTCGGAATGCTGGAGCGGTATATCGATATACTTTTGTATCTTATCTTCAGTTGCAATGCACTCGATCAGCTCATCGGTTATGGCGGTCGGATAAAGGTAGAGGAGACGAATAAAGAAATCGCCCTTGAGCGCTGTCAGGTCCCTGAGCAAAGAGACAAGATTGTAACTATCCAGGTCTTTACCGTAATTGGTAATATCCTGGGCAACGAGGATAAGCTCTCTCACACCGCTCAGAATTTGCTCCTCGGCCTCTTTGAGAATGGTTGCAGGAGGTACACTCCTGAACCTCCCCCGTAGAGAGGGAATAACGCAGAAAGTACATTTTTTGTCGCATCCCTCCGCGATCTTGAGATAAGCATAGCTGCTCGGAAGACGGTCCGGTGGATCGGGAAGTTGGTGGATAGGTGAATGGGTGAATGGTCTTTCCTCTTTCAGTTTCTCCAGTTCACTCCTTCTCCGTTTCGCCAGCTTCCTGCAGTATTCGATGATCTTATCTTCCTCCGCCACTCCCCACAGTGCATCTATTTCGGGGATCTCCTTCAGCAGTTCATCCTTATACCGCTTCGCGAGGCAGCCGAAGACGAGCAGTTTTTTTTCGCGGCCTTCCTTGAGTGCTGCGAGCCTGAGGATCTCCCCTATGGATTCCTCCTTTGCATCTCTGATGAAGCCGCAGGTATTGACGAGAATAATATCGGCATCACCAGCATCCCTGACCGGAACAAATCCCTCGGACAGGAACCTCCCTGCAAGATGATCGGAGTCAACCTGATTTTTCGGGCAGCCGAGGGTGGTGATGTGCATCTTAGCCATTCTTAATCATTCCTCCTTTTCATCACCGCCTGGTATACAACAACATAGCCGATGGCTGCAGATACTGCACCGATAAGAGTACTGCCGAAAATAAACGGCAGCAGGAGCGGCTTTATCTCGCCCAGGAGAGAGGTGAAACTCATATTGTTCCAGTCAACGGCAGGAATAATGTCCGTTATTCCGAGGAGCCGTGCGCCGACCCACGTGGAAAAGGTATAAATGGGAATGATCGTCCAGGGGTTGGTAATATATACGCCGACGATAGTTACAAATTTATTGAGCCCGAAGATCCATGCGGCGACAATCCCCAATACCGTATGCAATCCCAGAACGGGCGACATTCCTATGAAGATGCCCGCTGCAAAAGAGATGGCGATCTTTTTCGGTGAATCTTTTGCAAGGACCACCTGTTGTAATTTATCCCGAAGTCCCAAAGTGCTCATACCCCCTGGAGGAAAGGGGTGATTCCCTTCCCTCTCTATCGATTACTACTCTCTCCTTCGCTGTAATCTCGCCAATAAAAATGGCGCCATCGTCGATATCGTCGGCGGTGGTAAACAAAAGCTCATAATCCTCTCCGCCTGACGTTGCGAGGTCGACGGGATCCAACCCTATAATTTCCGCTGCATAACGCAGTTCGGCAGAGAGCGGTATGCACTCACGATACACCTTAGCCCCGACATTGCTTTCGTCGCAGATCCTGCAGAGGTCGATAAACAGTCCGTCGCTGACATCTATCATTGATGTAATGCCGGGCTGAAACATACCTGCCTGCCGCGCTACAGGCATCAAATGCCTCCTGAGGAGCGGCTCTATGCGTTTCCCCTCAATCATCCTTGTCTCCGTACCGAGGACGATCTCCAGATCCGGCAGCGCGGCACGCCCCCCCTCCCTGCTCAGGGACGACTCCTCGGTTCCCCACTCTTTAACGAGCCTTTTTGATGCAGGAGCAAGTCTCTTCAGGATCTCGAGGCCGCAGGCCGCATCGCCGGTCGGGGAGGTAATATAAATACGATCCCCCACCGACGCCCCCCGCCTCGCGATCGCCTCCTCGCTGCTGCCGATAACCGTAGCGGCGAGCACCATATCATGGACTGCGGTCGTAAGATCGCCGCCGAGCAGCACTACCCCGTAGTGCTCCATGGCACGTCCGATCCCCGTATAGAGCTCGCGGAACAACTCTTCCTCTGCATCAGCTTTCAGGGCGATATCCAGGAAGAGATAGCGGGGAACTCCCCCCATAGCCATGATGTCACTGACATTCACCGACACCAGTTTGAATCCCAGATGGAAGGGAGCGCTGTAGCTCAGATCGAAATGAATGCCCTCGTTCATCATGTCGGTGGTAACGAGGACCTTTTTCCCGAAGGAGTCAAAGACCGCGGCATCATCACCAATACCGATGATAACGCCGCTGTCCACACCCTTTGACGGAAGGCCGAACTTATCCCTTACTTCTTTGAGAAGCGCGAGCTCTCCGCGATGACGGAGTTGCATGTTTTTCCTTTGCGTCTCTTATCGAGCGGTGATGCTTCCCTGCTTTGACTTTTCCGGAGGCCGCCTTTGCCGCAGGACGCTTCGAATCTCCTCCTGAAACTGCCTTTGCTGCAAGCCTCTTTATTCCGAGGGCATTTTTGAGCACTTCATCCATAGTATCGACGAGAATAAAACGCATGCCCTCCTTGACATACGGCGGAAGCTCGTCCAGGTCCTTTTTATTCCTGCGAGGGATGATGACGGTCTCTACCCCCATCCTCTTTGCCGCAAGCGTCTTCTCCTTAAGGCCGCCGATGGGAAGCACCCTCCCCCTGAGCGTCACTTCGCCGGTCATCGCCACATCTTTTCTCACCGGCTTCTCGGTGAGTGCCGATGCGATGGCCGTTGCCATGGTAATGCCTGCAGAAGGTCCGTCCTTCGGAATAGCACCCGCAGGGACATGGATATGGAAGTCGACCTGCCCGAAGACGTCATCGTTGATGCCGAGCTCGTGTGCCCGCGACCGAATATAAGTCAACGCGGCCTGCGCCGATTCTTTCATGACATCGCCGAGCTGTCCGGTAAGGGTAAGTTGCCCCTTTCCCTTCATCTTCGTTGCCTCGACATAGATGACATCTCCTCCGGCCTCGGTCCAGGCAAGTCCCGTTGCCACACCCACCTCGCTCTTCTTCATCTCCTCTTCGGGGAGGAACTTGGGGGCACCGAGGTACTTATCGATGTTGCTCGCCGTGATGTCAAAGGTCTTCGCCTTCTCCTCGGCAACCTGCTTCGCCACCTTCCTGCAGAGGTTGGCGATTTCACGCTCCAGGTTTCTCACCCCAGCCTCACGTGTATAGTGAGAAATGATCTGGCGTATCGCGGAGTCATTGATCTTCAGTATCTTTGGAGTGATACCGTGTTCCTCGAGCTGCTTGGGAACAAGGTATTTCTTTGCGATCTGCAGCTTCTCCTCTTCCGTATATCCCGAAAGATAGATGATCTCCATCCTGTCCTTGAGCGGACCGGGTATGGGGTCGGCAAGGTTTCCCGTAGTGATGAACATGACATTCGTGAGATCGAAGGGCACTGCTAGGTAGTGGTCCACAAAGGCATTGTTCTGCTCGGGATCAAGCACTTCAAGGAGCGCAGAGGACGGGTCGCCCCTGAAATCCATGCCGAGCTTGTCGATCTCGTCCAGCATGAACACCGGATTATTCGAGCCGGCCTGCCGTATTCCCTGAATGATCCTACCGGGAAGTGCGCCGACATACGTCCTCCTATGCCCCCGTATTTCGGCCTCATCGCGCACACCCCCAAGAGACATTCTCACAAACTCTCTTCCCAGCGTCCTCGCAATAGAGCGACCGAGCGAGGTCTTGCCCACGCCCGGAGGCCCGATGAAACAGAGGATCGGTCCCTTCATCTTCTCTTTCAGCTTTCGCACGCTGAGGTATTCGAGGATCCTCTCCTTCACTTTCTCGAGGTCATAGTGGTCCTCGTTCAGTATCGCCTCGGCCTTCTTGATATCGAGCTGGTCCTTCGTGCTCTTCGACCAGGGAAGTTCGGTCAGCCACTCAAGATAGGTCCTGATCGTGCCCGCTTCAGCGCTGTCGGGGTGCATCTTCTCGATCCTCTTCAGCTGCTTTTCAGCCTCCTTGAGCACCTTTTCAGGCATATGTGCTTCTTCTATCTTTTTCCTGAATTCCCGTATCTCTTCAGCGCGCTCGTCGATATCGCCCAGCTCCCGCTGTATTGCCTTGAGCTGCTCGCGGAGAAAGTATTCCCGCTGCGTCTTATCGATTTCACCCCTCGCCTCGGTCTGAATCTTCTGCTGAATGGTGAGTAACTGCACCTCTCTGCCCAGTATCTCGCTGATCCTCTTCAACCGCTTGATGGGATCGGACATCTCAAGGATCTCCTGTGCCTGCTCCGTCTTCAGCCCGAGGTTGGCGGTAATCAGGTCGGCGAGCCTCCCTGGGTCATCGATGTTCTCGATAACAACCATGACATCGGGCAGGATCGTTTTCCCTAACGAGACGACTTTGTCCATCTGCTCCTTGACGTTCCGGATGAGCGCCTCGGTCTCAATGTTCGCCTCAGCAGGCTTCTCTTCGGCTACCTTCTCTATCTCGGCCATAAAGAAGGGTTCCTCCTGGGAAATTCCCACCACCCGTGCCTTGCTCAGCCCCTGCACTAGGATCTTCACCCTTCCGTCGGGGAGCTTGAGCATTCTCATGATCATACAGACCGTGCCCATCAGATAGAGGTCGTCCGTCTTCGGGGTCTCCACATTCAGGTCTTTCTGGGCGAGGAGCAGCACCATGCGGTTGGTGTTGAGGGCATGGTCGATCGCCTTTATCGATACATCCCTCCCGACAAAAAGAGGAAGGATCATATAAGGAAAGATGACGATGTCCCTCACCGGCAGTACCGGCAACACATTCGGAATCTCTATTTCCTTGTTTTCTTCCTTTACAACGGTGTCAGTCATGTAGCTCCTCCCTGTCGCTCCGGCATCCTGGAATTCCCTTTCATGAAAATTTCAGGCTTTGTGCCTTCACACTCTCTCTATCGTAATAGCTATGAATTTATTCTTCAGCCTGGGGAATCTTATAGTAACCACCCCGTTAACGTACGACGCTTTTCCTGCTGCGGCATCGACCGGGACCGGGATCTTCACGATACGCCGAAAGGTCTTCACATACCGCTCCATGCAGAGATACATGACCCCCGCTCCGGCATGGACATCCGCTCGTGATCCTTCGATGATAAGGAGGTCATCATACACCCGTATCGACAGATCGTCAAGGGTGACGCCCGGCAGATCAACTTCGAAGACGAGATCATCACCGAGCTCATAGGAGTCGATCAGCGGCCATGCACCGGACTCGACCTGATAGAAAAAAAGATCCTCCACGACACCCTTCATCCTACGGCAACTGTTTGATTTTCTCGACCAAGTACTTTCTGAAGTCTTCCGACAGCTCCCTGTTTTTCAGTGCGAAATCAACAGTGGCTTTCAGGTAGCCCAGCTTGTCACCGGCATCGTATCGGTTACCTTTTATAAGATAACCGTAAATCACCCTCCGGTTCAACAACTCTTTCAATGCATCCGTCAACTGGATCTCGCCTCCTGCTCCGGGCTTCTGTTTCTCAAGGATATCAAAAATGTCCGTGGTCAGAATGTACCTTCCGATAATGGCCAGATTGGAAGGCGCCTCTTCGGCCTTCGGCTTTTCAATAAGGTTCTTTATTCGATACACATCGCCGTCGAGAACGCCGTCGATAACGCCATAACGGTGCACATCTGCGGTAGGGACTTCTTCGAGGGCGATGACCGGACACTTCAATTCATCGTAGACTCTGATCATCTCCTTGAGGAGTGCATAATCGGGATCGACTACGTCATCGCTGAGGATCACCGCAAAAGGCTCGTCCTTCACAAAGGGCTGGGCACAGAGAATCGCATGGCCGAGTCCCAGCGCGACCCTCTGGCGGATATAGGCAAAGCTGATCTGGTTCAGCTTATTGATCTCATCGAGGAGTTTCTTCTTCCCGGAATTCCTCAGCTTTTCTTCGAGCTCGGAGGCGGTATCAAAGTGATCCTCTATAGCCCTCTTGTGCTTTCCCGTAATCACTATGAACTCCTCAATGCCGCAGGAGATGGCCTCTTCAACGGCATATTGGATCAGCGGCTTATCGACAATGGGCATCATCTCCTTCGGAGACGCCTTTGTTGCGGGGAGGAAGCGCGTGCCGAGACCGGCTGCGGGAAAGATCGCCTTTTTTATTGTCTTTTTCATTGCGGTACCTCGCTGCGTTGTTGTCTGTGAGAGAGCGTGGTGCCGGAGACGAGACTCGAACTCGTACGAAACCAGGTTTCGAGGGATTTTAAGTCCCTTGCGTCTGCCATTCCGCCACTCCGGCATGCATGTTGTGCATGCGTTCCAAGAAATCAGGACAAAAAATATATACTACATAAATAAGATACTAAAAAACCACTGAAAGTGCAACTTAAAACCCTGCATCTCCGTCCATGGAATATACCTGGAAAAGAGGTGTCCGCGACCATTCCCCGCGATGGTGGTATAATCAGAATGAGGTGGAGCACCCCTTTTTACGGGGGAATGACAACGGGAGGTCTATACGATGGTCGATGCGGAGCTTCTGCAGCGGATCTTGAAAAAAACCCTCGCACGGGGCGGAGAGTACGCCGATATTTATGTCGAGCACCGGCGCACCTCGACGGTACAGCTCGACGACAACAGGATAGAAAAGATCATCTCAGGATCCCACTCCGGGATCGGCATACGCCTTATTTATGATAAAAAGACAGCCTACGCGTACAGCAATGATTTTTCCGAAGGCACTCTCATGGATCTTGCCGCAGCGGTCAGCAAAGCAGCGGCAGGCGGCGAAACGGATCGCACCATCAGCATGAAGAAACGTGCGCCCGAAACGACCTTCACGATACGAACGCCTCCCGACACGGTCCCCCTCTCCGCTAAGATCGCCCTTGTGCAGAAAGGGAATGAAGCGGCGCGCGCGTTCGATCCGAAGATCAAACAGGCGACCGTTACCTACAGGGACTCCCGACAGAACGTCATCATCGTCACTTCGGAAGGGAACCTTGTCGAGGACGAGCGGACGCATACCCTCGGGCTCGTACAGGTCATCGCCGTTGACGGCACTGCAATTCAGACCGGATATGAGCCGGTCGGAGGACTCATCGGCTTCGAATTGTTCGAAGAGAATCCGCTCGATGCCATTGCGCTCAAGGCCGCCCGCAGAGCGGTTATGATGCTGAGCGCACGACGCGCACCGGGAGGAAGAATGCCTGTTGTTATCTCCTCGGAAGCCGGCGGCACGATGATCCACGAGGCGATCGGTCACGGACTTGAGGCGGATCTCGCCCAGCAGGGTCTCTCCGTGTATTCCCGGAAGGTGGGCCAACAGGTCGCTTCTCCGGCAATCACCGTTATTGATGATGCAACGCTCCCCAACAAGAGGGGCTCGTTCAGCTTTGACGATGAGGGGACGCCATCGAGGAGAAACGTGCTCGTAAAGGACGGCATTCTCCTCGGGTATATGTATGATACGTACACTGCGCTCGTTGACCGTACTCTCTCGACTGGCAACGGCAGGAGGGAGTCCTACGAGCACAAGCCCATTCCCCGCATGACCAATACCTTTATCGCCCCCGGCTTCCATTCCCCCGACGAGGTCATTCGGTCGGTCCCCCGGGGGCTTCTGGTGAAGAAGATGGGCGGAGGGCAGGTCAATACGGTGACCGGAGATTTCGTCTTTGATGTGCAGGAAGGATACCTCATCGAAAACGGCAGCATCCTCGAACCGGTGCGAGAAGCGACGCTGGTAGGGAACGGCCCGACGGTACTGCAGTCGATCGATATGGTCGCCTCTGACCTGGGCTTTTCCATAGGGACCTGCGGCAAGGACGCACAGGGGGCCCCCGTGTCTGATGCCATGCCGACCCTCAGAATCCCCGAGATGGTGGTGGGGGGAGAAGTGAAATAAAAGCAAAGATCAAAAATAAAAAATCAAAATAAAGGAACTCCTTATTTTTAAATTTTTCTCTTTGTATTTTTATCTCTTAAGTGTGGTAAAATTCCTACAGCATCGCAATTATCCTACACTTCCCGCTACTGAACCTATTGATTCCATTATATTTTATTAATGGCACACTAATTGCAATGCCATTATAATCTTATGAGACTTCAACGGACAATAAAAAAAGAGGTTGAGTTCAGCGGCATCGGTCTGCATACCGGAAGGCCTGCAGCAGCAAAGCTTAAACCCGCTGCCCGCGATACCGGCATTATTTTTTACCGGATCGATAAAGGCGCCATTATCCGGGTAAACATCGCTTCGGTGATAGACACTGCCTTTGCTACAACCCTTGGGTTTGACGGTGTTAAAGTGAGGACCGTCGAGCACCTCCTTGCAGCTGCAGCCGGTCTCGGCATTGATAATCTGCTCATTGAGGTGGATGGACCTGAAATTCCCATTCTCGACGGCAGCTCTATGGATCTCACCGGCCTCATTCTCGATGCTGGAATAGCGAAACAGGGAAAGCAGCGTCCGTTCCTCAAAATCACGAAACCCGTGGTGTACGAGGATACCCATTCACGTGTTGTAGCCCTTCCTTACGACGGCATGCGCATCTCCTATTCCATACATTTCAATCATCCTTTTCTCCGGCATCAGGAATTAACGTTAGATATCAATGAAAAAACCTTTGTCGAGGAGATCGCACCGGCACGGACCTTCGGCTTTCTCCGGGATGTGGAGATGCTGAGGGCGAACGGCCTGGCAAAAGGAGGCTCACTCGAAAACGCAATTGTTGTCGGAGACAAGGGGATCATGAATGCCGGCGGCCTCAGATTCGAAGATGAATTTGTCAGACATAAAGTCCTTGATACTATTGGGGATATGTCCATTCTCGGGCTTCCCATTCAAGGCCATCTCCTGCTCGAGAAGTCGGGACATACCGCCAATATACGTTTTTTGAAGAAACTTCTCTCTTCTCCGGATTGCTACAGCATCGTCTCGGAAGTTGACCTTTTGGACAACCACGTTTTAAACTATAGATAACAAAAAAGAGGGATACCCAAAAACTCAATCCTCGGCTTCAATTTGTCTTTTTGGGTATCCCTAAATTTTTTACGGTCTACAACAGCATCACTTATTTCTTCTTTGCAGTCTTCTTTGCAGCGGTCTTCTTCTTTGCAGCAGCCTTTTTTGCAGCAGCCATTCTTTTCACCCCCTTTCATTCCCGCCCTCTTTATACACAACAACACCGGCGGGTACTGTTCTTCGCTACACTCTTCCCAAGAGAGTAATTCTCTTCTCGGAAAGAATCCTCTTCACATTCGAATCCTTCTTTTTCTTCAGCTTGTACTCGGACTCCTCGATCACCGTGCAATTTATCTTCTTGCCGAACTTTCTCTCGATAGCCTGCAGGCCCATGAGCAATGCAGGAGTGGATGGTCCAATGACAAACAGATCGACAATCGAAGGATCTTCACCCTCAGCGTAGGGACCGTAGATAAAAGCGGTCTTGATATCATTCGCCCTCAGGAGACTCTTCAGGGCGCCGGGCAGTCCCAGGGATTTTGCGATCAGATCTTTCAGCTCAGAGAACAGGGGGGATTCGCTGTTGGCCTGGAAGTATTTCAGGTTGGCGACCTTCTCGCTGACAACGATGCCCATCTCTTCGAGCCGGTCGAGCTCCCGTTTGACTCCCGACGGGTTTTTCCTCAGCAGCTTTGCTATCTCCCGCACATAAAATTTTTCATCTGGGCTGTTCAGCAGGAGCGACAGCACCTCGGCTCGTATCGATGATGAAAATAGGTTTCTCAGCATTCCTTTTCCTGTTATTGAAACTATAAACGATAATATTACATTTGTCAACAATAAAATTAAAAAAAAGAACAAAAGTTTATTTTTTGTGAACATTCATCTTTTTAGAACATTTGTTCATTAAAAAACACCATTCGTTTCCTCTTCTCAATTCTCGGCTCGGTATGTGGGATCTTTAATAGCGGAAGATATCGAGAGCGCCCTCTCTGAGGACGACGGGGAAAGTTCCGGTTGCATCAACAATCGTTGATGGTACTTTACTCTCCGTTTCACCACCGTCAACGATCAGATCGACGGCGGCGTCAAAGTAGCTGGCCACTGCAGCCGCGGTTGCGGCAGGGGGATGGGATGAGGGGTTGGCGCTCGTCGCGGTAAAGGGGAAGGGTACGGCCCTCGCAAGCTGCAGGGCGAAGGACTCGCCGGGGATTCTCACTGCAACCTTGCCTCCGGCAACAATGTATTCCGAGAGTCCGGGACGGGCGGTGAAGAGAATCGTCAGAGGGCCGGGCCAGAATCGTTCCATGAGCTGCCGCGCGGTATCGGTGACCGCTGTGGTGAGCAGAGAAAGCTGCTCAACGTTCCCGATGATCAGCGGCATCGTCTTTTCCTTCGGCCGCCGCTTGATAGTGAAAATCCGCTCTAAGGCCTGCACATTGTCATAGCGCGCGCCAAGGCCGTAGAAGGTCTCCGTAGGGTAGGCGATAACCCCCCCCTGCTCGAGTAGTGACACCCCTCTGGCGATCAGTTCTTCGCAATTGTCCTCAGTAAGCCTCAGAAGCATATATTCCATTATATGCTAAATTCCCTTCCCGTTTTGTGCATCCCGGAATATATCCACTAAGGGAAGAGAGATGGGCGTCCGGCACGGCGCCTCCCTCCCTGCCTTCATCGCACTTGTCCCGTTATGATGACTTTGCCCTGGGTTCGCCTGAGGCTCGTTGCAAAGGAGGGCGACATCCGTGTATAATAGGTCTGCTGTAGTATGGCAGTAAACGGACGTTGATAGATCATGCAGTCTATTCCTTCTCATCGTTGTAATGATGCACCCCGTTGTTCCTCCGCCTCTGATAGCAGCGACCATGCCTTTTCAGCTCTCTGCCATACACGCAGAATGAGATCTTTGACAGCATAAAAGCATCTTGTTTCCGAAAGGGTAAACTCTGGGCAACCAGAGGACACAAAGCTACGGGTCCGCCATGTGGGGTAGAGAGGTGGACAGCCGGGCTGCCGAAGAATCAGGCTCATCTGCCGCGTACCTTCCCGAAAGCCTGCTTCCCTCAGGGAACAGGCTTTTTGCTGCTAGAAGAAAGGGAGGAATAAACGGCAGTGAAGCTTTTCAAAGAAGTAACCAACAGCATCCTTCGTCATGTTTCGCGCAAAGAGTGCGGTAGACATCGCCACGGGCAGTCGGACCTGTTCGTCCCCGGGAAGAGGCATACCGGTCTCCTCCCAAAGACAATCGCACTTTTCCTTACCCTGACGCTGCTAATCATTCAGGCAGGACCGGCAAAGGCCGTTGTTCGGGAACAGGAGCCTACAGCGCTCAGGAGTGCCACCGTGGACGGAGCATCGGGCAGGGCGGTCGACGCTATCGCCGGTTTCTCTGACGGCAGCGTCCCGTTCGGTGCGCGACTCTATATTCTGGCCGTCGGCATCAACAAGTATGAGAATCCGAAATATACGCTCAGGTATGGAAGGTCTGATGCGGAGACCTTTGTTCAAGCGGTGGAGCAGCACGGCAAGAACGTCTTCAGCCGCATCATTACGCAGACCATCTATGATACACAGGCAAACAGACGCAATATAGAAGCCGCCTTCAACAGGATCATCGCAGAGGCGCAGCCCGAGGACGTGTTCGTGTTCTACTATGCAGGACACGGTGTCCTGAGCAAGGGAGACACCTCCGACAAGCCCGAATTCTATATGGCATTGACCGATGTGACCAGCCTAACCGGCGAGAATGCAATGTTCGAGGAGCGGGGGCTTTCGGCGCTGCTCCTCAGGAATTTAAGCTTCAGGATCAAGGCACAGAAACAGCTGCTGGTGCTCGATGCCTGCCATTCAGGAGGAGCGCTGGAGAGATTTGCTGCTGAAGGCCCCGCTGATGGGTACACTCCTCTGCAACTCGGGAAAAGCGCCGGCATCACCGTATTGGCGGCAGCAGGCACCGACCAGCCCGCCACCGAGTTCAAGCAGCTTGGCCATGGGGTGTTCACCTATGCCCTTGTCAAAGGGCTCGGAGGAGAGGCGGACAGAGGCGACGCTCCCGACGGAAGGATTACGGTTCGTGAGCTTGAGGCATATTTGAACGAACAGGTGCCTGCACTCATCAGCCGCTATAAAGGAAAGGCGCAATCGCCGAACAGCTTTGTCAGAGGAAGCGATTTCACCCTCGGCGCAAAACAGTAAACGTATGTTCATCGTTAGTGCTTGGGGACTCTCAAGCACTAACGACCTCTTGGTCTTATACCCCTGCCCGTTGCATTGATCTTCTTGAACGCCTTTTGTACAACGATCTTTCCCTGAGCAGCATACCCTGAGGCCATGTAGTCTGTGGTATGCGCAAGTGTGAACTGCCCTTTACGATTAATGACAATAACACCTGCCTCACCCTCAATAGCCAGGAGGTCTCTAAGTGCACGATTGACTGCCCGGTAAAGCGGCATTGTTTTCAAGTACATACAGATCTCTTTTGCAAGAGCATGCCTGATAATCGACTCCCCGATGCCGGTGCACGAGACTGCGCCGCTTTCATTTTCTGCGTAGACACCTGCGCCGATGATCGGCGTGTCACCGACCCTCCCCGGAAGCATTCCACTGATGCCGCCTGTTGACGCCCCTGCAGCAAGGGTCCCTGAGCGGTCGAGGCCTACGGCGCCTACGGTCGAAAAGTATTTTGTGAAAAGCCGGGCGATGTATTTCTTCTCTTGCTTTATCTGCGCAACTTCGTCCAATGCCCTTCTGCCGGGGCGGCGCAACGGGGCAAGACCCTCCGCATCGGCAATTCTTTTCGCCCCTCTATGGGTGAACATGATGTTGGGGAGGTCCATAGCCAGCCGCGCTGCCTTGACCGGATTTCTTATGCCTTCGAGGCCGATCACGGCTCCCGCCTTCAGGAGCTTTCCCTCCATAAGCGAAGCATCCAGCCTCCGTACCCCATCGAGCTGCACTTTCCCTCCTGCACCGGCATTGAATATGCCCGAATCCTCGAGAACAGCAATTGCCGCAACCACTGCTTCGAGTGACGGCCCTCCTCTTTCCAGAACGCGGTATCCGACAGAAAGGGCTTCAGAGATTTTCTGCAAAGCATCATCACCGGGAGCCTTGCCCCCTGCCCCGCCATGGACGAGAAGAATCATGCCCCTCCCTTCGATCATTTCATAGAGGAATATCGGCTCTCTTAAATGATAGGATCTCACCCCTCAAAAGTAAATGCCCGGTCCGGCAAAATACCTGCTCCGGACAGAATGAAAGGGGGCATTTTCTATAGATGCCCCTTGTCTGCTCTGGAAAATATTCCATAATTGTGGAACCCCTTCCCGTCTTTTACAGGCAGACATAAAATATTTATCTTACATTTCAATAACTTTTAACCTGGCATTTCCTTTGTATACCTCATATGGTTGCAGAGGTCTCTCGCTGGTGCCTGTTTCTGCGCTGTTGTGCTCATCAGTGTTGCCATAGCAGGAAGAACAGAACCACCTCGCTCAAATCGTAACTTTAACTTTTCGGAATATGCGCCGATAAAGGAATGCAGAGAAGCCGCATCAGCAGTTGTTAATGACAGAAAACATCTCTACACCGTGTTAGAGAAAGATACGGGAAGTCAAGCAGCACTTCCATCAAGAAAGGCGAACGCTGAAAGGCTATGCTCTTTTTTACAAAAAGGAGAAATGGTACCGTTCCTTCCCCGACAGCAGCGGAGGGAGCTGCTGACAGTGCACCGGACAATGCAACAGACGCGTTTGTGTCTCTTTGTAAAATATGGGTGCCGAAGCTGAAGGGGATGGCTGCACAACTGCACACCATCTCGAAGGAGACAGAAGACGAGTTCCTCGCCCTTGGATCAAACCTCCAGGTCTTCTCCAGCGGCTGCTCGAAGAGCTCATCCGATGCCGCTGCCATTGTAACCATGATCGAGGGAGAAAACGGCCTCAATATACACGCCCTCAAGAGCCTCTTCGGCCAGGCCCATGATGAGGTGGAAACCTGTGCATCGTTTGTTGCAAACGGGCTCAACGGAATGGCCGATCTGCTCCCCCGAATCGATGACATTATAGAACTGAAGCTTTTTCTTGAGAGGCTCGCCCGCTCCGTCGGCATTCTGGGGACATTGATGAAGACAGAGACAGCCCGGATTACCGAGGATGATTTTACGACAATGACCGCGGTGGTTGATGAGCTGGGTCTGGACATCGAACGCAACACGGACGAAATAGATACAACAGCCAGGAGCGTCAAAAGCCTTCTCGTCTCGTCGCGTAATGAAATGCACACAAAGACCAGCCTGTTCAATGAGGCACTCCAAACAAACAAGATGCGTATTCACAATATTTTCGAAGAGATCAATGCCATGACAACCCAGGCTGCTCAGTCGTGCCGCCGTATTGAAGATCGTGCAACGCAGGTCTCGCCGGAGATCGGCAAGGTCGTCGCTGCATTGCAGTACCATGATATATGTCGCCAGCAAATGGAGCATGTGGGTGAGGTGCTTGAGGAGGTAGCTTCCAAGATAGCCTCCTCCGGGGAGGAAGGGAAGGCCGCGCTCCCCCAGTGGATCATCAATGCCCTTACCATTCAGATTTCCCAGCTCGAGCACGTCACCTCCGAAACCTCCAACTCGGCTGCAACCATTGCAGCACATCTCTCGACCGTAGCGGATCTCGCAAAAGACCAGGCACGGGAAATCGAGACCGTACTCGATGAGAGCGGCACGGGGGGGGACAGAATAACCAAAATACAGTCTGCTCTCGAATTTCTTTCAGCAACGCTGTCCGAAAGCAAGATCATGATCACCGATGTCAGCGGGACGGTGTCCGACGCAAACAGCAGTATCAGCGCTCTTTCCAGGCAGGTGGAAAACATTAAGGAGATCAGTGAAAACATAAATATCCTCGCCATGAATACCATACTGAAATCTTCCCGTACAGGGGAGACCGGGAAAGGCCTCGGGGTGCTTGCCAACGAGATACGAAAACTGTCAATCGCCGCGCAGACCAAGATCATGAAGGGAACCGAGACTATCACAGCAATCCTCAAAAGCTCGGCTGACCTCGAAAAAGCACTGTCCGATGACTTCAGCAAGAAACTCCTTTCGACCGACGAAATCATATTGCAAACCGAGCGTTCCCTGAAAGAGCTGACCGAAATTCACGATAAGATAAAACGAGCAGTGGACCGGATTATATGCGATATAAAGTCGCTCGAGGCGGATATTACAAGAATCGTTTCCGGTATCACCTTCGGCACAACGGTAAAAACGCGCCTGGATACGATCATTGATGACCTCAGAGCAATGCTGGATGAAGCGGTGAAGAGCGTCCCCGATGGAGCAGAGGCATTCAGCCACGCCCCTCACCATCTCCACGACCTCGCGCATCGTTACACCATGCAGAGCGAGCGTAAAGTCCATGAGGAGGTGCTCAATGCAATAAGAAAGAGTGACGGCAGCGTTCCGGCAGAACAGAACAAAACAGGCAGCAGCGGTCTCGGAAACAACGTCGAACTATTTTAAAGGGGGGATAGTTATGGAGTACAAACTCGAGCAGTCCGGTGCAATGGGAATACTTACCATTGATGGAGAACTGACCGTGCAGTATGCGGATGAACTGAAATCGGCGTTATTGAAGTCACTCGACAATGTCGACCATCTCGTTCTCAATCTCGCAAAGGTAACTTCAATCGACCTCTCCTGCCTGCAGCTCCTCTGCTCGGCGCACCGCACCTCCGGAAAACTGAACAAGCAGTTATCCCTGCTCGGTGGCCGTCCCGAAGCGCTTCAACAGGCGGCGAAGAATGCGGGCTATCTGCGCCATGTCGGCTGTAATTACGATGCACATAAGGATTGCTTATGGAAGGAAAGGAGCACGTAATGGGCAAGACGATTATGACGGTGGACGACTCCGCCAGTATCCGGCAGATGGTAACGTTTACCCTGAAAGAGGCTGGGTATGACGTTGTTGAGGCAGTTGACGGGAAGGATGCGCTCTCCAAAGTCAATGGGAACATCGGCATGGTCATTACCGACCTCAACATGCCCAATCTCGACGGCATTGGGCTCATCAGGGAATTGCGGGCGAATGCCGCCTGCAAATTCATTCCCATCATCATGCTGACGACTGAATCGCAGGACAGCAAAAAACAGGAAGGCAAGGCGGCAGGGGCAACCGGCTGGATCGTCAAACCCTTTACGCCCGACCAGCTGCTGGCGGTCGTCAAAAAGGTGCTGGGATGAGCAAAATCCCTGACAAGCACCGGGAAGCCTTCAGGGAAGAGGCGAATGAGCTCCTTACCGAACTCGAAGACGCTCTGCTTGAGCTCGAGGAGACACCCGGCGATACGGAACTGATCGGTCGTGTCTTTCGGGCAATGCACACGATCAAAGGATCCGGAGCAATGTTCGGCTTTGAGGATATTGCTGCCTTTACCCATGAGATCGAGACCGTCTTCGACCAGGTGCGGAACGGGAAGATGGCCGTGAGCAAACAGCTCATCGACCTCACCCTGGCGGCACGCGACCAGATACGCTCCATGCTCGGCGGCAAGTCGGTCGACGTGGTCAGGGCCGGTGAAATCGTTGCCGCTTTCAAGAACATGCTCCCCGGGGAGAAGGGCCGGGAGGAAGTTGCCCCCGTCCCCTCTGCTACCAAAAAAGAGGATGCCCAGACGCTGCATCCCGCTACCTACAGAATCAGGTTCCGTCCTGCAAAAACCATACTCATGACCGGTACAAACCCTCTCGGTCTTCTCGAAGAGATCAGACAACTCGGCAAGTGTGCCATTATTGCCCAAACAGATACCGTACCGACATTAAGCGATATAAACCCCGAGGAATGCTCTACGTATTGGGATATCGTCTTGACCACCGATAAAGGTATCAATGCCGTCAAGGATGTCTTTATTTTTGTCGAGGACGGCTCGGAACTAAAAATCGATGTTATCGATGACGGCGGCCGGCTCGACAGGGATTCGGATTATAAGAAAATCGGAGAGATACTGATCGAACGGGGAGATTTGTCGAAAGATGATCTCGAGAGGATCCTTGCAGCCCAGAAGCGCATCGGCGAACTGCTCGTCGAATCAGGTGTTGTTGATCAAGGGCATATCCAGGCTGCTCTCGTCGAGCAGCAGCATGTAAAGGAGATCCGCAAGGAACGTCAGGCAGCGGAGTCCATATCGAGCATACGCGTCCCCTCGGAAAAGCTCGATAAGCTCGTCGACCTCGTCGGCGAACTGGTGACTGTCCAGGCGCGACTCAGCCAAACCGCTGCAAGCGGGAACGATGCGAGACTTATCTCTCTGGCCGAAGAGGTGGAACGGCTCACTGCGGAGCTCCGCGACAACACCATGAATATCCGCATGCTGCCCATCGGCACAACGTTCACAAAGTTCAGGCGACTCGTGCGCGACCTTTCGAGCGAGCTGGGGAAAGAGATCGAGATGACCACCGACGGCGCAGAGACCGAGCTCGACAAGACAGTCATCGAAAAATTGAACGATCCTCTGGTACACCTTATCCGCAACAGCATCGATCACGGCATCGAGCCCCCCGATGTCCGTGAGGCTGCCGGAAAGCCGCGAATGGGAACGGTGCATCTCGCTGCTTCCCATTCCGGCGCTTATGTGCTGATACAGATAAAGGATGACGGGAAAGGCCTCGATCCCGAGGTCATCCGCGCAAAAGCGATTGAAAAAGGTCTGATCACCGCTGATGCTGATGTGCCCGAAAAAGACCTCTTTGCGCTCATACTGACCCCCGGTTTTTCGACAGCAAAGACGATCACAAACGTATCAGGCCGTGGGGTCGGAATGGATGTCGTCAAGCGCGCCATCGATGCTCTGAGAGGCACGATAGAAATCGCCAGCGAGAAAGGGAAGGGGTCGACGATCACCCTGAAGATACCGTTGACGCTCGCGATCATCGAGGGGTTGCTGGTAAAAATTGCAGAGAATTACTTTGTCATTCCTCTTTCAGTTGTCAAGGAATGCGTTGAGCTCACCCGTGAGGATATAGCCGCTGCCCACGGCAGGGATCTCGCCAATGTGCGCGGCCAGCTCGTACCCTATATACCTCTAAGAAATCGGTTCTCTGTTGATGGCGAGCCGCCTGCAATCGAACAGATCGTCATCGTCGAATCCGAAGACAACCGGGTCGGCTTTGTCGTCGATCAGGTCATCGGAGAACATCAGACCGTCCTCAAATCATTAGGTAAATTCTACAAGCACATAGAAGGCATTTCGGGAGCTACCATACTGGGGGATGGTACGGTGGCACTGATACTGGACATCCCTAAGCTCATTCGCGCTGTAGAGCAAGAAAACGTAGTTGTTTAACAAGGCAATTGTATCAATGTTTGCCTTCTTCAACTTTAAACAGGGGGGGAAAGGAGAGCTGATTATGGAAAGCGGGAACCACGGGCGGATCAAAACGACTCACTTCGGCACAGGAATCAGAGCACTGGTGCTCTGCTTGCTTTGGACAGGGCTTTCTTTTGCCGCACACCCGCTGATCACCGATGACACGGGCACAATGGGCAAAGGGAAATTCCAGGTTGAGGTGAACAGTGAGTTCAGCTACGACAAAGAAAAAGAAGACGGTATCACAACAAAAGAGAGAATG
>JBFMCP010000048.1:0-16465 GCA_040754455.1 Nitrospirota bacterium
TCCTGCTCCAATGACCATGTCCCTGGTCCCCAGGTCATAAGCATACCCGAAGGATGCCGCCATGAACAGAATTATCACAAGGACAGAACTTAACAGATACTTCTTCATACATTCTCCTCTCTCTACTTTTGATGCTATGGTGCTTGAAAAAGCGATGGCTACAAAGCAAGGGACGTGCCAGGAGATGCGGATGGGTCTAAGTGCCTGATATTGTTTTTCGTTGTTCGGTAACGCCGTACTGATTTCGGGACCTTTGTACGTATTTTCATACACTCTCTTCTGCGGAAGAGAGCACACCGTAAAGGAAAGTCTCGGAAATACACCGTTTCCGGTGTGTATGGTATTTCACACAACGGGGCGGTTATCGCCCGGCCGCCTCGTAAGCGCTGATCTTCCTGAACTGCGCAAGGGCATTTACTACAATGAGGCAACCGTTATAGAGATCGCTGATATGGATGAACTCCTCAGTGGAGTGCACCTTCTGCATGCCGTTTGACAGGTTAATGGCTTTGATACCGCGGTGATTGAATACGTTGGCATCAGAACCGCCGCCAGTGGTGACGTGCGCGGGAGTGATGCCGCACGTCGTATAGACTCCATCAAGGAAGCACAGGAAGGGGTCATCGCTTTCAATCCTGAACGCTTTGTATTCCTCCTGTTCGGTGATATGGATGAGTGCCTTGTTCCTCACGGTGATCCGGTGGGCGGCTGCATAGATCGCCCCTTTGGTCGCTTCGATAACAGCGGGGCTGTGTCCGCGGAGCTCGCCGTGGATCACCACTTCCTTGGGGACCACATTGGTTGCCGTTCCACCGATAATGGTTCCGACATTGGCGGTCGTCTCTGCATCGATCCTGCCGTCGGGAATCTCTGAAATGATCTGAGCGGCAACCCGTATGGCGCTGATGCCTTTCTCTGGCTCGATGCCGGCATGGGCGGATTTTCCGGTAATATGCATTTCATACGTAATATGGGTAGGAGCAGCGATGACGAGATTTCCGACACCCCCGCTCGAATCGAGGACGAGAGCATGTCTGCTCCTGATCGTGGTGAAGTCGAGGTGCCGCGCACCGAGCAGGCCTTTTTCTTCTACGGAGGTGAATATTATCTCAATGTCGCCGTGCGGGATATCGCTTTCTCCAAGCACTGTTGTCGCCTCGATGATCTGAGCAAGGGCGCTCTTGTCATCAGCTCCCAGAATGGTCGGTCCTGTGGTCCTGATGGAATCGTCATCGATGGTGAATTCCAATCCAGTGGTCGGTTCGATCGTATCCATATGGGCGCTCAAAAGGAGCGGAGGGATTCCTGAACTGTTTCCTTTTTTGCGGGCTATGAGATTGAAGGAGCGTCCATACTCCTGCAGCTCGACGGTGCAGCCCGCCTTTTTCAGCATCACCGCAAGCATGTCGCCCAGCTCCCGTTCTCCGAACGACGGTGAATTGATCTTGATCAGTTTGATAAAGGTATCGATAAGTCGTTTTTTGTTGATACGCTGTGCCAGCATCGGGGCTCCTTTCATGTCGTTGATTTCATGCTCTCTACGATAATAGTTTTTTTTACAGAAACTTTCAATGGAGCAAAGGTTTGCCTGCACAGGGCTTTATTGACAACGGGAACATTCCGTGCTACTTTGTTCTTATACCACTCTGGATGCAACCTTTTATCCTCATGTATTAACCCTTTCGCACAAGGCTCACTTCAAAAGGAGGCGGCACATGAGAAAGCTCATTCTAGTGGTCCTTATGCTCGGACTCGTCGCAACATCTGCGTGCAGCACACGGGGAGGGAGCGCTGCGGCCGGCGCTTTAGGCGGCGCAGCAGTAGGGGCGGGCGCTTATGAGTACAATGTACATCGTCAGTTGCAGCAATTGGAAGAGGACCGCAAGGCAGGGAGGATCGACCAGCGGGAGTATGAGATCCGCAAGGATCAGATTCAGAAAGGCTCTATCTTAAAATAGCTTCGATGGTTCCGGCGCTCATCGTTGCGCCAGATAGCCGGAGATCAACGCAATGACGCGCTCAAGCTGATCAAAGGGAGTGTAAAAGTGCGGCGAGAGGCGGATGCCTCCGCCGCGAAGAGCGCAGACGACTCCCCGGGTGGTTAAATGATGGTAGAGGGCAGCGGGATCGTCATTGTCGACGGTGAATGTCACGATACCCGCAAAGCGGCCGCGCTGCGTCGGCGTTACGAGCTGCAGGCGCGGCAGTGAGGCGAGGCGCTCAAAAAGCGAGGCGCTCCGCTCTGTTACCCGTCGCTCGACTTCCTGTATGCCCACCTCGAGCAGCAGGGAGAGACTTGCAGCGAGGGCATGGATACCGAGCATGTTGGGGCTTCCGCATTCGAAACGGCGGGCGCTTCCGGCACTACGCCAGTCCCTGCGGTCAAAGTCGCCGATCTCTTCAACCATGTGCCAGCCGTACTGATTGAGCCGCAGGCGGTCACGGGCATCGGCGCAGCAATAAAACAGTGCTAACCCTTCGGGCCCAAGCATCCATTTATGACCGTCGGCCATGACAAAATCCGCCTGTATCTCCTGCACGTCGAAGGCAACGGCACCGATGCTCTGTATTGCGTCAACGCAGAAGAGAATACCCCGTTTCCTGCAAAATTCGCCGATACGCCGTAGATCCATTCTCAGACCGGTTGAGAATTGCACGGAGCTGATGGTGATCAGCCGCGTGCGGTTGTCGACAGCCTCAAAGATGGCTGCTTCGGGTGAGGGCCCGCGGTTCAGGTCCGCCTCGCGGAACTCAACTCCCTGCGAAGCGAGCGACTGCCAGACAATACGATTCGAGGGAAACTCCTGGTTACTGCTCACAATATTGTCGCCGCTCTTCCATTCCAGCCCATAGGCCACCACTGAGAGCGCCTCGGAAGTGTTTTTGAGAAGGGCGATATCGTCTTTTGATGGGCTGTTCAGCAGACACTGCGCCTGTGTGCGCAGCTTCGTCTCGACCGCAACCCATTTCGGATAGTGGAATGAACCTTCCCGCATGTTTTCCTCGGCAAAATGCTGCACTGCCTTGGCGGTACGCACCGGCCATGGAGCTACCCCCGCGTGATTGAGGTATATCAGACCTTCGCGCAGGTTGAACTCCTCTGTCATAAGGGCTTCCGTTGAGGACAACGATTTTTTCCCTTCGTTCATGTACTAATTATAACAGGAGTATAAAGGATGGAGTGCTCCAGCTTCTTTTCTTCCGACGACTTCTTGCATGCCTGTTGATAATGTGCTATGTAATAGGTAAGGGAATGCAGGGGTATACCGCACACAAGCTTACCAATCAACAACGTTATGTCACTCAAGGAGGAATTCAATGAAGAGAACGTATCTGCTTGTCGTATTGATTGTTATCGGGCTTGTCACATCGGCTTTTGCAGCCGGAACAGCATCAATGAGCGATCAATCCGCTCCTCAGAGAGGCACAGACAGCTCACTGAGTGATCAATCCTCTGCCCAACGGGGGACAAGCAGCATGCCGTCTACCGGAATGAAGTCTGCCGCGAAGAGTGATTTCTCTGCCCAGCTCTCCGGCACGTCAGAGGTCCCGTCGGTGACGACTGATGCATCTGGACAGGCGACTTTCAGACTTAGTGAGGACGGCAAGTCACTCAACTACACCATCACCGCATCCAACCTGGACAACCCGACTGCTGCCCATATACACATCGGGGAAGCAGGTGAAAGCGGGCCGCCTGTTGCACCTGTTGCAATCACAGGTGCGGCAGAGAGAGGCAAGCCTTCGGGCGTTATCGCCGAAGGCACTATCACCGAAAAGGACCTTATCGGGCCGATGAAGGGAAAGTCGCTTCAGGACCTGGTCAATGAGATACAGGCAGGCAATGCGTACGTCAACATTCATAGCAGCTCATATCCCGAGGGAGAGCTCAGAGGACAGCTCAAATAGCAATGCACTGAGGTGGTCACCGCATAAACGGGAGAAACCACCCCGCCGGTGATTCTCCCGGCCTTTATCCCTGCTGCTGAAGGATTTTCCTTTCATCGCGATCTCTTATCAATGCCCTTAGGGGTGGTACTGGCTTTCTGATATTCTGGACGAGTTCCTGGAGAATATCATGAGTGGGTACCGGGTGGATCAGGACAGGATCTATCTGACCGGCATCAGCATGGGTGGCTACGGAGTATGGAGAACGGCAATCGAGTATCCCGATCGGTTTGCGGCGATTGCCCCTGTCTGCGGCGGCGGCAACGTGCGGTTTACTGTCTATCCGGATGGAGGGCATGACTCGTCGACGGGAACCTACAACAACCCTGAGCTCTACCGGTGGTTCCTGCAGCACCGGCGGCATGCAGGAGTCGGAGCATGAAAGAGCTCAGGGGCAGTGAGCAAAAAAATGTAATGGGAGGTGGACTATGGCAACAGCATACCAAGAACCGACAGGAATGGCGAAAACGGATATCGGGTTCCTCAGGCGCATATCCTGGGGCGCCATATTTGCAGGAACGATCGTTGCTCTGGTAATCGAGCTGCTCTTGAGCCTGCTCGGGCTCGGCATAGGCCTGGGTACGGTTAATCCCGCTACCGAGGAGAACCCGCTCGGCGGTGTAGGCATCGGCGCAGGAATTTGGACGGCGATCAGCATGATTGTTGCACTCTTTGCCGGCGGCTGGGTTGCGGCGCGGCTTGCGGGGTACCCCCGCTCTCTTACCGGTATTCTCCACGGCGTCGTTGTCTGGGGAGTGGCAACGCTTTTCTCTTTTTATTTGATGACGACGGCATTGGGGATGTTGGTGAGCGGTGTGGTCGGTGTGATCGGAAAGGGTATCTCGCTTATCGGTACTGGAATAACTACGGCCATTACGACACGAGGTGCACCGGAAGGATTATCGCCTGATACGATTATGAACCAGGCGCAGCAACTCCTTACCCAGAGAGGGGCGGCGATGGATCCGGAGCTCAAAGAGGCGCTCCAGAGCATTTTGACCGGAAAAGAGGTGAGCTCTTCGGACCGCCAGAGGGTTGCTACGATGCTCGCGCAACGTACTAAAATGAGCCAGAGTGAGGCAGAGCAGGCGGTCACTATGTGGGTCCAGCAGCGCCAGCAGGCTGAGCAGGCATTGCAGCGGTTCAGCGGCACGGCAATGCAGGTGACCGAACAGACCATGGATACGCTCTCGAAGGCGGCGATCTTGGCCTTTATCGCGTTACTGCTCGGCGGGGCCGCTGCAGCAGCGGGCGGTGCGTTGGGTACTCCCAAAGAGATTATTGCAACGACGACAAGAGAGGCGAGATAACAGTATCCTCGTAAAAAGGTGCTGAGATAACGGGGTAATGGAGTGCTGGAAATTCTTTAGCACTCCGTTGCCCCGACGCGTCTCTTCCAAAAACAATCCCACCTATTAGCAGCATATGTCGTAAATCCTAAACACTAAATCCTAAATTCTAAGCTCAGATTTGTTGAGAATTTAGATATTCGAATTTAGGACTTCAACTGCGAAGCAATGGTTGATCAGCTCCTGATTCTCTTCGACTTATGGCATTTGTGGCATTCAAACTTCGGGGGATGTTCGGGTTTCAGTGCGGCCGCTTTGCCAGGGCCGTGGCATTCCATGCAGGCGGCGCTGTCGGTTGCGCTCACCTGCCGGTGGAGGACATCGTCGGGTATGCGTGCATGCCGTTTGCCGGATATGGAATAGAGCAGGCCGACGATAACAAGAACAAAAATGATAAAGATGACCGTGTTTTTCATGGAGTAATTGTAGCATAAATCAGGAGCCAGGAGTCAGAGGCCAGAAAAAAAAGAAAACAGACAAACACTTTATCCCTTACTCGTTTGAACATATCTCAAGGTAGGCAAGGGAAAGCAGCCCCACAGCAATGTCAAAACACGTAAGTTCCGTCTTTACTTTTTATTCTGGATTCTGGCGCCCGACTTCCGGATTCCGCCGTTTAAATATCCCGCTCTTTGCAAAGAGCCAGAAGAGGCTTCGCAGGCTCTTGAGGGCTACGGAAACATCGTGGGGTGTTCTCAGATCGAGGATGCGCTTGAGAATAAATGAGGGACGGGAGTAGAACCGTCTGAAGGCGATCTGGCGCAGCTGCAGGATTTCCTCTCGCGTCATCGTGTGGGGAATGAATGCGGCGCCCTGATAGGTGAAATCAGAGAGCTCATCGGACATGGTGCCGTATTTATCGAGATTATCGTAGAGATAGGTGCCGGGGAAGGGCGTGATGGCGTGAAAGTTCGCAATGTCCGGATTGAGATCAAGAGCGAACTCGATGGTCTGGAGGCCCTCTTCGAAGGTCTCTCCCGGTATGCCGAACATGAACGGCGTGCTGACCCTTAGACCGACTTCCTGCGCCGCTTTCACCGCCTTCCGTATCTGCTCCAGTGTCGTCCCTTTTCTGATCGTGTTGAGGTTCTTCTGCACGCCGCTTTCGGCACCGAAGAGGATGGCCCAGCAACCGGCCTCTTTAAATGCTTTGAGCAGCGGCTTGTCCACCTGGTTGACGCAGGCGGACGCGAACCAGGTGAAATCGAGCCTCCTGCGTTTTATTTCTGTGGCGAGGCGCATTGCGCGGTCATAATCAGCAGCGAGTGTATCGTCGATGAACTTTATCTCGCGGTACCCCTGAGCAAGACAGTGCTCTATTTCCGCCAGGACATTCCCGACACTGCGGTATCGTATGCCGCTCGCCCTCGTTTTATCGATCTGGAAGCAGTAGATGCAGTGCCGGTTGCATCCCCGCGACGTCATCACCACTGCCACCGGCTTCCTCCGGTAGGTTGCCGGCGGAGGGATATACCGTTGTGCGTCGCCCAGTAACTCCCTGGCGGGGAAGGGAAGGGCGTCGAGATCGGTGATCAGCGGCCGCGGAGGGTTTTTGATAATCCGGTCACCTTCGCGGTACACTGTACCGAGGACTCCTTCAAAACTTCTGCCTGCTTCAAGACACTCAACTATTTCAAGGGTAGTGAATTCTCCTTCACCAGTAACGACTGCATCTACAAGTACACCGGCGTCTTCAAGGCATCGTTCCTGCACCGCAATGGGGTAGGGGCCGCCGGCGCAGATGAATATCTGATTATTGAACAGCCTCTTGATATCCGCTGCGGTCTTTTTCGCCTTATTCCATCCGAAGGTGGTCGAATAGAGGCCAATGAACTGGGGATTGAATTGCCGCACCTCTCTCAGGACTTCTTCATGGGTCATGAAGGCGCCGTTGATAAAGGCGACCTGGTGGCCTGCCCTCCGGAGGACAGCGGCTACGTAGAGCGTCCCCAACGGCTGCCAGTAGTTGATCTGGGAGCTCGCGGTCTTGGATGAAAAGATATCTTCCGGCACCCACGCCGGAATGATTAGTGCGCAGCGCATGTCCCGTCGCTCGCCGGAACCGGCTTCTTGCCGTTGTTCCGTTTTGAAAGGGGAGAGCGCTTCTTCATCCTCTCGATAACCGCTGCTGCCGCCTGCATTCCGGACTCGAGTGCGTGATCCATGTTGTAATACCTGAACATGCCGACTCTGCCGGCAAGGTGGAGGTTGTCGAACCGCTTGAGATAATCATAGAGCGACTGGGACAGCTCTGCATAGCCGACCTCGAAGAGGGGGTAGGCTTTCGGCACACGCACCACGACACTGCCGATCACTTCACTGTTTTTGATGAAACCAAGCTGTTCGAGATTGCGTACGGTAATCTCGGTAAGCCGCTCGTCCGTTTCGTTCCATACGGCATCGCCCATGAAACTGAAGAATTCCATGACGAGGAGCGTTTTCCCCTTGGGCGCCATTTCCTCGCTCCAGTTGGTCGGCTCATGAATTCTGCCGAAGGGGATCTTCTGCTCGGGGATGTAAATCCATGTCTGGTCGGTCACCCGCTCCCGGTTGAGCATGATCGCCACGACCACGAGGTCCCTGAATTTAAGACGCGCTGCAGCATCAAGAATATTCCGGGGAGGGACGGGGTTCAGTATCTGCACAAGTTTCGGCAGCGGCATGCTCGAGATGAAGTCATCACCCTTCACCGTATACGTGTGTGTTCCCTCGCGCACTTCGATGCTTTCGATGCATGAGCCGGAATAGTTGAGGCGCTCGACACTGGTGCTGGTGTGCACAGCATTTTCCCGTTCTATCTCTTCCTTGAGCCGCTCTGAGATACGCCCGATGCCCAGTTTGGAATAGACGAACCGGTCGACGAGGGAGGGAATATCTTTTCCGCTGAATTTGAAGAAGGCGTTTTTGATGGCCCTGGTGAGCGAGAGACCGCGGATGCGCTGGGCGACCCAATCGACGCTGATCCTGTCGCAGGGGATGCCCCATACCTTTTCGCTATATTCTTTGAAATAGATGTTGAACATGGTACGCCCGAAATGGCTGACCACCCAATCTTCGAGAGAAACCTGGGCCGACTCCTTGAACGTCGCGACGATCCGCTCGCGCCAGTAATCGGCGATGATGCGTATGGTCGTCGGGATGCCGAGGCCGAACGCGGCATTCATCGGCTTGAGAGGATAGTCGAAATATTTATTCCTCATGAAGATTTTGCTCTTGCGGGGGACAGAGATCAACTCTCCGTCCATCACGTCACGGACAAAGCGGTCGATGGTTTCATTTTTGGTAAAGAACCGGTGACCGCCCAGATCGAAGCGGAACCCGTCATGGACGACGGTCTTCGAGAGACCACCGACCTCGGCATCGCGCTCAAAAAGGGTAACACTGCATCCGGCCTTCGTCAAGACGTATCCCGCCGAGAGTCCGGTAAGGCCCCCGCCGAGGATGACGGTCGTATTTTTTTTGTGCAGATGCTGCATTCAGGATTACATCGGAGTGACAGGAAACATAATGTTGAGCGGTCTCAACAGAATCACTCTACTCCTTACTGTAGTAGTTTAACGATTTGCGCTGCGTTTTTTCCATATCCGATGACAAAAATAACCCGGGGTTTGCATGATGCAGCTGCTCCCCCGGGTTGTTTTGTTTTTATTTGTCCTTAACGCTAATCTTTCATCGGCTTGATGAACCTGAAATAGACCATGGTCCAGTTGCCGAGGATCATGGCGATTAAAGCACTGATGCTACCGATGGAGAGCGTCGAGACACCCGTCAGCCCTTGACCTATGTTACAGCCGCCAGCAACCGTTGCGCTGAAGCCCATCAGCAGACCGCCCAGCATAACCGTGAGCAGTTCACTCGCAGAGGGTAGCTTCCATGAAAACTCTTTCAAGACTTTAGCGCTGATGAACGCGCCGAGCGGCACACCGACGATAAAAAATTCCGCCCATGTTACCGTAAACGGCCCTATGCCAAGCATCGGGAAGAATTTCGATTTCGCATCGCCTGTGGTCAGGGTATAGAGCAATTCTCCCGTGGGGGTTGTGAAGTTCATTCCCCGTGCAAAGCCGCCGCCCCAGTACTGGGAGGCCCAGAAGGTGAGCACGCCGGCAAGACCGAGCAGTAAGCCGGTGACCGACCAGTAGAACCCTTTCTGCTTGCCGAGCGTGAAGGGCTTGTCTTTGAGTGTCACAAGGAAGAGGAGAACGGCAATAACGGCAATGACGATCCATTTAACCGTGAGGGTTTCTCCGAAAAGCTCCCACAACGCTGCGTTCGGTTTCCCTGCAATCTCGAATTTGACGCTTCTCAGAGCTGCGTTGATCGGACTCAATACGCCGTAATTGGTCGCCCCGATACCGATGGCAAACGAGGTCGCGCCGATAATTGCTGCGAGCTGTCCTTCGCCGCCCTTATACCATATACCGCTTCCGCATCCACTCGCCAGCACCATGCCAAGTCCGAAGAGATAGCCGCCGATGATATTGGCAAGGGGGAAAAACGTCTGTGCCTTTAATTCCATGAACCCGAGATCATTGAGGAGATTGGACCCGACAATCATGACTGCCATGGCGATCAGAAAACCGCGAAACAGGGTATAGTCCTGAATGAATATGGTGTCTCTGAAGGCAGAATTCATGCAGAACCTGCCGCGCTGCAAAATCAGGCCCACCAGGCCTCCGCAAATCAACCCGGAGAGCACGAATCCCAGGGTTACGCTCTCTACTACGGTCTCTTCCATACCTCTCCCTCCAGATAAAAAGTTTTTTTGTGAATAAAATTTCTGACTTTAAAGTCTAGTATAGAGTGAGTACTTTTGATTTGTCAACGACTTACGATAAGGGTTGATTATACGTAAATAAGAGCTATTTATAGACGGTAACAACGGTCTGGTGACGGTAAATATTATCAACAATGTCGAACACTTTTTTATCCCTCCCCCCTTTTATTCGTTGAGCAATCTCAGACGGGAATTCAGCATCGGGCTTATCGGAGATTATAACGACAGCTGAACCGTTGTGTAGCTGCGCTTCGTAATAAGCGGGATTTCTGTACTCCCAGGTAAAGCGGAGTGCCGAGGTTGCGAGATCATCAGCGGGGAGCGAGTAATCGGCGTGATCATGGTAATGAATGTTCTTTTTTGTAAAGAGATCAAGCAGGGGGACATTCACTGCCGGATTGAGCACCGGGTCATGAGGGAGCAGCGTGAAAACCTCTATATCTTTATCCTCAAGGGTATTCAGGTATGCCCCGGCGTTTTTCAAATTCATGGTGCTCAGGTGTCGAAGATAGGGCAGATAACCGAACAGCGCTACTACTAATGAAGCGGCAACAATACTGAGCGTGATAAATCTCCTTACCGCCTCGTTTCTGATGACCACAAGTCCGTAGGAAGCCATCAGCCCGAGCATCGGGAACACCATGATAATGTAGCGTATCCTCCTTATTTGGAGCACTACTACAAGCAAGAGCAGCCACCCGGCAATGATAATCCTGGGGTCTCTCCTTTTCAGGGCAACGAAAAGAGAGCATACTGCTGCAATGGTGATGAATGGATGGATCTGGAAAAGGAAGGTCGAGATGTGGCTCTCGCCCCACCGCTTGAGGCCGGGTTTCTGGTACGCCAGAAGAAGTCTGAGCTGATCAGTGAAAACTTCGTGCTTCAGGAGCACCAGCGCACTGATGGGGAGCGCGGCAATAAGCGTGACCAGACCCAATCGGGAAAGGTATTCTGAGGGAGCGACGCCGTGATGTTTCGTTGCCATCAAGACGATTGCGGCAATCGCCGGCAGCGAGAGCATGGGCCAGGTGGAGTATTTGGAGAAAAAGGCGCAGAAGAGCGCGATCGATGCAAAGGGAATCCACGCTCCACCCTTTTCGAGCGCCTTGAGAAAGGTGAAAACGGCGAGGGTGAAGCATGCCATGGTGAGCACATCGACGAGCATGAGCGGCACCTGGGTATAGAGATAGGGAACGCCGAGGAGCAGCATGCCTCCAAGGAATCCGACCTCTCTGTCCCAGAGATCCCTCCCTATCAGATAGGTCAGCACCACAGTGAGGGAAAAGAGAGCCGTGGTGAAGAGCTGAATGAGCACCCTTGTCTCCCCGAAGTATCTGAAGATAAGACCGTAAAGGAAAGGCGCCAGCGGCATATCGGTCCATGGCGCTATCCCTCGTCCCCATTCACCGAAAAAATGGTCGATGCCGTAGAGCTCGAGGTATTTTGCCTGTGTGAAATAGCGTGCGGCATCCACAATCACTTCGGGCTCGCTCCAGAAGGGAACTGCGGCGGCAAAGGAGAGCATACAGAGGAAGAGGGCGGGTCTTGTTGCCCAGAGGTAGGTCTTCGAGAGCAGGTATGCAATGGCGATCCCGAGACAGAGCGGTACGATGAGACGGGTAACGCTCACGGTATCGAAGACCCACTCCCAGCTCGTCAGGCGATTGTCGTCATAAGTGCGGAAGGTATAAAGAGTAAAAAAAGCGGCGAGCACCGAGAATGAGGTGATCAATGCGTGAGTGATCTTCAGATTATGCTGCTGCATGGCTGAAAAGGGATGAAAGAGTTCACCAGGAGATTACCCTGTCACAGGAAAAGACGGCATCCACAATGTCCTCATAGGAGATCGTACGGCCGGGGAGATCGATCACGTTGATCTCGTGGTCTTCCGATTGCACCCTGATGATCCTTTCGGATAATTCAGTGGGGCCGTCTCTGCGTATATGAAGTATTTTCACTCGCGTACCTCTAAAGCACGATGACCCGGTCGGCATCATGTACCATCACTGCATTGTTGTATTGACTGCCGCAGACAATCTCCGGTGGGATCCCCTCTCTGGCGATGTCGAGGCCTCGCGCATTATAGTCGCAAAAACTCATGGAAACGCCTTTCAAACGGCAGAGCCCGACAACCGCGGGGTCACCGAGGAGTCTCGTGCCGCTGTCCATGGCAAAGATGATGACCTCATGCCCCCTGGCGAGTGCCGCTCTGGCTATGCCCACGGCATCGGCAGCATGCCGGTCGGTGTTGATGAGAATGCCGAGTTTCATGATCTTTGTTAATTTTTGATCATAGGCAGGAAAATGTCAATGGATACCCCATGACGGATTTTCCCAAATAAGGAGATGAAATCCCTGCAATGGAAATATGTATTGTCTCTGAAAAGAAAAATGGTGTAAAATTATCGTTAGTTATCGTTTGGCATGCTCGTTGCTTATCACTATATGTGTAAAGAAAGGAGGTGAAAGGAATGAAGCTGAAATCCATTCTCGCATTATTAGTTGCTATCGTCTTTACCCTCGGTGTTGTTGGCCTCGTCTTCGCAGCTGATGTGAAGGGCAAGGTTGCCAAAATCGAAGGCAACAAAGTAACCGTCAAGACAGCAGACGGCAAAGAGACTACCGTCGAGGTGAAGAACCCGAAGGATGCAAAAGTCGGACAGGATGTAGAGATCAAAGGCAACAAGGTACAGAAGAAAGCAGCAAGCGGCGGCTACTAATAATAATAGGATAATGTCAATTGAAAAAGGGTGAGGTTGCACAGCCTCACCCTTTTTTTCCGGTCAGGGCTGGTCTAAAGTGCCTCCTTTGCGTATGTTCTGAATTGGTTCAGCTATAATAATGAGGGCGCAATGAAGAACTGGAAAGATAATATTTTCTTTGTCCTTATCGAGCCGCGCGAGCCCGGCAACGTCGGCGCGTCGGCGCGGGCGATCAAGAACATGGGGTTCAAGCGCCTCTGTCTCGTCAATCCCGCTCCGCTCACCGATGAGGCGAAGTGGTTTGCGCACAATGCAGAGGATGTTCTGGAAAACGCCGGGATCTACTCCTCGCTCAGCGAGGCGATTGCCGACAAGTCCCTTGTCGTGGCTGTGGCGCGACGGACGGGAAAGCGGCGGGGCATGATTTACCCTCTCGAGCAAGGTGTGCCGCAGCTGCACAAAATCGCCTGCGATAACAAGGTCGCGCTCCTCTTCGGGAGAGAGGACAGAGGGCTCTACAATGAAGAAGTCAATGAATGCGGAATGCTGCTTACCATTCCATCGAGCAGAGAGCACCCTTCGTTAAACCTCTCGCATGCCATCATCGTTGTTGCCTATGAGCTCTCAAGAGCGGAATACAGGGAAGTGCATGAACGCGAGAAAGAGCGCAAGCAAAAGACGCGGAAAAGAGAGTACCGTGTCACCTATGATGAACTGACCTCCCTCTATGAACGTATGACCGGGGCGCTCATCCTTCTCGATTACATCCCGCGGGGAGACCGCAACCTTCACAAGCATATCATGCAGAACCTCAAACACCTCATCGGCCGTGTCGGCCTTACCGACTGGGAATTGAAAATGCTCCACGGCATCTGTACCCAGATCGAGAGAAAGCTCGGTGAAAAATGAAAAAGCCCCGCTCACACGGCGGGGCTTTTTGTGCCGCAATAAGCTTGCAGGAAGATACTACAATCTCAGACCTCTTTCAGGCCTGGAGAAGTTATGACACTTCGAACAGTCGTATCTCTTGTCTCTCACATGCTTGTCGTGAATGCTGGTGAAACGGCTGTAGCTGCCATCATAAGACTTAAGGCTGTGGCAGTCATTGCAGAGGTCCGAGGTCGGCTTCTTTGTGGTATACCCCAGGCTCTTGAGGTTCATCTGGGTAGCTGTCGCTGACACGTGGCAATTCGTGCAGCTCAGCACTTGACTGTCGTCCATTACTTCATGGGTGATGAGCTGATAGGTGTCGTCCTCGACCCAGACATAGGGCTCTGTGGCGCTGTAGCCCATCAGGGTTAGGGAGGACGTGATGGAATCATCCACGCCGGTTGCTACCGAGCCGGCCGTGCCGAAGTACACTTTCGTGTTGATCGGGATCAGGATGCCCAAATTGGTAGCATACGGTCTGTAGGTAGTTTTGTACTTGAAGGGAAAGAGTTTGCTTCCTGTACCGTTGATGTCACCAATAGGCCTGGAGGTCGGATACCTGCCCGTTGCGGGATCGATTGCTGCAGGGTCTTTGATACTGTAGCCCCAGCTTGTTCCGTTCCAGAACTTGTAGACGGGCTTCAGATTATTCGCCATCGTAACGGTAGGCTCCCAGCGGTTGTTCGCTGTATGCCACTCGGGGTGGCTCCAATCTCTCCTGATCTCGGTCGCCTCAGTTGCTGCCGTATCAGCTGCATTCCTTGCATAGGTCTTGATGTGGCACACCTGACAGGCGACTCTTGCTACGTGTCTGCCGATAGCCGTGGTGGAGTGCCCGGTAGTGGTGCTCTTGCTGCTGTGGCAGGTGGAGGTGGAGCAGGTTACCTTTACATCCAGGTCGGTCTGCCGTAAATCAGAGCCCCTACCTGCTATTTTGTGCTGCTGTACTTTATGGCAGGTCTGGCAGGTGAAATTTTTGCCCGTGGTGGCCATGTGTACGTCAAAGTTCTTATCCGAGGTATTCGCATGCGCTACGGCAATGTCGCCTCTTTTATAATTGTCACCACCGCCGCCCTTCGCATGGCATTGGGTGCAATTGGCCCTTACCGGCTTGTGCACGGTCTGCACTGCCTGGTCCATGGTGATCGTCATGTTGGCGGTATCAGGCACCATAAGGCCGGTAACCGCGTCTTTCTTTCTCTTATAGTCTTTCTGATGGCAAATCAGACAATCGATATTCTCAAGGTGCTGCTGGGTGGTGAGCGTTGCATCATCAGGTCTCTTGCCGAGCCCGACATGACAGAGCGAGCAGCCCCAATTGCCTATAATGTTGCCGCAGTAGCTGTTGACCGAGGTCTTGAGCTTTCCCTGAAGCGGCGCGCCATTGACCATGTAGAGGGCGGGCCCCTCCCACGTATAGTGGGTGGATGCCATTACTTCGTTTGCCTTATCCGTGTGGCAGCTTAGGCACATGTTGTAGCCGGTCCACGTTAAATTGGCGTGTGACGGTGAAGCGTTAGTAACACTTGCGCTGCTCATGAACGCCGCAACGAGCACTGCGGTAAGAAGCGCCACTACTTTTACTGTTTTCATCGAGCCTCCTTCTGTGTTCCGGATTGCTCTGCCCGGACCTGAAACAGCGGTCGACTGGTTCGGTTATTAAGAGCCCCCTCGCCTGCTCGCTCACCTCCTTTGTGACTCGTTCATCGCCGTTTCAGACAGGTGCAATCCTTATTATCCTGTTGAATTTATAAGCAATTTTCGTACCATATAAATTCTAAATCAATGAACAATATATAAATTAACGAAGACTGAAAAATATTTTGTTTTCAATGTGGCCATTTCTGGTGGGAAAAAGAACAAACTGTCTCTGTGGTGAAATTACCGGAAGAACACCCCAAAAAAAGGTGAAATGACCAGATGTAAATACGTATATAGCACAATATCTATAAATTTTGGATTTAGATGTGCATCGGCATAGGCAATAAGACACCAGCGGTGATGCTTCAATGGTTTGATGAGGGGGAGTGGTGGAGGGGCCGCACAAAACAGCGGTCCCCCTCACGCTCGCAGTGAAATTATGGACAGAGAGTGCAAAATAAGCCTGTTCGGACGCTCCCGCATTGAAAATCTCTTTTAACTGATGGTGCCGCGCCGGCAGCGTACGGTATTATACGCCTGGACACGTTTGTGCGCTTAATATAATTCCCTCGCCATCTTGGTCTTCTCGAAGAGCTCCTGGGTCTCCTGGCAGTCCCTGCAGCGTACGGCAAAGGGCATGGCATGCAGGCGCTTCTCGTCGATCTCTTCGCCGCATTCGTCGCAGATGCCGTATTCGTTCTCTTTCAGTTTCAACAATGATTTCTCGATCTGGCGCAGCATTTCGTTTCTCACCCGCAGCGCGCCGATGCTCACATCCTCTATTTGCAGTGAAACGGAGATATCACCGTCCTCGCTTCCCGATCCGTGGGATTTCCTGCTGTCGCCGTTGATGAAGGTCGCCATTCCTTTTTTCGAAGTGCTGAGCAATTCCTCTTTCTTGGTGAGGAGCATTGCCATTAATTTCGATTTTCTGATCTCATCCATGGGTCGTCTCCTGATGTGCTGTTGTAGGGGTTATGTCTGCGGATATGGGACAAAACGTATGAACCGGCTCTATTTCTAAACTATACAGGCAAAAAAAAAGAGTGTCAAACAAAAATGTTAAGACTGAAACATTAGAGTAGTTTTTGCGACAAATGTCAAGGGAATAGTAGGCC
>JBFMCP010000048.1:16565-20888 GCA_040754455.1 Nitrospirota bacterium
CTGCAGGGAACTGCAACGTGGGAATTTATGCATCTGGTTGAAAGATAAGGTGCAAACCATAGTGGAGGTCTTGACAACCGCGTGGAACTTAGGTAAAGTGATAGGGCTTCCGATAATATAATGTAAGATAATAGAGCCGTGAGCAATATCATTAACAGCAGGAATGGGGGTTAAGATGAAACATATTGTGGTTGCAGCAATTGCAGCACTGTTTTTTGCCGGCTGTGCGGGACAGCAGACCGAGCTTCATATGAAGGATACCGCCGCACAGGACAGGACGATTGTCTTCCCGAACGGAACGATCTTCGGCGGGGCGTCGAAAGATCAGGTCACCGAACTGGCGCAGCTCTTTGTGGAGTCCCACAATATGTCGCTGAAAGAGATGCAGGAAATTGATGAGGCGATTAAAAAGGGTCTGAAAGAGCAGCAGGATGAGATGACGAAATCAGCCCGGAAGAGCGAGGAGGGGCTGCAGAAGATCCTTGAGGCTACGGAGAAGGTATCTCAGAAGAATACGGAAACGGCTCAGCAGATGCTCAGAATCATCGAGCAGCTCGCCAAGGTACAGGGCACCGGTGAGGTCACGATCTTCTTTCCCATCGGCGCAGCGAAGATAAGCAAGGATTCGCTCGAATATGAGCGGCTCGTCGGTTTTGCCGATTACCTCTCGCGCGAGAGCAGGGGCAGAAAGGTCATCCTCATTTCCATCGGCAGCGCCTCGGCAGTAGGCGATACGAAGGCCAACCTGAAGCTGGCGAAGAGCCGCGCGGAATTCCCTGTCGATGTGCTTGATAAGTATCTCGTCAACATACCTCACGAGTTCTATAAGGTCTATGGCACCGGTGATATGTACAGTCCCAAAGAGGCGGATGCAAAGACCTATGAGCGCTACCAGCATACACGTATCATAGCGGTCTATGAAGCGGATCATATCCCCGTCCTTCCTGCAGAGCCCGCAGCACAGTAAAACGACATAATGGAGACAAGCTATCCGACACCGCAGCCGTGAGCGGCTGTAGTGTCGGTGGTCTCTTTGGGCCGGGTCAGTGATATTTGGTATAATGTGCTGAAGCTATAATGTGTTTTTTGGATATGCGTACAGCACAGAGTCCTTCACTGCGAGCGGTCGAATGCACTTCTTGATCCGTCTGCTTATCAATACCCTCGCCCTCTGGATCACCACTAAGGTTGTGTCCGGTATCACGTATACGGGACCTGCGACAAACCTGTTCCTCGTTGCGCTCGTCTTCGGCGTATTGAACGCCTTTGTGCGGCCGTTGCTGAAAATTCTGACATTCCCTCTGCTGATAGTCACCCTGGGGTTGTTCATCCTTGTTCTGAACAGCATCATGCTCCTGCTCACCAGTGCGGTTTCGGACGCCCTTGAGCTCGGCTTCCATGTACGAGGGTTCTGGCCCGCTTTCTGGGGATCCCTGGTCATTAGTATCATTAATATGGTGTTCTCTATTTTTGTGAGAGAGGAGTAGCATCGTGTCTGAAGATATCCATCCTCCGATACGCCTCAGCGCGATGACCGAAAATTCTCTCGCCCTGCTCGAATTCCACAAGCTCCTCAGGATCATCGCCGACTTTGCCCATAGCGATGCCTCGGAAGGCATGGTGCTCGAGCTGCGCCCCCTGGACCGCAGAGAGGAGATCGAGAAGCGGCTCGGGCAGGTCAGCGAGCTCCTCCGGATGATCCAGGAGGGGAGTCCCCTCGTGATCTCGCCCTTTGCGGACATAACACCGCTACTCGCCAAAGTGCGGCCCGAGGGGGCGGTGCTCGAAGGATACGAGCTTGCAGGGTTTATGCCGGTGCTGACCAATCTCTCCGATATCGTGCAGCAGACTGCAGGACGTGCAGGTATTCCTTTCTTATCCGAATTCATCGGCCATCTTACGGGGTTCCCCGATCTCCTGCACACCCTCGAGCGGTCCATTGATAGCGAAGGGGCTATCCTCGACAGCGCCTCATTCCTGCTCGCCGAGCTGCGGGCGGATATTCGGAGGCTCGAAGGGAGGATACGGAAGCGTCTTGAAGAGATGGTGCGGGACGAGCGGGTATCGATCTTTCTGCAGGATGATTTTATTACGACACGGTCCGGTCGATGGGTTATCCCGGTGCGCATGGATTCGAAGGGACAGGTGGAGGGGGTGGTGCATGATGTCTCGAAGTCAGGAGAGACCGCTTTCGTCGAACCGCTCGCGATCATCAATCTCGCCAATGAGCTTGAGAATCTCATTGCCGAGCAGAAGGCAGAGGAGATCCGCATCCTGCGAAGCATCAGCGCCTCGATCAGGGCTGCTGCCGACGACATCGAAACGCAGTTTGCGGCACTTGTCTATACCGATGTCCTATGCTGCATAACCAGCTTCGCCGACCAACTCCGCATGCAGATACCACAGATCAATGAGTCGGGGACCATCTCTCTTACCGGAGCGCGCCACCCGCTACTCATGCTTGCGCTCCAGAAGACCGACAGCAGACGGGAGGTGGTGCCGCTGGACGTCCGGCTCGGCGGCGATACGAATGTTATGGTGATCACCGGTTCCAATGCAGGCGGAAAGACGGTCACGATCAAGACTATAGGACTGCTCCTGAGTATGGCCCAGTCAGGCATGCCGGTGCCGGCGGATGCGGCATCGAGTTTCCCCATCGTGCGCAACCTGCTTGCCGATATGGGTGATGAGCAATCGATAGAGCAGAACCTCTCCACCTTCTCGGCCCATGTGGCGAATATTTCGGAAATTCTGAAAACAGCGGATGACCGGTCACTGGTGCTCATCGACGAGCTTGGCACCGGCACCGATCCCGATGAGGGGGCTGCGCTTGCCTGCGCCGTACTGAAAGAATTGCGAGGAAGCGGCGCCCTTGTCTTTGCCACGACTCACCTGACCGGGATAAAGGGATTTGTCCACAGGACCGAGGGCATGCTCAATGCGGCAATGGAGTTTGATCAGAAAGCGCTGAAGCCGCTGTATCGGCTGCGGGTCGGGGAGCCGGGACAGTCACATGCACTCGAGATAGCACGGAGGTATGGATTACCGGACACTATCATCGATGCGGCAAAGGGCCTGCTCGGAGGCGTTAAAGCAGAGTTCGACAATCTGATTGCAGATCTCCAGGAAAAGAGAGCCGCTTATGAACGGGCCCTGCAGGAGATCGAGACGGAGCGGAAAGAGATAGAGGTGAGGAGCAGACGGCTGGAGGTCCTCCTCGCCGAGGCGGAGAGAAAGGAGAAAGAGGTGCTCGCAAAGGCCTACCGGGACGCCTCGGAGATCATCAGCGATATCAAACGAGAAATGTATGCGCTCCTCGATGAGGCAAAGAAGAAAGAGCGTGAAAGGAGCCGTGAGGCGCTCAAGAGGGCGGGGGAGCTGCAGGAGCAGGTAACGGCAAAGGCAGGCGAATTCGACAGAGGAACGGAGAGGACGCTTTCGATCGACGAGATCATGGAAGGGGATGTGGTGCATGTGCGTTCGCTCGGCTATGATGCTCCGGTTGTCGAGGTCAACCTGAAGCATAACCGTGTCAAAGTGCGGGCGGGGAACAAAGAGATCGAGGTCCCTGCATCCGAGATCGCGATGAGAAAAGGCAAGCCTGCGGGAGCGCAAAAAGAAAAAGCGCGAGGCGTCGGACCTGATGAAGCCGTCTCCTCACGAATAAATCTTGTAGGGCTGCGGGTCGATGCGGCGCTTTCACGTCTTGAGCCCTTTCTCAATCACGCCTCAATGGCAGGGCTTAATGAGGTTGTCGTTATCCATGGCGTTGGTACAGGAATCCTGATGAAGGCGATACGCGAACATCTCGACGGGCATCCGCTTGTGAAAAAGTTCAGGAGCGGCGGGCCGCAGGAAGGCGGCAGCGGGGTGACGGTAGTGACATTGGTGTAATTGTGCTTACCCTTCCAATAACATCACCAGGGCGCCCATCATGGCAACGGCCCAGATGATGTCCGACGAGGCGATCTGAAGGTCGCAGGTTGAATCGAGGAGCAGATCGACCCGCGGGGGATATTCTTCATCCTCGAGCCATAGGATAATCGTGACCGGGACCCGCGGCAGGGGAAAAAGCTTCAGCGATGCATCGCCATACGTGCTTATCTCTGCACCGAACTCCTGACCTCTTTTAATAAAGCCTTCTTTATCTTTTCCGTATTTCCCGGCTATTTTCTCGGTGGGGAGGAGGTGTGTGCCGGTAGAGAAACGCTGTCCTCCTTTTACGTCCACCGGTTTAATCAACCGCTCGGTAAGAGGAATGTCTTTGGCGTTGACCAGATACCAGAGGATCGCGAGCCGGGAGAAATCCTTGAGCGTGCCGAG
>JBFMCP010000049.1:0-18970 GCA_040754455.1 Nitrospirota bacterium
ATAAGCTCAGGACAGATTACGAGAAGACGGCTACCCTGTCCTTTACCGCTGCAAGCAACAACTTCGAGCTGGCCATTGCGGTGGCTGTTGCGGTCTTCGGGATCAACTCAGGGGCGGCCTTTGCAGCGGTAATCGGTCCCCTCGTCGAAGTGCCTGTATTGATCAGCCTTGTCAATGTCGCACGATATTTCCAGAAGAAATACTTCACGGTTGAATATTGCAGGGTCAAAGAGACGACCCCGCTCTAATATCAGAATTGGAGAGATGCGAAAATGAAAAAAAGAGTACTGGCCTTACTTGTTGCAGCGACCATCCTTCTGATAGCAGGACTGAGCAGCGCAGACCAGCTTGAGATGACGCTTAATAGAGCGAAAAAAGAGGGCAAAATTGTCATGCTTGAGCTCGGCTCGGTAGGATGCATTCCCTGTGAACAGATGAAACCGGTTATGAAAAAACTTTCAGAGAATTACAAGGGCAAGCTGGAAGTTATCTTCGTTGATGTGAAGAAAGATTCGAAAAACGCGAAAAAGTATGGTGTTTTTGTAATTCCGGTACAGGTCTTTCTGGATAAAGAGGGGAAAGAGTTCCACCGGCATCTCGGCTATTACTCTTATGAAGAGATTGTTCCTGTATTGAAAAAAGCAGGTTTGTAAGACAGTATTCAGAGCAGGTCAGTTGGCACATGAAGATAGGGATACTTGGGGACATTCACGGAAATCTGGAAGCTCTTAAAGCCGCCTATCAGGAGGCTGTTTCCCGTGGCGCGGAGAAGATATACCATCTCGGAGATCTTGGGGGATATGCCCCTTTTGTAAACGAGGTAATAGATTTTCTGATCGAACATACGATCAGCGGCGTTCAAGGGAATTATGACGAAACAGTGGGAAATGACAGGGAGCATTGCGGATGCAAATACGAAGATCCGGTTCAGGCTGAAATGTCGTCATTGGGCTTCGAATGGACAAAAAAACACGCATCCAAAAAGAGCAAAGAGTACATGAGGGCGCTGCCCTTTGAAATATCTCTAACGGTCGACAGTAAAAGGGTAATCATTTTCCATGCGTCCCCAAGGAAAAACAACCTCTACTGGTATGAAGAGAGACCGGAAAAGTTCTTTAAGGAGATGGCGGAGAAGGTGGATGCCGATATCCTCATCTACGGGCATACCCATAAACCATATCGGAAGGATATTGGTGGCAAGGTCTTCATAAATGCCGGAAGCATCGGTAAGCCGAAAGACGACGATCCCAGGACCTGTATCACTTTAGTCGAAATAGAACAGAACAGTGTGAAAAGTGAATTCATTAGAATTCCCTATGATGTCGGGAAAACGGCTTCAGCGATTATTGAAAGGGGCTTACCCCCTTATTTTGCGGAGAAGCTGAGGCAAGGGAGATGAAATGGAATGTAAAAGTCAGGACTTCACCCGTCGGTCAGCGTCAGGTTTTGTATCGTTTTCCGATAATGGAAGCAACTATTTTAGTTTCTGCCTCGTCGCAAGGCTGTTGTTACGATTATTGAATCACCTGATTTAAGATATATAATTACGCTATCAACATGATTTACTGAGAGGGCTCTATGGACGAACTGGTATGCTACTGTTTCAATTATACGAAGTCAGATATTAGAGAGGATGTGCTGAGGAACAAGGGACGTTCTACAATAATTGAGCGTATCCTTGCAACCGCAAAGGAGGGTAAGAGCCAATGTAAGATCAAAAATCCCTCGGGTCGATGATGCCTTGCCGACGTCCGCCGTGTCGTGGACGAGGTTGCACAAGAAAAGACCTGAAGAGACGCAATCTAGTCGTACACTGGCCGTAAGGTTACGTTGTAGCAACTACAAATGAAACAACCTCTATGTCCTGCCCTGCAGTTTGGGCAATCAGGTTTCTAAGGATTGCTATGGAATCGCTTTTGGGTAATATTCAATCAATCGTTCAGCACCAGCACGGCGTTGCGTTCCTCGCCGTCTTTATCGGCGGGCTCGTCTCCGCGGCGAGTCCCTGCGTTCTTGCAGCCATTCCCCTGATCATCGGCTATGTAGGCGGCTATTCCGAAGGGAACAAGAAGAAGGCAGCGCTCTACTCTCTGGTATTCATCCTCGGCCTCTCCATCACCTTCACCCTGCTCGGTGCAGCAGCCTCAGCGATGGGACAATTCCTCGGCTTCTTGGGAAAATGGCTTTCTATTGGCCTCGCCGTTATTGCCGTGCTCATGGGGCTACAGCTCATGGGGTTTATTTCAATCCCTCTCCCTTTCCAAAGGACACGAGAAGTCAGAACAAAAGGATTATGTGGAGCCTTCATTCTGGGGCTCATCACCGGCACTGTCTCCTCACCTTGCGCGACTCCTGTGCTGGCAGTCATTCTCGCCTACGTATCAACACAGGGGAACATTTTCTACGGTGGAGCCCTTTTGTTCGTCTATGCACTCGGGCACTGTGCCCTCATATTCATCGCTGGTCTTTCTATCGGGCTCACCGAAAGCATTATCAGTTCAAAGGGAGTAAAGAACTTTTCCTTCTACTCCAAGAAAATCAGCGGCGTCATGCTCATGGCTGTGGGGATTTATTTCGCCTTCACCATGCTTTAATTGTCAGGAGGACAGCGATGAAACAGAAAATGTTACTTATCATGCTTGCGATCTGCACCATTTCCCTTGCTCCGGCAATAGCGCAGGAAACAAAAAATAGCGATCAGACAATCAAGGATACAAAGGCTGAATGGTACTTCCCCGAATGGCTCGGGACAAGCCCCTATGCTCCGGTATTCAAGGTCAGAGACACTGAAAATAAATACGGCCGCTATGCGAAACAGGTAAAGATGATCACTGTCAAAGACCTCATTAAATTCCACGGCCACTTCTGTGGGGGGCTCGTGGAAAGTGCCGCATCGCTCAGGGTCGCCTTTGACCTGCTCTTTGCGGATGGCATTGTGGACCGTACAGATTTACGGATAGCGTCCAACAATTCCGCTTGCGGCGGAGATGTGGCTGCATATTTGACCGGCGCGCGGGCCCGGTTCGGCACGCATGTTATAGACAACTCCCTGACGGAAAGCGAATTCTACGTGCAGCAGGTCTCTACTGGAAAAACAATCCATGTAAAGCTCAATCCCGAAATGTATCCCAAAGAGGTCAAGGCACAAATGAAGAAAATAGAGTCGGGCAATTTCACGCCGAAGGACATAGACCTGTTTCAGGAGCTTCAATGGGCTTATGCGAAGCGTATGGTCAACCGGCCGCTCAAGGAGTCTTTCATCGTTGAGGAAGTGAAGGATTATAAGTGGCCGGCACCGTCGTACAAGGATTTTGGTAAACGGAAGGACAATGACTACAAGGATGTGCCGTTGCTGCCGCTCAATGGAGCACAGGAGCAAAAGCAATGAGGCAACTGTCACTTATCATCTTATGCCTTCTTATATTCTCCGCGGCTCCTGCACACGCGATAGAGTTCAGTAATGTTATTATTATTTCCATCGACGCCCTCCATCCCGACGCTCTAAGCGAAAAGATTGCGCCATCCATTTTCCGTATGATGAAAAAGGGCAGCTATACGCTTAAAGGGAAAAGCGTTGATCCTCCCAAAACGCTCATCTCCCATACGGCAATGATTACCGGGCTGCCTCCCGCACTCAACGGCAAAACGGATAATGACTGGAAACCAGGGGAGGCACGAGTTTCAAAAGAGACGGTGTTCCATATCGCAAAAAAGCTTCACTACCGTACCGCATACTTCTACAGCAAGACCAAACTCGGCTACCTCGTCAATGATGCAATCGATCTCCATCAGCTTGCTCCCGATGACGGTATAAAGCAGGCTCGGGATTTTATGGGAAAAGGCGGCAAGAATTTCGTTTTTCTCCACATCAGCTCCCTCGAATATGCAGGAAGCGAGAGCGGCTGGCTGTCGGAGGCATACCTTGAAGCGGTGTCGGAGATCGATGCCGAGCTGGCTCCCTTTTTCGATTTCGTGAAAGACAAGGGCAATTACCTCCTCATCATTACCAGTGACCACGCGGGACACGAAAGACTCCACGGTACGCAGCACCCTGAAGATTACAAGCTTCCCTTTGTCATAGTCTCCGACCGGCATACATATCCGGGAATACAGGATCGGCCATACAGTGTCACTGAATTAAAGGGCATTCTGGAAAAAACACTCAACGCAAAGTAGGATCGTCTTCAAAGGAAAGGAAGAGCTGAAAGCGTAAAGCAGTTATGATTGCCGATATTCTGAAATATGCCGAAGCCGATATAACACTTAAAAGGCTTCTGGAGAAAGCGCAGGATTACGCGCGGGTCTATGTCTTTGCGAAAAAGAGGCAGAAAGGTTGCGACGGGCTTGGAGAGATGACCAATCTGAAGGATGAATTCAGAGGGGTGCTGGACGAGTTGATGGAATACTGCAAAGAGAAGAAGTATACTCTCGACAGTTTTTCGCCGGACCTCGACGAGCTATCGGATGCGATCATCAAAGAGCAGGATCTGTTATGAAGTTTGAAGCTGAGCCGATAGGAGTTGTTAAAACCAATGCTGAGAAGGTTCCGCGGCATTGGACTGTCTCGGATGCGGAAAGCACGATAATTATTAATGCAGTTCAAGAAAAGACTTAACGTATCATGGTGAGTTTTTACTTCCATCAAAGCTCCGGGTTACTCCAGCTCCCGGGCACTCATGAAGCAATGAGCAAACGGGTGTAGTAACCGTACGCAGTCATGCAGTATTGTGTGTGTTTCTTCGACTTTGCCTCTATCACAGGGCTGCACTTAAAGTTGCAGCTTGACTTTCTATATCAATTTACGTTTATATTTAATTATTGTTTCACTGTTTCGCAAATATACGTTGAATAGGGGACTCCGCGCATATGGAAAATGGCCCATTCAGCTTTTCCCTCATAATATTATCTCTATATTTATCTTGTAGCATTAAGGCACCGCAAACTGTTTCCAATGTTTTCCAACCACGTCATTATGCCTCACGCAAAGGCCGCCTTCTCACCTGGAGCGACTTATGTATAAAAATAAATTTATGTTTTGCTTGTCTGTGGGTATACGGATGTGGTACTTCTCACGACCGGAAGATAAAGGACATGTCGTTATGAAAACAAAAAGGACTTTAACCGTGACATTGGCAATGCTGCTGTTTCTTTCTATGCTGTCCTCATCTGCCCTGGCCGAGGGCGCTCCCGAAGCTTTTACCCTCAATGAATGCATTGCCGTCGCGCTCAAGCAAAGCCCTTTGATAAAGTCTGCCGAATTCGATATTGAGGCGGCCCGGGCATCCTTCCATATTTCAAAAGGCGCTCTATTTCCGAGACTCGACGCCAATGCCGCCTATCTGAAAGAGAATCAAAACATACCGTATATCCCTGCACAGGCGACAAATATCCCCGCAAAGTTCAGCGATGAGGTCTATTCATGGAACTTGTACCTGAGAGTTCCCGTCTATGAGGGAGGCAGGCTCTCACGGCAGGTTGCGGTCGCCGAGCTTGAAAAAGCGGTCCAGCAGGCAAGAAAGGAGTTCACCGTTCAGGATCTCGTTGCCAACCTTACCAATACCTTTAATAAATTCCTTCAACTCAAAGAGCTGAAAAAGGCTTATGAAAAATCGGTAGAGGCCCTGGAGAGGCAAAGAAAAAATACGGAACTCCTCGTTCGCTCAGGGCGGACGGCACAGGTGGAACTGCTGAGAGTCGAGGTACAACTTGCCGGCGAGCAGCAGAACCTCATAAAAACAGATGAGGCGATAATCCGCACGAAGAACACGCTGGCATTCCTCATGGGCGTGCAGGCAAGTGACGTACGCGATATCACCGGAACCTTCGCCCCCGTTGCAGAGATCAAGCAGGCCGATGCGTATGAGTTGATGAAATCCCGGCCTGACATCCTCGCTTTGTCACAAAGGACAGAGCAGGCGAAAAGGAGAATAGCCATCGCAGCGGGCAAACGCTACCCTGCAGTGGCGCTGATCGGCAACTATGGGAACCGCGCAGGCCAGGGGCTGCATGACAGGGAAGAGGTGTGGGAGGCAGGCGTTGTCGCCACCATCAACCTCTTCGATGCAGGGATCACATCATCGGAGATACGTCGCGAGGAAAGCCTCTACAAAAAGGCGGCAGAAGAGCTCAGGCTCGCTGAATTAAAAGGGAAGCTGGAGGTTGATAACGCTCTGTCCTCGCTGCGTGAGGCTGAGAACAGACTCTCAGTGGCAAAGAAGGCGGTCGTGCAATCGGAGGAGTCGCTGCGGATCGAGGAGCTGAAATACAAAACAGGAGCAGGGACGATCACCGATGCGCTCCTTGCCCAATCGGCCATGAGCCTTGCCCAGGCAAACTACTACCAGGCGCTCTATGATCAGGCATCAGCACTGACCGAATACAAGCGTTCAACAGGAAGCATAGGAGTGACACAATGAAAAAAACAATTGCTTTTGCTGTAGCTATACTCCTTGTCATCGGAGCCGTCATTATCATCAAGAATAAAAAGTCAGCCATCGCCCATACGCCAACCGTTGCGTCCTATCCCCTGCCTGTGGAAGCAGCGGAGGCAAAGGAAGGAAGTATCACCATATCTTCCCACTATATCGGAACCATACTGCCGTTACGCTATGCTGATGTTTCGCCGAGGATCACCGGCAACATCCTTTCGGTATATGTGAGGGAGGGTGATGTCATTCACAAGGGACAATTGCTCGTAACTCTTGATGATAGAACATTAAGAGAGAAGGAATCGGCCCAGGCGCTGGAGATTCCGGCAACAGAGGCGCAACTGGCAGGCGCAAATAGCGGCTACGAGACCCAGCAGGCGATCTATGAGAGAGATGAAATGCTGCACAGGGAAGGCGCCATAGCCCTTGAGGCGCTCCAGAAGTCCAGGGCACAGAGGGATTTGTCATATGCACAGGTAAAGAGCCTCGAAGAAAAGATAAAGGCGCTCAAAAATGCATACAAGGCGGCTTCGGTAGAAACATCGTATGCCAGACTTTATTCCCCTATAGACGGCGTTGTTACCAGGAGACTCCAGGAGCCGGGAGACCTTGCGGTACCCGGGAAAGCAGTCCTGAAGGTTGAATGCACTTCCGACTTCAAGGTCGCCGTTCAGTTGCCGCAGGCTGAAATGTCGTCGATAAAAAAAGGAGGAGCAGTCATACTTTCCGACGGCAGAAACAAATCGGAGGCTGCGATCAGCCGTGTTTATCCAGCGGTTACAACGGGCACCCTCGGCACGGTCGAGATAGCGGTACCGAAACGCCCCTTTGATATCCATTCAGGCGGTACGGTCGGCGTGGATGTCATCACCGGCAAGACGGATACGGGAATAATTGTTCCCTTGAATGCCCTCCTCGAAAGCCAGCGTGGATGCTTTGTGTATAAAGTCAATGGCAACAAGATTACGGTCTCGAAGGTGCAGGTGCTCGGCAAGAACGGCGAATACGCAACCATTCAGGGTGCGCTGAAGAATGGGGATATTGTCGTAACCGGAGATGAAGGGAAACTCCTCAGACTCTCCGACGGAATGTCTGTTGCCGTTGTCTTCCGGGAAAACACGGACAGCGGAGGGGGAAGACGATGAGCTTTACCGAACGATACCTGAAAAGGCCGTATCTTATTACCTCTCTGATATTTCTGGCGGCATTTATCGGCTTCATCGGCTTTAAGAAAATGCCGATCAACCTCTTTCCCGACAGCGACTATCCCCAGATCGCAGTTATCACCTTTTATCCCGGCGCCTCTGCGAAGGACATTGAAGACAAGGTCACCCGTCTCGTCGAAAAGGAACTGAACACCATAGACCAGATACGGAAGGTCTCTTCATCCACAAAGGACGAGATGACCGCGGTTACGGCTGAGTTTGAGTACGCAAAGGGGCTCGAGGCCGCTGCAACCGATGTGGCAAATGCGTTGAAAAAGGTCGAGGGCCAGTTGCCGTCCGATATACGCTCCCCGCAAATATTCAAGATCAGCAAGGCGACGCAGCCCGACCTGATCCTCTCTTTGACTTCGAAAGAAAACTCTCCCTATGACCTCGCAAAGATACGCCAGCTTGCAGACAATAACATAAAGGAAGACCTCCTGAGAGTGCCGGAAGTGGCCAACGTGGAGGTCTTCGGCGGTTATAATCCCGAGTTGACCATATCAGTCAAGCCTGACCTCCTGAACGCCTATAGCATAAACATTGCGCAGGTCATCGCCGCAGTAGCCGCCCAGAACCTCAATATCCCGGACGGTCTGATCATAAGAGATAAGGACCAGTATATCATCAAGACACAGGGCGAGCTGCTGAAGAAGGAGGATGCCGGCGAGATCGTCGTTGCGCACGCCGGCACAGGGGATGTCCATCTCAGGGACGTGGCGGAGATACGGGCGGGATACCAGGAGCGGCAGTCCCTCTTTCACGGCAACGGCAAGCCGGCCATAGCGATAAGCATTCTTCGCTCAGTCAGAGGGCATGACATGGACACCATCCACTCTGTCGAAAAAGCCCTCCCTGCGCTCAAGGCAAAGTATTCCATGATCAACTTCGAGATCGCGGACACCCAGAAGGATCTCATTGAAAAGAGCGTCGATAACATGATCGACGCCTTGCGGGACGCGATCATCATGACAGTGATCGTAATCTTTCTCTTCCTTGCCGATATACGCGGCATGATCATCTCGGCGATCTCCATCCCCTTTACCTATCTCCTGACCTTTGCGGTGATGTACCTGCTCGGCATGGAATTCAACATGGTCACCCTCACCGGAATCATCCTTGCCGTGGGCATGCTCCTCGACGACGCCATCGTGGTCATAGAAAATATAGAACGGAGATACCACAGCAACAAGGAGGACTTGAAGAACGCGGTCTTCGGCGGCACGGACGAGGTGATGCTCGCCATATTCTCCGGCACCTACGCAACGATCATGGTGCTCCTTCCCATCATATTCATCGGCGGCTATGTGCAGACGGTCTTGAGGCCGCTTTCGCTGACCCTCTCCATCGCTCTCGCCGTATCGTATATCGTCTCCGTTACCGTGATACCGCTCTTCGCTCCCCTGATCTTAAAGGCAGAGGCCAAAAAGAACAGGCTGGAACAGGCAACGCAGCTTTTTGACCGGTATGTCATCTCTCCCATAAGAGACTTCTTTGTCGGACTCCTCGGCACCGCGCTCAAGCACAGGGCACTGTTCCTTGCCGGCGCGGTCATCGTTCTCGTCTTCAGCATGAGGCAGATGCCCCTGGTCGGCAGGGACCTCATGCCGCCCATGGATACCGGTATCATCAAGGTCGCCTTCGAAGCGGACTCCAACACATCCCTCCTGACAACAGAGACGTTATTGAACAATATGGAAGAGATCATCAAAAAGACACCGGGGGTGGTGCGAATATCCACAACGGTAGGTTCCGAGCCCGGCGTCATCAGTTTCGGCAGCGGCAGGATCCCCCAGCAGGGGGCGATGACCGTCCACCTTGTGGACAGGTTTCACCGCAAGGAATCCATCTGGCAGATAGAAGACAGGCTCAGGAGTGAGTTCAGAAAGATCCCGGGACTCAAGCATATTGATGTGTACGATTACGGAGCAACCGCTATGTCGTCAATCAAAGCGCCGGTTGATATCATGATAAGCGGTCCCGACCCCGCGATCATCAACGCCATCGGCAACGATGTCGTGAATAAACTGCAAAAGGTCAAAGGGCTTGCCAGCATATCACGAAGCTGGACGTATGACAAAAAGGAGATAGCCTATAAGATCGATATGGGGAAGGCTGCTCTGTACGGGATGTCACCGGTCGCCGTCTCCCAGCAGGTGGCGGCAGCCGTGCGCGGGGGAATGGCATCGGTATTCAGGGTTCCGGGGCAGGACGGGTATTCCATGCGGGTCCAATTTTCCCCCGAATACAGGAACAATCTCTCGTCCCTCGAAACCATGCTCATCCAAACACCGAAAGGCGCTGTCCCGCTTAAGGAACTAGGGAGGCTGGAGATGGTCAATGCACAAACATCGATGGCCCGTCAGTATCTGCAGCCCACTCTCGATATATACGGTTACCGAAGCAAAGCAGCGGTATCTCACATCCACAATGACCTGAATGCCGTGCTAAAGGATATAAAGCTTCCTCCGGGGTACACCCTTGCGCACGAAGGGGATTTGAAGCAGATGAAAGACTCCTTCGGAAGGCTGCTGGCCGCACTCGGCATCGGACTGGTACTTCTCTATTTTTCCCTCGTGCCTGCGTTCAAATCATGGATGCACCCGTTGACCATAATGTCGGCCATTCCCCTTGCACTTATCGGGGCGGTGTGGTCAATGCTCATTACCGGAAAGCATCAGTGCCAGCCGGCGTTCATGGGCATGATACTCCTCGCCGGGATCGTGGTGAAGAATTCCATTCTCCTCATCGATTTTATCGAGGAAGCGCGTGGCAAAGGAGAGGGCCTGATTGACGCCATCGTCGGCAGCGTGAAGATAAGGACCAGGCCCATTCTGATGACCGCAGTAGGGACCAGTGTCGGGATGCTCCCCATTGCACTGGAATGGGCCATAGGGCTCGAGCGCCTCTCCCCACTGGCAATCGTCGCAATCGGCGGCTTGATGGTTTCGACGTTCTTAACGCTTGTCTATGTTCCAATCCTCTATAGTCTGTTTGACGGCTTGAAAGAAAAGGTCGGGAAGCTCTCTTTTTTCAAAAGAGCACCGGGACTGGAAACATAGCAGAACAGTACTATATTATGGAGCATTCAGACCTTAGGTGCTGAATCCTCCGGTTAGCAGCATAGGGAAAAGGAGACGGTCATGAAAAACAACTGTATCGATGATTTCCTGAGAATGGTTCCGGCGTTTTCGGAAGTAAGCGATCAGGCATTGAACGAGATCAAAACGCATCTCTACAAGGAGCACTATCCGAAAGGCGGGATCATATTCCAGCAGGGGGATCCCGTGACCGCACTCTATATCGTCGAAATGGGAAAGATCGAAATCTATAAGGATGATGAAGAGGGGAAAAGGCTCACCATGTGGTTCATCAATCCGGCTGAAATGTTCTGTGTCCCTACACTGATTTTCGGCAAAGCGATTGCAAGCGCCGAGGCAGTGAAGGATACGCTTCTCTATTGCCTGGATAAGGAGCACTTTGACCGCATTCTTAGGGAATTTCCCGAGTTCTCCACCGGTCTGTTGCTCTGTCTATCGAACAGGATACTCAGCTACTCCAACTCTGTGGACAAGATTGCCTTCAACAGCACCGTTTCGCGTATCGCTGAAATACTCCTGACCCACAAAACCGCTGATGAAGAGGGCAATACGGTTTGCCTCCTCTCCCAAACCGATATCACCTCCCTGGCAGGTATATGCAGAGAGACCGTCTGCAGGACCTTGAACAAGCTCAAAGCGGACCACATCATAAGCGTCAAATACCGCATGATCATTATCCATGACCTCCAAAAGCTTAAGGCTCTCTGCAAAGAGCGAGGAACGTATCCCCTCCCCTGCAGAGAGCGAGACGGCTAAATCACCTCATATTCTATTTGCCTTCTTTCGATATGGTTATGCTTTTAGCGTACTTATGCCATAGGAAAGAATGGTCTTCCATCTTCGTTCCGAACGGCAGATACCACAATTCTACTGTCACCGTCATTGCATAGGAGGCGATGGTTCTTATCATCTTATCCCCCTTCTTCACTTCCTCGACAGGGAACGGGATATCGAACTTTTCGGTTACCGTACGCTGGGGGGGCAGGCTCGTATCTCTTAAAATCCCGCTCTTCTCGTACGGTCCTCTCCCCATTCTATCGCCGCGGCCGAACTGCTGCGGCACCGGCATATACACTTTCGATTGTTTGAAGATTTCCTTGCCGTCATCGGTTGTAGCGGTCACTTCCAGGACCAGCCTGTTCGGCGTCGGTCAACCGTCGGGGATCCCGTGTCCTGCCTTGTTGGTCATCTCGACCCTCACCGATGTCTGCGGCACGATCTTCGTCCCGTCACGCCAGTAATAACCCAAGGCTTCGACATGGAAATCAACTGCCGCCTTCGCCATGCCGGGATCGCGGTAGCTCTGCATATTATGGCCCAGCTTGCTCTTTTGAATATGGCACTCCTGACAGGTCTCATGCCCGCCCTCAGCCCTGTAAGCCCAGAGATAACTCCCATAGAGGGTAGCGCATTGTGTCGGATTTTCGAGCTCGAAATTGGGGCCGAGCCCGTGGCACTGGCCGCAGAGTATCGATTCTTTCATGACAGGGCTCTTTTTCATTGCAGGATGTGATGGGGAGGCATGAGCGCCGTCCTTTGAGCCATACACTGAGTTTTTCTCAGGGTAGCCGTCAGTCCATTTGTGCACAATCGCATTTCGATTGTGGCAGACGAGACAGTTTATGTTCAATTTGGCAAGCGCTGCCTCGGCCTTCTCATCACCTTCTGAAACCGCGTAGATCGCTTTGACGATCTCCTGCGCTACAGAATCCTCCGCATCGCCTAGCTGGGGGAGATGGCATTTGGCGCACATCATGAGGTGCTTGACATTGACATCCTCGGGCTTCTTCACACCGGAATAGGGCCATTCCTTCAGCCCGTTCTCGATGCTGGTCCTGAAGGTAGCGGCGGTCCTGCCTGCATTGCCGAAGATCGATTTCGAATGGACCGATTTTTCCCACTCCTTGTAGATATCCTCATGGCACATCCTGCATGAACTCGAATCATACATCGCAGCAAGCTCATCGATCGTTTTCGCCTTTTTTGTTTCGGCAGAGGCAGGCTGCACTGCGTGCATTGCGGCGTATAGAAGAGTCATGCACATAAAAACATAAAGAAAGCTCTGCTTCATTCTATTTCTCCTTTCTCCTCGCTGCCGCTATACTCATGAGCTCCTCATAACAACGAGGGAAGTCCTCTCGATAAAATCAGGGAGAGGATCGCTCCTCTCCCATAGGTGGGTAAGAAGTTAAGGAATATATCCTTAACAGGGGGTTAGCATCCTTCCATTACTTTCTTCTTCGCTTTTTTCGCGGTAGCGTCTTTCTTTACGACTTTTCCGCTCTTTACCGTCACTGTATCGCCCTCTTTGAGATCCATGCCGCCGGCTTCTGCTTTTGTTATGCTCCCGTCGGCCTGCTTGACTGAGACTGTTGCTCCCTCGACCTTTACTACCTGTCCTGTTATATCATCACCCGCAAATCCAAGAGCGGCAAAGCTTACTGTGAACAGAAGCATGACTAAGGCCACCAAACTCTTATTTCTCATCGTTTCGTCCTCCTTTATTAATTTTGATAACTAAAACTCTTACTCGCCGGTTCTGGGCTCTGCCCATTTAAAGCGTATTCCCTCATTTTTCTCTTTTGAGGCTTTCGCACTACGCTTCTTTTCGCTTTTTCCTTCCTTGTCCGCCTTCGGAGCGATCTCCTCGCCTTGCTTGGGAGCGGCTTGTGCCGCATCCTTTTGACCGCTCCGGAACTGAATGCCCTCTACAGCCTCTGCCCTGTCCTCCAGCACGATCTCCTGCGTTTTGCCTGATTTGAACGTTATCACTACGCTATCGGCAAAGCATACCGTACTGCCGAAAAGGCAGAGCACCAGGATCGTCCATTGCATCTTCTTCATCTTTTATCACCGTTATTCTTTTGCAGCTCGTGCATTAGAGCACCAGCTGGAACATCATTCTATACGTATCGAAGTTTTTTATCTTTGCAGGTGACGCAAGGCCCATCATTCCGGTTTCCTGACCAAAATCGGTCTTGAGATACTCGGCGGTGATACGCACATTCTGTTTCTTGATGTAATAGTTGATGCCGACCCCCTTCTGTTTGATTTTCTGTTCATTCACGCCGAGCAGATGCGCGAAATTCCAGTGCTCATAGAGCACATACGGCTGAATTCTGCCCTCTTTCCCTAAGGTGAAAGGGAACATGTAGGCAAGCTTGGCAAACCAGCCCTCTTTCTGACCGTTCAGCCCTGCAACAAAGGTGTTACGGTCGGCAAAAGCTGTGTTGGTCTTGTATGCGTCATCAAAGTCGATCTTAAGGTATTGGCTATTTGCGGTCACCACACCAAAGGGGAACGGATATTCGAACAGGATGTCGGCGGCGTATGCCCAATAGTCCACGGTTTCGTCGTTCAGTACGGTAACGCCGGTACCATTCTGCACAACGTTTCTAAATGCCGCATCGGCCTCGTATGCGGCGCCTGCTCCGACAGTAAGTATCTTTTTCTTCCCGAGGTAGGTTCCTTCATACCCTGACCCGGGCTCGGCGTCGAGGAAGGAATAATGCACTCTCGCAACGTATTCGAAGTTGCTCTTCGGTTCGGGCGACGAATCATAGGTTTGACCGGGCACAAGAGCGGTAGCTCCTGCTACTGTTGTCGGCGAGGAGAACGTCCAACGGTTGGTCCCCTCCCTGCCTTCGAAAACGCCGAACCAGTATTTGAGTTTATCCTCAAGGAACGCTCCCCAGAGGACTACGCCGATATCACGGCTGAATTTGGTGGGCGATCCGCCGTAGGAAGAATAGACGAACATCGAACGATCCATGCTGAGCGGAGCGAAACAATCATCCAGGTTGGCCCTGGTCAACGGGATCTTCGTGAGACCCAGCTTCATATTCAATCTCGGGTCAAAATTCCCGATGACGTATGCATCGATCAGCCTTATGTCACGATCGTTCCAGTCATTTGCTGTGAGAGAGTAGATGTAGCCGAGCGGCGTTTTTGAGCTTCCGCAATTGCCGCATGTCTGGAATTTCGCACCCCACGTTTCGTTCATCATACCGGTGAACGTAAGTCTTGAACGCTGGAAGTGAAGATCAGTGCGGTCCTCGGATCCAGTTCGCCCCGAGCCGAAGTTGGTGTTTTCTGCAAAGAGCTGGAGCTTCACATCCATCTGCAGGAATCCGTCATCGCCGAATTCAATCATGGGACCAGCATGAACGGTGGCAGCGACTGCCAGGCTCAGGAATATTCCAAGAAATATTCCGAGCATAGTTTGAGGTAGCTTTCTCATGAAACCCTCCTTGTTAATTTTGGCTTCACTATAAAGCTTCTACCACCATTCCCCTCAATGATTGCTGTCACAGGAGATTGTGACAGGTGTCACAATCCTCGCGAAAAGAGTTGGCTATACTACTGTCAGTGAATGGGAGAATCTCTTATGCATGGCCTCTCATTTGAATCAAAAAAGATGCAAAACGCTAAGAGAAGCTTTTATCCGGATTACCTGAGCGAAATACTCCTGGTGATATTTCTCACCGCGGGGACTGCTTTTGTACTCGCTCTGCTTTTCCCGCCACCTCTTACCATGGAGATTAATTTCGCCGCAGCATATCAGCCTCTGCCCGAGTGGTACTTCCTGTGGATCTATCAGCTGGTGAAGTATTTCCCCGGGGCATGGGCATTCGTAGGCACGGTCCTCGTGCCGGCAGCTGCTTTTGCACTGCTGCTCTTCATTCCCCGCATTGACCGCGGCACTGCATCTACAAGGGTTCTTGCGGGCTCATGCATTATCGCGTTATTGATCAGCTTCATCATCCTTACACTGGTTGCCTTATGAGTAGTATGGGAAGGATTATAAAGCCGCAAACGGCATCCCCTCAGCAGACCGGGGAGAGGATACTCGACTCTTCTGCACATCCGGCCGCAGAGGAAGGGCATATTCCTGCAAACGCACGACGGGAGTTCCTAAAGAGCGTTATTAAAAAGGGATTTACGCTGCTTGCCGTGCTCTTCGGATTTGTCACGCTGCGTTTCCTTTATCCTGCAAAAATAAAAGAGCCTGAATTGCGTTATTACGCTCTGCTACCCGAGGAGGAACTGCCGCGGGAAGGAATTAAGAAGGCCGAACTTACCTACAAAAAAAACGATAAAACGATAACCTTGAGAATATTTCTGGTCGGTCACGGAGACAGGCAGTTTGCACTCTCCTCATCGTGCAGCCATCTGGGGTGCCTCGTGAGCTGGTCATACCACAAGAACCTGTTTATCTGTCCGTGCCACGGCGGCACCTACGATATCGAGGGGAACGTGGTATCCGGCCCTCCGCCGCTTCCTCTTTCCCGGTTGCCGCTGAAAGTGCAGGACGGAAAGGCCTTTGTCGGGATCAGGGTCTGAACTGTGGGTGGAATGTTCAATTGGGCAATCAGCCGTTTCAACCTAAAAGCGGCGCACCGCACGTTTCTCCAGAGGCGTCTTCCTCTCAATATCACCTACCTGCATTGCCTCGGCGGGATCGCCTTTACCCTTTATCTCGTGCTGCTGCTGACGGGCATGCTCCTGAGTGTCTACTATGTGCCGTCAGAAGCAGAAGCATTCCAGAGCGTCTTGAACATAACACGAGAGGTCCCCTTGGGCTTTCTGATAAGAGGGCTCCACAAATGGTCTGCCCATCTCTTTATCGTGTTTCTCTTGCTCCATATGATACGAGTCGTTCTTCACCGGGCGTATCGTCCTCCCCGTGAATTAAACTGGATGGCAGGAACCGCTCTCCTCATTCCTTCCTTTGCCTCGGGCTTCACCGGCTATCTCTTACCATGGGACCAGAAGGCATATTGGGCGACCGTCGTCGGCACTAATATGGCGACAACCATACCCGTAGTCGGGAAATACCTCCTCTATTTCCTACGGGGTGAAGCCGACGTGAATGGGATGACGCTCGTCCGTTTTTACAGCCTTCACATCATCTGGCTGCCGCTCCTCACAGGCCTGCTGCTGTGGGCGCATTTTCATATGGTCAAGAGGCAGGGCATCTCAGGAGGGCTTTAAGAGGCACACTATGAAACGGTTAACCGAACGATGAGCATCCGGGTAGGCATACTAAGTGAAAAACTTACGATAAGAATTATTCTTTTCAGTCTGCTGATCGCCCTGTTGATCATTATTCTCCTCGGCTATCGGGCATGGATGAATACTTCTACTGAATGTGTGCAATGCCATGGAGACAGAGATAGAATGGAAGAGGAACATGCTCCGTGGGCGTATGTAACTGAAGAAACAGTCCGGAAGGAATCCCGCCATCTCCATATCCAGTGCAGGGATTGCCACCTCGGTAACGGCAGGGCAAAAGATAAGGGCAAAGCCCATGAGGGAATGCTTAAAATGCTGATAGTCTCAAAAGAAGGAACTCTCTTAACCCGCACATCGGGCTATCCCTATGGACTGAGCAGGACAGGCGCGAATGGCATCCTCGCCTTTTTGCCGAAATTTCAGGAAAACGGCGAATGGCAATTTTTTCCCGTAAGAAATATCCTCTGGCATGACAGAAACGTGAAGAGCTTCAACTTTGATCCGGATATCGCGCAGAAGACCTGCGGGAAGCCGGGCTGTCATCCTGAGATGGTTGCCCAATTTAAAAAGACCACGATGGCGACCAATTCCAGACAGAGGACCATGAGGACCTGGCTCAAGCCTTACGGTCCCCACAACTGCGGTCCTTCCTTCGCCGATCTCCCCCCTGAAGAGGTACTGCGCAGCGCAGCGTTTTCATTCAAGAATACCGCTGCAATTGCACAAGAGCTGAACACCTCCTTCTCAGAGGATCAAGCAGTGGCGAAGCAGAAGTTCTGTAACGTATGCCATGCCGGCTGCCTTGACTGTCATTATGCTCCCGATGAAAAAGAGGGCGTACACCGTTTTACTAAGAAGCCCTTATCCGAGAGCTGCGGGGGCTACGGCAGAGGGACGACCATCTGTCATCCCGGTGCAATGCAGAGCAGACGGGGCGAAACGTATATAGGAGACGATTATTCAGTACCATCGGGAATGCGTTCTGATGTCCATTACCGGAAGAATATTCACTGCATAGATTGCCACCCAGTGGGAGAAAAAGGTATGGGCGACATGCGTCGGGAAGCAGATTGCCAGGGCTGCCACAGGGAAATAGAAAAAGCTCACGCACGCAGCATCCACAAAAAACTCGATTGTGCCGCCTGTCACATAAGCGAATTGAGGGGCTATCAGATCACCGTCTGGGGACCGGGGATCATCGCGGGAAAGAATAACCCCTTTAAGAAATATTCTCTTTATTATGGCATTCAAAGTCCCCCCATACTGATGAAAGACCAAAAGGGGATATGGATGCCGGTGAAAATATGGCCACACAGCGTTGGCAATTTCAGGCCGGAGGTAAAAGCTTCTGAAAAGCTCATGTTCAGATGGCCTGGCGGCGAGACGAGAGATGCCTACTACATCATCGGGACGTTCAAAACGCCTTCGGGCAATAGGCATCTGCTCTGGTTTGAGATAGAGCAGGCAGCCCACCCTTTTGGACCCGCGAGGAACTGCCCCTCCTGCCATGCCTCGCCACGGCAAGTCTCCACATCACATTGGGAATTTCTCGATGAACAGGGAGCTGAGCCGTTCAAAGGGGGATATAAAATTACAGCTGATGAAAGCGGACTTAGAATTGAGGATATGAGAAACACCACCACAATCAGATTATTGAAAGGATATCATCTTGAGGATTTTGCCTCATGGCTCTATCTGAAAGACAAGTGGTCGATGCCGGGAGACTTTTCTATCAAGGTCGATCAGGGGAAATATAAAAAATACGATCACCTCTCCATAATAGTAAAGGCAAAACTCAGCACCATTGATCACCGCTCTCGCGCTTTCGATAAGAAAACTGCACAAGCCTATCGGAGACTCAAGGGGATTGCGCTGCATAATCCGGAAGAGGGGATGAAATGAAACAAATTTACGTTCTGCTCTGACACTGATTGATGGGCTAAGCTCTGACTTTTACACTCAAAGTTTACAGATGCTTGAGCTATCAATCCAGATAATTTTTTTCTCTGCCTCTCTCTTTCTTTTTTTCGTTCTTCGGCCTTTCCCTGCTTACGCTCACGTTTCCTTTCCCTAACCTCAAACTTGGCTTTCTTTTTAGAACTCATTTCAAAACCTCTGAAAGGAATAAAGGATCCATGCTAGAGTGAGGAATGGCATGGAAACATTTAACTGAGAAGCAATGGGAAAAGGTAAGGGAGCATTTACCTGAATATAAACGGAG
>JBFMCP010000050.1:0-16223 GCA_040754455.1 Nitrospirota bacterium
TTAGAACTCATTTCAAAACCTCTGAAAGGAATAAAGGATCCATGCTAGAGTGAGGAATGGCATGGAAACATTTAACTGAGAAGCAATGGGAAAAGGTAAGGGAGCATTTACCTGAATATAAACGGAGCCCCAAAGGAGGGCGTCCGAGAGCCAACGACCGAAAGTGCTTTGAAGGAATTCTCTGGATTCTATGGACCGGGGCACAGTGGAGCGAACTACCTAAAGAGTATGGAAGTCCAACAACTTGTTGGAGAAGGCTCAGGGAGTGGGAGGATAGTGGAGTTCTATTGAATCTCTGGCGAGCTTTTCTCTGTGATCTTAGTGACCAGCAAAAGCTGAAGTGGGACGAGTGCTTTGCCGATGGTAGTTTCGTCTCTGCCAAAAAAGGGGAAGGTATGTCGGAAAGACGAAGCGCGGCAAGGGAACGAAGTGGATGGTACTGGTCGATGGCACGGGTACTCCGGTGGGAGCACTCTTGGAGGCGGCTTCCCCGGCGGAAGTAAAGCTCCTTGAGAGGACGTTGGATACGGTGACGGTCGGCCATCCTCAGAGACTGATAGCTGACCGGGGCTATGATAGTAATCCCCTTAGGAGGCGACTGAAAGAGCGGGGGATTGAGCCGATCATTCCGGCCCGTCGTAACAACAGAAAAGCAACGGACCAGGATGGCAGGAAGCTCCGTAGATACAAAAGGAGATGGATCGTGGAGCGCACGATAGCGTGGTTGGGCCACTTTCGGAGACTCACCATGAGACATGAGCGATTGATCACTACCTATGCCGGTCTGTTTCATATCGCTTGTGCTATGCTCACTTTGAAAAAGGTTTTGAAATGAGTTCTAGATGGCTCTCATTTGCTCGGGCGGCCAAAGCATCACTACCGCATATGAGCGAAGCGGAAAAGGCAGCTGTCGAGGATTGTATCCTGAATTATTGGGACGAATTGAATCGAGCAAAAGAGATTGCCCATGATTTGGCGAATGGACACCCAGAGGATAACTTTTACAATCGTCAAACAGTGATCTATTATCTCAATCACAATGGCTATAAACAGTGGAGCATCCTAAAAACAATTGGACCTGATTATCTCTCGGTAAATGCCACACTAAGATTGGCACTGCTTGAGAGGAAGTTCCAAGGGAAGCGTATTGCCGAGCCCAATACTATCAAAGGAGGCTTAGTCCCGCCACCGATAAGGAGAGATTGTGCTAAGTTTATGACGGATTCCCAGTGGCTACAGGCAATTCGAGCATATCATAATGGTCGAGAAATCCTTCGAAAAAGCGATCACTGGGTTTTTCACTCGGGTGCTAGTGGACTCGCCCAAGTGCTGCAGGAGAGGACGAAGGAGGAACCGGACCGTTTTACTCAGCTTCTCCTGCACCTCCCGGCAGGTACTGCACACTACTATCCAGAGGGAATCCTCGTGGGCCTAGCGGACAGTGAAGCCTCAAGTGAAACACTGCTCCGCGCAATACAACATGCCCACTCACAGCCAGATAGACCGTTCGGAAGCGGAATCAGCCGCATCTTTCAAGGGCATCCCCTTCTTGCCAACAATGACCAAGCTTTTGAAATCTTACTATGGTACGTTGAGAATGGAAATGCTTCAACTGAAGGAGAATCCGAAGCAAAACGGGTCGAACAGGAGACCGTGAATGTCGACCAGCTAACGGAAAGAGGCAATGCGCTTCAAATCCGTGGATACTACGGTGATCGTGGTACTGCAGCTGAAGCGCTCGGAGCAGTGCTTTGGGAATGTCCTTCGAAGATCGAGGAAGGGATAAGTTGTCTTGCTCGTTGCGTTGCTAACGAGCCGCTATTGAGCATTCGTTGCTCTCTCGTGAGGCCGATCTATTCTGTGCTACGGCATGATAATCAGTGGGCGGCTGATTTGCTGAGGAGCCTTGTCATACGGGCGGATGGACCAGAGATCACTCCGCTTACAACCTCCGATGGCGTCCATGCGCTCTTCTACATTCTGCATGGTAGCCCAAGTGTCGGACGGGAACTGCTCGATCTTTTGTTGCAATCCAGTGATGAAAGCCAACAGTTGATCGGAATATACCATTTGTTCCGTGAGGCTTTTTATGATTCAGACCTTGCTGAGCGTGCTGATACTCTTATTTCGAAGGATGATGCCCATAGAAAGCTCGCGGCTGATACTGCTGCCAACCACCTGCCATACGCGGAATATCGATATCGAGCGGAGGCCCAATTGGAGACTTTTTTCAATGATCCGGTAAAAGAAATCCGAGCGGAAGCTGCCGAATGCTTTCGGAATCTTAAAACAGATGAAGTCAATTCCTATCGCCAACTAATGCGAACGTTCATTCAATCAAAAGCTTTTGAGGAAGAAAACTTTTCATTCTTTTTTCTCCTGAAAGGATCGCATGATCATGTCTTTGAGGAGGTCGTACTTTCGTCCGAACGCCTGATAGAATTGATAGAAGGTGATAATAAGAGTGGTCCTTTTCGAGAGATGCATTACCTCGAAGATCTCATTCGAAGGGAATACGCTGCAGTTGCAGACCATCCGGAACTTCGGCGTCGACTCTTAAATGTGATCGACAGAATGTTGTTATTGGGACTGTACGGGACAGACCAGATCATCCGAGAACATGAGCGAGGATGAGTTCTGAAATGCTTCTGAGATGCTCAAGCTTCAAAGTGTTATCGAGCAGCTTTGTCGGGTAGGAATTTGATTATGCTCTGAGCTCAATAATCCTGATGACCCTTGCATAATCATTTCCCTCAGAGTCTTCGACAGGAGCAAAGAGGACCTTATCCCCAGATCTGAGTTCAATTCTGGTTCTAAGTAACTCACGGTCATCAATGCTATAGATTGAATTATCAGAGAGGGATTTGATCTTGCCGGTGTTTGTCTCAGGATCGAATTCCAGGATGATCCCTTCCTCTTTTACATAGAGATCATCCCAGTGTTCTTCCCGTTCCTCTCTGGGGAGGGAGGCTATCGGGAGCTCTTTTTTAACTTTTTTCTTTCTCATTTTTGATGACGAAAACAGGGTTTGAACTCCACCGTCTTGCAACCGTCTTGTTACCGTCTTGTTGAGACTATTGAGGCCATCACAACGCGGTGTCGTGATGGCCTCAAAGTATCTAAATCTTAAGTATTTTTTATTGGTGGCGGGGAGTGGATTTGAACCACTGACCTTCGGGTTATGAGCCCGACGAGCTACCAGGCTGCTCCACCCCGCTAACGTTTAAAATAACACATTTTTCTTCCGTTTGTCAAATTAACGTATTAAAAAAATCGAGTAAATAGCTCGTGAAGGTGGATGTTTCAGAGAGAGAAACTGCGTAACATATTTTCCACTGCACAGAGAAGAAATGCCAGGTCTGCGGCCTATTACATCAGGATAACCGAGTCTTTTAATATGAATCTGATATAATTGATTAATCGGGTAAAAATTTCTATGTGCAGCGGAGTTCCCGAATGGCGAATGAAGATATCTCAAAACTGAAAATAGATAAGGCGGCAGCAACATTCAAGCCTGCGCGGCGGAAGAGGCCATCCTACCTGATTGCAGCGGCTATCGGCAGTATTGTTCTTATCGCCCTGTTCCTGAGCGGCGTGTTCACGCCTGCTACTGAAGTGAAGGTCGCTACGGTTTCGCAGACCTATCCTTACCAGGCGTTTACGGTTTTGAATGCGAGCGGTTACGTCGTTGCCCAGCGCAGAGCGGCGGTGGCTTCGAAGGTCACCGGGAGACTGGTGTGGCTCGGCGTAGAGGAAGGCAGCCGCGTGAGGAAAGGCGAGATCATCGCCCGCCTCGAAAACGAGGATGTCAGCGCGACCCGCAGTCAGGCGGCGGCCAATCTGAATGTGGCCCGTTCCAATCTCGATCAGGCGAAGGCCGAGCTTCGTGATGCCGCGGTTGCCTATAACAGGGAAAAGGAATTGCTTGAACGCGAGTTCACAACAAAGGCATCGTATGATGCTGCGCTGGCGCGCTATCAGAGGGCACAGGCGGCAGTAGAAGGTGCGGAGGCAACGATCAGGGCCAATACCGCAGCGCTTAGAGGCGCGGACGTGGCAGTGGAATATACCTTTATCCGTGCTCCCTTCGATGCAGTGGTGCTCACGAAGAACGCCGACGTCGGCGACATCGTGACTCCTATCGGCGCAGCGGCGGAGGCCAAAGCCGCGGTGGTGACCATTGCCGATATGGATTCGCTCCAAGTGGAGGCGGATGTTTCGGAATCCAATATCCAGAAGGTCCGGGTGGGCCAGCCCTGCGAAATACAACTGGATGCCCTTCCCGATGTGCGCTTCAGCGGAGAGGTCCACATGATCGTCCCTACCGCAGACCGTACCAAGGCAACGGTACTGGCAAAGATCCGCTTTATTGATAAGGACAAGCGCATTCTTCCCGAGATGAGCGCCAAGGTAGCCTTTCTCTCAAGGCCGGTAGCACCTGAAGAGGAGAGGCCGCGCACCACGGTGAATCCTGCTGCAGTGGTGTCGCGCAATGGAAAAAAGGCGGTTTTTGTGGTAAAAGATGACCGGGTTATTCTGACGACCATCACCACTGGTGCACAACTCGGCGATGTGGTCGAGGTGCAGAGCGGCGTGAAAGCGGGGGACCGCGTTGTCCTGAACCCTCCCGAACGGCTGAAGAGCGGGGCGAAGATCAAGGTCGCGGAGAAATAAAGACAAATCCTAAATTCCAAACTCTAAATCCTAAACAATGAATTTTTTCCGTCCGTTTAGAATTTAGAGCTTTATCACCAGCGGTGGTATCACTATGGAAAATAACAGACCGTCGATTGTCCGGATAAAGAATATCTACAAGTCCTATCGGCGCGGCACCCAGGTTATTCCGGTGCTCCATGATATCACCTTCGATATTGCGGAAGGGGAGTTTCTGGCGCTCATGGGGCCCTCGGGGTCGGGCAAAAGCACGTTGCTGAATCTTATCGCCGGCATCGACAAGCCGGACAGCGGCACGATCACTATCGGCGGTATCGATATCACGACGTTGTCCGAAACCGAGCTCGCCCGGTGGCGCGCCACGAATGTAGGGTTCATCTTTCAGTTCTACAATCTCATACCGGTGCTGACGGCGTTTGAAAATGTCGAGCTGCCGCTGCTCCTCACGGGACTTTCAAAAGGCGAACGGCATGTCCATGTGGAAATGGCGCTGCGAATTGTGGGACTGGCCGACCGCATGGACCACTACCCGGGCCAGCTCTCCGGAGGCCAGCAACAGCGCGTGGCCATTGCGCGAGCGATCGTCACCGACCCGACTATTCTGGTCGCCGATGAACCGACGGGCGATCTGGACAAGGTCTCTGCAGGAGAGGTGCTGGGGCTGATGGACCGCCTCAATGCCGAATCGGGCAAGACGATCATCATGGTGACCCATGACCCCCGTGCAGCGGAGAAGGCACACACCATTAAACACCTCGAAAAAGGTGAGCTGAATGTTTACCCTCAAGCTGCTCGTTAAGAACGCCTTTCGCCACAAGCTGCGCACCTGGCTCACCATTCTCGGTATGACCATCGCGATCCTCGCTTTCGGTCTGCTTCGTACCGTGGTCAGCGCGTGGTACGCAGGCGTCGAAGCGTCTTCTGCCAACCGTCTCGTAACCAGGAACGCCATATCGCTTGTCTTCAGCCTTCCCATTTCTTACAAGGAAAAGATACGACAGGTGGAAGGCGTGGCCCGGGTCTCAGCAGGAAACTGGTTCGGCGGCATCTATATCGATGAGAAAAACTTCTTCGCCAACTTTGCCGTGGAACCGAGAAGTTATTTCGATATTTATCCCGAGATCCTGCTCACCCCTGACCAGAAGGAGGCCTTTCTGCGCGACCGGAAGGGCGCGATCGCCGGGCGCAAGCTCATCGACCGGTTCGGCTGGAAGATCGGCGACACCATTACGCTCAAGGGCACCATTTTCCCGGGCAACTGGGATTTCGTGCTGCGCGGTATTTACCGGGGAAGGGACAAGAGTGTTGATGAATCCATGTTCCTCTTCCATTGGGAATATCTCAACGAGACTATGAAAAAGACCGTGCCGCGCCGCGCCGACCAGGCTGGCTTCTTCATGATCGGGATAGACAACGCCGACCGCGCCGCCGAGATATCCCTGGCGATCGATGCGCTTTTCAAGAACTCTCTCGCCGAGACCCTGACAGAGACCGAAAAGGCTTTTCAGCTGAGCTTTATCTCGATGAGCGAGGCCATCGTCGTTGCCATACAACTCGTCTCTTTCGTCGTCATCATTATCATCATGGCGGTCGTGGCGAACACGATGGCCATGACAGCGCGGGAGCGGATCGGCGAATATGCCATACTCAAGGCACTGGGGTTCAGCGGCCGGCATATTGCGGGATTGATCTTCGGCGAGTCGCTGATCATCTCGATGATCGGCTGCGCCCTGGGGGTTGCCGCCACGTTTCCGGTGGCAAAGGCGTTCAGCACCGCCCTGAGCCAGTATTTCCCGATCTTCAATGTGGCGACGGCAACCATCTACATGGACATTGCCGCAGCGTTCGTCGTGGGTCTTGTGGCGGCAATCGTCCCTACCTATCGCGCCGTCAACATCCGTATCGCCGACGGACTGCGGAGGATCGGATAATGGGAGTGCCTTTCTACTATAGTTTCCGTAATCTCTGGACGCGCAGGCTCACCACCATCCTTACCGCCCTTGGCATGGCGCTGGTGGTGTTTGTCTTCGCCTCCATCCTTATGCTCGCCGAAGGGCTCCGGAAGACGCTCGTCGAGACAGGATCATACGACAATGTGATGGTGATCCGGAAGGCGGCGGAATCCGAGGTGCAGAGCGGTATCGAACGCGACCAGGCTGCGATCGTCGAGACGCAGCCCGAAATCGCCATCGGCCCTGACGGCCAACGGCTCGTTGCAAAGGAATTGGTGGTGCTCATCAGCCTTCCGAAGAGGGGGACCGACAAGCCCTCCAATGTGGTGATCAGGGGCATCTCCGGACAATCGTTGAATATGCGGCCCCAGGTGAAGATCATCGAGGGACGCATGCCCAAGCCGGGCTCGTCCGAAATCATGGCCGGCCGGAGCATCGCGAAACGGTTCAAGGGAGGCGGCGTCGGCGAGACCCTGCGCTTTGGTATGCGCGACTGGACCGTTGTCGGGATTTTTGATGCAGGCGCGACCGGCTTCAGCTCGGAAATCTGGGGTGATGCGGACCAGCTCATGCAGGCCTTCCGCAGGCCTGTCTACTCTTCGGTGATCTTCACGCTTCGGAATCCCGATGCCTTCGAGACTGTGAAGATGCGCATCGAGAGCGACCCGCGGCTTACTGTCGAGGCGAAGAGGGAGACTGAATACTATAAGGACCAATCCGAAATGATGGCCAAGTTTCTCAGCATCCTGGGAATGTCCTTAACCGTGATTTTCTCTCTCGGTGCGGTCATCGGGGCGATGATCACCATGTATGCAGCCGTTGCCAACCGCACCGGCGAGATCGGTACGTTGCGCGCCCTCGGCTTTCAGCGGAGGAGCATCCTCGCCGCGTTTGTTGCAGAGTCGCTTTTTCTTGGACTCATCGGCGGCTGCGTGGGCCTCTTCTTCGCGTCATTCATGCAACTGATCACTATCTCGACCATGAACTTCCAGACCTTCTCGGAGCTCGCCTTCTCGTTCACGCTGACGTTCGACATCATGTATCGGTCGCTGCTCTTCGCTCTCATCATGGGCTTTATCGGCGGCGTGCTCCCGGCGATCAAGGCCTCGCGGATGAACATCGTCGATGCCCTGCGGGCGAGCTGAGCAGTGGTATTTACGGTGACCACTTGTAGTAAGATACAGGTAATCATTCCGGAAGGAGAAATGAATGGATCAGAAAAAATTGATGACGCGGGTGAAGTACAAAACGGATAATGAGCGGCTCAATATCAACTCTCTGGTGTATTCCATTGCCGATACGGCGATCTTCACGGTGAATAATCTCGTCAATCAGAAGGGGGCCCTCATGATGGCATGGCTCGAGGGAGATACGCTCCATACGAAGACATTGTACGAGCCTGCAACGCAGGCTACGATCAGTAAGGTGCTGACCATGGAAGACAAGGATGCAAAGCTGATCATGCTCTCGGACGGCATGATCGTCATTCTCTCGATAAAAGATCCGAAGGGATGCACGCCCCAGATTGTAAAGCAGCAGACAAAGGCATGAACGGGGCAACCTGAGGCACGTACTCCTCTCTTTTCTTGCCAAGCACCGGGAACTGCTCTATCATATCTATATAGAGGGTGTTCACGACAACCATTCTCCGCTTATCCTTTCATCTTTTTCCTGAGAGCCCTCCCCGGTTGCCTTGTTGAGGGGAACAATTTTTGGTAAGATTACATAACACGTGGTGTGTTGAAAAAAAGGAGCCAGCCATGAAGATCGAGCACTTGAGGAAGATCGGAAAGGAACTCTTCTTTGAAATAGGAGAGATGAGGCTGAGGCCCTTTGCCTCTGAGTCCATCGGCAGGGGGGCGGCGGGCGATGCGACCTTTCCTATCGATAAGCAGGCGGAAGATATCATCGTCGGCTCTCTTGAGCAGCTCAAGGAGCCCCTGAGCATCATCTCCGAGGAGATGGGCGCCAAGGGGATTTCGGGGGACGGCAGAATAGCGCTTATCGATCCCATCGACGGCAGCAAGAATGCCATCAACGGCGTTCCCTTCTACTGCTCCTCCATCGCGATTGCCGACGGCGAAACATTGGGGAGCATATCGCTCGCCTATGTGATCAATCTTTTATCAGGCGATGAGTTCTGGGCCGAACGGGGAGAGGGTGCGTTCTTCAACGGTGAGCGCATCGCTACCCAGAAGGACGATCTCTTTTATCTTGTTGCCTATGAGACGCCGCACCCGAGAGAGGACCTGCCCCGGATATTGCCGCTGCTCGGCGAATCGCGGAGGACCCGCTGCCTCGGCGCTACGGCACTGGACCTTGCCTATCTCGCCTACGGCTCCATCAGCGTTTTCGTTATGCCGTCTCCTTCCCGGAGCTTTGATTTCGCCGGCGGCTATCTGCTGGTCAAGGAGGCGGGCGGCATAGTGACGGATCTGCAGGGTAATGCCATCGATGAGCGGCAGATCGGTATCGAGCGGAGTGTTCCGTTGCTTGCCTCGGGAAATCAATCATTGCATGAAAAGGCGTTGAAGCTGCTGAATGGCTGATACGATCCCCGCGCTCTTCAGGCTATCGGCAGAACGATTCAGCGACCGTCGTGCATTCCACTACTTTTCCGGCAGCTCATGGGAGACGATGAGCTATGCCGAATTCTTTGCCCTCTCCGAACGTAGCGCCGCTTTTCTTTCTCTCCAGGGATTGCGGAGAGGAGACCGCGCCGCTATTATTGCCGAGAACGGACCTGGATGGTGTGCCGCCTACCTGGCGATCGTGCGATGCGGCGGCATTGCAGTGCCCATCGATATGCAGCTCGGCTCCGGAGAGATCAGGAATCTCCTCCTCGACTCTGAGGCGAAAGCAATACTCTGCAGCGATAAAACAGCAGCCACTATCCGTGCTGCAACAGACGCCGTTGCAATAAAAATATTCAACATTGATACGGCACCATGGCGCCATGGTGGAACGGAACAGCAGACTGATGCCCCGGCACTCCGGTGTTCTGTGGCTCCCGACGATATCGCTTCGATTATTTACACCTCCGGCACCACCGGCATGCCGAAAGGGGTGGTGCTCACCCACCATAATTTTTGTTCCGATGCCGATGCGGTCATCAGGGCCGGCGTCGTCACGCATGATGATAACGTGCTCTCTGTGCTCCCCCTGCATCACACTTATCCTTTCATGTGCACGTTTCTCGTTCCGCTTTTACTGGGGGCGTCGATCACCTTCAGCCCAGGTCTGAAAGCTGCTGATCTCAGGGCAGCCATAAAGGATAAGGGGGTTACCCTGGTGGTCGGCGTGCCGAGGCTCTTTGAGTCGATCAGAAACGGTATTGTCGCAAAAATAAAAGAACGGGGCGCGATCGCAGGCCCCCTTCTGGCGCTGATGCGGCTGTGCGGCCGGGTGCGAAGGAGCACCGGGCTGAACGTGGGAAAGGTCGTCTTTGCTTCACTCCACCGGAATTTTCCCAACGTGAGATTTTTTGCGAGCGGCGGCGCACGGCTCGAACCCTCCCTTATGCACGATCTCGAAGCACTGGGCTTTACGATGGTCGAGGGATACGGCCTCTCGGAGACTGCGCCGGTTATTACCTTCAACCCTCCGGAAAAAAGAAAGCCCGGCTCTGCCGGGAAACCCCTGCCGGGTGTCGAAATAAGAATAAGCGGAGAGGGGGAGATCATGGTGAAGGGCCCTATGGTGATGAAGGGCTATTACCGGAACTCTGCGGCAACCGATGCGGTTATCAAGGACGGATGGCTCCTGACCGGAGACCTGGGGTATCTTGATCGTGAAGGATATCTCTTCATAACAGGACGGAAAAAAGAGGTGATTGTGCTCAGCTCGGGGAAGAACATCTACCCCGAGGATGTAGAGAATGCCTATTCGACGATACCGCTCATCAAGGAGCTTTGCGTTGTCGGCAGTGAGCGCGGCGGAAGCATCGATGCGATCCATGCCGTGATCGTTCCTGATCTCGATTATGCAAAAAGAGAGTCGATCGGCAATATCACCGAAGCGTTGAGCTGGAGCATAAAAGAGGTCTCGGCGAAGCTTCCTCACTACATGAGGATACAGGGTTTTACGCTCTCCTCGGAACCGCTCCCCCGCACTCCGTTGGGCAAGTTGCGGCGCTTTATGGTCAGAGACCTCGTGAAGCGCCGTGAAAAAGAGCCGCAGCCGGAGCGGAAGGCGGATGAGACGCTGCTCCACGACGAGATAGGGAGGAGTGTGGTGAACAGCATCGTTGCCTTAATGGATGAGAAAGTGCCGGTGCGCTCGACGGACAGCCTTGAAGTGGACCTCGGTTTTGATTCATTGAAGAAGATAGAATTGATCTCTGCCCTCGAGCATGCCTTTTCCATAGATATCCCTGATACCTTTATTACCGGGGCGCAGACTGTTGGAGACATTGTTGCTGCATTGAGGGCACATCACGGCGAGGTGACGGGCGGTGTAAGAGAACCGGTGAGCTGGAAAGATATCCTCGAAAAGGAGCCGTCGCCATCGGACAGGCAAAAGATGGCTGTCGATTACAGCCCTGTCGAGTTGGCTGTCGTCCGCGTCCTTCTCATGATCCTGAAGGTGCTCTTCAGGATCGTCTTCCGCCTCGAGGTAAAAGGGGCCGGGCATATACCGGACACCGGCCCTTTCGTGATCGCCCCCAACCATGCCAGCTATCTCGATGGGTTTGTAGTTGCCGCTGCGCTGCCGTTCGGGACATTTAAAAAGCTTTATTTTCTCGGATTGCAGAAATTTTTTGCCGGCTGGTTTACGTCCCGGTTTGCACGACTGGCCCATGTTATTCCGATCGATGCCGAAGTCTACCTCACCAAAGCGTTGCAGTTATCCGCCTACCTGATCAGGAACAACAGGTCGCTCTGCATCTTCCCCGAAGGCGGCCGCTCATATACCGGAGAGCTTCTTCCCTTTAAGAAGGGGGTGGGTGTCCTGGCGCTGGAGACGGGGGTGCCCGTTGTTCCCGCATATATCAAAGGAACATATGAGGCACTGCCGCGAGGCTCGCGGTGGATACGGCCGGCACGGATCACCGTGATATTCGGTGAGCCGGTTACTGCCGGCCGGCGCGAAGAGGGCGCTGACCGCTATCAGATTTTTGCTGACAGGGTGCGTCAGCGTGTTATGGGGCTATCAAATGATTAAATAGCGAAGAGGACGGCTGCTGTGGTAAAGTTATAGAAACAGGAAAAGGAGTTTTTATGAGCGATTTCAAATACAAACAGTACTCTGACGAGGAAGACAAGATATATAACGCCGCCATGGAGAAGATACGGCAGGGCATGGAAAACGGCCTGAGCTTCAATGAGGCCTGCAGCACAATCAATGTAAAAGACCATGAATTGAGGGATTTTATTGTTGATGACGCTCTCAAAATTAAAATTGCGGAGCTGCATTTCCAGAAGGGACTTCTGCTCCCTGCTGTAGCTGAAACATTAAAGATACCGCTTGCCAAGATCCAGACCGCCTATCGGGAGATGCTCGAGGATGTGGGGAATACGGCTGCTGACATGTACCTGATGAACAACCCCGATGGTCCGGTCGGCAATGCCTGATATGCGTGCATGAATGAGCAGACAAAACACGTCAAACTCTACGCCCTGAGCACCTGCCCTGTCTGTAAAAGAGTCAGACAGTTCTTGGAGCGCAATGCCATTGTGTTCGACTACATCGAAGTGGACCTCCTGGAAAGCGGCGAACAGTGGCTGGCATCGAAGGAAGTAAAGCGATACAACCCTTCGGGCAGCTATCCGACGGTGGTTGTCGAGGAAGTGATCGCGGGATTCGATGAGGAGGCCCTGAAGAGGGCGCTGGGTATCCCATGACTCCCGAGGAGCTTTATGAGCGGTTGGCACGCTATGCGGCATCGCAGGGGATCCAGCTCAATAAAGATAGAGCATATGTCTTGGATATCATGCGAGGACTCCTCAAGAATGAGGAACGGTACGGATACCGCTCCTGTCCCTGCCGTCTCGCCGCAGGCACAAGGGAAAGGGATAATGATATAATATGTCCCTGCGCCTACAGGGACCCTGATCTGAAAGAGTACGGGAGCTGCTACTGCGGACTCTACGTGACGCAGGAGTGGAATGAGGGATCACGACGGCATCTGAGCGTGCCTGAACGAAGGCCGCCGGAGCGGCATGAATGAGCAGTACGGAGGAGGTTGTAAGCTATGTTATTCAGTGAGCTTCTTTCGCTGAACGATATCAAAAAAGAGCAGTTCGTCATCGATAATATCCGTTGGGACCTTGAGCCCAAGGACCTGATGGAGCCCCGGACCAAAGTGACGGCAGAGGGGGTAAAGCGCCGGGAGCCGATCAAAGGGTATGTTTTTTATATCGATACGGCGGATGATAAGCCGATTCTCTTTCTGATGCGGCACACTGCTGCCGATTATGCGGAGACGCTGGCACGGATCGACGAGATACCACGGGAGCTGCTGGCTGAATCTGTTGAGGAGAACAAGGCCAGGGCGTATTTCAGAATGTATCCGATCAATAAAAAAGTGGAGGCATGGCTCAAAAAAGAGCTGGGAATAGCAAATTAATCGTAGCTGCACATTTTCGCGGATATTGGTCGGTTATGATCTGCCCAACAGCTCTCTGTAGTCCTTCAGTATGGGGAACTCGTGCGAGGGCGCATCCTTTTTCTTCGAGTTTGCGCCGATCTTCAGGAAGAGATATTTTATGCCGAAGGCCTTGGCGGTCTTGAGCACATTCGCGGTATCATCAACGAAGAGCGACCGCTCTCTGTCGAATTTCAGCAGTCGCTCTGTTTTTTCCCAGAATTCGATCATCTCTTTGGGATAGCCCATTTCAAAAGAGGTGATGCATCTATCGAAGTATTTTCCTATCTGCGTCTTTTTCATTTTTATATCCAGCACCTTGTAATGGGCATTGGTGAGGAGATAGACCTTTTTCTTCTGCTGCTTCATGGCTCTGAGAAAGTCCTCGACATGGGGATGCACCTCGATCAGATGGCGGATCTGCTCTTTGAGCGCGGGGATGTCCAGATTGAGCTCCCGCGACCAGAAATCGATATCGGTCCAGTTGAGGGTGCCTTCGTGGGCCTTGTAGAGCGAGAGCAGCACCTCCTTTGCCTTGCCGAAGGTGATGTTGTGTTTCTCTGCATACCTCTGAGGGACGAGGTGCTCCCAGAAATAGTCGTCGAAATACCGGTCCAGGAGTGTGCCGTCCATGTCCAGGAGGATGAAATCGATATCCTTGAGCGGAATCATTCCTCGCTGCGATACCAGGAGTGGTCGATATAGTCTTTGGTCCGCTCGTCGACGAGCTCGAGTATGCCCTTGAGTTCTTCAAATATCTCGCTAAAGAGGTCCCCTTCCTCAACATCTTCGGCGGAGATCGTGTAGGAGTAGGATATTTCGTATTCTTTTGACGGGCCATCACTGGGAAAGACCTCTCTTGTCAGGAGCATCGGCTGGGTATCGGGAAACTCCTCCTCGATCTCCTCGAGGAGCTCTTCTAAGGCGGGGTGGCGCTCCATGTGGGGGAGCTTTATAATGAAGTCCAGCTCCAGAGAGGTGTCGATGTCGAGCGCAGCCTCCTCTGACTCGTCTTCGTAGAGGGTGATTCCGGTCTGAAAAGCATCATAGATAAAGGATATCGTGGCCGAAAGGGGATAGGGAGGCTCCATATGGGGCAGCGTCAGGGAAAACCTGCTCTCCCGATCGAGGGTGAACTGTTCCATGAACACCTGCATGTTGATGATTTCGAGATGATTTTTTGCCGCCTCCGCGATCTTCATCTGCACTTCTTCAAATCGTATCATGTTCCCCCTCCGAAAACGTCGAGCGCTGTGCGTCAAGCGCCGGGCGAAAAAGCCGCAATAAAATAAACGACAATCCTTTGTATGTGGCGCAAAGGCGCCCGATGCTCAACGCATGTTAAAATTATCTGAAATTATACCATGAACGGGAATGGCAAGACGAATAAGGTTGCTGTCGTCACCGGTGCGACAGGAGGTCTCGGCAGGCCGATTGCCCTGGCATTCTGGCGGAGCGGCTATCGTGTAGTGATCAATTATGTCCGGTCCGATCAGGAGGCAAGGGATCTTTTCGCCCTGATGGGTGAGAGGGCAATGGCGGTACGGGCTGATGTGGGCGATTGTGATGAGGTCGCGGCAATGGCCGGGGCGGTCCGCAGACAATGGGGGGGGGTCGATGTCCTGGTCAATAATGCCGGCATTACCAGAGATGCGCTCCTGATCAAACAGAAAGAGACCGACTGGGATGATATTATGAAGACCAATCTCGGCGGCGCCTTTCATATGATCAGGGCCTTTGTACCCCTGATGCACCGTGGAGGGCATGTGGTGAATATCTCTTCCTACTCGGGGCTGAAGGGGAAGGAAGGGCAGGGGGCCTACAGCGCCTCCAAGGCTGCGCTCCTGGGGCTTACCAAAGCTGCAGCCCATGAATTGGCTGCCCTCGATATCCGGGTGAATGCAGTGCTTCCCGGGTACCTGCCGACCTCCATGGGCGAAAAAGCAGCGGCGGCCATGGAGAGAGCGAAAGAGGCAAGTCTCCTGAACACCCTCTCCAACCCCGAGGAAGTCGCCCGATTCATCGTGTATCTTTCAGGGACCACCCATATCACGGGACAGGTTTTCAGCCTCGACAGCAGGATCATATAGAGAGGAATCTCGGCAGCATAATCATACTGAATTAAAATAGTACGGGAGATGGAATAAGAATGCGCTACAAAGGTGTTTTCATAACCGGTACTGATACGGGTGTCGGGAAGAGCGTTGCTGCTGCCTGCATTATACGGGCGCTCCTGAGGAAAGGGGTAAAGGTCGGGGCGATGAAGCCCATCGAGACCGGCTGCGAAAATATTTACGGCAGACTTATGCCGCTGGACGGTACGCTCCTCCGGACCATGGCGGAAATGGATGACCCTGTCGATCTCATTGTCCCCGCTCGCTTTGCCTACCCTCTTGCCCCGCTGGTCGCTGCTGAGCTCGAGAAAAAGCCGGTCGATTGTGCTGCGATTATGAATGCTCATACCGCGCTCTCAAGGAAATACGAATTCCTCGTCGTCGAGGGCGCAGGCGGCCTATTGGTACCCATAACAAAAAAGCAAGGGGCAAGGGGCAAGAGGCAAGAGGTATATTTTATGGAAGACTTGATAAAGGACTTGCAACTTCCAGTTGTAATCGTTGCCCGCGCAACGCTTGGAACGATAAACCATACGCTCCTCACTGTCGATCATGCAGCGAGCGCGGGGCTCAACGTGATCGGAGTGATCATCAACCATTCCTCACCATCGAGGAATAATGATGCCGAGAGGACAACCCCGGTGGTACTGAAAGAACTGTGCCCTGTACCGGTCCTGGGAGTACTGCCGTATCTCGACAGCATCGCGCCTGGTACGATTGATGAGCTCACCTATATAATCGGAAGCACACTCGTCGATCTTCTCTTTTAATTCAATAGTTTCAAACCTACTGAACAATATGGTTTTTATCTGAAGTTCTGACATGTCTCCATGCATTGTCACTCTGTTGACGTTATAACGGTGATATTTTCCGATGCACTCCACAGATTTGCATTGT
>JBFMCP010000051.1:0-15897 GCA_040754455.1 Nitrospirota bacterium
CAAAAATGCACGGAAAAGGCTTTCGGAATGGCTGGGAGCGGAATACCATTTTATCGAGGTCAAGGAAAACTACCGCAGTCTTCCGGCGATTGTCGATTTCGTGAACGCGCTCTTCGGCACCCTGATGCCCCGGGGGCTCTATGAGGACTGGAAGGTGGAGTATGTCCCGTTTGCATCAACGCGAAAGGGCGAGGGCAAGGTCGAGCTCATCCTCTGCGAGAGTGCGGGAAGCATCAAGGAGAGCAGGAAGTCCGAGGCAGCAATATGTGCACAGAAGATCGCCTCGTTATGGAATACCTTTGAAATCCATGACGGCCCGGCGATGCGGAAGTGCAGATTCGGAGATATGGCGATTCTCCTGCGCAACAGGACCTATCTCTCCACCTTTGAGGATGCCCTGAGAAGGGAGGGCATTCCTTTTGTCGTGGTAAAAGGGATCGGGTTTTACCATACTCCCGAGATATGCATTCTGAGGGACCTGCTCTTCTTCCTCATCGACCCCCTGAGTGACTGCAGTCTTTTCAACCTCCTCCGCTCGCCCCTCTTCTCACTGGACTACGATGCGCTGCTCGAAATCATAAAGGACACCCCGCCCGATGCAATGTCTCCGGGCTACCTGCAGGAGTTGCTCGCATCGTACCGGAGTCTCCTCGAACCTGCACTCGCAGAGGCGATCAGGGCAGTGAATGCAACCTGCACCGGCTGGCGTGAACGTGTTAAAGAAACCCCGTACGCGGTGCTCCTCGAAGAGATCCTTACCGAGACCGGCGCGTGGCGTTTTTTCCATGAGAAGCAGCGGTACGTGAACATAAAAAAATTCATCAAGATCGTCGAAAGTTTCGAGGCAAAGGGGCTTACCGGTCTTGAGATCAGGGAGCAGCTCATCAAGGCCTCGGCAAAGGCCGATGAGGCAAAGGCGAATGTCAATACCGAGGGCATGGACGCGGTAAGAATCATGACGACGCACGCTTCAAAAGGGCTTCAGTTTCCCATGGTTTTTCTCCCCTGCCTCGACGAAGGGGCTCCTGCCAGATCAGGCAGCATTGTCATGGACGAAGAGGGTGAGCGGATTATCATGGGATACGAAGAGGATGCCGATAACAGAAAAAAGGTTCCTCTTTTCCGGAAGTACAAGGAGAAGGCGGAGGATGAAGAGAAGCGGCTCTTCTATGTTGCCGCCACCAGGGCCATGGACTATCTCTGCATGACCGGGGTGGTCGGCAAGAAGCCTACCGGCAAGCTCGCCTCCCTCATCGATGCATTCCAGCTTACCCTTGACGGCACCCCTGACTGTACCGGTCTACCCTTTACGGTTGAACGGATAGGACCGAAAGCCGCGACCCGAAAGGAGCAAGGCCCCTTTGTTGCAAAGGGCAGCGCCCTGCGAGCCGGCACCACGCCGTCTGCACGGCAAGAAGTGGTATTCGTCGAGGATATCGGTAAGGAGTGCGCCCCCGCGAAACGATGGCGCGAAGTTACCGAAGAGGTCGATGAGATACGGAAAAAGCATGGCGACGACTGGGTCGTCTTAGGACGCGCATTCCATCGCGTTTTCGAGGAGATATCGAAAGGGAATATTACGCTTGAGCCGGCAGCGGCACTGAAGGAGAGAGTCATGTCAATACTGATGGGCGAAGCGCTGACAGGCAGCACGGCAGAGCGCATGAGCGGGACCGTTCTCTCCGACCTGAAGAGACTTGAGGAGTCGGGCTACCTGCGGGAGATCATCCTGCCGAGGGATGATGCCTTTGCAGAACTTCCTTTTATCCTCGAACTGGGAAAGAGCATCTACAAGGGGAGGATCGACCGTGTTATTGTAAAAGGCGACGCCGTGTACGTTTATGACTATAAGACGTTTCCTGTTTCCGACGATGAATTGCCGGAACTCTCCGAACGGTATGCTTTCCAGCTCGATATCTATACGAAGGCGGCTGAACGGATCTTTTCAAAGAGGGCAAAAGGCTATCTGTTCTTCACCCACAATCTTAAGCTTACAGCATAGAGTGCGCCGTTTGCCGGGGTGGGATGGGAGCATGTATAATAGAGGACAAGGAAGCGTACAGTGTACATCTCAAGATTCCTGTATATGATAGTATCATCTGAAGGCACGCTGCGTATCCATCAATCGAAAAGGAGGACCCTATGATCCCGACCTCACTGATCAGCTTTGCATTGCTCGTCTTTCTCGTCTTCTATTTTCTTTCCAGCGCCATAAAGATACTGAAGGAGTACGAGCGGGGCGTTGTCTTCAGGCTCGGAAGAGTCATCCCGGTAAAAGGACCCGGCCTTGTGATTATCTGGCCTATTATTGACAAGATGGTAAAGGTGAGCTTGAGGACGGTCACCATGGATGTGCCGCCGCAGGATATCATCACCAAGGACAACATCACGGTGAAAGTGAATGCCGTCATCTATTTCAGACCGCTCGATCCTGTCCGGGCGATTACGGAAGTGGAGGACTTTTATTATGCGACCTCACAGATTGCACAGACAACGCTGCGGAGCATCCTCGGCCAGAGTCAGCTCGACGACCTGCTCACCAAGAGGGATGAGCTCAATGCAGAGCTCCAGAAGGTCATCGACGATCAGACCGAGCCCTGGGGCGTCAAGGTGACTGCCGTGGAGGTGAAGAACGTCGATCTTCCCGGCGAGATGCTGCGTGCCATTGCGAAGCAGGCCGAGGCCGAGCGCGAGCGGAGGGCAAAGATCATCCATGCCGAGGGAGAGTTCCAGGCCTCCCAGAAGCTCGCCGACGCGGCAAAGATCATCGCATCGGAGCCGATCACGCTGCAGCTCAGGTTCCTCCAAACGCTTACTGAGATCGCAACAGAGAAAAATTCGACGATTGTCTTCCCTGTCCCCATAGACATCATGAAACCTTTTATGGAGCGGTTCGAGAAGACGGCGCCACCTCCGAAGAGCTGACTGCAGTGATCTTTGGTAATGAGAGCGTGAGTGAATACTGTCAGCAGCGGTAAAAAAAATAATATCTGGATAAAATTTCTCCTCCTCATCCTTATTGTAGGCGGATTGACGGCCCTCTTCTACAAAACGGGGCTGATCCATTTTTTTCTGAACAAGGAGAAGTTGCTCCGCTTCCTTGATTCTCTGGGACCGCTCGCCTTTATCGGCTTTATTCTCCTGCAGATCGCCCAGGTTGTTGCCGCACCGATCCCGGGTGAAGTGACCGGCCTTCTCGGCGGCTTCCTTTACGGGCCTGTCCTCGGCGTCGCCTTGTCGACGGTCGGATTGACCATCGGATCGTATGTCGCTTTTGCACTCGCGAGGGCCTTCGGCAGGCCTTTTGTCGAGAAGTTCGTCGATACAACGACCATGAAGCGCTTCGATTACCTGCTGCACCACAAGGGCGCCTTTCTGGTCTTTCTGCTCTTCCTTATGCCGGGGTTCCCCAAGGACTATCTCTGCTATATCCTCGGGTTGGGGCATCTTTCGACAAGCGAGTTCCTGGTCATCGGCGGCACCGGAAGACTCTTCGGCACCATCCTGCTCACCCTTGGAGGTACCTACATCAGAAACAGCCAGTACGGCCGCTTCTCGATCCTCGTCGGCGTTGCGTTGATCGTCGTCTTCATCGCCATGGCCTACCGTGATAAGCTTGAGCGATGGTTCAGACTATGGCATATTAGAGATTACAAAAGAAAAAAGGCACGACGATTGAATAAAAATAACCTATGAAATTTCTCCTTTCAGGTCTGCTGCTGTTGGTCCTGCCCTCAACGAGCTGGGCCTTCGTGCCCCATGGATATCCGGAAATTTATATCCACCAGATGGGACACCTCTTCTTCATCGTCTCCTGCTGCTTCGTCATCTGGACGATCTTCAGCAACCGGCTGCAGCGAGAGCGGGGATGGCGGTACCTGCTCTTTTCTCAGGTATTTTTTATTCTCTGGAATATTGATACGTTCATCGGACACATCACCGAGTTCTGGATCGAGCCCTTTCAGATGCTGGGCGGCAAGACCGGATGGGACTACTTCCGGAGGGACATCGTCCTCCAGGGCAGGGAATATCTCTACTATATCACCAAATTCGACCACCTCACCCTCGTGCCCGCGATGGTGCTCTTCTACCAGGGATTGAGAGAGCATCTGGCAGAGGAGGAGAGGGCGTCCGCACCTGCCATGGCAGTGCTGCCGCTCCTGCCGATTCTGCTCATTGACATCGCGGGTTCCCTCTCGATGATCGCGCTTTCCTTCATGTGCCTCTGCGTCGCTGTTAAACTCTACCGGGCGAACAGGGAAAATACCCTCTGGAACTATGTGCTCTGGCTTTCGGCTACCTATTGTGTTTTCGCCCTGTCGAGATCGCTGGGACATATCTTTCAGCGGGTGCTTATACCCATGGGGCACGAGGATATATGGGAACTCATCGAGCCCTACAGCGGGAGCATCAATACCTTTACCTTTGTCCTTATCGGGTGCGTCAGCCTTTTCTTTTCCCGCGTATACGCCTTCTACAAGGAGCTCTACGAAAACAAGCGGAAGATCGAAGCGATCAATGCCGACCTTACCGAGCTGAACCAGGAGCTCGAGACCCTTGTCGCCGAAAGGACCATGAGTCTCATGGCCCTGACCGTCGCCGACAGGGTAAGGAATCCTGCGGCAGTGATAGGATGGACCTGCAAGCGGATCATGGAATCAGAGGGTCTTACGGGAAAGCTGGAGGAGAGCCTCAAGGATGTCATTGACGAGACCGAGAAACTGGAGACGATCGTCAAGGACTTCGAAACCCTCCTGAAGAGCAAACAATCCCTGTTCAGGTATGAAGATATCAACGAGATCGTCAGGGGGATCATTCCGATCGTCGAAAAAGAGACGGCTGAAAAGGGAGTGGCGCTGGTGCTCAAACTTTCGGACCGGCCGTTAAAGATCAACACACAGAAAAATCTTCTGAGGGCGGCGATCTTTCATATCATCAGAAACTCCATCGAGGCGACGCCGCGGGGCGGCACGATCACCATTTCGACCTCCGAAAACGATGATAAAATCATGCTCTCCATCTCCGATACCGGTACGGGTATCGCGAAAGAGGATATGGACAAGATATTCGACCCCTTCTTCAGCACAAAGAAGTTCAGGTTCGGCATGGGGCTCCCGCTGGTGCGGCAGATCATCTCCGAACACCTCGGCACCATCAAGGTGGAGAGCGGAGAGGGGAAGGGGACGACCTTTACCATCACGTTCCCTGTACGCTGGTTGGAGAAGAAGGTAATCTGATCAGCCATCAGCTTTCAGCAATCAGCTAACTGTAAATAGCTATAGGCCATACAGCAACCATTTTCCTGAATTCTTTTTTTTGTAGAAGCCGTAAGCTGACGGCTGATGGCTGATTACTGATGGCGGCCTTTTACCATCTTATGAGCGCTGACGCCCAGGTGAGCCCGCCGCCGAAGGCCTCGAGCATGATGAAATCTCCCGTCCTGATCCTTCCTGTCCTCACGGCCTCGTCAAGGGCGATCGGAATCGATGCGGCGGAGGTGTTGCCGTAACGGTCGATATTCAGCATTACTCTGTCCATGGGAAGACCGAGCCGGTCGGCAGTTGCTTTGATGATCCGTAAATTGGCCTGATGGGGAATGAGCATCTGGAGCTGAGAGGGTTTCAGCTTATTGCTTTTTAGTGTATCGACGACAAGGCCCTCGAGGGTCCTCACCGCAACCTTGAAGGTCTCGTTGCCTTTCATTTTGATATAGTGGAGCCGGTCTTTGATGGATTCCCTGGTCGCAGGGGTCCTTGAGCCGCCCCCCGGCAGACTGATGAATTCCCAGAGGCTTCCGTCGGAATGGATGGTGGTCGAAAGTATCCCGCTCTCGCCGGTGGTCGCCTCGAGGACCGCTGCACCGGCCCCGTCGCCGAAGAGCACGCAGGTGGTCCGGTCTTCCCAATCGGTGAACCGTGACAGCGTCTCGGCACCGACAACGAGCACCCTCTTATACGTGCCGGTTTTGATGAAGCTCTCGGCAACGGAGAGGGCATAGACAAATCCCGAGCACGCTGCGTTGATGTCAAAGGCAGCGGCCTTTTTCGCATCGAGCCGGTGCTGAAGGAAGCAGGCGGTGGAGGGGATGGCCATGTCACCCGAGATCGTCGCGACAACGATGAGGTCCAGGTCTTTCGGTTTAATGTCAACCTGCTTGAGGGCCCTTTTCGAAGCCTCATAGGCGAGGTCGGAGGTCGCCTCGTCTTTTGCTGCGATCCTGCGCTCCTTGATGCCGGTACGCTCGGTGATCCACTCATCAGAGGTATCGACCATCTTTTCGAGGTCGGCGTTCGTCAGTACCCGTTCGGGGACGTAGGAGCCGGTTGCAATGATTCGGGCCTTTAGCATACGGGATATTTCCTTGTTATCACGTTGATGTACGGTCTACAATAATACCGGTACTGCCCCCCTTTCTTCAAGAGGAGATGGGATTCAGGAGCCCTGTGCGGCGAATCCGGTGAGCGTCCGTGAGATCACTTCATGGACTCTCTTTTTCGACATCTCGGCAGCGACTTTGATCGCGTTCTTGATCGCCTTGGCGGATGAGCGGCCGTGGCTTATAATAAACGTTCCGTTGATGCCGAGAAGCGGTGCGCCGCCGTACTCTGAGTAGTCGGTCCTTTTCTTAAAGTTTCTGATCGCGGGCTTGATCATCAGGTAGCCGAGCTTGCCTGTTGCTACGTCGACAATCTCCCGCTTCAGCATCTTGATGATGGTCTCGGCGAGGCCTTCGCTCACCTTGAGCACGATATTGCCGATGAAGCCGTCGCAGACGATAACATCCGCGGCACCGGTGAAGATATCCTTGCCCTCGATGTTGCCGATGAAGTTGATATCGGCGTTTTTCAGGTATTTGAAGGCCTCTTTCGTCAGTTCATTGCCCTTGGTATCCTCTTCTCCGATGCTGAGGAGGGAGATGCGGGGATTCGGCTCGTTGAAGATCGCTTTGAAGTAGGCGTTCCCCATATGGGCGAACTGGAGGAGGTTTTCGGGCTTGCAATCGACGTTTGCGCCGGCATCAAGCAGCACGAAAAAGCCCGAATAGGAGGGCATGATGGTGGCGATAGCGGGACGGTCGACATTCGGAAGCTTCCCGAGGAGGAAGAGGGATGTTGCCATCGCAACTCCCGAATGGCCTGCACTCACCGCTGCATCTGCCTGCCGGTTTTTTACGAGCTCGACGGCCCTCCGGATAGAGGAGTCCTTTTTTTTCCTGATGGCAACAGAGGGCGACTCATGCATCTCGACGACTTCGGAGGCATGGAACACCGATATCTTGTTGGCAGGATAGCGCTTGTCCTCCAGCGTCTCGCTGATCTTCTGCCGATCGCCGACAAGGACGACCTCGATATCGTATTCGCTGACTGCCTCGATCGCCCCTGCTATCGTCATTTCAGGAGCGAAGTCACCCCCCATTGCATCGAGGGCGACCTTCATGATTCTTTAGCAACGACCTCGAGGATCTTTTTGCCGTTGTACGAGCCGCAATGGCTGCATACCCGGTGCGGCTGCTTCAGTTCCTTGCAGTCGGGGCATGCAACAAGCGTAGGGTTCTGTCCCTTCCAGTTCGCTCTTCTCTTGTCTCTTCTCGACCTTGTATGCCGATGTGTAGGATTTGCCATGGTTCACTCCTTCTTTTTTAGTAGTTGCTCAAGCACTTTCAAACGAGGATCTATCTCCTTTGTCTCACAGGTGCATCCCGAGACATTCAAATCAGTACCGCACCGGGGACATATCCCCTTGCATTCCGGATCACAGAGCGGCTTCATGGGGATGTTCAGCAGCAACTGTTCGAGCAGCAGCTCGTCCGTATCGAGCTCATCCTGCCGGTAAAAGCCCGTATCGAGCTCGTCGCTCGCGAGTTTGTAGTTTTCCTCCCTGCTGATCATCTCGGCAGGGTCGTAGACGACATTCAACGGCGACTGGATATGCATGGTAAAGCTCTTCAGACACCGGCTGCACTGGAGCTCGATGTCGGCATCGACTGTCCCTTTTACCAGGACTTCGGAACCGACCTTATCGATCCGCAGCGAGGCATGGACCGGTGAAAGAATCTTTACTGATTCGGTCCTGAGGTGCTCATCAAGCTCGAGATCTATTCCCTCCTCGGGGATTTCTGAAACAATGATTTTCATAGTGTTAATATTATAATATACAGATTTACGTCAAGTCTTTAATTTTAACGACCAAACCGCTTTTTGTCAAGAAATCAACGGCTCGGGCACCGCCGCCGGTACAAAGCTTGACAATTCTGGCCTTAATCTCTAAAATTTCAGCACAGTCCGAATATTACCTTATCACAGAGTACCTGTCTGCGGGAGGAATACATGTCAGTAGGAGGTGGAGGGATGGCTCGAGGCATTGCTGTGTCGTTATTCCTCACCCTCGCTGCATTCGTGCTCCCCCTGTGCCTCTCCGGAACGGTCGGCAGCGTTGCTGCAGAACAGCAAGAGAGCTGCACTACCGAAAAATGTCATAGCGCTATGGGCAAGGACAAGAAAGTGCACAGCCCTGTTGCTGCCGGCGACTGCCTCTCCTGCCATACGCCCCTGGGCAGCCACAAGTTTGCTCCTATCACCAAAGTCAGCGAGCTCTGCTACCTTTGTCATGAGAAGGTCGATACCAGAAAGCTGGTGCATCAGCCGGTGAGGGAGGGCAAATGCACGGCCTGCCACAATCCGCACCAGTCGCCGTTTCAGTTTCAGCTCCGCACTGATGTCAACAGTCTGTGCGTCACTTGCCATGACAAGAAGTATATCCAGGCTAAATTCCTGCATGGGCCTGTCCCTGTGAGCGGCTGCACGATATGTCATAATCCCCACGAGGGTGACCATCCCCGGATGCTTATGGCGACGGGCAACGGCGTATGTTTTACCTGCCACACCGACAAGGCGGAAAAATTTAAGAAGAGCGCGTTCATTCATAAGCCGGTACTGGACCTCTGCACCGGCTGTCATAATCCGCACGGCGGCGCATATCGTTTCAACTTCGACCTGGACAGCTCGGAGACGCTCTGTTTTAAATGCCATAAGGACAAGCAAGAGTCCATAGCAAAGGTTAAGGTGAAGCACGGGGGCCTCGCGACCGAAAAAAAATGCGTCGCCTGTCATGTGCCCCATACTGCCGACTATGCAAAGCAGTTGATGAAAGACCCCATGAACACCTGCCTCATGTGTCATGACCGACCGCTGGGCAAACCCGGCTCGCAGATCACCAACATGAAGGAACATCTCGAGAAGAACAAAGAACACCACGGCCCGATACTCGAGAACGATTGTGCCGGATGCCATAATACCCACGGCTCCGATAATTACAAGATTCTTAAAAAGTATTATCTGCCGACCTTCTATGCTCCTTTTAAACAGAAGAATTTCGAGCTCTGCTTCAGCTGCCATGAAAAGACGCTTGCCCTCGATGCGCAGACAACGACGGCCACGGGATTCAGGAACGGGGACCAGAACCTTCATTTCGTGCACGTTAATAAACCGGACAAAGGGCGGACCTGCTCGGCATGCCACGACCCTCATGCTACGAGCAGTCCGAAACATGTGAGGGACAAGGCTCCCTTCGGTGTCTGGGGAATGCCGGTGGGTTTTACGAAGACTGCAAACGGCGGCTCCTGCCTGCCCGGATGTCATCAGGCATTCGGATATGACAGGGTAAAACCGGTAGTAAACAGAGGACCGCAGGGTACGGGTGAGACTAAGTCTGCTCCTGCGGCAAAGGTCAACAACGAAACGAAGGTGACGGCTGAGAACAAGATCAACGTTGCCGGGATCGAGCCTGTTGCTGCCAAAGTTGAGGGCAGGGCCGAGCCTGATGTAAAGGCCGCAGCTGAAACGAAAAGCAAAGGCGAAGCAAAGGCTGCAACAAAGGATAGGGCTAAAAGGAAAAAGAGTAGTAATTGAGCGCACTGAGTGTGATGGATCATCGAAAACCTCTTGAGGGGGAGATTCGGTAACAATAGTAGTTACGCATCGTTCGGGCTGAGAGTATAAGCAAAATAATGCTGTTTTACAGCATACAAAACTTCACGTCAGGGGGACTTATGATTATTCTCAGAATGGTAGTCGTTGCAGCAGCTCTCCTTATCCCGCTCTGCGCCTTTGCAGCAGGCGGGCATGACGGCCTCGTATGCTCGGGCTGTCATGGGATTCACAATGCAAAGGACGAGATCATTTTTGCCGTACCTGCAAACAAGGTTGCCGTAAATCCGGCAACAAAGCAGCCCTATTCGAAGATTACCGCGCTCTGTCTCGGCTGTCACGAAACACCAGAGAAGGGCGGCATGGGCATCAAGCCGGTTTCTGCCCACATGAGTCATCCGTACGGACTCAACAAGATCAACTCGAAGGTCGCCCGCGTTCCCGAGGAACTGATACGGGATGGCCGCTTTGAGTGTATCGGCTGCCATGATCCTCATCCCTCGAACACCAATTACAGATACCTGAGGACCGACGTCGGCAAAGGCGAGAAGATGGAAGCCTTCTGCGCAGTCTGTCATCCGATGAAGGCTGACCCGAAGGCAGTGCCCCAGAAGGCCAAGTTCTTCGACAGCATGGATGAGCGGGCATTCGGCGGCTCTGCTGCTCCCGCTGCCGCACCTGCCGCAGCCCCTGCTGGCGGCGCTCCGAAAAAGAAGACCCCGTAATAGAAAGCAGTACAGCCAATAAAAAAGGACCGGCTGTTTGGGCCGGTCCTTTTTTTATTGATTAAGTTTTTTGAGGCAGAGGTCTATTTTGGAGAAATACTCTTCTCTGCAGGAATTTTCAATGGAGAGAAGCTTGCTGAAGGGCACTTGGAAATCGGTATGACCTGCGGTGAAGACCCCATGTCCATGGACGATTGCGCCTTCACATTCCTTTATTGCCGGCGGGACAGTATGCATAAGGCCGGTGGGGCCTGTCCCGATCTCTCCCGGGACCACGGGGATGCCGGAGATATATCGCCTCTCTTTGCAGGCATTGTAGCAGACAGTCCTGTCGCATCCCTCTTTCAGACAGTGCATGGACATGATTACCGAAAACTTCGGATGCCCGTGCAGGATCGCCGTATATCCGGTTGTCGTATAAATGTTCTTGTGAGCAGAGAGCTCGGACGATGCGGTAATGCCGACCGAGGAGGAACCGTCGAGGGGTACGGCATCGATGCAGCACTCGAGCTCGTCCAGCGAGCTGCCGGTCTGGCTGATGTAGATGGTATCGTTATGCACGTAGGAGATGTTCCCGAAACAGGAATCGACGAGGCGGTGCTCGACTACCGCTCTTCCTGCCCTGGCGAGCATGCTGATGACGCTCTCAGCGGTATGCGGAAGTCCCTTGCAGGGGAACGGCAGAGGGCTGCTACCCGCAGCATTTCTTAATCCATTACTTATACGTTTAAAGCGCAACAGTGCTGTATCAGAAGGAAAAGTTTTGTTTCTGGAGCACTCCTCGGCGTGAAGCAGAAAATCATAGAAATATTTTACGAACAGGGAAAAACAGGTGGAGCTGAAGGAGACAAATGCCTGTTCCGGCGTCACCACGCCGTAGGTGACGATCCCTCGGTCTTTTATGATGGCCGCCTTGCGGCGTGACAATGCCCGGGCAATCGCCTCGTGAGAGAGCTCTTCAATAACAGGGATGTCATGGAAAAAGGTCCTCGTCTCGCAGTCCATAGGAATGACCTTGCGCCGTTGAAGGGCAAGGGGGTCGCGGGAAATGATCTCCTGTAGTATGCTTTTATACGGTTCTGAAGGCTCTGCAAAGAGCAGCGTGCTGATGCTCATGGAATCAAAGACCCTGCTCAAGGTGAGCACCTCGCCGCTGATCGGCCTGTTCGACACAAGCTCAGCATCGAGGGCGAGAAACACCGCATGCTCCTTGTCAGCTAGCCCCTGTGTCTGGAGCTTGTCGAGATATTTATGAATCAATCGTTCCATAACGAAAGTAAAACTCTAAATTCGAATATCTAAATCCTAAACACGAAATTCTAAACAAATCCGAAATGCAAATGGCCAACACTCTTTTTGAATTTGAGCATTCGAATTTGTTCGGGAATTAGAATTTCGGGTTTAGGATTTGTCTTTTTCATAGCCTCTTATACGATAATAATTTCCCCGTGCCTTGAGGAACGCCTTTCGGTCAATGGGGGCTATGCGTATATTGTCACTTGATGATCCCTCCTCTTTGAAGAAACGCTCCGGCAGGTCATCATGAGCTGCGGTAAACCCGTTCCGTTCGTTTAGCTCCCGCTCGAGGTTCCAGATTCTCTCGCCGATCGCAAGAAGAGACTGCACGTCGTAGTCGTTCCCTGTTACGGCACTCACCGCTTTTGCATACTCCTCAAGGCTCGCGCCGAAGAAGACGAACTTGCAGGCAGTGAGCGAATCGACCACCGCGTTCAGGTCTTCGGCGATCTTGATGATCCGTGCCTTGCCCTCGAACGAAAAACGGTCGGTAGCCACAGGCTTTCTCAATATCTCATGACTTATGGGATAGGCCCTCAGGTGGCAGCCGCCCCTGTTTGAGGTGGCATAGGCTAGCGCCATGCCGTAGGCGCCGCGCGGGTCATAGGCAGGCAGCTCGAGCCCCTTCACCGACATGCTCAGCTCCGGCCGACCCATTGCCGTTGCATAACGGCGTGAGCCTTCAGCGAGCGCTTCACCGAGAGGAGAATTCTTGCTCCCGATCTGTATGAGGAGTTGAAGCAGTTCTTCAGCGCTGAGCTGTATTCCATTGATTTCCGAGTAGCAGGAGATCGTGGAGGCTGCTGTGATCGTATCCATGCCGTAGTCATTGCAGATCCTGTTCGCCTCGACAATGCGCTCTATATCGCTCAGACCGTTCAGCGCACCGAAATGGGAGACGCTCTCATATTCGGGAATCACTTCGCCTCCTGCTCCCACCTTCTTGCAGAGCACCGGACAGCCGGCGCAGCCGGTTTTCTTTGATTTAAAGTGCTGCTTCATGTTATATCCGGAATACCTTGAGGCATCAGGAAAAAATGTCTTTCTGAAATTCTCGGTGGGCTCCATCCTGCGGGCATGGATGAGGTCGACCAGTGCAGCGGTGCCGAACTCGGAAAGGCCGAACTCGCCGTAGATTGCCTGCGATGCCCTGAGCAGGCGCATGATCTCCTCACGTGCACTCTTCAGCCCTTCTGCATCGGCGACCCTGACAGCACCACTGCCCTTGATGGCGATTGCCTTCAGTCTCTTTGCGCCCATTACTGCACCGAGTCCGCCCCTGCCCGCGCAGTAGTGGCCGTCAAAGACAATGGAGGCGAACTTCACCTGCTGCTCGCCGGCTCTGCCGATGATCGCATGAGATCCGCGGTCACTGAGGGCCTGTGCGACCTCTGATATGTTCCTTCCTGCCAGTTGGTTTGCCCTGGCAATAACAACACTGCCGTTTTCTATAATGATCGCGACCCAGGTATCCGAGGTGCCGGTAATCTCGATGGTGTCGTAGCCCGCCTTTTTCATCTCCGTGCCGAACCTGCCGCCGACAGAGCAATCGAAGACCGTACCGGTGAGCGGCGATCGGGAGAGCACCGACATCCTCCCCGACGTGGGAGCTGCAGTGCCGACGAGGGGGCCGGTGGCAAAGATCAGCGGCATTTCGGGTGCATCATAGGGGAGGGTGATGCGGTCCTCGATCATGGCTGCTGCCATGCCCCTGCCGCCTAAGAGTGCGCTGCGCAGCTCCCATGGCGTGTCGTAGACGAGCACATCCTTGGTAGTGAGATCTATTCTTAAACTTTTTCCCGTATACCCCGACATAACAAGATATTGTAACATGTCCGGTTGCGCGGCTTTGTAGAGGTGAACAGGATAATCCTGTTATAATGCAGGAGTTACGTTATCATGAAAAAGCGACTGAAACTATTTTTCTCCGGCATCGGCGGCAGTGGCGTCTCGGCAATCGCGAGCTTCATGGCAGACAAGGGCCACACCGTTGTCGGTTCTGACCGCGCATTTGACCGGAATCCCGGCCATCCGATGTACACGCTACTCCGCTCGAAACATATCACCGTCGTGCCGCAGGACGGCAACGGCATTGACGCCACCTTCGACCTTGCGGTCTTCAGCACTGCCGTCGAACCGGACCAGCCCGAAATAGTGAAGGCAAAGGCCCTCGGCGTTCCGTTAAAGACGAGGCCTGAATATCTCGCCCAGATCGTGACCGACTTCAGGACCATTGCTGTTGCTGGCACGAGCGGCAAATCGACCACCGCGGGCATGCTTGCCTTCCTTATGCACCGGCTGGGCATGCAGCCCAACTTCATCGGCGGCGGCAGGGTGAAACAGTTTAAGCAGGAGGGCAATCCGGGCAATGCCATCACCGGCGACTCGGACTGGCTGGTGATCGAGGCCTGCGAATCTGATGGCACTATCGTCAATTACAAGCCCGTGCACTCTGTCATCCTGAATCTCGACTTCGACCACCACGTCATCGACGAGACTGCCGGGATGTTCGAGACCCTCGCGAAGAACACCTCGGGCATGCTCGTCGTGAATGCCGATGATAAAAATCTTTCGAGACTCGGCTTCAAAGAGGCCGTCACCTTTTCGGTCGATGTCTCCTCGCGCTACCGCGCTGAAATGATCCAGTACAACCCCCTCGGCACCGAATTCATGCTGCAGGGAACAAAGTTCTGCTTGTCTCTTCCCGGCAAATACAACCTCTCCAATGCACTCTCCTGCGTCACCGCGCTTGCGGAAATGGGCGTGCCGCTTGGAGATATCGCACATGTGCTCCCCGAATTCAGCGGCATCGAGCGCAGATTCGATATCCATCTCAGCAACGGGCAGGGGCTCGTCATCGACGATTACGCACACAACCCCCACAAAATCGCGTCTTTTATGCAGTCCATGCAGATGCTCCGCAGGCATATCTGCTACATCTTCCAGCCCCACGGCTTTGCTCCGACGCGGATGATGAAGAAGGAATATATCGAGGCCTTTGTACAGAACCTCCGCGATTCCGATCACCTGATCCTCCTACCGATCTACTACGCCGGCGGCACCGTCAGCAAAGATATCTCGAGCCACGATCTTGCCGAAGGCGTCAGGGCAGCGGGAAAATCGGTCGAAGTGATCGAAGAGCGGGAAACGATATTGCGGAGAGTGGAAGCAGGAGAGAACTACGTCGTCCTCGGCGCCCGCGACGAAACCCTCGCTGACTTCGCCGAAGCATTGGCCCGTCGGCTCAATGATCGATGAATACAAGCACTGTTGTGTCTTGAAAAAGGACCCTGGTTTAAGTTAAATTAAAGTTCATTTAAAAAGGCGCGTAGCTCAGTGGGAGAGCGCTACCTTGACACGGTAGAGGTCAGGGGTTCGAAACCCCTCGTGCCTACCATATAAATCAATGATTTAGGCGTTTCGGAGATCCTCTGAAACGCCTTTTGATTTTCTAAGATATTCAATAAGATTGCTACGTATTTATTGGATTTGCGAAAAGGTGTGAAAATCCGGCTGTAAAGTCGTTTACTATTGCATGTCGCTTTTTGCAATGTGCAGGATTTATGCAGCAAAATGGGTTATCTCCCCAAAAGAGAGAGTGGCTTTCTACAGGTTTCAATTGGTGGGATGAATCTAAGCGTTTTTTATTTGCCGAAGCGTCTGCTCATGCACGCAGGGCACATGCAGTTTGCATTATAGAACTGTTTGTGTGAAAGACCGTGCAGAACTCCTTCGGCTTCATCGAACTTCGAGGTGATAATATCGAAGTATTGAGTATCGTATGCGTTATAACGCCGGAACACTGCATAAGCGACATGATCGGCGGGAGTGTCCGCCTAACTGTGTAAGTTAGAATTTCTAACCAAACACAGGAGGTGGACTAGGGGGAAGAAAAAGGCTTCCCGGCCAGAGGAAGTAAGGGCCCGCATCAAGCAACTCGTTCAGCTCCC
>JBFMCP010000052.1:0-15441 GCA_040754455.1 Nitrospirota bacterium
CCGGAGATAACGTGACGATAACGGTAGAGCTGATTGCACCCATTGCCATGGAGAAGGAACTGAGATTCGCTATCAGAGAAGGCGGTAGGACCGTGGGTGCAGGCGTCGTTACCGAAATACTGGGGTAGTACGGTGAATCAGAAGATAAGAATAAAACTGAAGGCTTACGACCACCGGCTGCTGGACCAGTCGGTGCGGGAGATCGTGGATACTGCGCAGAGGACCGGTGCACGGATTGCAGGACCGGTGCCCCTGCCGACCAAGATCAGCAAATACACCATTTTGAGATCGCCCCATGTGGACAAGAAGTCCCGGGAGCAGTTCGAGATACGGACGCACAAACGGTTGATCGATATTTATGATCCCACCCCTGATACGGTGGATGCGTTGATGAAATTAGAGCTTGCATCAGGCGTAGATGTGGAGATAAAGCTATGACAGGTATCCTAGGCAAGAAATTGGGAATGACGCAGGTATTTACCGAGGACGGCAGACTGGTGCCGGTAACCGTGGTCGAGGCGGGCCCCTGTCCTGTGGTGCAGGTCAAGACACCAGAAAAGGATGGTTACGAGGCGGTAAAGGTCGGCTTTATCGAAGAGAGAAAAGCAAAAAATGTGACCAAGCCCCTTGCCGGCATGTTCAAAAAGGCCGGGACCGCGATGTTCAAGGTCCTGAGGGAGTTCCCCATGACTGGATTGAAGGTCGGTGATGTTGTTAAATCCGAGAGCTTTCAGAGGGGTGACGTCGTGGCGGTTTCCGGTATCTCTAAAGGTAAGGGGTTCCAGGGTGTCATGAAGCGGCACAATTTTCTGGGTGGACCGGACACCCATGGTTCGATGTTCAACAGGGCGCCGGGCTCCATAGGTGCGAGCTCCTTCCCCTCGAGAGTCTGGAGAGGAATGAGGATGGCGGGGCATATGGGCAACGAACGGGTAACGGTGAGAAACCTGAAGATCGTCGATGTCAGGCCTGAACAGAATCTTATACTTATCAAGGGCGCTATCCCTGGCCCTACAAACACAATCATAGAGATTCGGAAGGAAGATTAGTATGCCGGAGAACAAGACGCTCGAAATAAAGGACACCAACAATAACGTGAAGGGTACGGTGACCCTACCAGCATCGGTATTCGGGAACAACGGTTCCGAAGCAGCGGTGCACAGTGCCGTTGTCGCATTCCTGGCGAATCAGCGGCAGGGGACGCACTCAACCAAGACGCGCGGCATGGTGAGCGGCGGCGGCAAAAAGCCGTACAAACAGAAGCATACCGGCCGCGCTCGGCAGGGAAGCACCAGGGCGCCACAGTTTAGGGGCGGCGCCATAATATTCGGCCCCCAGCCCCGGGACTATTCCATGAAGCTGCCGAAGAATATGAGAAGGGTGGCGCTCTACAAGGCACTGTCCATGAAGCTCGCTGACGGCGAAATCGTGGTTGTTGATGCGCTTGCTCTCGATAAGCCGAACACGAAGGGAATGGCGAAGATTCTGAGCAACCTCGGCCTCTCGGAAAAGAGCGTGCTCATTGTGCTGCCCGAGAGCGATAAAAATGTCGTTCTTTCGGCGAGGAACATCCCCGGCGTGTCGGTCACGAGGGCGGCTGATCTGAACGCCTATGAGGTTGCGGCATACAACAACCTGCTGTTTACAGCCGATGCGCTTAAGAAGCTGCAGGGAAGCGAGGAGGCGGCATAACATGAAGCATATCTACGATGTCATAAAGAAACCGCTCTTTACTGAAAAAGGAATGGACATAAAGGAGCGCGAGAATAAGATTCTCATTGAGATTGACGCCAACGCAAACAAGCACGAAGTGAAAAAAGCGGTCGAGGAGATATTCAAGGTAAAGGTTGAGAAGGTTGCCACAGTGAATGTGAAGGGAAAGATGAAGCGGTTCGGCAAATCGGTCGGGAGAAGGTCTGACAAGAAGAAGGCGATCATCACCCTGAAGCCCGGTGAGAAGCTCGACTTTATCGAAGGCGTATAAAGGCCGTAACGCGTGATGCGTAATAAGTTATAAGGAACCAAATAGGGGAAGAGGAAAATGGGAATAAGAAAGTTTAATCCAACATCGGCGGGAAGAAGATTCCAGAGCGCATCGGACTATAAGGATACGACCACTGATACGCCCTACAAGCCCCTTACCGTGCCGGCAAAGAAGACCGGAGGCAGGAACAACACCGGTGAGGTAACCGCCTGGCAGAGGGGCGGCGGCAATAAACGGCAATACAGGATAATTGACTTCAAGCGTGATAAAACCGGCATCCCCGCTACGGTAAAGACCATCGAGTACGATCCCAACAGGTCAGCGAGGATTGCCCTCCTCCAGTACAGAGATGGAGAGTACCGGTATATCCTTGCTCCCGTAGGGCTGAATGTGGGAGACACTATTATGGCGGGCACGGATGCCGAGATAAAGCCCGGTAATGCATTGGTGATCAAGGATATTCCTCTCGGCACTACGGTCCACAATATCGAATTGAGGCCTGGGGAGGGCGCTAAGCTCGTGAGGGGCGCCGGCGCCGGCGCGCAGATTGTCGCCAAGGAAGGCAAGTACGCTCAGGTAAAATTGCCCTCCGGAGAAATGCGCCTTGTCCTCGCTACCTGCATGGCAACAGTCGGACAGGTCGGCAATACGGAGCGCGAAAATATATCCCTCGGTAAGGCCGGCAGAAACCGTTATATCGGCAAGAGACCTCATGTGAGGGGTGTTGCCATGAACCCCATTGACCATCCGCTCGGCGGAGGTGAGGGGAGGAGCTCCGGCGGAAGGCCCCCCTGCTCACCATGGGGCAAGCCCGAGGGCGTGAGGACGAGACGCAACAAGAGAACGGATAAATTCATTGTAAAGAGGCGTAGCAAGTAAATTTGTATATGGTTCATTGTTCTCCGTTCATGGTTTGATGAACGACGAACAATGAACGGTGAACTAAAAAAAGGAGGATTACGTGCCGAGATCCTTGAAAAAAGGGCCTTTCGTTGAGGCCAAGCTTATGAAAAAGGTGGAGACCATGATTGCCTCCGGTGACCGGAAGATGATCAAGACCTGGTCAAGACGATCCACTATCGTACCCGAGTTTATCGGGTTTACCTTTGCGGTGCATAACGGGAAAAAGTTCATTCCTGTCTATGTGACCGAGAATATGGTAGGACACAAGCTCGGTGAGTTCTCTCCAACGCGGACCTTTAAAGGCCACGCCGGCGGAGAGAAGGCAGCGGGAAAGTGATAGAAGGAAAGGGATAGAACAATGGTATCGAAGGCGATTTTGCGACATGCGAGAATAACCCCCCGTAAAGCACGGAGGGTCATCGATCTGATCAGAGGCAAACGGGCGGCCGATGCCCTGATCTCGCTCAGGTATATGCCGTATAGGGGGGCACGCCCTATCGAAAAGCTGCTGAAGTCGGCGATGGCGAATGCGGAGAACAAGAACACGCAGGTGGATATTGATAGATTGAAAATTAAGACGGCTTTTGTTGATGCTGGGCCTACGATGAAGCGCATGGAGCCGCGCGCTATGGGAAGAGCGAATGTGATCCGTAAGAGGACCAGCCACATCACGATCATTCTTGCGGAGGAATAGATATGAGATACAGAATCCAGAATTCAGAATTCAGAATTCAGGAGAAACAAGGCAAGGACATGACTTCTGTCTCCTGGCTTCTGTCTCCTGGCTTCTGCTCTTTACGGGGGTGTTGATTTGGGACAGAAGACGAATCCAATCGGTAACAGGCTGGGCATCATTCGTACATGGGAGTCGAGATGGTATCTTAAAAGAGGCTATGCCGATCAGCTCCTCGAAGACATCAACGTACGCAAGATGATCAAGCAGAAGCTTTTCCATGCCGGCGTGGCGAAGATCGAGATCGAGCGTCCCGGTCAGAAACTGAAGATCATCATTTATACGGCACGCCCCGGTATCATTATCGGCAAGAAAGGCGCTGAGGTAGAGAAGCTCAAGAAGGAGATCGAAGAGGCGACAGGAAAGCAGGTTGCCATTGATATAAAAGAGATCAGAAAGCCCGAGGTTGACGCCCAGCTTGTTGCAGAGAATATTGCGCTCCAGCTCGAGAAACGAGTTGCCTTCAGACGGGCGTTGAAACGCGCCGTATCCTCCGCGATACGCTTCGGTGCGCTCGGCATCAAGGTCCAGTGCTCGGGAAGGCTGGCAGGTGCCGAAATCGCACGGACGGAATGGTACCGCGAGGGAAGAGTGCCCCTCAGCACCTTCAGGGCGAATGTGGATTACGGTTTTTCCGAGGCAAGGACCACCTACGGGAAGATCGGTGTCAAGGTTTGGCTATACCATGGTGATATCCTTTCGGATCAACCAGTGACTTCAGCAGTGGGAGAGTAACATGCTAGCACCAAAAAAAGTGAAATTCAGAAAAACGATGAAGGGCAACATGGCCGGAAAAGCATACCGCGGCTCGGATATCAGTTTTGGTGATTTCGGCATCAAGGCCATGGAACCAGGCTGGATATCCAGCCGTCAGATAGAGGCTGCGCGAGTTGCGATTACGAGGGCTGCAAAGAAGGGGGTCAAGGTCTGGATCAGGATATTCCCTGATAAGCCGATTACCAAGAAGCCGGCGGAAACGAGAATGGGAAAAGGCAAGGGCAACCCCGAATACTGGGTAGCGGTGGTAAAACCGGGCAGGATACTTTATGAGGTATCGGGAATTACCGAGGACATCGCGAAGGAGGCATTCAAGCTCGCCTCCCGGAAGCTTCCTGTTTCGACAAAATTCGTAAAGAGAGAGGAGGCAGCCTCATGAAACCTTCTGAGCTGAGAGCATTATCCATAGAGGAATTGCGACAGAAAGAGATGGACCTGAGGAAGGAGCTCTTCAATCTCAGATTCCAGCTCTCGAAGGGAGAACTGACGAACAACAGAAGGGTGCGTGATGTCCGCAAGGATATCGCACGGATCCTGACGGTAATGACTGAAAAAGGAGCTCCTGCCGGAGCCGGTAAGAGGGGTTAGCGATGCCGAAGAAGGTATATACAGGAAAAGTGGTAAGTGACAAGATGGACAAGACCGTTGTGGTGGCGGTGACGAGGACATTCCAGCACCCGCTGTACCACAAGACGGTGAAGAAGGTCACCAAGTTCAAGGCGCACGATGCAGAGAACAAGTGCAAGGCTGGTGACGTCGTCCAGATCGTCGAGAGCCGTCCGCTGAGCAGGGACAAGCGGTGGCAGGTCCTTAAAATAGTCGAAGGTGAGGGAAGGTAGTCATGATACAGACACTGAGCAGACTCGATGTTGCTGATAACTCAGGCGCTAAAAAGGTCATGTGCATCCGCGTCATGGGCGGCTCGAACAAGCGGTATGCCCGGGTCGGCGATATCATTATGGTAAGCGTGAAAGAGGCGATTCCCGACGGCAATATCAAAAAGGGGGCTGTCTCCAAGGCAGTCGTGGTCAGGACCAAAAAAGAGACCAAGCGGCCCGACGGCTCATATATACGGTTTGACCAGAATGCGGTCGTTCTTTTAAACAACCAGTTGGAGCCGATAGGGACGAGAATTTTCGGACCTGTTGCAAGAGAGCTGAGATGGAAAGAGTTTATGAAGATCATCTCACTTGCTCCGGAGGTACTATAACGCGTTATTGCGTAGGGCGTAATAGCGTTAGTAAGGACTAATTGATAAAATAATCAACGCTCGACGCTATAACACTGAACGCTATAACGAAGATTGAGGAGGATACGGTGGGTTTAAGAATAAAAAAGGGTGATACGGCCGTGGTGATAACCGGCAAGAACAAGGGCAAGAAGGGAAGAGTATTGTCTGTTTCACCCACTGAGGGCAGGCTTATTGTTGAAGGGGTAAACATTATCAAGAGACATACAAAACCCAACAAGAAATACACGCAAGGCGGCATCATCGAGAGAGAGGCGCCGATTCACATGTCGAACGTCATGCTGCTCTGTCCCAAATGCAATAAACCCGCCCGGATCGGCAACGCCATCCAGGCCGACGGAAAGAAGCTCAGAGTCTGCAGGCAGTGTAAGGAGGTTATCGAGTAGTCATGGCACCGAGGCTGAGAGAGAAATATACGAAAGAGATTGTACCGGCGCTCATGAAGGACTTTTCATATAAGAGTATCATGCAGGTCCCCAAGCTGCAGAAGATTGTTGTACATGTGACGCTCGGTGAGGCAACCCAGAATATCAAGCTTCTTGATGCTGCCGAGAAAGAGCTCGCCGCCATCACCGGCCAGAAGCCGCTCATTACCAAGTCGAAGAAGGCGATTGCAGGCTTCAAGCTCAAACAGGGCGTGCCGCTGGGGTGCAAGGTGACCCTGCGGGGCGACAGGATGTACGAGTTCCTCGACCGTCTGATCAGCGTTGCGCTGCCGAGGATAAGGGACTTCAGGGGGCTCTCCACAAGGTCCTTCGACGGAAGGGGCAACTACTCCTTTGGACTGAAAGAGCAGTATATCTTTCCGGAGATAAATTATGACAAGGTCGAGATGGTGCACGGCCTGGACATCACCATGTGCACCACAGGAAAAACCGATGAAGAAAGCAAGGCATTGCTGAGATATTTCGGAATGCCCTTCAGAAAATAAAGGAGGAGTTTGGTGGCAAAGACATGCATGATAGAGAAGGCAAAGAGGGAGCCGAAGTTCAAGGTAAGGGCCCACAATAGATGCAAAGTATGCGGCAGACCGCGGGCCTATATGAGGAAGTTCGGCATTTGCAGAATCTGTTTCAGAGGACTTGCGCTCAAGGGACATATTCCCGGAGTGACGAAGTCGAGCTGGTAGAGGTGGCGTCATGGTAACCGATCCGATTGCAGATATGCTCACCAGAATGAGAAACACGCTCCTGACGAAGACGGAGAAGGTCGATATTCCCGCTTCGAGAATGAAGGTGGAGATCGCGAAGATACTGAAGGAAGAGGGTTTCATCAAATCCTATAAAATCATAAAGGACAAAAAACAGGGAATTTTACGGATCACCCTTAAATATACAGCGGACAACAAGCCGGTCATTACCGGCCTGAAGAGAATCAGCAAACCCGGCAGAAGAGTGTATACTGGGAAGGAAGAGGTACCCAAGGTGATGGGGGGCGTCGGGATCGCCGTCCTTACGACATCAAAAGGGGTGCTGAGCGACAAGGTGTGCCGCCGCGATGGAGTCGGCGGAGAAGTACTATGCTATATCTGGTAAGGAGAGGGAGATGTCACGAATCGGCAAGAAACCTATAGAGATTCCGCAGGGAATCAATGTCGAGATACAGCAGGATGTGATCAAGGTGAAAGGGCCGAAGGGCGAGCTCAGCTACACCTTCCCGGAGGGGCTGAAGATCACCTCTGCCGACGGCAGGATCGTGATAGAGAGGAGTCAGGACTCCAAGACGGACCGTGCGCTCCACGGCCTTGCCCGGAGCCTGATCTCGAATATGGTGAACGGCGTCTCTCAGGGATATACCCGCGTGCTCGAGATTACCGGCATCGGGTATCGTGCCCAGGTAAAAGGGAGCAAGATCGCCTTTACCCTCGGCTATTCCCATCCCGTGGAGTTTCAGCTCCCTGCGGGCATTACGGCGAAGGTTGACGAAAAGCAGACCACGATCACGCTGAGCGGCATTGACAAACAGCTCCTGGGCCAGGTCGCGGCAAATATCAAAGAGCTGAGGGCGCCTGATGCATACAAGGGCAAAGGTATCCGCTTCGCCGGAGAGAGAATCAAGCTGAAAGCCGGTAAAACAGGCAAGAAATAAACGATGATTGCTGTCCGCCTCAGGCGGACATACATCTGATTGTGGAGGATGTCGGTGAGCATAAAAGAGCAAGCAAGAGAGAGGCGGCACGCAAGGTTGAGGAAGAAGGTGTTCGGGACTACTGAACGGCCGAGGCTCTGCGTTTACAAAAGCCTTAATCATATATACGTGCAGATTATCGATGATACGAAGGGCCGCACGGTGGCGGCAGCATCAACGACTGACAAGGATGTGAAGGGCGAGGCCGGGCATAAGGGCAATGTGGCAGCTGCCAAGAAGGTCGGACAGCTGATCGCTTCGAGGGCGATCGGAAGCGGCATCAAAAAGGTCGTCTTCGACCGCGGCGGATACAAATACCATGGCCGTGTCAAGGCGCTCGCTGACAGTGCGCGCGAGGGCGGCCTGGAATTTTAAATTTAAAATGCAAAAATTAAAAATAAAAATTTCGAATTCCTTAATTTTGCATTTTGCTCTTTCAACTTTGATTGTTACGTTATAAGGAGGTATGGTGAAGACCGAGAGAATCGACCCCGATGGGCTTAACTTAAAGGATAAAGTTGTCTACATCAACAGGGTTGCCAAGGTCGTTAAAGGTGGAAGAAGATTTTCCTTCAGCGCCCTTGTGGTGGTAGGCAGCGGTGACGGTATTGTCGGCGTGGGCAAGGGAAAGGCTTCCGAAGTTCCCGAGGCGATCAGAAAGGCTGTGGAACAGGCAAAGAAGCGGCTCATGAGATTCCCCATGAAGGATGGAACAATACCGCACCGGATCATCGGGCGGTTCGGTTCGAACTCGGTCGTCATGAACCCGGCTCCCAAGGGTACTGGCTTGATCGCAGGCGGTGCGGTCCGCGCGGTATTCGAGGTCGCCGGCATCCACGACATCGTTGCAAAATCCCTGGGTGGACATAACCCTTTCAATACCGTGCGGGCGACACTGGACGGTCTCGGCAATCTGAAAGACCCCGATGTCGTCTTCAAACTGAGAGGACGTGCGGAGGGTGAAGTTGCAGTGGTAGAGGAAGAGAGCGAACAGGAGGTCAAGAGCTAAGTCATGAAAATAGAGGAGTTGGCTCCGGCGGACGGGAGCACGAAAAAAGCGAAGCGGATCGGCCGCGGACGAGGTTCGGGCCACGGCAAGACAGCCACCAAAGGGCATAAAGGACAGAAAGCGCGCTCCGGCGGCCCCAAAGGGCCTGCCTTTGAGGGAGGACAGACACCGCTCCAGAGGAGACTTCCGAAAAAAGGGTTCAAGAACAGGCCCTTTAAAAAGGAGTATGCAGTGATCAATCTCGAGACGCTGGTAAAGATAGCGGGCAGCGATACGATTACTCCTGAGCTGCTCCTCGAGAAGAAAATCATTAAAGACATCAAGGACGGCCTCAAAGTGCTCGGTACCGGCACGATCGGTAAGCCCTTGACCGTAAAGGCACACGCCTTCAGCGCGTCTGCAGCTGAGAAGATCGCAGCAGCGGGCGGCACAGCCGAGGTGCTCTAAATTGGGCCTCCTGAGCAGTATCCAGAACATCTTCAAGATCCCCGAGCTCAAAAACAGAGTGCTCTTCACCCTGAGTATGCTCGCCGTGTACCGGATCGGCGCACACATCCCCACTCCGGGTATTAACAGCGAGGCATTGAGCAGGTTCCTTACGGAAAAGGGCGGCGCTATGATGGGCTTCTTTGATATGTTCTCGGGAGGAGCTCTTTCCCGTGTCACGATTTTTGCCCTCGGCATTATGCCCTATATCAGTGCATCGATTATTTTCCAACTGCTTACGGTCGTAATTCCAGCACTTGGCAAGATCGCCAAAGAGGGTGAGGCAGGCAGGAAGAAAATCGTAAAATATACCCGGTATGCAACGGTTGTTATCGCGGCGATCCAGTCCTTCGGTATCGCTGTGGGGCTCGAGGGCATGCAGGGCGGGCAGTTTATTCAGAATCCCGGTTGGTCTTTCAGGTTGCTCACTATGATCACCCTCACTTCAGGCACTGCCTTCCTCATGTGGCTTGGCGAGCAGATCACTGAACGGGGTATCGGCAATGGTATTTCCCTGATCATCTTTGCCGGTATCGTGGCACGTTTTCCCAATGCGGTGCTCAGTACGTTCAGCCTCGTGCGTGCCGGTGAGCTCTCTATTTTCTTCGTGCTCTTGCTGGTGGTGATCATGGTTGCTACCATAGCCGGTATCATCTTTATCGAACGGGGGCAGAGGAAAATTCCTGTTCAGTATGCGAAGCGGATCGTCGGCAAAAAGATGTTCGGCGGTCAGAGCACGCATCTGCCGCTCAAGGTAAATACGGCCGGCGTTATCCCGCCGATCTTCGCTTCATCGATTATTATGTTCCCTGCAACAATAGCGGGCTTTATTGCAATTCCCTGGGTGCAAGCGATTGCACGGCAGCTCTCACCGGGAACCGCGATCTACACGATTCTCTATGTGGGGATGATCTTTTTCTTCAGCTATTTCTATACTGCGGTGATTTTCAACCCTGTCGATATTGCGGAGAACCTGCAGAAGCACGGCGGTTTCATTCCGGGCATCAGGCCGGGACAGAAGACCTCTGAATACATTTACCGGGTATTGACGAGGCTCACCTTTGTCGGCGCCGTCTATCTCGCTTTTGTGTGCGTTATGCCGGAACTGCTCATTACGAGGTTCAATGTGCCTTTTTACTTCGGCGGCACCTCGCTCCTGATCGCGATCGGCGTGGCCCTCGATACTGTCTCACAGATCGAATCGCATCTGGTAACAAGATCGTACGAGGGATTCCTTAAGAGAGGACGATTAAAGGGCAGAAGAGATTAAGCAGCAGGCATTGTGATCATTATCAAATCACAGAGAGAGATAGCAAAGATCGCCGCTGCATGCCGGATTGTCGCAGAGATTTTGGAACACCTTACAGCTTTTGTAAAAGCCGGCATATCGACCGCCGATATCGAGACCTTCGTCGACAAGGAAATCAGAAAGAGGAATGCGATACCGGCGTTCAGGGGATACCGGGGGTATCCTGCCGACACCTGTATCTCGATTAACGATCAGGTGGTCCACGGAATACCTTCGCCGAAGGTCATCATCAAGAACGGCGATATTATCAGCATTGATCTTGGTGTTGTACTGGATGGCTTCTACGGCGACGGGGCGATTACCATCCCCGTTGGTGATGTAGATGATGAGGCGATGCAGTTGATCAGGGTTACCGAGGAGGCGCTCTCCCTCGGTATCCGGAGTGCTGTTGTCGGTAACAGAGTGTCCGATATCTCGGCGGCGATCCAGCAGCATGTAGAGGCCCATGGATTTTCGGTGGTCAGGGCCTTTGTAGGGCACGGCATCGGCCAGTCGCTGCATGAGGATCCCCAGGTGCCCAACTTCGGGAGGCCGGGACAGGGCCCGCGCCTCAAAGAGGGGATGACCCTGGCAATCGAGCCGATGGTGAATGCAGGAGGCGCAGAGGTAAAGATTCTGGACGATGGATGGACCGCGGTGACAGCTGACGGAAGCCTGTCGGCCCACTTTGAGCACACCATCGCCATTACAAAGAACGGCCCCAAAATCTTGACTAAACCCTGATAAGATAGGTATAATTTTAAGCTTAACTATAAAAACTATGTCAAAAGAAGAAAATATTGAAGTACAAGGGACGATCGTCGAAACCCTGCCGAATGCCATGTTCAGGGTTGAATTGGAGAACGGGCAGATCATACTTGCGTATGTGTCGGGTAAGATGAGGATGCATTTTATCAAGATACTGCCGGGGGATAAAGTTACCGTAGAGCTTTCCCCCTATGACCTGACAAAAGGCCGTATAACATACAGGTTTAAATAAAGAGCAAAATTTAAAATGAAAAATTCAAAATTGTGGAACTCCATAGTTTTGCATTTTGCTTTTTAAATTTTAATTTGGAGGAGATATGAAGGTAAGGCCTTCGGTAAAGCCGATATGCGCAAAGTGCAAGGTCGTAAAGAGAAAGGGCGTCATACGCGTCCTCTGTGAAAACCCGCGGCATAAGCAGCGGCAGGGATAAGAATAGTTTATGGTGCATCGTTCGTAGTTCACCGTGTATGGGTGGCGATGAACAATGAACGGTGGGCGGTGAACAATACTACGGATATAAAAGGAGTGCGAGAATGGCGAGAATAGCTGGTGTCGACCTGCCCAAGAACGAGCGTGTAGAGATAGGGCTGACCCGCATCTTTGGTATCGGGAGGGCTCTGTCGAATCAGATATTGAAAGAGGTGAACGTCAACCCTGATACGAGGGTGAAAAACCTCACCGATGAGGACGTCGTAAAGATCAGGGGACGCATCGAGAAGGACTTCAAGGTCGAGGGTGATCTCAGGAGAGAGATCGCCATGAATGTGAAGCGGCTTACCGATATAGGCTCCTACAGGGGGTTGCGCCACGCGGCGCACCTGCCGGTACACGGGCAGCGCACTAAGACCAATGCAAGGACTCGCAAGGGACCGAGAAAGCTTGTCATCAAGAAAAAGTAGCTAAGGAGGAGTACTACGGACATGGCGCAGAAAAAGAGAGTCGGTAAAAAGGTAAAGAAGCACATACAGGTAGGCACTGCTCATATACAGACTACTTTTAACAATACGATCGTGACGATTACCGATGCGGTCGGCAATGTCATTGCATGGTCGAGCGCCGGGAGCCTTGGCTTCAAGGGGTCCCGGAAAGGCACTCCCTTTGCAGCGCAGATGGCTTCGGAAACCGCAGCAAAGAAGGCGATGGAGACAGGCCTGAAGCAGGTCGATGTTTTCGTAAAAGGTCCCGGTGCAGGCAGGGAGACGGCGATCCGTGCCCTGCAGGCGGCGGGGCTGGAAATAACGCTTATCAAAGATGTTACTCCGGTGCCGCACAACGGGTGCAGGCCGCCGAAAAGGAGGAGAGTATAAATGGCACGTTATACGGGACCGCTGTGTCGACTGTGCAGGAGAGAGGGTGAAAAGCTCTTCCTGAAAGGCACCCGCTGCTATACCGAGAAGTGCGCAGTGGAGCGGAGAAAGTATCCTCCGGGACAGCATGGTCAGAACAGGGGAAAACTCTCTGACTACGGAATGCAGTTGAGAGAGAAGCAGAAGGCAAGAAGAATCTACTGGATAATGGAGAATCAGTTCCGTAATTACTTTGAGAAGGCCTCCAGTATGAAGGGGATCACCGGCGAAGTGCTCCTCCAGATGCTGGAGCGGCGCATTGATAACGCCGTCTACCGCATGGGATTCGCCCTCAACAGGAGAGAGGCGCGCCAGCTCGTCAGACACGGACACTTTCTCGTCAACGGGAAGAAGGTCGATATCCCCTCCTATCTGCTGAAACCGGGTGATATGGTCCAGGTTAGTGAGGCGAGCAAGGAGCTGCAGGCGATCGCCGATAGCCTTTCGATGGCCGAGCACCGCGGATTCCCGGGTTGGGTGGAGGTCGAGCCCCAGAACCTGAGAGGAAAGTTTGTCAGAGTCCCTTCGAGGGACGAGATGCAGCTGCCGGTAGCGGAACAGCTCATCGTCGAACTTTACTCAAAGTAGTCAGTGGGCAACTTCCGGGCCGTGCTCCGAGGAGCGGTGCCGGGATTCTCTTGAGAATAAATACAGAAAGGCATAGGAGACCGTACTATGGATCTTGTTAAAAAGGGCTTTCAGCTGCCGAAGAAGATCAATTTTGATGAAGAGACCCTTACCGAGAGTTATGGGAAACTGGTCGTCGAGCCCCTTGAGCGCGGCTTCGGCACCACGATCGGCAACTCGCTGCGGAGGGTTTTACTTTCTTCCATAGAGGGCGCTGCAATTACGGGGTTCAGGATACCCGGAGTGCTGCATGAATTTTCGGCGATAAAATCGGTGAAAGAGGATGTCGTTGATATCGTCCTGAATATAAAGAAGCTGCGCTTCAGGGTACATGGCGACGAAAGCCGGACCATCACCGTTAAGGCGAAGGGCCCCAAAGTGGTCACCGGCGCCGATATCGAGACCGATGCCAATGTGGAAGTGCTGAACAAGGACTGCTATATCGCATCCGTCGACAACAACATGACCCTCGAGATGGAGATGTATGTGAAGAAAGGCAGGGGCTATGTGCCTGCCGAATTCAATAAAGAGGAAAATCTGCCTGTCGATGTCATTGCCGTGGACTCTGTCTTCAGCCCGATCAAGAAGGTGAACTTCTGGGTGGAGAAGGCCAGGGTCGGCAGGTCGACCGATTACGACCGCCTCATTATGGAAGTATGGACCGACGGCGGCATCAGCCCTGAAAAAGCGGTCAGCGATGCGGCGTCGATCCTCATGGACCACCTCGATCTTTTCATATTCGTCGAGGAGCCCGAGGAAACGGAAGAATCCTCACACGCCGCCTCTCCGGTAACCGCCACTCCGGCCATGAACGAGCATCTGCTCAAGAGCATTGATGAACTGGAGCTCTCGGTGCGGGCATATAATTGCCTCAAGAACGCCAACATCAAGACCCTTGGCGACCTTGTGCAGAGGACGGAGCACGAGATGCTCAAAACAAAGAACTTCGGCCGCAAATCCCTGAACGAGATAAAGGACATCCTGACCTCGATGGGCCTGAGCTTCGGCATGAAAGTCGATATGAACGAAATAGAAGGCAGTATAAAGTAGAAATCCTAGAGGAGGTAGAGGCGTACCATGCGTCATAAAGTAGCAGGAAGACACTTCGGAAGAACGGCGAACCAGAGGAAAGCGTTGCTGCGCGGCCTCGTTGCATCCCTCTTCGAGCACCAGAGAATAGAGACGACCGTTGCCCGGGCGAAGGCCATCAAGGGGATCGCTGAAAAGCTCGTCACCTTCGGCAAGCAGGGCGATGTCCATTCAAAGAGAATGGTCATGTCCTACATCCCCAACAGGGCGGTGGTGGCGAAGCTCTTCTCCGAGATCGCACCGCGCTTTGCGGACAAAAACGGCGGCTATCTGAGGATTGTCCAGACACGGCAAAGGGTCAATGACCGCGCCCCCATGGCGATCATCGAGTTCGTCGATTACGAGCAGAGTGTAAAGGCCAAGGCTGCAGAGAAGACCGAGAAGAAGGAGAGCACGTAGTGAACGATCTCCTGCTCGGAGCGATTATCCTCGTCGTCTGGATCGTGCTGCAGGTCTTTGTCTTCCCCCGCATCGGCGTGCCCACCTGAGGCGTGCCGCCCAAGGGTCCGGGGGACTCTAAGAAGTGTAAGTAAGAGTAAATAACATAAAGCAAATGAAAGGGATTCGCGAAAAGCGAGTCCCTTTTTTATTATCCCTTCCTCAAGCAATTCAGATTTTCAGGAGTGCCAAGAACTTTGAAAAGGGGACTGTCTCGCCAACTGTGTAAATCAGTTTCCTCATAACAGCCTGTCCTCGAAGAGGACGACGAGCTGTGCATAGATTATAGCCCAATCCTTGATAGGTTTGCTCCATTTCCTTTCAAGCTCAAGCGCAGCCATGTAGAGGGACTTCAGCACCGCCTCGTCCGAGGGGAAGGCCCGGCGGGCATCTGTGACCTTCCTGAACTTGCTGTTAACGCTTTCGATGATGTTGGTGGTGTACATGACCTTCCGGATCTCCACCGGGTAGCGGAAGAAGGTCGTGAGAGGGTCCCAGTTCGCCCGCCAGGATTTTACGACGTGGGGATACTGCCGGAGCCAGCGCTGCTCGAACCTCTGCATCTGCGACTCGGCCTCTCCGAGGGGCGCAGCCCCATAGACGGCCTTGAGGTCTG
>JBFMCP010000053.1:0-15362 GCA_040754455.1 Nitrospirota bacterium
TTGTGCCTTACCATGATAATGTCCTCTCCTGCCATACTGTTTCCCTCCATTACTTTGCAGTATGACATCCCTCCTATAGGACATTTCTATTTTGGTCATATAGGACATTATCATTTTGGCGTGACACCCATCTCAGCCTTCGCTACAGTCACTGCATGAACTTTTCAATTCCTTCAGCTTATGGCGCGCTGCGCGGTCGCACGCTAACGAAAATCTGTTTCCAACTTCTTCCTCAATGTATTTCTCGATATGCCTAAGAGTTTCGCGGCTTGGACCTGATTGCCCTTTGTGAGTTCCAACGCCCTGCAGACCATATTTTTCTCGATTGCCGCAATAATGTCCTGGAATCTTTCCTGACATCCCTCCCTGAATGCGGAATCAATAAGATGAGCGATTGCATCTTTAAGGGTGGCACAGCTCATCTTTGCGAGTTTCAGGGAATCACAGCATGCAAGGGAGAGATAATTGTCATTGCAGAAGACCATCGCTTTCTGGATCGTGTTCTCGAGTTCCCTGACATTGCCGGGCCATGCGCATCCCCTGAAGTGGTCTAACACCTCCGAGGTGACACCCTTGATTTCCTTCCCGAGCTTCCTGTTGAATTTCCCGATGAAATACTGCACAAGATCGTCGATGTCCTCTCTCCTTTCCCGCAAGGGCGGCAGGGCTATCGTTACCACATTGATACGATAGAAGAGATCTTCCCTGAATGTTCCTTTCTCCACCATACTTTCAATATCTTTGTTCGTTGCGGCGATAAGCCTCACATCAGTCTTTATCGTTTCGTTTCCGCCGACCCGCTGGAACGTGCCGTCCTGGATAAAGCGCAGGACCTTCGCCTGAAGGGAGAGGGACATATCGCCGATCTCATCGAGAAAGAGCGTGCCGCTGTCGCACTGCTCGCATTTCCCTATGCGTCTGAATTCAGCCCCGGTAAACGCTCCCCGCTCATGCCCGAAGAGTTCGCTCTCCAAAAGCTGCTCGGGAATGGCCGCGCAGTTGATGGCGAGAAAAGGCTTGTTCGCCCGTTTGCTGTAATGGTAGACGGCCCGCGCAACCAGTTCTTTGCCTGTGCCGCTTTCCCCCCTGATGAAAACAGTGGCATCCGTAGGAGCCACCCTCCCGATCTGCTTATAGATATCGAGCATCACGTGGCTTTTGCCTATGATCGTCTCCCCTTTTGTGTAATCCTCTGTTTGATCAAAGGTGACCACTTCTTTCACAAGTTCTTTCGCCTTGATTGCGCCCTTGACCCGTACAAGCAGTTCGTCGTTGTCGAAGGGCTTAAGAAGATAATCATAGGCGCCGAGCTTCATGGCCTGTATCGCCTTTTCGGTCGTGCTGAAGGCGGTCATCATGATCACCTGGACTTCGGGATGGGACTCCTTAATCCTGCCCAAGGCATCCAAGCCGTCAATCTCCGGCATTCTGACATCCATAAGAACGAGATCAGGAGCTGCTCCGGCGATAAGCGCCAGGGCTTTTTCTCCGTTCGTCTCGGTTACAACGTCATAGCCCTCAGCCTGAAGCAGCCGCTGAAGCGAATAGCAGACTGTCTTCTGGTCATCGACAACAAGTATGGTGTTCATGCATGCACAGGAATCTTCATGGTAAATATAGTTCCCCCTCCATTACTTTCAAAGCTGATGTCGCCGCTGTGGATATTTACGATATTGTATACAATCGAGAGACCAAGGCCAGTGCCATCGCCTTTTGTCGTGAAAAACGGGTCGAATATTTTTCCCCGTATCTCTTCAGGAATGCCCTGGCCTGTGTCAGCTACCGAAATGATGTAGTGACCATCGGCGTTTCTACTTGATACCGTCAGGGTTCCGCCTTCAGGCATCGCCTCGATCGCATTCAGCACAAGGTTCATAATCGCCTGCTCTAAAAGGCCCCTGTCCGCCTTGACCGGAGGCAGTTTCGTAAGGTCCATTTCCACCGTGACGCGTTGATTCTTCGCCTGATGCTGGGTGAGATTCACGACCTCTTTTATCACAGGGTTGATGTATACCTCCGAGGGATTGAATTCATCGCCCCGTGCAAACCGGAGAAATCTCGAAAGGATCTCATCCATCTGCTCCGTCGCTGACAGCACTACCTGCATGTCCTCCCTTGTCAAGGACGGGTTGTCCTTGAAGGCGTTGAAGAGCACCTTAATAGAGGTCAGGGGATTCCTGATCTCATGGGCGAGTCCTGCAGAAAGCCTCCCCAGTGCGGTCAGCTTCTCGGTCCTGAGCATCTGCCTGTAGGAGTATTCCATCTTCTTTCTGTAAGTTTCAAGTTCGAGGGAGAGATGGTTGAAGGTGCTTGAAAGCTCTCCAATTTCGTCTCTCGATTTCACGTCGAGGCTCTTGCCGAATTCTCCCTTCGAAAGAAGGTTGGCGAATCCGACAAGCGCATTGAGGGGCTTTGTAATAAACCTGCTGAATAAACAGGCGAATGCTGCGCCGGTGAGCGTCACACCTATCGTCAGGGTGATAACAATGTATCTGATCCGCGCGAGCGTCTGCATTATACGTTCCTCCCGCAGCCCCACATGGACTTCCGGGCTCATACCTGCGAATATCTTCACGCCGATGTCCCGAACGAAGCCCCGTTCGGTGTCGAGCAGTTGGACGGAAGTCGGTCTGTCATAAAGCGGGTTCCAGCGCAGGACTCCCGGAGGATGGCCGTTCTTGAAGGTGTGGGCAAAGAGTTCACCGTTGTCGTCAAGGATAAAGATATATTCCACATCCCGCTCTGTCCTGAGGAGATCATCAATAGCCTCCTGCGTCCTGTAGATGTCTTGCAAAAGCACTGAGTCCGCGATCCTTTCGGAAAGGTTTCGGGCGATAGATTCGCCCTGCCTCGACAACTCCTGCCGCAAGGAGTCGATCACAACGCTCCGGACTGCAAGACCGAGCAATACTCCAAGGCTCAGAACGAGAAGTACATTGAGCAGGACTATCTTCAGCCAGAGCTTCATTTAATGAGACCGTATTTAGCGGCCAGAATTTCTATTTCTTTCAGATCAGCCTCGCGATATTCAGAAAAACCTTTCGGCATCTCTGTCTTGTCCCAATCCACGAGAATCCCTGAATGTTTCCCTTTGGGGTCAAAAGAAAGAAGCGCAGTCCTGACACTTGCTATGATGGGCAGGTGGACATCTTTATTAGCGCATATGAGGCTGCTCGGGTAGGGTTTCGATGTCGCAATGACCTTGATCTTTCCTTCCGACACCAGTCTCTTCGCCATGTTGTCCTGCAGCGAACCGGCGTCATACTCGCCGTTCAGGACGGCCCGGGCAGTCAAGGCATGAGAGCCGGTAAAGGCATGGCCCTTAAGGTCTGTTATGAGAATCCCTGCGTCTTCCAGCATCTTGCGGGGGATCACATGTCCCTGTGTCGAATACTTGTCCCCGAATGCAAAGGTCTTGCCCTTTAAGTCCTTAAGCGTATTCACAGAACTGTCGCTCCTGGTAAAGATGACCGAGCGGTACTCAGGCCTGCCGTCCTCGTTCAGGCCCATCACAAGACAGCTTGAACCATACTGCCTCTTTGCCAAAACGCAGGTTACCGGCCCGAGAGCTGCAAAATGTGTAATCCCCTTGCCGAGATTTTCAACAGTGCTTTCATACTTTTCCGTGAACTTGATGGAGAATCTGTTTCCGGTGTTCTGCTCAAGATAGCGCAAGAATGGCAGATATATCTTCGTGTCTTCTTTTGGACTGAGCCTCAGGTCGAAACCGAATTTCAGGGAACGCGCCTCAGCCTGCCGTACGACAGTCTCCTCTTGCGGTGCCCTCTTGTCAAGGCTGACTTTTTTGGATACCTCTCTGTCTCCGCAACCGGCAATGCATAGCGTAATTATAATAAGGCAAGCAACATACTTCGCCATAGGTACTATAAATTTTACACTATTCCTTGCCGAAGGGACAGACCGGATATCTGCAAGGCTTGTTTCTTATTATCAAGGATGCTCCTCCACCCAGACCTCTCCGTCAGGCGTCGTTTCCTTTTTCCAGATAGGCGTGATCCGCTTGAGTTCATCGATGCAGAAACGGCAGGCGCGGAACGCTTCATCGCGATGTTCCGATGCGACAACGATCAGGACGATGTTTTCTCCGACTGGGATGGTCCCTACCCGGTGAATTATCGTCACATCGATTGCTCCGAATTCCCTGATCGCCCGGTCCCTGATTTCGGAAAGCTTCTTTTCGGCCATGCCGGGATAGTGCTCGAAATCGAGCTTCGCTATCTGCTTATCCTGCGAGACATCCCTCGTGGTCCCGAGGAAAGTTACTATCCCACCGATGGAGGACGATGATTGTTTTAGCCTCTCCACCTCCTTGTCAAGGGCGAACGGTTCCTCTTGAATCCGGACGATGCCGAAGAGGCCGGATCCGCCCGAAAACGGCGGCATGAGTGCGACCTCGTCGCCGTCCCTGACCAGAGCGTCTTTCCTGACGAACTCCTCATTTACTGCGATCATCAGCCGTTCCGGGGAAAGCAGAGGAGACAGCGACGGACATTTCTGCATCACCTGCTCAAGAAGGGCTGCCACAGTGCCCTCCCGCATATCAAGTGATAATTCAGAGACTCCGGCACGGTATTTCAAAATAGCGAAGAGTTTGACGGTTACCATGACCTTTCAGCCTATCCCCCGATCTGCGACATAGGAGACAACGAGGGCCCGAATAAAGCGGGTTCCTGGAGTGCATGCCGGGCGGGTTTGGACAGTACGGCGTGTCGATAAAGAGCTTCAAGTTCTTCATCGGCCGCGCCGTTCCTGAGAGGCGTTTTGATGTCCACTGTCATTTCCGAAAAAAGGCAGGGTCTTAACTTGCCGACAGCCGTGAGGCGCAGCCTGTTGCAGGAACCGCAAAAGCAGTCGCTTATTGCGCTGATGAAGCCGATCATGCCCGGCGCTCCCTCTATCCGATAATTTCGTGAAGGACCGCCGCCTTTGAATGCAAGCAGGACCAGCTTTCCCGTGGATGCCACACGGGCCATGATCTCGTCCTTGCTCAGATACGCATCGGGCTTCCACGTTTCACGGTTTCCAATAGGCATGAATTCGATAAATCGCACGTGAATATCCTTGAACATCGTTAGGGACGCAAACCGGGATACTTCATCGTCATTGATCCCGCGCACAGGCACCATATTGATTTTAACCGGCCATAGTCCAGCCCGTTCGGACTCCCGCATTCCTTCCCATACGCGGTCGATCTCGCCGCCTCTGGTGATCTTCCGGTACCGGTCGGCGATCAGCGTATCAAGGCTGATATTCACCCTGTCGAGACCGGCCCTTTTTAGCTGCTGCGCCATTTCAGCTAACCGCTGGCCGTTCGTAGTGATACTCAGGTCCCTGATCCCCATGCTCTTGATCCCCGAAATGAGCGGAATGATATCTTTCCGCAGCAGTGGTTCGCCACCGGTCAATCGGACTTTTTTTACGCCGTTTTTGGCCGCAATGCACACGATCCTGATGATCTCATCGGTGGTCAGGATATCTGATTGATCGAACCGCTTCAAGCCCTTTTCAGGCATGCAATAGATGCACTTCAGATTGCATGAGTCCGTGATGGATATACGGAGATAGTCGATCTGCCGGTTGAAGGAGTCCTTTAGCGTTTCCGTGCTGCCGTTCGATACCATGTTCATGGGCGTCCAGGGATATCCTTATCCAAGTTTCCCGAACGGACAGACCGGATAATTGCAGGTCTCGCATTTCATGCAAAGTCCTCCGTGACCGAGTTCTGATAACTCCCTTCTCCCTATCTTCTCTCCTGCAAGAACCCTCGGAAGGATCAAGTCAAAAATAGTGGTTTTTGCATACATGCCGCAGGCCGGAATACCGAGAATGGGGATATCCCCGAGATAGGCAACAAGAAACATCGCACCGGGCAGAACTGCCGAGCCGTAGGTAAGGTCCTGGGCTCCAAGTTTCCTGATCGCAAACCTCGTCACATCATCAGGGTCAACAGACATGCCGCCAGTGGTGATCAGCAGGTCAGCCCCAGCGTTTATCAATTCCCTCAGCCTTGCCTCGATGAATGTTTCATCATCCGGGGCATAATATGCGCCCACGATTTCGCCTCCCATGGCCTCTATCTTGGCCTTGATAATAGACGCGAAGGCGTCCTTTATTCTGCCGTAGTAGACTTCATTGCCGGTGATGACCACGCCTGCCTTCGGCTTCCTGATCTCTCTGACCTGAATGATCTTTCCAGCCTGCTCGCCGATCTTCACCGCTGCCTGCACTACATCCTTCTTCACTATCAAGGGAATTGCCCTCGTTGCGGCAACCGTCTGACCTTGTTTCACAACCGTGTTGCTGTGGAGCGTTGCACACATAATATCACCCAGCATATTGAATTCAAGAAGGGCGTCTTTGGTTATCTTCAGCAAACCGTCTCTCTCTGCAATGATATTTATCTTTCCCTCTTTGGGTTCACCCTTTATCTTCACTCCCTCTCCCATAAGGGCGTTTGAAAGGATATAGGCAGCATCGTCTTCGTGCATCTCATTATCAGCGATATTAAGAACAAAGAGATGTTCCTTACCAAGCCTCTGGAGATGACAGACATCTTCCTGTCTGATGACATGTCCTTTCTTGAAGACTCGCCCCTTGAACTCTCCAGGCCTTATTTCGGTTATGTCATGGGCAAGTACAGTGCCTATAGCTTCTTTTGCCGAAATTGTCTTTACGCCTATCCTATCTTTTGTATCAGGCCTTTGAATATCGCACATAAAACCTCCTAAATTCTCAAAGTATTTTTCATCATCGTGAAGCTATAATGAACCCCTAATCCGAGGACAAAACCAACGGTAAGGTTATTTGTCAAAAATCCTGAAACAGCAACTGTTAATGCAACAAACACAGCTTTCTTATCGGCTATAATGTCCCTTATAAACAGCGAATGTTGTATTCCTACATAACATAGCAGAACACCCAAAATCCCCAAAGGGAAGGCCGAAATAATGGACAGGGCTGACTTACCAAATAGAAGAGCAAGGACGATCAGTAGACCGCCTATTATATAGCCTGATCTCTCGCTTGTTGCACCAAATTTGCTGTGTGCTGTCAGTCCCCCGCATCCATGACACATAGGAGCGCCTCCGAAAAATCCCGACGTGATATTAGCAAAACCCATGCTCAAAGGAACGCTCTGAAGGCTAAGTCGCTCTGCTTTTTGTCCATAAAGCAATTTGCCGGTTGCCTCTGTTGCGACTATAGCATTGCCAAAAGTCAGCGCAATCTGAGGAAGAACAAGAAGAGTAAAGCCCCTCCACAGGCTGTCTGCATCAGGCAATGCCGGGCTTAATGCCACTGGTCCGATTGCAAGAGGGGTAAGCCCTCTTATCGAGAATACTGCCCCGAGTATTAAGATAGGGATGAGCGGCGGTATTTTTTTTATCAGCGCAATATTTGTTATAAGTAGCAGCCCTGCAACGACTGCGATCAGAATGTCTGCGCTTATAAGACCTGAAGCCGATCTGACAAGCATCATCCCCAAACCAAGCTGTATGCCCCGTATTACGGACACAGGGAAAAAACTCCCGAGTTTCACACTCAGGCGGGTCAACGAAATGAAAATAAGAATGATACCCATAGCTATACCTGCAGCATTAATCACCTCAAAATTCAACCCTGATGCTATTGCTATGGCGGACATTGCCTTGAGCGGCTGAACAGGCATTGTGATCCTGAAATAATAAGCGGATATTACATAAAAAAGCCCTGCCATCAAGAAAAGCGCCGTGGGATTAAAGCCGTTCTTCACGATCAGTGCAATAGCTATAGGAAACAGGACACCGATGTCGCCGAAGGCGCCTGAAATATCCCATGCGAGCTTTCTAAAATTATCTGAAGGTATCCCTGAATCTCTCATCAACAAGCTCCTGTATTCCTTTTTCAAGTAACTCGTATTTCTTCAAGAAGGCTCTTGCGTCATCCGTAATGATCGCCCCGCCGCCGTTTCTCCCGCCGGTCTGCCGCTCGATAAGCTTAAAACCAAGCCTTTCTTCCATGGCCTTGATGTAACCCCAGGCCTTCCGGTAGGAGATGTTGATCTCCTTTGCAGCCTGGTTGATCGAGCCGTATTTGTCTATTGCCTCAAGCAGAAATCGTCGACCTCTGCCGAAGACCGGCTTTCCGTCAACCTCGATCCAGAGCTTTGATTTAATCTTCATGATCGCCTTTCATCCGTTATGGAATAACTGCATAACGCAGATCAAAAAATATCCTGCCCGACAGGTGATTAATATCCGGCATCAGCACAAGGCCGGCAGAGGACCTTTCCCTTTATCTCGACCTTCCGCATGTCTTGCACATATTCACCGCAGGCCTCGCATTTCACCCTCCGCAAGGGTCTTCCAGGCATGTCTTCCGGATTTATCTTCACTTTCACGTTCATGACGTCGAAGAGTTCTTCATCAGGCATGATCTTGTATGCCTCAAGCTGGGCCTCATACTTGTTTTCGATCTCAGCAAAAAGCTCTTTTGCCTTCTGTCGTGAGTCCTCCCTTGCAATGACGCGCACGGCCTTGCCCGTTTTGAGGTTGACGAATGTCGCGGCCATTTTCCCGTAATCCATGAACTTCATGGTCCTGTGGCCGAGGCTGCATCCGGTGACCGACTGAACGGCATCGGTTGCGCATCTGTCAATCTCAACAAAGACGATGATGCTCTTTCTGTCTTTGCCTTTGGGATCTGTAATAGCGATCTCCCTTAGCCCAAGCATGGACATCTTCACCCCGAGCACTTGGCCGGGACAGAGATGGCCGTGAATCCGTGAGGACTCATTGAGGAGTTGCTCAAAGTCAAACAGATTCGTCATGTCTCCTTTAGATACAACCTTTCAATATGTATGAAGCGCCTTTGTAAAAATCATCCCCAGACGCCCCTATGACTTTTTCGACAAAAAAGGGAACCCATAAGGCCATATGTCCCCTTATAAAATCTCCCCTGATCTCGAAAAGCCTGGACGCCTCTTCGCGCTCTCCCTTTTCGAACAGCTTTATCATCCTGCCGGTGAGGTCGTAGATGAATTCCAGCTCTATCCCAATATGATCGTCGGGAATACTGTACAATTCCTTTACCGCCATGCCTGCATCGAGGTATTTTTTTCTTACATCTATGGTTTCATCCGTCATGAGCGAATGGGATTCGGAAAGATAAAACGATGCGTAGGGCACTGCTGGGGGATTTTTCGGACCTACGAAAAGACGTGCATATTCAACGGCAAGCTCTTCCGTCCATTCATTCAATCTATGGCTGTTTCTGCGGACCGACTCGATCATCAGTTTCAGGCCGTAGGATATCTCGTCATCGGCCTCCGAAGGCAACTCGGCTTTTGACATGCCCTCGATAAGCTCCCTCATCGGTTCCTTTAAAAATACCTGCCTCAGAAGATTAAACAAAGAAAGTTCTTCCCTGAGTTCGTCTATCATAAACGCTTCTCCATTAGAAAGAGGGACAGGGCCTGTTTGCCCTGTCCCCTCTCCTCATTTCAGCAAACATTGGGATTATGCCTTCTTGACCCTTACGATCATGTCAGCATATCCCGGAAAGCCCATGATCGGGCTAAGCACATCGGGATCGACGAGATCGTTGTGGCTCGGGGTGTATTGCCTGCTCTTATATGCCGGACCGAGCCCCTCGCTAAATCTGCCGCCCGTGGCAAAGCCGATCTTGATGACCCCCGGTCTCATACCGCCCGAGGCAAAGATCTTCCCCTTTGTCGACTTGCCAAGCGGGTTTTCCACGACAACGAGGTCTCCGTTCTTGAGCCTCATTTTTTTGGCGTCATCGATGTTCATCCAGATCGTACCGACCGAATAGGAGTTCGGCTTGAATTTCATCTTCACGGATTTCATGGGATCATCACCCAGAGGCATCGCCTCCGGAACATCCGCCTCGAACTCCTTGTTCATCGGCTGCCATGTGCCTTCTGCCTTGATCTCTCCAAGCCAGGGGACCATCTGCGTGCCGCTCATTGCATGATGCACCCTCCCGGTAATGAGCTGGAAAGGGTAATCCTTTGCGTACTTTTTGTATGCCGTGTTCGTGTAAGGGTTCCATTTGGTCTCGAACCAGTAGAAAGTGGAGGGGAATCTGTCAAAGCCGATCTCCTTCAGCCCCTTCGGTACTTCTCCGCCCGCCTTCTCGATCTTCTCGTTATGCGATTTGTACTGACCGAATCTCTTGTCTCCTTCTTTCCAGTCCCATTTGAATTCGATCAATTTCGTCGAAGTATAAGGCCATGCCTTGTTCGGCTCCTCAGCGTTGACCTTCTTGTACCTGCGCCAGCTCATGGGCCAGATGGCAACGCCGTTGTTGCTCCTGAGCCATTCTACCGTAACCGGCTTGCCCTTGATCACCTTCTTTTCGTGATCGATGGTCACTTCACCCTTTTCGAGCGATTCCGGAGTGCCTATTATCTGGTAGCCCTCGGGATACTGGGGATAGGGAAGCGGGGTCCCTACATTGTGGCGTCCGGGCGAGACCGAAAGCATCTCGTTTACGAAGTCCTCTTCGGTCTTGTACTTCTCCCAGAAGTCCGAGCCCTTGATGTCGGCGTCGCCAAGCTCACTAAGCTTCTTGGCGAGCATGTTCATGATCTCAGTGGGCTTTTTGCACTCATGGAGAGGTTTGATCACCGCGTCCCTGTTGTAGATCACCGCATGAGACGGATATATGTCGCTCAGGCTCTGGCGTTCGGCATAGCTTGCCTCGGGAAGGATCACATCCGCATAAAGGGCGCTTTCCAAATTCAGGCTGTCTATGAAGACAAAGAGCTCGAGTTTGTAGTTGCCCGACTTGTCCTTTGCAGTGATTGCCGCTTTCCATTTCCAGGGAGCAGAGCCCGTGACCACAGAGTTCCCGGTCCTCAGGACGTATGCCTTGATCGGATAGTGATGGCCCCTGAAGGCGCCGTATCGGATATCAACGCCCTCCATAAAGGCATTGGGATAGTCGGCGACCGAGTCGTCCCAGGCGGCCGGGAACTTGCTGCCGAAGAGGTCCATATGGAGATCTCCGACCTTGCCTTCCACCTCCTTGCCGCCGATGATTCTCTTGACCTTTCTGTCCTTGAAGAAGCCGCCGGTTGCGCTGCCTCCCTTTGAGGCTTTCGTTATCTCAGTGTCGATGACTCCGCCCGGAACATCGAAGTTCCCCGTTACCACATTCAGGGCCACACCGAGGATCGATGCGCAGTAGCCGTTATAATGGTGCCCTGGAGACTGCATGCCCCAGACGAGGGCCGCGGGCTTCGTGCTCCCGAAAAGATGGGAAAGCTCCTCTATCTGACCTCTTGAAAGGCCTGTCCTGTCCGCCGCCCAGTCGAGGCTGAAATAGCTAAGGCCGTTTATTGGGTCCTTCTTCGCCCACCATGACTTGAAGGCCGCTTCGAACTCGTCCCAGCCGACCGAATATTTCTTGAAGCTCCAGTCGATGTACTTCTTGTTCGGGTCGTTCTGGTTGTCGTTTTCGAGGATATATCTGAGCATGGCGCCGAAGAGATCGCCGTCAGTGCCGGCCCTCGGGGAAAGCCACATGTCGGCACGTGCGGCGGTGTTGCTCAGGGACGGGTCTATGACCACAACCTTGCAGCCGTTTTCGACCTGAGCGCCGACAGTACCTCTCTGCTCATAATAAATCCTGGTGGCTACAAAGGGGTTCCAGCCGTTATAGACAATGAGCTTCGTCCTGTAGGTGTAGTCCTTTTTCAACGAACCGTCAGGCTGTCTCACGAGCTGGGGCCTCATGATATCAGGCTCCCACCTCTTGCCGCCGACCATGAGCTTGGGGCCGTGCCGCCTCGGCGTATCGCATATCGCGCCGTGTTCCGTGCAGTTGGGTGTACCGAACGCGAAGAAAAGGCGGTAGTACTGGTCCCTGTCCGTAACGTCGCCGCAATCCATTATCACCGACTCGGCGCCGTATTTCTTCTTGATGTCAGATAGCTTCCGGCCTATGTGGTCTATCGCCTCATCCCATGTGACACGTTTGAATTTTCCCTCGCCCCTCTTGCCGACCCGTATCATCGGGTACTTCAGCCTGTAGGGGGAATAGACAAGCTGCTGACCTGAAGCGCCCTTTGCGCATGCGGTACCCGCATTCATCGGCACCGCCTTGTTGCCGTAAATCTTCGCTATCTTTCCGTCCTTGACCCACATCTCAAGGCCGCATTCGGCAGGGCACATGGCGTCTGCGGTGTATTTCACTTCATATTTGCCCATCGCGGTCTGCATCGCCTCGGCCTCGGACGGGGAAAGGTGTTTCAAGGACAGCAGGCCTGTCTTGTTCAGCGCTGCGATACCTGCTAATGCCCCGCTATATTTTAAGAAGACTCTTCTTGATATCTGCATTGTTACACCTCCTATCCGTTAAGCTTGCCGTCGGCCGCATCAAGCGCCTCTTTATCCGGCGCGATGTAAGGGGTTTTCGGTTTGGTTCCGTATTCAGGATGCCAGTCCAGTGTTTTCACCGAAGCCTTGAGCTTCGAAACCTCGCTGTTGGGGTCGTTCAGATCGCCGAAGATCCTCGCGATGCCGACGCAGTTCCTCACGCACGCCGGCTCCTCGATCCCCTGTGCGAGCCTGTGGCTGCAGTAGTCGCACTTATCAACCACTCTTAAATCCTTTGCCTTCTTTCCCTTAACCTCAGGGACGTCTTTGGCGAACTTTGCCGGATCATTCTTGACAGGGATATGCGGATGCATAAACCGTGCGCCGTACGGACATGCACCAACGCACCTGCCGCAACCGATGCAGAGTTCCCTGTTTACCATCACCACACCATCCTCCCCCTTGTACGTGGCGCCAGGTACAGGGCAGGGAAGGACACAGGGAGGCTCCTCGCAGTTATTGCAGAGCTTCGGGAAAAAGTGGCGCTTCGCCTTCGGGTAATCTCCTGTATCGGCAAAGTCCACCCTTGCCCTGAAGTGGCCTATCGGCACAGAGTTTTCCATCTTGCAGCTCACCTGGCAGGATGTACAGCCGATGCACTTCCTCAGATCCACGAGCAACGCATACTTCTTTGACATAATATATCTCCTCCTTTCAAATTAAATCTTTGTTAACAGGAAAATTAAAGCAACTGTTATGCCGGTCGGAAACCACTTGAAAAATAAAGGAACAAGTCTAACTAAGTTGTGCAGGTCTTGAGCAGGTGTGCAGAAAGTGAACAGTACTCATTTGCTTTCTAAGGTCTTTCATTGATCAATCAGGTTGATCCGGAAAAAAAAAGCTGCAAAAGAGGAAAGATTGGCCGAATAAAGAGATGTGAACTATTTCAATATCCCTTTCACAATCACATCCACCGCCTCTTCAGGCGTCAGCCCGTGCGCCATCAGTGTCTCCATCTGGCGTTTGTCCACGCTGCCGATCGCTGCCTCATGGGTCACCTTTGCAAACTGATTTGTGACATTGACGATTGGGATGGCCTTTGCCAAGGCCTTGTCCTTCACAATCTCCATGCAATCTACATGCCCGCGTGAGCCTTCCGCATTTCCCTCCGTGATGCCGGTAACTTCTGCTGTAGCCTCATCCTCAATAGCAACTCTGGTCTTTATAATACTTCGCGAGTTTTTACCCTCCAGCGCAACTTTTTCTTTTATTTTTATATCGTCATTCGCATGGCCGAAGACCCTTGCTGTCAGTTCAGTCACGGCATTTTCTCCTGCCTCGACCTTATAGTCCATATCGAGTTTCCCGACCCTTCCAGTGGTCAGCGTAAAATCCGCAAAGTACCTGCCGTCCTTCCCGATCTTTACAACCGCTTTCGGGACGACCTCAATGCCGCCGTAGAGCCCATGATAGTGGGTCTCCGAATATCTCATCTCTGCGCCTTCTCCGATCTCAACTACTGCGTCCATGATATGCCGCACCTTTTCAGCCTTCGGGAATATGCAGTGGGCAATGAAATGCGCAGATGAATTCTTTTCGAGGGTAACATCCATCTTGATTTTTTGGGTCCCCTTGGCGTGCAGAACGCCGAAGCAGAGATGAACCGGATTCTTTATCTTTATGCCTTCTTTCACCGTAACCCTGGCGCTGACCCCGGTCAGGGTCTCTCTCGCATCGACCTCAAGCCCTTCCACGCTTTTCATGCTGAGGAGTTTATGCCCGCTTGCAACAAGATGCGCTATCTCATTATTTTCAAGGATGGCCTTGTCGCCACCGGCGTCACCAAAGGCCTTCATAAGATCATAAAGTTCACTCATTGCACACCTCCCCGTCACAGACAACGCATTTTCTTGCTTTATAGTACTCCGCCACTTTGTGCGGCCTTCCTGAGCAGACAATGTTCCCCCTGCATATCTGGGATGCCTTGTCCGCGATCATAGCTATCTCTTCCCTGTGGGTTATCAGCAGCACCGCTGATCCGTTTTGCTTAAACAGATTAATGACATTTATGATATCCTGCGTCGAAAGCATATCTATGCCCGAGTCAGGCTCATCGAGGATGGCAAGCTTCGGTCGAAGCGCCAGGATCGATGCAAGCTCTATCCGCTTCCGCTCTCCTCCGCTCAGACATTTGTCGGCCATTCTTCCAAGATACAGCGCCGGGGAGAGGCCGACCATTTCGAGATAATGAGACGGATCTGCACCCTTATGTTTCAGCGTGAGATAGTCCCTGACGGAAATTCCCTCAAACCTCACCGGCTCCTGCCAGGCCATGGTGATACCTAACTGCGCCCGCTCGTGGATTTTGAGGTCGTTGATAACCTTTCCTTCAAAGGCTATTTCACCGGCTGTCGGCCTGTATCCCTCGCAACCCATAATGAGATAAGCAAGGGTGCTTTTGCCCGTGCCGTTCGTGCCGAGAAGTGCATGGACCTCCGATTGCTCAATCGTCATGTAAAGACCGTCGAGAACTCTTTTCGCGCTCGCATCGTAGGTGAGTCCTCTTATATCGAGCAACGGCATCCTTTCTTATGGCCTCCTGATCTCATTCGCGATGGAATCAATATCGTATGATACGCCCTGAGAAATATACTTCTTCTCCTTACAATATTGTATCACCTTATCAATAACATCTCTGAATTCTTCCTTCATGGTCGCCAGCTCACCCATGCCGTCACAGCCTTTTTGTCTTTGTCTTGCGAGCACGTAGACCTGGGCATATTCTCTGCCCTCGCCTAAGCAAGTCCGCAAAAGTTTTGTCACAGGTGAGCAGTTCATGATACCTTTGAAGGTAGAGGGAGGTTATCATGAACAAAACACTCCTAACACCGTATCAGCGCCGTCGACTGCAATACGAATTGCACCACGCTCAGAATGTTCACCATTACCGCCGTATCCTGGCGATACTGCAGTGCGATAAGGGAAAACCCATTCCTGAAATCTCTCAGATGCTCGAAGTAA
>JBFMCP010000054.1:0-14956 GCA_040754455.1 Nitrospirota bacterium
TGTGCCTTACCATGATAATGTCCTCTCCTGCCATACTGTTTCCCTCCATTACTTTGCAGTATGACATCCCTCCTATAGGACATTTCTATTTTGGTCATATAGGACATTATCATTTTGGCGTGACATACGCCTCAACCTTTCTCTATTTCAGCTGCTCGAGGGTTTTTATGAGCGCCTCCGCCTTCTTCAGGGTCTCATAGTACTCTCTTTCAGGATCGGAGTCGGCGACGATTCCCGCCCCTGCCTGGACATAGGCGCGGCCTTTCTTGATCACGAAGGTCCTGATAATGATATTCAGATCCATGGAGCCGGAAAAACCTACATATCCGAGCGAGCCGGTATAGGCTCCCCGTGTCACCGGTTCCAGCTCATCGATGATCTCCATACAGCGCACCTTCGGCACTCCGGTAATGGTGCCTCCGGGGAAGGTTGCCCTGATAACATCGAAGCAGGTCTTGTCCGCTCTCAGGAGGCTCTTTACATTCGAGACAATATGGATGACGTGCGAATAATCTTCGGTGATCATCAGCTCGTCCACGGCCACGCTGCCGTATTCCGAGATCCTGCCGATATCGTTCCGCTCAAGATCGATGAGCATGATATGCTCGGCCCGCTCCTTTTCATTCAGCAAGAGTTCCGCACGCAGCACCTCATCCTCGCTCCTGTTCTTGCCCCGCGGTCGTGTACCAGCAATCGGTCTTGTTTCAATGGTCCTGTCTTTCACCCGGACCAGCCGTTCCGGCGATGAGCTCACGATCTGGTAATCCCCGAAATCGACAAAGGCGGCGAAGGGTGAAGGGTTGATCCTCCGCAGCACCTTGTAGATATCCCAGGGATCGCTCTCCCCGATAGGGGCCGAAATCCGCTGCGAAAGGTTCGCCTGGAATATATCCCCCGCTGCAATATACTCTTTTGCCCGTCTTACCATGTCCATGTAGCGCTCTTTCGTCATCTCATACTGAAGCGGCGGCGAGGGGCAAGAGGCACGAGGCAAGTGAGCAGTTTCAGAAATGGTTTCTTTTGGCTCCTGTCCTTTCATTGTTGCCGCTATTCCCTCGATCAGCGCTGTTGCTTCGTCATAAGGTTCGGCCCAGTCGATATCCTTAATATCCCGGAATCCCAGTTCGGTATGCCGCACTCCGGGGGAGACTATTATCCACGCCCGTTTCTCTAGGTGGTCAAAGGCAACTACCCTGTCGACCATCATGAAATGGGCATCGGGAAGCTGCAGGTCATCAACGGCGTTGCGGGGAATATCCTCAATGTAGCGGACAAAGTCATAGCTCAGCATGCCGATGGCGCCGCCCTGAAAAGGAGGGAGCCCCGGCGCCATTTCCTGGGGACAGGCGGCGACAAGCTCTTTCAGGCGTTCCAACGGGTGCCTGAAGGAGAGGGCCTCTTTTTTTGTCCACGGCGCCTGTACCTTCAGCTCGCCGTCTTTGGCGCTCAGCACAAGGTAGGGCTCGAAGGCGATAAAGGAATAATGGGCTATCTTGTGGGGACCTCTTACACTCTCGAGGAGCATGGAATACGGTGAGTTCCTGTTGCCGCGCCTGCATAACTTCTCGTAAACACTATGCGGCTCAGCATAGGGCGTTTCCCTGTAGAGCGGCGGTACACGTCCCTTCTTCGCCTTCTCAATAAATGCACTCTTTGTTATATTTACATTCATATTCCGTTATGATGGGAGTGGAACAATCCGGGCTTCAGTATATGGGTGCTCTCAGCCGTTCAAGGAATTTACGCGGTAAGTATTTCGAGAGAAATAAGCTCCAGCGCCTTTATCGGATCCTCATGCGTCAGAATACCCCTGCCCATGACGATGTAGTCTGCACCCTGCCGCAACGCCTCTTTCGGTGTTGCCGTCCGCCTCTGGTCGTCAGGGGGAACCCAGGAGGGCCTGATTCCGGGGGTGACAACCAGAAAGTCATCGCCGCAGTGCTGTTTTATCATCGAGGTCTCATGGGGTGAGGCAACGACACCGTCGAGTCCTGCTTTGAGCGCAAGGAGCGCAAGATGTTTAACGTGGGTCTTCAGGCTGTGCTGCACTCCCAGCTCGTTCTTCAGTATCTCAGTATCCAGGCTGGTGAGCGCGGTGACGCCGATGATCTTCGGCCTCTGGAGGTTCTCCTTCAGGCAGAGCTCCACAACAGCATCCTTGCACTTTTTCATCATGGTGAGGCCGCCGGAGGCATGGACATTGAACATATAAACACCCAGACGGGCAGCGGCAAGTGCCGCCTTCGATACCGTATTGGGGATATCATGGAATTTCAGATCAAGGAAGACCTTCTTCCCCCTGCCCTGAATCTTTTCGACGATGCCAGGACCTGCGCTCACAAAAAGCTCAAAGCCCACCTTGAATACCGCGGCATCATCGCCGAGCCGGTCAACAATATCGATGGCCTGCTGCGCATCCGACACATCAAGGGCGATAATGAGTTTCTCTTTCCATTGCATGCTATAACCTCGGCAGCGTTATACCCTGCGGGGCGTGACCAGAAATATAGCAATTATAAACAATTTGCGACCAGGTTTCCAACAAATCAAAATACTCTTTCAGCTTATCCTTTGTTACCCATTGGCCCGACATCTTCTCTTTCTCCAGTATTTCACACTGCGAGGATGATGCCTCGCATACATAGAGCAATCCGAGGTGGACTTTACTGACACTCGTGCTTTCGTCATTTATTACTCCTATAAAGCTTAAGCAGTAGGGGTCGGTCAGTTCTATCTCTTCATTGAGCTCCTTATATAATCCGTCGATTATCGGATTATTCTCGGACTGACCTGAAATCGGCGGATTAACATGCCCGCCGATTCCCAGCGAGTATTTGCCGTGCAGTCTGCTCTCGGTCTGTTTCGCCGTTCTTTTCAGAAGAAGATACCGGTCGCCATGACGGACGATCACATAGGGAATTACCTGTTTATATTCAAAATTATACTCTGCTGTATCCCTCGGGATGAATATGTAATGCTCCAATATCTCGGCAACTATGTGATCTCTGGATTCTGCTAAAAAACACTGCCCCTTTTGCTCCAGGTAAGGCTCCAAATAGGTATGATGAACAACAAGGACCTTCTCTGACACCGGGTGGTAACGTCCTCCCATAGTTTCTTTAAAAAAACGACAGTTAAACAACCTTTTTTACGAAGATCTCCTTGGCCAGCTCGGTGTCTATGGCGATCGTCGTCTCGTCGATCTGCAGAACCACGGAGGGCCGCCGCTGAACGAGCCGGATCACCGATCCGGGAATGATTCCGATGGAGCTCAAGCGCCCGATCCGCGCCGCTTCGGAAGGGGTAATGAAGACGATCTTTCCCTTCTGTCCCACCTCAAACTCGGTCAATCTCACCACAACAGGCTGTACGTCAAGCTTATACTTTTTGCAGCACTCTCCCCTGGGAATCGGTTTGCCATGAGGGCATGTGGGCGGATGACCGAGAAACGTGCAAACGTTATCGGTAAGCTCTTCGCTCAAAATATGCTCCATCATGCAGGCATCTTCCTCAACCTTTTCCGATGAGAGGTCAAAGACGTCGGTGAAGAGCCGCTCGGCCAGACGATGTCGCCTGATCAGACCTTTTGCGCGCCGGGCACCCTCGTCGGTGAGCTTTACGCTGTAGTCCTGAACAACCATCAATCCATCCCGGACCAGTGCCGCCATCAGCTCTTCGTTGTTCGGGTCATCGGAGCTCAGAGTGAACCGTTTCAGATCAGTATAGCCCTCCTCGCAAAGCACCCATAAGAGTTCCAGCGCCTCGTCGATTCTCTCCTTTTCCACTATCCCTCCCCAAAAACCAGTAAAAAATAAAATTTCATTTCCTATTTCCCACTTCTTACTTCCTGCTTTTTAGTTTTCCTCAAACAGCAATGCAGGCGGCAGCACATTTTGAAAGCTCTTTCTGTGTATCGGACAGGGGCCATATTCTCTTAATTTATCGAGATGCGCTCTGGTTCCGTATCCCTTGTGCCGGTCAAATCCATACTGTGGGTAGATCAGATGATACCTGTTCATAATTCTGTCTCTGATGACCTTGGCGAGTATGGAGGCAGCAGCAATGGAAGCGCTCTTTGCATCGCCTTTGACGAGGGCTCTCTGCCGTAGAGAAATGGCAGGGATGTGCACCGCATCGACCAGAACGAGGTCGGAGGGGTGCGACAGATCGAGAACAGCCCGGTGCATTGCCTGCCTCGTCGCTTGTAAAATGTTGATACGGTCGATCTCCTCTGCGCCGACCACACCGATGCCGAAATCAACCGCATTGTCCAGGATATTCCAGAAGAGCTGCTCACGCTCACGCTTGGGGATTCTCTTTGAATCCCTGACCCCCGCGATACGTACATCAATCGGCAGAATCACCGCTGCGGCAACCACAGGACCTGCCAGCGGACCTCTCCCCGCTTCATCCACCCCTGCGATAAAGGAGAACCCTCCCTCTCTCCGCAGTGATGCATCATAGGCAAACGGATCCTCTGAGCAATCCTTTTCCACATTCTCCAGGGGAGCGCACCAGAGAGCTGCAGGGCATATGCTCTTCTCGTGCATAGGACGGGTACGCTACTTGATTTCCCGCTCCTTCTCCTTGATCTTTGCCTCTTTACCTTTCTTTCCTCTCAGGTAATAGAGTTTCGCCCTCCGGACACTGCCCTTCTTCAGCATCTCGATTCTGTCAATGGAAGGTGAATGGACGGGGAATATTCTCTCCACACCGACGCCGAAGGATATTTTCCGCACCATAAAGGTCTCCCTGATGCCGCTTCCCTTCCGTGCAATGACAACACCCTCGAAAGGCTGGAGCCTTTCCTTGTCTCCCTCTACAACCTTGACGTATATCCTTACGGTGTCGCCGATGTTGAAATCGGTAACCTCTTTTCTAAAGCCTTCCTCGATGGTCTTTATCGTATTCACTTTTTCCTCCCGAATGATTATCGTCTGGTATCGTTATGAGCAAAGCTCCTTTAATATCCTCTTGTCCTCTTCACTTAACCGAGCATGTTCCAGAAGATCCGGCCTGCTCTGCAATGTCCTCCGGAGCGCCTCTTTTCTCCTGAACCGGGCAATTTCTTTGTGGTTGCCTGAAAGCAGCACCTCGGGCACCCTCATGCCCCGAAATTCAGGGGGCCTCGTATAATGGGGATAGTCAAGAATTCCCCAGGTAAAAGACTCTTCATGGGCAGATGCTTCATCTCCCAGGACCCCGGGGATGAGGCGGACAATGCTGTCTATTATAACCAAAGCCGGCAATTCTCCACCAGTCAGCACATAATCCCCTATGGACAGCTCTTCATCGACAAGGGAGTGCCTGACGCGCTCGTCGACGCCCTCGTAGCGGCCGCAGATGAACAGTATCCTCCTGTGCTCCCTCGCAAATGTCTCAGCAACCCGCTGATCATACTTTTTCCCCTGCGGGCTGAGCAGCACCGTCAACCGCTCGACTCCATCGTCCTTTATCGCCTGTACGGTATTGTAGAGGGGCTCGATCTTCATCACCATCCCGGAACCGCCGCCATAGGGATAGTCATCGACGGTCCGGTGTTTGTCCGTCGTGAAGTCCCGGGGGTTGTATACCTTTACATCAAACAGCTCTTTCTGGAGCGCCCTTTTGAGAATACTCTCGCCCAGGTAGGCATGAATGATCTCAGGAAAAATCGTGATGACATCAAATCCAATGTTCATTGCCCACCCACATCAGAAGTCAGGAGCCAGGATCCAGCCGAAGCGACTCTTCGCGTAGACCCGCTTCGGGAATTCAGAATAAAAAAATACTCTGTTCTTCTGTCCCCTGGCTTCTGAATTCTTATTTAACAAGAAGGGGCGTTTTTATGAACGCCCCTTCACAACGACTCTATGAACCGTCGGTTACTCTAATATCTCAAGCACGCAACGCTTCCCTATCTTCGTCCCTGCTGCCCCCAGAATCGTCCTCATGGCCCGTGCGGTCTTTCCCTGTTTCCCTATGACTTTTCCGAGATCACTCTGTGACACCCTCAGCTCGTAGACCGTGGTCTTTTCCCCGTCAATCTCGCTCACCCGCACCTCTTCAGGTTTGTCAACCAGCGATTTCGCCATCGTCTCGATCAGTTCCTTCATAGTTCCACCTCCGTTTGGTTTGACCCCGAAAACGTCGCTGTTTCTGGGGGGAGTCCGGGTTACATGCCGGCTTTCTGCAGCAGTTTCTTGACCGTATCAGTAGGTTGTGCACCAAGCCCAATCCAATGCCGAGCGCGATCGAGATTGACCTTTATCTCGGATGGCTCTTTCTTAGGGTCGTAGGTACCTAACACTTCTACAAAGGGGCCGTCTCTCCGTGCCCTCGAGTCCGCGACTATGATTCTATAAAAGGGTTTCTTGTGAGCTCCCATCCGTGTTAATCTGATTTTTACCAAGTCCTCACCTCCTAATGTATTAGGGACCGTCGTCCCGCAGCATCACGTGTCTATCCCGTATGCACCTCTCCAAAGGGGCGAAACCCCTTATGGGAAAACCTTAAAGTGTACTATATTCAAGTGTTTTTCTGCAAGGGGCACTCCCTCAGAAGGGCAACCCCTTCGGGAAACGGAACCCTTTCTTCCCTTTAAACATCTTCAGCATTTTTTTCATTTCGAGGTACTGCTTGACAAGCCTGTTCACATCTGCCGTCGTCGTGCCGCTCCCCATGGCAATCCTCTTCCGCCTGCTGCCGTTCAGGAGGCCGTGGTCGCGCCGTTCGGCGGGCGTCATAGAATTAATGATCGCCTCTATCTTCACGAATTCCTTTTCGTCAACCTTGACGTCCTTCATTGCTTTTCCCATCCCGGGAATCATAGTGAGCAGGTTTTCGAGCGGTCCCATGCTCCGCAGCTTTTTCAGCTGGTCTCTCAGATCCTCAAAAGAAAAGCTCTCTTCGAGAATCTTTTTCTGGAGCTTCTCGGCCTCCTTTTGATCAAAGTTCTGCTGGGCCTGTTCGATGAGCGTCAGCACATCCCCCATGCCCAAAATCCTGCTGGCGATCCTGTCCGGATAAAAGGGCTCGAGCATGTCGATCTTCTCACCGGTACCGATGAACTTGATCGGCCGTTCGGTAACCTTCCTTATGGAGAGCGCAGCACCGCCCCGCGCATCGCCGTCCATCTTGGTAAGAATAATGCCGTCGATGCCGATCTGCTCATTGAAGCTCTTGGCCATGTTGACCGCGTCCTGACCGGTCATCGCATCGGCGACAAGGAGCACCTCTTTCGGGTTGACCGCTGCTTTGATCCGTTTCAGCTGGTCCATCAATTCCTCATTGATGTGCAGCCGCCCTGCGGTATCGATGATGAGAACATCCCTCCCGTCGAACCGTGCCTTTTTGACAGCCTCCTCGCTGAGTGCGACAGGGTCCTTGGCCTCTTTTGAGTGGAAGACCGGAATATCCAGTTGCTTGCCGAGGGTGATCAACTGATCAATAGCTGCAGGCCTCTGGAGGTCGGCGGCAACGAGCATCGGTCTCCGGCCTTCCTTCTTGAAGAGCCGGGCGAGCTTTGCCGTGGTTGTAGTCTTTCCTGAACCCTGCAGGCCGATCATCATGATAATGGTAGGGGGATTGGGCGCAAGTTGGATCCTGGTATTCTCCGTCCCCAGAAGGGCGCAGAGTTCGTCATGGACGATCTTTACCACCTGTTGCCCCGGTGAGAGGCTCTCGAGCACCTCTTTCCCGACAGCACGCTCCCTGACATGCTGCACAAAGTCTTTGACGACCTTGAAGTTTACATCAGCCTCGAGCAGGGCAAGCCGTATCTCCTTAAGGGCGACATCAACGTCCTCCTCTTTCAGCAGGCCCCTGCCCTTGAGTTTCTTGAATATGGAATCGAGTTTATCGGAAAGTGATTCAAACATGCTTCACAACCTCGTTACTCATAGTTATTTATTGTTATTTGTAATTACTAAGTTAAGTTCTCAATTAATCATTTCACTATAAATAACATTTTTACAGCAGCGCTTCTATCTCTTTTGAAAGCACCGCAGAAAAGTCAGGCGGCAGCCCCATATGCGAGTTCCTGATCGTCCCCTGTCTATCAATGATAACGCTTGTAGGAATGCTGATAACGCCATACTGCCTGCTGACCGAGCCGTCATCCAGGAGCAACGGAAAAGAGAGTCCGTGATCCGCCGCAAAAGCCCGTACCGTTGATACCGCCTCCGGTCCCTCGTCTATGGATATGGCAAGGACCACGAACCCCTTGTCTCTGTATTTCTCGTAAACAGCCTTTAGCTCCGGCGCCGCCATCTGGCAGGGAGGGCACCATGTCGCAAAAAATTCGAGCAGCACTACTTTGCCTGAATAATCTTTCAGGCTTACCTTATGGTTGTTAAGATCAGCAAGCACAAAGGAAGGAGCAGGACCTGCTTTCGTCTCCACTGCTCCTTTTTCCCCTTTTGAGCAAGAAAAGAGAGCTACGGCAATACCGATGATAACAAAAAGGGACAGCGGCTTTTTCATCAACTACCGAGAAGTGCGTCGATCTTTGCCTTGAGTTGCGGCTTCGGGACTGCTCCTACGATCTGGTCAACCTTCTCACCATTTTTGAAAAACATGATGGTAGGAATACCCATTATCTTATACTTGCTGGCGATATCAGGATTCTCATCGGTGTTCAACTTACCCACCTTCACTTTGCCGGCATACTCCTTTGCCAACTCCTCAACCGTGGGAGCGATCATCCTGCAGGGCCCGCACCATACTGCCCAGAAGTCGACCATCACCAACCCGTTCGCTTTCAGCACTTCCTGATCCCATGCAGCACTCGTCAGCTCCGTAATACCTTCAGCCATAGATCCTCCTGAATTATGCACAAAATAATAAAAAAACTTTATAAAACAATTATAATTTTTATGTAAACCCTTTGTCAATTTTAGGCAGGGAGAGGGGGAGAGGAATCGGGGTCATGGCGCACGAGGAAAACGCTCGAAACATATATCCTCATTACTCCGGCACTCCCTTAGCCAAGTTCTTTACAATGCAGCTTTCCGTACCATAGAATACCTCGATGAGCCATCTGATCATCGGCAACGGCGTTGCCGGAACGACCGCTGCCCTAACCATAAGGAAATTCGATAGGGAATCGGAAATAACGATCATATCAGAAGAGGCCTACCCTTTTTACAGCAGGATACGTCTGATCGACTATCTGGCGGATGAGGTCTCCGAACACGACCTCATCATTTTCAAAGACCAGTGGTACAAGCGCAACAGGATCAGGCTTGTTCTCAACACAAGAGTCACCTCCCTTGCCCCTGGCGCAAAAGAAGTGGCTCTTTCCGGCGGACAGAAGATGACCTATGATAAACTCCTGATCGCCACCGGCGGGACTTCTTTCACTCCGCCGATCAAAGGGGCGGACAAGAGCGGCGTCTTCACTCTGAGGACCCTTGATGATGCACAGCGGATAAGAACCGCCGCGCGTACCGCCAGCCATATTATTGTCCTGGGCGGCGGACTGCTCGGCATCGAGGCTGGCAACGCCTTGAGGAAATCGGGCAAGAACGTAACTATCGTTGAGTTTGCCCCCCGCCTGCTGCCGCGGCAGCTCGATGACGATGGCGCCGATATCCTGAAGGGCATGCTCGAAAAGAGGGGGATCCGCTTCGTTCTCAATGCCAGGGCCAAGGAGGTAATAGGAGATACGTCGGTTGCCGGCATGCTCCTGGAAGACGGAAGGCAGATCGATGGCGCTATGGTTCTTATATCCGCAGGGATCCGCTGCAACACCTCGTTGCTTGAAGGCATCGGATGCAAGCTCGGCAGGGGCGTCATTGTCGACGACCGGATGGAAACCGGGATTCCCGACGTGTATGCAGCCGGCGACCTCATCGAGCATCGGGGGATAGTCTACGGCATCTGGCCGGCTGCGGAACAGCAGGGGAAGGTCGCCGGGATCAACATGGCAGGAGGTACTGCGCTCTATGAGGGGACGATTCCAAGTAACATTCTCAAAGTAGCCGGCATTGACCTGCTGTCGGCAGGAGAGATCGATGCCGGCGGCACCCTTATGTCATTTACCATAAAAGACGGGACAAAAGGGATTTACAAGAAGCTTGTTTTCAGAAATGGTATCTTTACCGGCTGCATCCTGTGCGGCGATACCGAGGGGAGAAAAGAGATCGTAACGGCGTTACGGGAACGGAAGACCCTCGCTGCCATGAAAGATATTCTTGAACGATCACGTTTTAAAGATATGCAGACGCGGTAATCACCGCGCTCATTGATTTTATCGCTTCAGGTAATATACATTTCTTTATGACAAGAATTATTACTCAGATACTGATGGGGCTCATGCTGCTCTTCGGCACGGTCACCCTTACCCCCCGTCTCCTCTTTCATTTCAGAAGCGGGAATAAAACAAGAGCGCTCTACCTGCTCCTGCTCTGGGTACTGTCGCTGTTCTTTGCCCTCGCCGCATTTTATTATGCATTCATCGGGATTGCAGGATAAAATTAATATATATGGACGCCATCGCAAAAATTGCAGAAGAAAAGATACGGACGGCAATGGAAGAAGGGGCCTTTGATAACCTCGCGGGAGCCGGGAAGCCGTTGCACTTCGAGGACGAGACATGGGTCCCCGAGGATCTGCGGCTTGCCTACAGGGTCTTGAGAAATGCCGGCTGCATCCCTCCCGACCTCGAGGCAAAAAGGGAGATCATGAACCTGAAAGATCTTATCGATACGATCGATGACGATAAGGAGAAATTGAAAAAGCTCAGGGAATTGAACTTCAAAATTCTCACCTTCAATATCGTGAGAAAGAGGCCGCTCAATCTTGAAGACCTACCCGCCTACGAGCAGCGCCTCGTTGACAAAATTACTGGCTAACCTTTTTGCTGTTGTTGCTGCTGCCGGTAGAGGATCATGTACTCCTTTTCGAGGTCCTCGTACTGCTTCTGCATCTCTGAAAGAACCGTGCTCTTTTCCTGCAGCTTCTCTTCGACCTCCCTGGCCATCTGTACCAGCGCCTCTTTCTCTTTGAGTATCTCGTTATAGCGTCCTTCATCGATATCGTCATCAGCACCGGCACAGCTGGCGCCGTCGCCAAGGTCCTCGCTGATACTCTTGAACTCGGTCTCCCAGACCCTGAATTTCTCAGAGAGATTTTCATTCTCTCTTTCGATAACCGAAATGAACTTCTCCAGCTCGCTGCTGTTGTTGTCGAGCACACCCATTGTCTCAACAAGCTCGCCCTTTTCACCTTCTGTTTCGATCAACCCCTGAATCTTGCTCCGCAGATCATTCGCGCTGTCGTGAAGAGCAGTCAGCTTCTTCTGGGCGCTCTCGAAAATGTCCTTGTAACACATTAAATCGAGAATGGCGTTCTTTTGGTAATTCACCATGCGCTGCAGTCGCCGTACCGTGCCGGGCGATACCTCTCCGCCTTCCGCTCCTTCAGCAGCGGCAGCACCAGCCGGCGGGAGCTCGTCGAGGGATTCCACCGCCAGCGGCTCCCCCTCTCCGGCGACTCCTGTATGCTCGACAGTCTCCTGCACGGCAGGAATGCCGGTATCCATCATCACCCGTTCAGTCTGCCCCGTACGGTCGTCAGGCCTTGCCTGTTCGGACTCCTTCAGGCTCCTTTGCAAAAGCTTCTTGTACTTCCCGTTCTTTGATAGGAGAACAAGGGTAAGCACAAAGAATACCAATGCACCTTCGACAAGCAGCAAAAAATAGAGGGCATCAATCGTTATCGTCATGGCCTACTTCCTTCCCTTTTTGCCTTTCGGCTTCTTTGCGGTCTTAGCGGTTTTCGCCCTCTTGCCCGCATACACCAGGAGTACAACCAGCAGAAGGGCGAGGTTGATTACACCGAACTGTATGAGCACCGACCCCCAACCCCTGCCGTTCATGAGAAAACTCTTACTCCCTTTCTGCTCCGGCTTCTGCAGTACCGTCTGCGGAGCAGGCGGTGCCGTTGCCTTGAACTGGAAGGCTTTCTCCCTCTTGAAGGTCTTCCCCTCAGCCGCTATTTTCATAACATAGTCACCGGCGGCAGTAATGTTTATCTCCTGAGTATATATCCCGTCCCCCGGCTTATCATCACCCGTTTGACCGTCATCATGAAAACCGAGTCGGGTCGTTGTCCCGTCGGGTCCGGTGACCTCGGCAAGAAAGGCAACCTGTTCGAGCACACTCCCCTCTGCAAGCAGGGTGCCCTCTTTTTCAAGCCACACCATCGTCTTCAGCTTATCGCCTTTGTACACGAAATTTTTATCAAAAGAGGTCTTGAGGCTGAGATCGGTAATGACAAATACCTTATTCCCCTCTTTTGTGCTCAAGTTCACGTTCCATTTTCCTGTTGCGGGTTTCCTGATGGTGATCATATCGAACACCTTCGACTCATACCACTGCATGTTCCCGGCGAACTTTGCAGGAGTATTCTTCTTCCCGGAGGGATCGACCAGAACGGTCGACGTTCCCTGCTTCTTGGAGATAAGGACAATCGCCTCATTGATATCCTTATCGATGGTGAAGGCATTCCCTTCCAGGGGGACCGTGTCAGGAGATTTGATCTTTTCGAACATCGAGGCGAAGATGACATGGACATCCTTATCGGTCCTGGCAAGTTTGAAAAACCCGCCGGTCTCCCTTGCCATCTCCTCAAGCAGCTTGACATCCGACTGTTCAGTAAAGGCTATAGAATAAAGCTTCGTTGATGACCTGGAAAGCTCCGGCAGAAGCTTTCCAAGCTCGCTCATCGCCTTTTCTTCTTTCTCCTTCGAGCCGAGCGTCAGCCTGCCATCGGACATGAGGATGAGGGATTTGTTCTTCCTTTGGGAATGCCGAAGCTCGGCGAACCCTTTTCTCACTCCCTCCTGGATGTTGGTCGAAGATTCCTTTGAAGATATCTTGTTGATGGCGCCGAAAAGCTTGTTCCGGTTTTCAGTACTGTTCTTGACCAAAGGAGACAACACCTTTGCATCATCACCGAAACTGATAATGCCGATACGGTCATCCTTTCCAAGGAGCGATATAAAGAGCCGTGCCGCATCCTTCCGGTAGCTGTTCGGATCGGTCTTCCTCATGCTTCCTGAACTGTCCATGAGCAGCACGATATCGGACCCCGGGCGCTCCACCGTGCCAGCCGAGGCCGATAAAGCAGCCGGGGGAGTAGAAGTGGTCTGAGCAGAAGGTGAAGCCTTTGCCTCCTCCCCTGTCTTTGCCGGTATCGTGGGCTGAGTTGCGGCAGGAGCATCGTATGGTTTTGCAGGAGCAGTCTTCGGTGTCTCCTTCTTGACGGAAGCGGCGGTATCGCCGAATGCCGCAGGACAAAGACTGAAGAGCACAATGGCAAGACACAGCAGTTTCGTTTTTCTCATTTCCCCCACCCTCTTTGGTATTCTATCGGAAAAACGCTGTATAACTATAGCACAGGACTGTCTCGTAAAAAAACAACCCCCTCCTCCTGCAACAGATGTACAGATCAGCGTCTACAGGGAAGCAGGGAAAAGGGGGATGCACATTGATTGAGAATTCACTATCAGGACAGAAATGGCGGAGAGGCAGGGATTCGAACCCTGGGTGGCCTTGCGACCACAACGGTTTTCGAGACCGCCCCGTTCAACCGCTCCGGCACCTCTCCATTAAACTGATATTATAAAACAATTAGTTGGTGTTAAGTCCACCCCGACTGTCACTGTTTTGTCACAGTGCATCCGTATTAACCCTCTTTTCAGCCTGTTTCTGGATGTTCAGCTTATCCAAAACCTCTACGCCGTAGCGGACACTTTCAGGGCAGTGGTGAGCATATCTCTCCGTCATCTTGACAGAGCTGTGGCCGAGCAACTTCGATATCGTGTAGATATCCACCCCTGCCTGCGCCAGTCGAGTAGCAAAGGTATGTCTCAGGTCATGGAAACGGAAAGCGCCAATCTTCGCTCTTCTGACTGCCGTATCGAACTGCCGCTGCACTTCGCGCTTCGAGAGTTCCTCGCTGTCGTGCTGGGTGAAAACATAGCCGGTCATTGCGACAACCTTGCTCTTTGCTTTCAGCAGATCAGTAACGGCCAGGTTCAAAGGTACCGTGTACTTTCCATGTCCCATGCAGCTTTTCTTCTTCAGCGTCGCTGTCCTCCTGAACAGATCCACATCTTTCCATTTCAGACTGATAATAGCACCTTGCCTCACACCGGTGTTTAAGGCAAAGACGATTATATCTTTCAACCACGGACGATCATGACAAGCAGCCATTAATGCTTCTTCCTCTTCGGCAGTCAGCCAACGGTCGATCTGATTAGCAACAACGGGCATTTTCACTTTTGCCAGGGGGTTGTACCTCAGCCACTCCCATTCCTTCACTGCAAGATTGAGGGCATGGTTAAGACAAACAAGTTCATTCTTGATCGTCGCTTGTGCGGCTTTGTCCTTAGTCCTCATGGCTTTATACTGGGAAACAAGGTTAGGACTAAGCTTATCCAGCGTAAGACCACCGAAGATGCGGGAGAGATGGTTAATGTAGTGTTCATCTCGCGCCGAGCTTCCCGGGGTCTTGTTTACCTTGCTGTGTTCCGCCATATACTTTTCCATGAGTTCCTCAAAAGTGTGGTCTCTTGCTGCATCGATGTCGAACCACTTCCCCTCGATAATCTGGCTTTGAATCTTGCCCCATATCGCCTTTGCCAGTTTCTCATCCTCTGTGTCGGTACTGCGTTGATAGCGCCTCCCGTTCACATGAAACGACATCTGCCAAACATCCGAGCCTTTGCGTTTGTATAGTCCCATTCTTACATATCCTCCTTTCCGGGACCAACAAGGCTTGAAATACCACGCACAGAGATTGTATCAGAAGCCTTATTGAATTCCAACTTTTTTCTGAGCATTTGTCAAGCCAATTTAGAAATGTCCTGTTTTTACCAAAATAGAAATGTCCGGTTTATGCCGCCGCCGTCTGCGGGGCTTTTCGCTTGTCGCGGTTGATGTTGAACTTCCGCCAAGGATGATCCTTA
>JBFMCP010000055.1:0-14352 GCA_040754455.1 Nitrospirota bacterium
AAGATAGCTGAACATAAAGCCTTGCGGATCGTTGATGCCTCTCATCATGCCTCCTGTGATGATGTCGTTCATCAACTATACCTTATACGTATAAACATTGGAAGTAGTTTTTCAGCACCCTGCTAAATAGCAAGGCGGGCAACCCTCCGCCCCAACGGAAGACCACCAGAAATTCCGTCATTAACATTGCAGAAAAACCGGATGGAAATACTGCCGGAATTGGATATTCCCCGAGACAACGGGTCTTTTCGCCCGCAAGATCATGAATAGCTAGGTACGGTTGCCCCCTCATTATTTATCTTGAGGAACAAGACGCATGATTAGGAATTTGCCGCAATCATCAGACTTGAAAACTCTCGATTTCGCCCGGCTCTATTTGTCACGAGGGGTTTTCCATAATCCCTGTGATAAAGGGCACCAAGAAGCCTGCCCTTGCCTCATGGAAGGAGTTTCAGGAAAGGCACGCAGGGGATGATGAACTGAAGGCGTGGTTTGGAGGTGGCAGTCATAACGGCATCGCCATTGTAACAGGGATCATATCGGGCATAGCGGTTGTGGATATGGACAGCCCAGAAGTCGTGGAGTTTGCGAAATCTCATAATTTTCCTCTAACGCCGCTTGTGAGAACCGGAAAGGGATACCATGCATATTACAAATACAGCACCGGCATGAGGAACTTCCAGAAGCTGGACGGCAGGAAGTATTCGAGGGCTCAAAGGTCAAAGACGTTATGCCAGAGGAAAGCGCTTAGTTTAAAGGGGAGGTATTTATAGGATAAATCCGTATCCAATGGAGATGCCGGAGGGAGGCTCCTTACGGCCGAGCAGGTGACGGAGATTATCTCCTGTTCGCCCAAGACAATTTACAGCTGGGCCGAGCTCGGCCATATCCCCTCCGTCAAGATAGGGGCGGGCAGGAAAACCCTCTCCATGACGACGAGATACGCGCATCATTACTCCGAGAGTCTGAGGTCAAGCATCGAGGTCTTGGACCAAAAGTACTACAAAGCCACAACGGTTGAAGGGAAGCGTGTTTGACCGTGGGGCAAAAATTCCTTTACAATCTTATGAAGCGAGAGTGGCGGAACTGGCAGACGCGCTGGACTTAGGATCCAGTGAGGCAACTCGTAGGGGTTCAACTCCCCTCTCTCGCACTAAGGAGTGTCCGCCTAACTGTGTAAGTTAGAATTTCTAACCAAACACAGGAGGTGGACTATGGAGAAGAAAAAGGCTCCCCGGCCAGAGGAAGTAAAGGCCCGCATACCCCGCCACCTTACTATGCAGTGCCCGTTCATGTGCGCCTATTCTGCGATGATTTTATCTGCGAGAATCGCCTCCACCGATGCATGAGAAATAGAATCGATCGCGGAGTTCCTCGCTTTTGCGGACTGGCGGTTTCAATGGATTCATCCTTTCAAGGATTTCAATGGCCGTGTCGGGAGAATTTTGCTTTCCGCCCTGCTCTTCAAGCTGAAGCTTCCGCCTGCCGAAACCGTGCCTGTAGAACCGAAAGAACGGGAACAGTACCTCGCAGCCCTGCGTGCGGCTGGCGACGGAGATATCTCATTGCTTAAGGACATATGGATCGAGAGATTGCTGGCTGCATCACAAGGTGAAAAATGAAAACGATTTTCAAAGATACCATGCAATGGGTCGAGCGGGAGCTTGGGGAAGGCAGAAATGACACTGTTCATGATTTCCTTGCTCATCTCGCGGAACAGATGATCGAAATGAATAAGACAAAAAACGCTGAGGTCAATGACTTCCTGAAATGGCTTGAACGGGAAATCGGCGCTGCGGTTGAAGATCTGACGAATAAGACGGCAATCAAGGTATACCATGAGAACGATTTTGATCATTTCCTCGGGGTGTTGAAAAAGAACAAAAAGAAAATATTCATAGACCTCTCCGACGGTAAAAAGCAAGAACTGCTTGAGAGGCATTTCACAAAGAGCCTGTCCGTCCTTGAGCCGTTAAAGGCAAAAATAAAGGCAACGGATGAGTTGATAGACGAGATTGTCTATAAGCTGTATGGGTTGACTGAAGAGGAAGTAGCAATAGTAGAACAATGAAAGAATGACTGCAGGAAAAGAGGAGCAGCCGATTTATCCCCGTCCTTACGAGCTACAGGTGGACGGTATGAACATCGTGGATTTCGGCGGTAAGGCAGTCAGATGCGTAAAGCCCTTCCAAATCCGGAACCGTTGCTCTCGCCATAAAGCAATCATCAGGAGAGCCTCGGGCACCTCTCTCTTCCTGCCCTACGGCAGTGCACATGATTTGGGCAGACCGGCAGGGGGCAGTTGTTGATAACTTGTTATTAAATTGCCTTAAATGCCTGTCGAATCCCTCTGTATACGCCTTTTGCACCGATTCTGCCTAATTTTTAGGCATCTAAAAGCATTAAAAAACAATGATATTTTCAGAAACCTACTTTTTTTGAAATGTCAATGAAATTTTTACTATCTTTTTAACACGCGAAAACAAAGGGATTCTTTTTCCTGCTGCTCCTTCTCCTGTAGATTGTCAGCGTAATGCCCGGAATAAAGGTCACGAATTGCCTGTTTCCGCCGATAATACATGGTGGGCGGATAAGGTTGTGTTGTCATGCTCTTTTTGTTACCATTGATGCTATACTTTTGCATAATAATGAATACGGAACCCAATCAGGAGGAAAGATGATTGCTCGGAGCGCATGTATGCTGGTGGTTGCCGCATTATTGTTAATGCTGCCTGTCACAGTGCAGGCGCAGACACCCGCGGGAGAGGCAATTAAAGGAAAGGCAGAAATCGAGGAGACCGCTCTCGAGCCTGAAGAGACCGCAGAAGAAGAGGTTGCGATTGCCGATCCGATCGAGCCATGGAACCGCCTGATGTACCACTTTAATGACAAACTCTACTTCTGGGTGATGAAGCCGATAGCAAAAGGCTACAATGCAGTCGTCCCCGAACCAGCGCGTATCTCGGTGAGAAATTTCTTCAACAATATCGGCATGCCGATACGCTTTGTGAACTCGGTGCTGCAGCTCAAGCTGAAGGCGGCAGGGAACGAGCTGGCCCGCTTCGGCATCAATTCGACGATCGGCGTGGCCGGGCTCTTCGATGTCGCCAAGGACCATTACAAGATCGAAGCACAGAATGAAGACCTGGGACAGACGTTCGGTCGCTACGGGGTGGGCGGGGGCATCTATATTGTGTGGCCTTTCCTCGGGCCGTCGACGCTGCGGGATTCTATCGGAAAAGTCGGAGATTACTTTCTCGACCCGGTCAGTTATATCGATCCCTTTGAGGCACGCCTGGCGATCCGGGCGTACGACCAGGAGAACAGGGCCTCGCTGCAGCTCGGTGAGTACGAGGATTTCAAAGAGGCAGCACTCGAGCCCTACATCGCCATAAAAGATGCCTATATCGAAAACAGGAAAGACTTGATCAAGAGATAGGCCTTTTCATCAACAGTGCATCTTTATAACTTCCCGCGGAGCTTGCAGTCACCCTCCTTTTATCTTATACTTTTAAAAAATAAAAGCCAGAGGTGGGTGTGGACTATTCGATCAAAATAGGTGGCGAAGCAGGACAGGGCATACAGACGATCGGCGATACCCTTTCACGGATATGCTCGCGGAGCGGCTACCATGTCTTCACCAATCAGGACTACGAGTCGCGCATCAGGGGCGGACATAACTTCTATCAGATACGCTTTGCCGACAAACCGGTTCTGGCGCCGCGGGACGTCATCGATATCATCATCGCCCTCGATAACGAGAGTATCATCCTCCACGAAAAAGAGCTCGCGGACAACGGTCTGATTATCTACGATTCATCGACGTTAAAGAAAAAATACGAGAAAGAGAACTTCCTCGATATACCGTTTGTAAAGCTGGCGGTTGAGCACGGCGGCAGCAAGATCATGGAAAACACCGTCGCGGTCGGAGCGGTCCTCGGCATGCTCGGCATGAAGATGGATATCCTCAGGGAGATCATCGGAGAGGTATTCCGCAAGAAAGGCGAGAGCGTGATCCAGGCGAATATCAAATCAGCTCAGGCAGGGTATGACTACGCGGTGAAGGAGTGCCCTATGTGCTCCTTCTCCATGGCGCCGTCTTCAAAGCCGAAGCTCATGGTGGCGGGCAACGATGCCCTGGGATTCGGCGCCATTGCATCAGGCTGCAAATTCTATGCAGCGTACCCCATGACCCCCTCGACGGGGATCATGAACTACGTTGCGAGCAAGTCAAAGGAGTTCGGCATTATCGTAGAACAGGCGGAAGACGAGATCGCCGCCATCAATATGGCCCTGGGCGCTTCGTATGCCGGCGTGCGTGCGATGACCGGGACATCGGGCGGCGGCTTTGCGCTGATGGTCGAGGGCCTGTCGCTCGCGGGCATGATCGAGATGCCGGTGGTCATCGCCCTCGGGCAGCGGCCCGGCCCGGCAACCGGATTCCCGACCAGGACCGAGCAGGGCGAATTGCTCTTTGCCCTCCATACCGCCCACGGAGAATTCCCGAGAGTGGTGTTCGCTCCGGGCACGCCCGAGCAGGCGCTTTTTCTCGTCAACAAGGCCTTTGATCTCGCCGAGAAGTATCAGATACCCGCGATCATTCTCACGGATCAGCTCCTCGCCGATTCGCAGTGGACCTTTGATGCGTTCGATTTGAGCAAACTTAAATACAACGATTACCGTTTGAGTGGAGAAGAGTTCAGACGTCTTTCCGAATACAAGCGGTTCGCCTTTACCGAAACCGGTGTGTCTCCGCTGGGTGTACCGGGAGAGGCAAAGCATGTCGTGGTCGTTGACAGCGATGAGCACGACGAAGAGGGACACATCGTCGAAGACGCCGATACGAGAATCAAGATGGTTCAGAAGAGATTGCTCAAGAAATTGCCTCTTATCAGGGAGGAGATCGAGCCGCCGCTGCTCTACGGCGATGAAAAGCCCGAGATCGTGCTGGCGGGATGGGGCTCCATGTACGGCGTCATGCGCGAGGCGGTCGATGAGCTTTCAAAGGACAAGAGCATCGCAATGCTCCACTTCAGCGAGATCGCGCCGTTCCCTGCAACCGACAAATTTGATTATCTGAGCCTTTTGCAGAATGCAAAGCTTACGCTCTGTATCGAGCAGAACTCTCTCGGCCAGTTTGCCCTGTTCATGAAGATGCAGACAGGATACGAGTTCAATGGCTTGATTAACCGCTACGACGGCAGACCTTTTGCCGTTGAAACACTTTTAGGAGAGATCAATGCCCACATCGGCAGATTATACGGGACGCACGCCGGCATGGTGTCCGGGATGCGGTAACTTTCCCATCCTCAAAACATTCAAGGACGCCATAGCCGAGCTCGGCCTCGAGCCGCACCGGTTCGTCATCGTCTCGGGTATCGGGCAGGCAGGGAAGTTCCCCCATTATCTCAAGTGCAACACCTTCAACGGGCTCCACGGGAGGACCCTCCCCGTTGCTACGGCAATCAAGCTTGCAAACCACGAACTGCAGGTGTTTGCGGTTACCGGAGACGGCGATTGCTACGGTGAAGGCGGGAATCATCTCATTCATGCCATCAGGCGGAATATCAATGTAAAGCTCTTCGTGCATGACAACCAGATTTACGGGCTCACCAAAGGCCAGGCATCTCCTACCAGCGTGGAAGGGATGGTCACCAAGACGCAGCCCTACGGAGTGCTCGCCGAACATTTAAACCCTGTTGCCATGGCGATCGCCCTCGACTGCAGCTTTGTTGCAAGAGGATTCGCGGGAGACACGGAACACCTGAAGGGATTGATCAAGGAAGCGGTGAACCACAAGGGCTTCTCCCTCGTCGATATCTTCCAGCCCTGCGTGACTTTCAATAAGATTAACACCTTTCAGTGGTATCGCGAACACGTCTACCGCCTCGGTCCCGAACACAATCCCGAAGACAAGGTCGAGGCATTCAAGAAAGCCCTCGAATGGAGCGACCGCATTCCGATCGGCGTCATCTACCGGAGCAAGCGTTTGACGCTGGAAGAGCAGATCCCCGTCATCAAAGATACGCCGCTCGTGAAGCAACCTTTTGACCGAACGCCCTTAGAGAAGGCCTATCAAGAGTTTTATTAACAGCGCCGACGATCATTCCTCATAAAAAGTCCCTCCATCCAGTGCCTTTGATTTGTTTGACAGAGATGCTGTTTCCTGATATCTTTGAAGGAGAAACGCGAGCACTCTTCTCGATCAAATAATCTATAGCGCGTGGCAGTAGTCATTGGACACGAGTAATTTGCAAAGGAATTTTCTGCAGTGTAGAAAGTAGAGGGCTGATCCGGAGCGCTACACTATATACATGAAACAGGAGGTGAAGGTGCAATGAAGGCAGACATGATTTTAATGAGAATGGTCATTTTTGTTTTTACAGTATCCTTTGCCGTGTCGCTCGCCTCAGCGCAGTCTTGTCTCGATTGCCATAAGCAGGTGACACCGAATATTGTCTCGGACTGGCAGATAAGCAAACACAGTAAGAACGGGGTGGGTTGTGCAGCATGCCACGGTGACAAGCACCGCTCGAGACAGGATGTCAGGAATGCACTTATTCCTACCCCTGAGACCTGCGGCACCTGTCACGCGGAGCGGGTAAAACAATACAAGAGCGGGAAACATGCGCTCGGCTGGGCTGCAATGAAGGCGATGCCGACCATTCATTATCAGCCGATGCTGCTCATCGAAGGGATGAAAGGATGCGGCGGATGTCATAAAATCGGTATCAAGTCCGAAGCTGAGATAAAAGAACTGGACAAGATCGGCTACCGCTTCGGCCGCGTCGCCTGCGACTCCTGTCACACGCGGCACGCCTTCAGCGTCCGTGAAGCCCGGCAGCCGCAGGCCTGCCAGACCTGCCACATGGGATTCGACCATCCACAGTGGGAGATGTATTCGAGTTCGAAACACGGCGTACGTTTTCTTTTGAAACAGAGTAAGGTGCTCCCCGAAGACACTGCTGCTCCGACATGCCAGACCTGTCATATGCAGCAGGGCAACCACGAGGTGCGGACAGCGTGGGGCTTTCTTGCGGTGCGACTCCCGATGCCTGAGGACAAGCAGTGGACTGACGACCGTACGACGATTCTGCAGGCGCTTGGTGTTCTAAGCCCCGACGGCAAGCCGACCGAGCGGCTCGAAGCGGTCAAAGCTGCGGATATCGCACGGCTGACCCAGGAGGCGTGGCAGAAGGAACGCGACAGGATGCTCGCCACCTGCAATCAGTGCCATTCAGCAAATTTCGCACGCGGAGAACTGCAGAAGAGCGATCTCCTCATCAGGGATATTGATCATCTGATGGCAGAGGCAATCCGTGTAGTTGCAGGACTTTATAACGACGGTATTCTCAAGAAGCCAAAAGGTTATGCTTTTGCATTCCCCGATCTGCTCACGTTCCATGATGCGCCGACAGTGATTGAGCAGACATTGTTCGTCATGTTCCTCGAGCACCGCATGAGGGCATTTCAGGGCTCGTTTCATTCCAATCCTGATTATGCCCTCTGGTACGGATGGAGCGAAATGCAGAGGGATTTGACCGAGATAAGGGAGATGGCAGCGGAGATGCGGAAGAGCGCCAAAAAGGGAAAGAGATAATCCAACATCATTCCTGTCAGTGAGGGGATATGCTCCGGAGCATATCCCCTCACTGCGTCTATCCGATCTTCTTTATTCTTAGAGCGTCTAACAAAATGAGGAAATGTCATTCCGGCTTGTCCGGAATCTTTCCTCGTGGTAAGAGGGATTCCTGAGAAACGGGAATGACAACGCTGCAACTTACAAAGTCATTCTGTTACAGACTCTTAATTTCGAGAGGCCGATCCACACAAGCACTACACCGCCGAGTAAAGGAATCGAGGGTTCGGGCACTGCGGTCGGAGGCGCTCCCCTTCCCAATTCTATTGTAAAGGCGAGATCGGTGGGGAGGAAGTCGGCGGTGGTCTCCCAGTCATTCGTGAAGAGCATATTAAAATCGCTTCCGTTATTCATAAAGACAAAGGTGCCGTCAGCATAGGCGCTGTCATCACCCGTTATGCCCCACTCCGACTGACCGGTGATCCCATCGAAGAAGTTCGATGCAGATCCAAAAGCGACGTAATCGCCCGGCGTCAAGTCTACATTAATATTGTTGAACGAAATGGCCTCGAATCCGGCGCTCCCCTGGGTGGTCACCATGGAGCTTGCATACAATGCATTCCCTGTTATCCTTGTCCCGGTCCATTGATAAACGTAAAATGCAAAATCGACCGCATCCGGATTTCTCAAATCGTTTACATAAAAGGTTGCCGATGTTAAACGGTTGTCCATTCCGGGGGTTATTCTGAACGTCTGTCCGTAGGTCGCCGAATTCGGCTCTCCCATAGCGCCGATCGACAGCGATCCGTCCCAAGAGGGAAGGGTGCTGATCGTCGCCGCTCCTGCTGCTCCGCTCAAAAGAAGAATGCCTGCACATACTATCGTCGCCACTATCCGTTTCACTGTCCGCCTCCTGGTTTTATTAATGTTTTCGAAATTTGTAAAATGCAAGCATTGTGCCAATGGTGAAAATCATATTTTTTCAAAGGATGACCGCGACGTGTGTAAGCCTTTCCAACAAAACCATGATGACAAATTTTACAGCCTGTGCACTGAAGTGTTTCCGCATACTGCCCGCCATGAGGGTAAGTAGATCATAGTACGAGGGATTCAGGTCTTTTCTCCGCGCTTGTTTTTGCGATTGTAGGCTTGTAAATTTTTTCGACAGACATACTTACTTCGTCAGTTCCGGCTGTGCAGCCAGCAGGGTATCTTTTAGAGTTGACGAAAATGTTTACAACAATACCGTTCTTTCGGCGTCTCTTTAATCTTTTCAGTAATGGACGGATTTGTTTGATTTTGCTGATGGTCTTAATGTCGAAGTTCTTGCCGCACAGCTCATCCTGCTGGTGCGTGACGAAAAATCTTACACGAACATACCTCAAATCCGTCGACAATATTAATTTTTTTTCGTTTTCCTCCTGCTTTTGTCGCTCCGCCGGGCATGCGTAAAAATTATTTTCCTTTTTTCAAACGTTTCCGATTCTGGCAGGAATGTTGCTTCTACTTGCCTTGATGATATCTTTACTCGGTGTTTCCGCACATTATGCAGATGCATACTGTAGAAAGTCGCACAAAGCTTGTCAACGAGAGTATGAAAGGAGGAACAATGAGAAGCAGTCCAGGGCGACATCGTCTGATGAAGTGGTGTCTCACGGTTGTGCTGTTGCTGTTCGGTGTTTTTCTGCAGTCGGATATCCAGGCATTCACGTTGAATGTAGTCGGATGTGATCAGAATAATAACTGCAACCTGCCGGTCAACGGCTTCCGGTGGCTTTTAGAGGAGGACAATACCGATCTCGTTGCCCCTGGTGTTCCATGGAACGATCCCGGCAGCCCCAGCGCCGGACCTGCACTTTCCATCCACAAGAGCCACGCGCCAGTAATCACCAAGGGGCAAGCTGCAGGCTCGAGCACGATGGTTGATGTGCCGAATACGGGGCGATACGTTATATCAGTATTGCCCGATGCCGGCTTTTCGAACGGCGGTGCGGTAGTAGCGGTAGGGCAGGATACGGTGACGGTCCATGTGCACCAGCATCCAATACCTACGGCGCAGATTTCGGTCCTCGCCTTTGTCGACCAGAACCCCATCAATAATGGAAAGGATGAGGGTGAGCAAGGGTTGGGTGGCGCCACTGTTATCGTGACTGACGCTTTCGGTGGCGGACCGATATCGCAGGATGTGTTCGGCAATCCGCTTGGAACGAGATATAATCCCGACGGCTCTGTTGCACAGATTGGCAGCGGCGTTATTACTACACTTACCCAGGCAGACTTCGATGCAGGCAACAACCCCGACAACCTCAAAGTCGGTGAAGCATTGGTCAAGTATATCGCTCCCGGCAAGTACGGTATACGGGTGGTCCCGCCGCGCATTGATGACAGCGGCGCCGAGATGCAATGGATACAGACTACCACAATAGAAGGTACGCCGACCATCGATGCATGGGTCAAGGCGAATGAGCCGAGGCTCTTTGTCGAGGGCTTTGGCACCGCCTTCAATCACGTTGCCTTCGGATTTATTAAGCTCAGTCCTACTGTGTCGACGTTCAAGGGACAGACGCTCGGCATACTCCCGTGGAACGCCACTCCGCCCACGGGAAACGGCTCGATCCAGGGTACGCTGCGCGCCAACCACTTTGCACGTCCTCCCATGAACCAGGGATACTTTCCCGGAGAGCTGATGGCGGAGTGCTGGGTCGGTCTGAATAATCCTCTTCTCCCTCCGGAAGCTCCTGCACCGGGCGGCGGTCCCGGTGAGGTCTTCAATGCCATGGGCCTCTACGCCGCTCCCTGCGATGCGAACAGCCATTTTGTGATCAACAATGTTCCTCCTGGTACCTATCAGCTGGTCTGGTGGGACAAGCCGCTCGATTACCTCTTCGGCTGGAGCACGGTTGTTGTCGGACCAGGCCAGAATGTGGACCTCGGCAATGTCCTGGCATTCAGGTGGTTCGGCACCCTTCAGGGCACGGTGTTCTATGATGCCGACCAGGACGGGTTCAGGGATGTCGGCGAGCCGGGTCTCGCAAGCCAGGCGGTCAACATCCGCTTCCGCGACGGTTCAATGTATCAGGCTACGGTAACCGATCCATCAGGTGAATATGCGTTATCAGAGGTGTTCCCCTTCTTCAAATGGCTCGTTCCCGAGGTTGATTTTGCACGCTTCAAGGCAACAGGCCTGACAACGGTTGTGGATTACGGCGGACAGATCCCGCCTGCAAACGGATGGATCATGCCGTCTTTTGACAAGCTCACCCCACAGCCTCAAGTGACGCCGCCGAACTGGCCTGCGGGCACCCCGCCTTCAACAACACCGGTGAACAATCCCAATACCGGCAATAATCTCTCTCGCACTGAGATGGGACCTGTACTCACGCAGGCCATGCATCTCTTCCTTAATCAGACGAATGTGATCGACTGGGGCAAGGTCGCCTATGGTCCGAATGAGAACGGCGGCATAACCGGTATTGTCTATTATGATGTTACCCGTGCAGAGGATGCCCCCCGGTATAATGCCCCTGAACCCTGGCAACCCGGCATTCCAAACGTTACAGTAAATCTCTACGAAGATTTTAATAGTGACGGCATTCCCGACGGGGCTGCAATCGACAGTGTCACGACCGACAGCTGGGATGCAAACGCTCCGACGGGCTGCATCCAGGAACTCCCGGTCATCCACGGCCAGGCGATCCCGCCGTGCGCCGATTCCTATGGGACGTGGAACCAGATGCGGCCGGGTGTTTTCGACGGCGGCTATGCCTTCGGTCCGGATCTCCCTCCGGGAACGTACATCGTTGAAGTAGTGCCTCCGCCCGGTTATGAACTCGTGAAGGAGGAGGATAAAAATGTCGATTTCGGTGACGAGTACAAACCAAGTCTGCTTCTCCTGCCGCCGGTTTGTGTCGGCGCGCCTCATACGGTTCCGGCAGAGCTGAGCCTCTTTCCCGGTGTTCCTGTTAACACCACCAACATGGTCGACATCGACCCCGCTACTCCGGGCATCCAGCGTCCGCTCTGCGACCGGAAGCAGGTTGTTGTCCGCAACGGGCAGAATACCGCGGCCGATTTTTATCTCTTTACTGAAGTGCCTAAGGCTGCGCGTGCCGTCGGTTTTGTGAACAATGACCTCGGTGCTGAGTTTAATATGGCGAGCCCGAACTTCGGCGAGAAGCTCGCGGCAGCGTGGATACCTATATCGTTTAAGGATTGGGCAGGGAAGGAGATCGTCCGTGTCTATGCCGACGAGTTCGGCAGTTACAACGCACTACTGCCGTCCACCTATACGGCGAATATCCCCTCTCCGTCAGGTTTCTCTCCAAATATGATTACTGCCGTGCTTAATGATCCGATCATGGCTGACGGCAGCATCGACCCATTCTACAACCCCGTCTACAGTATCACGCCGTGGACTTTCGAATTCATGCCCGGAAAGACCACCTATATGGATACACCGTTGATCCCCATGGCGGCGTTTTCTGCGGCGGGCACGCAGCTCGATACCGCGCCGCCGAGCAACACTCCGGTGATCAAGACGGTCACGGGCCCTGAAGCTGGCGGCGGGCCGGTGATGTGCTCGAGCAGGACAACCGGCAGAACCGTTACGATCACCGGGGTCTCATCTGCATGGATTATCAATCCGGCATATAGCCCCAATATACCGGGCAGCCAGTTCCGCATTCAACGTTTCTTCGGCTTCGGCTCAACGACGGGCCAGGTACTGCTCAACGGCGTAGCAATCCCTTCGGCCAATATTCAGAGCTGGACCAATGATACCATTACCTTCACGGTCCCTGCCGGTGCGACCACCGGCACGTTGATGGTGAGGCGCGGTGACAACAACCTCTTGACCGAGGTCGGCGTGACCTTCAATATTGTTGATTGTGCTACGACGCCTATTGTCCATGTTGCACCACCTACTCCGGGTAACCCGACTCCGATACAGGACGCAATCGATGCTGCTACGGTCCCGGGCACCCTCATTATCGTCGGGGAGGGTAATTACAATGAGAACGTTGTCATGAATAAGCCGGTGATCCTGCAGGGTTCCGGTGCAGGAGGTACGTTTATCTTCGGCACTCCCTCACCGCGCGACCGGCTGCAGGCGTGGCACGACCGGATGAATGCCCTCGGTGCCCGGGAATTCGCTGCGTTCCTCCTGAAGGATCCGTTCTCGGAGAGTGAAGCACCGGTCATTATGGTTGCAGGCCAAACGGAATACACGGGAGGAACGCTCCAGAATCCTACTGCTGAGCAGAGATTTTTCAACCAGGGCAATCCCTTCACCACAGCAGGCCAGGCGCGCATCGACGGCTTTACGCTCTCGGGCTCGAACACGGGCGGCGGCATCTTTGCGGTCAGCGGTGCGCGCTACCTGGTGATCAGCAATAACAATATTACGGGCAATTCAGGTAACTATGCCGGCGGCATCGCGATCGGCACCCAGGATGTGGGCTTCAATTCCCAGAATTCAAATATCATCATCCGTCAGAACAAGATCCACAAGAACGGCGGCATCCAGGGCGGCGGCGGTATTGCCATGAACGAACGCGCGGATAACTACCTGATAGAGGACAACTACATTATCGGTAACTTCTCCCGCTTCAACGGCGGCGGCATCAACCACCGTGGCGACAGTCTCGGCGAAAACGTTATCCGCAGAAACAGGATCCTCTTCAACGAGGTAACTGTAGGCGCGCTGATCGCCAGAGCGGGAGACGGCGGCGGCATCTATATCGGTGATAACGTCGTGGCAGGCACCGGAACCGGCAATGTCACGATTGATGCCAACCTGATTCAGGGCAACATCAGCGGAGCAGGGTACGGCGGCGGCATCCGCGCCTTTGCCGTCAACGGTGATGATGTGCGGAACTCCCCGGATAACGATGCAGCCTGGTACAGGTTGAGAATCTTCAACAACATTATCGTGAACAATGTTGCCGGACTGGCAGGTGCCGGCATCTCGCTACAGGATGTGGCCAGATCGTTCATTATCAACAACACCATCGCCAACAACGACAGCACGGCCACCAGCGCCAATGCCTTTATTGCAGGGCAGCTCGACTCCACGCCGCAGCCGGCGGGCGTCATTTCAACAGTACACAGCGATGCCTTGCAGGGCCTGTTCGGTGCGGGACTCGCAGAGACCTATGCGAACCCGGTGCTGGTCAATAACATCATCTGGCACAACAGGTCCTTCTATAACAACCACCTGCTCAACGGCGGCGCAGGAGGGCTGGCGCCGAATCCGACAAGTCCCTATTGGGACCTGGACGTTCTGGGTACGACGACGCAGCTGAATCCTCAGTACTGCATTCTGAGCAGTACGGCAGGGTATGCTGCGACCAACATCGCGACGAATCCTGCGTTTGTCAGCGAATACTTCAATGCGCTCCAGACGGCGACTGTATTGGACGAGGGAGGCAACAACATTACCGTTATCTTCACTCCCCTGACAGTCAGCGGCGACTATCACATCCAGAGCACATCGCCTGCGGTGAACAGCGGCGTGAACACGTATCTTACGCAGTTCGCGGAACTGCGGAGGGACTATGACAATCAGGTAAGGCCGGGCGGTACGGTATCCGATAGAGGTGCTGATGAAGTAGTTGCGGGCGGTCCGACACCGCCGGGCGCACCGGTCCTCTATCTATCATTGTTTGCCGACCAGACGATCGGGGGGGTGGCGTATGCGAACGAGGACATTCTGGTCTTTGACAGCAACAACCAGTTCTCGATGCTGTTCGACGGCAGTGACGTCGGCGTGGGCG
>JBFMCP010000056.1:0-13559 GCA_040754455.1 Nitrospirota bacterium
CGGGAGTGTCCGCCTAACTGTGTAAGTTAGAATTTCTAACCAAACACAGGAGGTGGACTAGGGGGAAGAAAAAGGCTTCCCGGCCAGAGGAAGTAAGGGCCCGCATCAAGCAACTCGTTCAGCTCCCGCAACGGTTACGGAGAGAAGACCGTCAGCACTGACCTGGGAGACGTTGAGCTCAAAGTTCCTGGCGACCGCCAGAGCGATTTCGAGCCCCGGCTTCTAAGGAAGCGTCAGACCGTCCTTGACGATCGTGAGGACAAGATAGTGGCTCTGTATGCCAAGGGCATGACCACGCGGGACATACAGGACATCCTCGGCGACATGTAAGGAACTGCTGGGCTTCTGGAGAGATAAGACCGAGAGCAAGGGGTTCTGGCTCGGAGTGCTCAACGACCTGAAGAGCCGAGGAGTAAAGGATGTGCTCATCTTCAGCGTTGACGGGCTAACCGGTATCGAGGATGCAATCCGCGCCGCATACCCAAAGGCCGACCTCCAGAGGTGCATCGTGCATCAGATAAGGAACTCTTTACGGTATATTTCGTGGAAGGACCGAAAGGAGCTTGTGAAAGACCTCAAGGCCGTCTATGGGGCTGCGCCCCTCGGAGAGGCCGAGTCGCAGATGCAGAGGTTCGAGCAGCGCTGGCTCCGGCAGTATCCCCACGTCGTAAAATCCTGGTGGGCGAACTGGGACCCTCTCACGACCTTCTTCCGCTACCCGGTGGAGATCCGGAAGGTCATGTACACCACCAACATCATCGAAAGCGTTAACAGCAAGTTCAGGAAGGTCACAGATGCCCGCCGGGCCTTCCCCTCGGACGAGGCGGTGCTGAAGTCCCTCTACATGGCTGCGCTTGAGCTTGAAAGGAAATGGAGCAAACCTATCAAGGATTGGGCTATAATCTATGCACAGCTCGTCGTCCTCTTCGAGGACAGGCTGTTATGAGGAAACTGATTTACACAGTTGGCGAGACAGTCCCAATTATATCATAGAAAAAAAGGGGCATAAGAGATTCAGTTGCCTTTTACGTTATCGTGCATTTCTCGGTGCTCCTCGTTCCGGCAGTGTTTTCAGGCTATTATGTGAATATGGAAGTAGTACGATAGCAACAGAACATGCAGTGGTGCAGGGTTACTTCCTGCAGGGGCTTTTCGGTAAGAGAGATTTTTTTTGCAGCGGCTTTTTGCAGACCGTCTTATAAAGCACTTCACTCGCACCGTCCGGAGTTATATAATCCCAGCTCCCTGTACGCAGATCGTCTTCGATACGATAGTCGCTGTAGGTCTTCAGGACCTTAAGGATACGAAGCTTTTTCTTGGGGCACTTTACTTCAATGAGGGCAAGGACAACAGCGGGAAGTGCGGTAGTGTAGGCAGCGACAGGAATGGTTGTTTTTGTCCAGACCCTGATCGTGCCGTCGGGTTCCCGGACCATGCTCTCAGTATCATAGTAATTATTGATCGAGCCTCTCTCTAATATCGTCGAGCGTTGAGTAACCGCATACTTTTTATAAAGCTTCCACGTAGCCGCTTCCGCAGACGAGTAGCTGCAGAAAGCGAACAGAACAGGAAGAATAATTGAGACCAGCCGGTACAGGTGCATGGAGAGCCGCTCCTTGATCGTGAAATGCTGTTTCAGACGATTACCTTATTATCGGCGAGCCCTGATAAAAATAAATCCTCTATCCTTTTTATTATATTTCAAGGGATTTGTCAACAAAAACGCAACGTGCTGCGAGGAGTGCCGTGAGTATTTTCATTTCTCTTGAAGGAGATCTCTCATTTTCTGCAACCTGGTATCGAGCGAGGGATGTGTATCAAACAGATTGCCTCCAAGGCTGTCGCCGTTTTTGAGTGCTGATTCCTGGAGTTTGAGCAGAACATGCAAACATGCCTCCGGGGGCCTGCCGAGACTCCTCACAGCCCTGACCGACTCGATATCCGCCTCTATTTCATGCGCTCTCGAGAATGATTTAAAGGCAGCAGGCTTGAATATCATGGAGAGTATGTTGGCATCCGGGTCATGATGCTCGGACTTCTGGAACAGGAGATCCCTGGACCGAGAGGCCCTCGTCTTTTTTTGGTAATGCTCCAACGAGACATGGGCGATCTCATGGGCGAGAATACACATCAGTTCATCATCATTGAAGGTTTTTAATACCCCGCTATGGATAACTATCGTATAACCGGTTACATAGGCGTTCAATGCCGTGTCTTCAACGATAAGGAATTGATACTCCTTTTTATTCACGACGTCCATTGCCGCGACAAGAGGAGCCAGGAGTCTCACGGTCCTGGTGTAGGCGGCAGAGTCCTCATCGAGAGTAATGATTCTCGTCTCATGGACAGCGCAGGCATTGACACCGAGCGTGATCGTCAAAAAGAAAAATGCATGCACACCATGTTTTGCAAAGAGAGGATAAATCCGCTGGGCGATAAAATTATTTTTTCTTTGAGGGCTGCGTGCATACCAGTTCATGCAGGCTCTCCATCATTGATCCTGCAGGAACATCTGACCACTCCGAAGGCTTATCGAGTGTACTCGATGTCCCGTCTTTCTTTTTGGTGTATGCAGTGATGCCGCGGAATTTCTTCTTTGAGCAGTCGATCTCCCAAAGGAGCTGCGCTTCTTCAAGGCCCGCCTTTTTTTCCGAATATTCCGCTTTCACCCATACCTTAATCGTTTTATCCGCGGTGCGCTGGACGGTACCCGGATCATAGGAGTAGCTGTTCCCTTCCTCATCAGAGCCGAAAGATTTCCACACATGCTTTGTATCGGCAGGCTTTGAGGATACTGCTCCAAAGGTAAGAGTGAAAAAAGCAATAACCGAAACGACAGGGAAAAGGACAGCATAGAATGAACTTCTCATCACAACCCTCCTGAATAAATTTGCCGCAGTTGATTTTTGATTATACGTGTGTTGTTTCCCTCATGGCAAGCACACATCATCGATGCATTTGTGCTGTATTGCGGTGCCGGGCAGGAATGGCATCAGGCATGGATATGCATAATGCTATAACAAATGCTCATAGGGTGAAATGCCGCCGTTGCTGGGTGATTTACACCCAGGGGCCGGATCAAAATGAATGCCGAGGAGTTCAAAATGAACACATCATGTGACGAAGCTCACAGTTCCTGTACAGGAGCTGTGCAGGCAGGTGGATGGTCGCATCGGCGTTTCAGCAGTAAAAATGAAAGACCGGGGCTGCGCACTTGATTGAAATAAGCAAGAAATACAGGATGATATCTGAGCAAATGATTTGAAGAAAACAATAACTATGCCTGCCTTTAAGTAATTCTGGCACGCAATTTGAAATGGTAAAAGTACCAAACAGCGAGGAGGTGACCGAAATGAGCAAGTCTAAAACAAAAAAACTTGTCTCAATATTAATGGAATCACCACTGTATCTGACACTGTCGGTCAAGCAGCGGCAAACATTGCTCGACCAATTGGCAGCACAGTATCCTCATCTCCAGGATACGAGAGAAGAGGAGCGGGAAGTCGGATACGAGTCGAGCTGGTCCGGGGCCATCCACTAGTCATCAACGCTCGAGATCGCGACATATCTTTTTCATTGAGGAAGAGCATATGCACGGTCGCACACTTCATACCGACCGCACCACAACAGGCAGGTAGTTTACCACCTGAATAAGCAGTAAGACGGCTGTTTCGTCTTAAAAGGAGTTCAGCCATGGTACAGATCAAAAAATATTACATGATACTCATCGTTCTATCGATTCCGGTCACGTTTATCTGGGGATGGGTTTTGGGCGTCAATGACGGCGTCAATACCGGGTACAATGTTGCCTACCAGGAAATGAACAATCTTCTGAAACAGGGTGTCGAAGGCGGACTTAACTTTACCATCAACGGTGTGAACGCACGGTTTGTTCCACGACAGGATAAATCGATTGCCTACAAAGTCTCTGCCGATGTCGGCGGAAAGAAATCAAGAAATCATAGAATGTAACAGTACATCCAATTGACCGAAGATGCGCTCTACTGATGCATCGCTTCGTGAGTGATGAAGCACGGCAAAAAAAGAGCCGTGCGGTGAGCGGCTCGCACGGCCTCGGAGAAAAGAGTATGTCATTAGTTCAATGATACCAGACGGAAATGTCCTGTCAAGTGTTTATGTGAGGGGTCCTATGCAGAGCAAAACGGTAAGGCACCAGGCGCGGGCGGCACGAGGTCGTCCGGCGCTATTGATCGCGGAGAGGGTACGGTTGTACCTCTGCTATAGAGAGTTTATAAATCTTTTCTTCGCCCGGCTTGCTGACGATGAGATGCTTCACGACCCTGTAGCTTTTTTGATCGATGTGACTGCTGTCGCACACTTCCCTCACGTTGTATACGGTATCACGATAGAGCACCTTGCCGGTCCTGTGGACGCTCTCCATGACCTCGTCGAGCATCCGTTGTCTCTTTGTAGTGCGCGTCTTTCTGATGAAAGCGACCGCGCCATACAGCACGAGCGCAATGGCCAATACATAGTGAGCGATCGACAAAAAATCTTTCATGAAACCTTACCAAAGAGGCAGTTTATGACATTTTACCGCATAACCCGTGCCAATGCGCAAGTAAATAGTAACATCCTGAAATGCAACGGAACCCTGTTATTTCTCAAAAGAAAACACGGGAAGATATTTTTCTGAGGAAAAATTTTCCTTTTCTGCCGATAAATAGATAAGGAGGAGCCACGTATGAAAGGACAGAGCGGTGGAGACACTCAAACCTTGAATATGCGTATCTCAGCGTGGTATCATTTATCAATGATTGCGATACTGATTTTTATGGTTTTTTTATTTGCCGGGACCGCGGCCGAAGCTGATATTTACCAATCGGTTGCAACCGATGGGTCACTCCATTTTACCAACACCCCTGTTGACAGGAGCGGCAAGATGGTGCTCAAGGAGGAGTCGCCTGCCAAGGAACAGCAGAATGCCGTCAAAGAGCAGCAAAAGGGGTATCGGCGCGCGGCCGCGTTTTACGATACAGGCGACTACCAGAGCATCATCGAGGAGAAGGCCCGCCAGCATAATATGGACCCTCAATTGATCAAGGCGGTGATAAAGACCGAATCGAACTGGAATGCCAATGCCGTCTCGCCCAAAGGCGCCTGCGGCCTCATGCAGCTGATGCCGACGACCGCCTCGCTTCTGGGAGTTGCCGATATCTTCGATCCCGAAGAAAATATCGACGGGGGCACCAGGTACCTGAAGTACCTCCTCGGTAAATTCGACGGCAATGTCACCCTGGCCCTTGCCGCATATAATGCCGGGCCAAAGCGGGTGGAAAGAAAAGGCGGGATTCCCTCCATTCCCGAAACAGTGGCGTACGTCAAGAAGGTCTTGGGCTATTACAACGGAAATACGATGATCAATATAAATTCACAGGAAATACAGAGAGAGATCAAGAAGGAGTTCAACCGTATCAAGAAACTCATCATGGAGGACGGTACCGTACTCTTTACCAATTCTTATCTCGCCAATTCCTATCTGAAAAAGTAAGGCCCGTTGATGTCTGTTGCGATCGAGACGATTCAGGAAGAGATACTAAAGCTCAAGCAGGAGCGCAAGGCGATTATCCTCGCGCACAATTACCAGCGCGACGAGGTGCAGGATATCGCTGACTTCATCGGCGACTCCCTCGAGTTGTCGCGTAAGGCATCGACCATGGATTGCGAAGTGATTGTTTTCTGCGGCGTTCACTTCATGGCTGAAAGCGCTTCGATCCTCTCTCCTGAAAAGACCGTCCTGCTGCCCGAGCCGGGCGCCACGTGTCCTATGGCGGAGATGATTCAGGTGAGCGCGCGGCGCCAGGTCTGGAAAACGTTCCCCGGTTATGCAGTGCAGCCGGCCTTTGTGTTCCCCCATGAGTTCACCTTGAGAGACATAAAAGCCAAATATCCCGGCGTTCCTGTCGTCGCCTATGTCAATACGACTGCGGAGGTAAAGGCGGAGAGCGACATCTGCTGCACCTCTGCCAATGTAGTGAAGGTCATCGAATCGCTTCCTGACGAGCGGGTGATCTGCATCCCCGACCGTAATCTCTCGATGTGGGCGGCAAAGAATACGAAAAAGCAGATCATTGCCTGGGACGGTTTTTGCCACGTTCACGACAGGGTAACAAAAGAAGATGTCATCAATGCCCGTCGAAAGCACCCTCATGCTCTTGTCATGGCCCACCCTGAGTGTAGGCTCGAGGTGCTTGAGCTTGCCGATCATGTAACCAGCACGTCGGGCATGCTGCGCTTTGTCCATGCTTCTGATGCAAAAGAATTTATTGTGGGTACTGAACTGGGATTGATGCACCGGCTGAAGCTGGGGAATCCCGGAAAAGTTTTCCATCCGCTCAGGACCGATATGATCTGCCCCAATATGAAAAAGACCACCCTGAAGAGCGTTCTTACCGCTCTGAAAGAGATGAAGCATGTCATCAAGGTTCCAGAGGATATCCGTATCCCCGCCAAAAGGGCACTGGACAGAATGCTCGAAATCAAATAGTTCTCTTTAAAATGACGGTAACTACCTGACATTCACGCACTTGAGGCAGGAAGGGGTACGGAAAGAAGCTTTATTGCGCTTCCTTAGATTCCACAAAGGAAACAAACTCTCTTAATAACGACTCTTTTAATGAATAAGTGATGCAGATCTATCCAAATAAATTGCGCATGAGAAAGCTTCTTGTAGTGCCCCTTCCTGCCTCCTTGCGTAGGTCCAGAAATATATGAACTCGCTTAAACAGAAAATCATCGACAAGATTTCTTCGGAAGGGCCGATCAGTTTCGAGACCTTTATGGAGATGGCACTCTACGATCCGGGGCTCGGCTACTATGCAAAGGAATCGACCGTGATCGGTAAGGCAGGCGACTTTTACACCAGTCCCCACCTCCATGCCATCTTCGGCGCCATGCTGGGCAGACAGATGGAAGAGATGTGGCTTCTTATGGAAAGGCCGGACTGCTTTCAGATCGTCGAGATGGGAGCGGGCATGGGCTATCTTGCAAAAGACATGCTCGATTATCTAAAGGGAAAAGATATTTTCGATCACCTCACCTATACCATTATCGAACTGAACCCGAATATAAAGGCCCGGCAACAGACGCTTCTGGCAGACCTCAGGGCGAAGGTGACGTGGACATCCGGGCTTAATGAATTAGGCCCCGTGCAAGGATGTTTTCTCTCCAACGAATTGCTCGATGCCTTTCCGGTCAGGCTGGTTGAGATGGATGATGAGGTTAATGAAGTGTATGTAGCGCATTCCGGTGCGAGTGGTCTTGCCGAAGTGAAACGGCCCTGCAGCAGCGAGATAAAAGATTATTTCAATGCCTTTTCGATCCGGCTTGAAAAAGGGTACAAGACCGAGGTCAATCTGAGAATCAAGGACTGGTTGAGAGAGATAAGCAGCCGTCTCTCCGAGGGGTTCATCCTGACGATCGACTATGGCTATTCCGCACAGGAATATTACAGTGAAGAACGGAAGAGGGGAACACTCCTCTGCTATTACCGGCACCAGATCAGTGATGATCCCTACCAGCATATCGGAGAGCAGGACATAACCGCCCATGTTAACTTTTCATCTTTAAAGAAATGGGGAGAAGAGCTCGGTATTGCTGCGATCGGGTTCTGTCCCCAGGGGACATATCTCGTCTCTCTCGGCATCGATGAGGTCATCAGAGAGCGCTACGGCGATGCTCCCGATCCGTTCGAGATGGCGAAGATCAAAGGATTGCTTTTCCCTCAGGGGATGGGTGAATCACATAGCATAATGATCCAGTATAAAGGCGGACGGCAGCCGGTATTACGCGGGTTCAGCGTCAGGAATCGGGTGAAGAGGCTGTAGGGCTGTTTATCGGAGCTTCTGGAGCAATCCTTTGAGGCGATCCATACTTTTCACTACCCGCTCAGGGGTATGTGCCTCAATAGTGTAGATGCATTCCCTGTCGTGCAATTCCGAAAAGAGTGTGATGAAATCGATCGTACCGTCGCCGAGGGGAAGGTGCTGGTCGGCGCTCTTGTCGTTATCATGGAGATGGAGCTCGATAATATAAGACTTGAGCTCCTTCAACCAGGCGGTAAGGGGAAGCGGAGAGAAGAGATTGCAGTGCCCTGCATCGAAGCAGATCCCGAACGTATCGGAGTCCATGCGCTCCATGAGCATTCTAAGGTTTGAGGGTTCGTCTTCGAAGATATTTTCGATGGCGATTTTTACTCCGAGGCCTTTCGCCCTCTCGTGAAGCGGCTGCCAGGTCGCAAGACTTTTCTCAAGCCAGAGCGCTACATTGAAGGCATACTTCCATTTCTCGTACCCCGAATGAAACACGATGCACTGCGGGGCGAGCACCTCGGCAATGTCCAGAACCTTATTGAAGCGCTCCATGGTGGCTGCCCGCACTTTTGTATCGACCGCGCCCGGTGAGAGGTCCATGAAAGGGGCGTGAAAAGTAAGAGCGGGTGCATGGGCAAAGCTGCTCTTTAAAGCGTCAAGGGATGCCGCATCGAGGGAATCGAGGCTCTGTCCGTTGAAATAGATTTCAAGGTCGAGCCTATGCCGGAGAATGAAATCCCGATGTTCCTCTATCTTGTCATAGGGGACGTGCACATGGGGACGGATCATTCGCTTTTTGGAGAGGCGGTATTTTTGGCGGCATTCGATGCGGTCGCTGCCTTGGATTCTGATGCGGCTGCCGGCTTCGCAGTATCTTTCTTGTTGGAACTCTCTTTTGCAGAGCTATCGGATTTGCGTGCGTAGTCGGTAATGTACCAGCCGCTCCCTTTGAGGACAAAAGAGGTGTTTGAAATGAGCTTTTTCAATTCGCCGCCGCATTCAGGACATGCGGTCAGAGGTGCGTCACTGAATTTCTGCATGAGCTCATGGTTCTTTCCGCACTGGAGACATTCGTATTCATAGATGGGCATAGTGGTACCTCCTGAAAAAAACGTTATCGTATAACTATACCCAAGCAAAATCGGCGAGGTCAAGGAGACGCGCCTTTTTTTATTGAGAACTGATTAAAATTATTGACTTTATTCTGAGAATTCTGTTTTAATAATAGTTCGAAATTCATCGGGAGGTATAATTGGATATGTATGCGATAGTCGAAGCAGGCGGCAGTCAGATCAGAGTGGCCGCTGGAGATACGGTACGCGTCGAGAGAATGAGCGGCGACGTGAATAGTGAAGTCGTTATGGATAAAGTCCTGATGATTGCCGGCGAAGGCAAGACGGTGGTGGGGAAGCCCTACGTTGATGGAGCAAAGGTGAAGGCCGAAATCATCGGTAATGGCAGGATGGATAAGGTGCTTGTATTAAGGACCACCCCGAAGAAGGCCCACAACAAGGTGCGGGGACATAGGCAGCACTATACTACATTGAAAATCAAGGAAATTATTGGAGGTTAACCATGGCACATAAAAAAGGTGTTGGAAGCTCAAGGAACGGACGTGACAGCGAGTCAAAACGGCTTGGGGTAAAGAGATTCGGTGGACAGTTTGTCCGTGCGGGCAATATTCTTGTCAGGCAGCGCGGCACACAGTTCCACAAGGGCGCAAACGTCGGGATCGGCACTGACCATACCCTCTTTGCGCTGATCGACGGTGTCGTGAAGTTCGAGAGAAAAGACAAGACCAGAACGAAGATCAGTGTTTACCCGGTCACCGAGGCTCCTGCTGCACCTGTAGCGTAGTAAAAGCATTTATTAAAAAGAAAGGCGGTCTGCTTCCGTAGACTGCCTTTTTTGTTATCGACATTTCACCACAGAGACACTGAGGCACTGGGATAAATTCGAAATCCTGAGCACGAAATTTTAAAATGTTTCGGATTTAGAGTTTAGAATTTAGGATTTGTCGCTATGTCGAGAAATTCGAATTGAGGATTTTTATCTTAGTGTCTCTGTGGTGAGGACTTCTTTATGAAATTCATCGATTATATAAAAATATACGTCAAAGCCGGCGACGGCGGCAGAGGGTGCGTAAGCTTCCGCAGGGAGAAATTTGTCCCCAGGGGCGGTCCTGATGGCGGCGACGGCGGCAGGGGCGGACATGTCATCCTGAAGGCTGCGCGTGACATGAATACTCTGCTCGATTTGCGGCATAAAAAGGAATACAAGGCCGGGCGCGGTGAGCATGGCAAGGGCGGCAATAAACACGGCAAGGACGGTGAGGATCTTATCATCCCGGTACCTGTCGGAACCCAGGTAAAGAACGCAGAAACAGGAGAGGTCATTGCCGATCTTGATCATGCGGATGCAGAGGTGATTGTTGCCCGCGGAGGCCGGGGAGGGCTGGGGAATTCCCATTTCGCAACCGCTACCCGACAGGCACCCCAGTTTGCCCAACCCGGTGAGCCCGGCGAAGAGAAATGGCTTGTACTCGAGCTGAAGCTCCTTGCCGATATCGGTCTGATCGGTCTGCCCAATGCCGGCAAATCGACACTGATATCGGTCATATCCGCTGCGCGGCCGAAGATAGCGGACTACCCGTTTACTACACTTATCCCTCATCTGGGAGTGGTAAAGATGGAAGACTTCAGGAGCTTTGTCGTTGCGGACATCCCCGGCCTTATAGAGGGCGCCCATCGCGGGGCCGGACTCGGGTTCCAGTTCCTGCGGCATGTCGAGAGGACTTCGATCCTGCTTCATCTCGTCGATATATCCGACATTACTCCGAGCGACCCTGTTGAGGATTTTGAAAAGATCAATAGGGAATTAGTATTATACAATCCGGACCTTATGCTGAAGCCCATGGCTGTCGCAGGAACGAAGCTCGATATGGCTTTTGAAAAAGTGCGGCTGCATCGGTTGCGCGACTACTGCGAATGCAAGGGACTCGACTTCTTCCCTCTTTCAGCGGTGACCGGCGAGGGGATCAGGCAGCTGGTGATCTATCTTTCCGAAAAGGTAAAAGAGCGTCGAGTTGCGGAAAACACATGAACAGAATCGTCATAAAAATAGGAAGCAATATCCTTGCTGATGTCGCAGGAGGTCTGAATCATAAAAGGATCGATGCCATTGCAAAGGATGTTGCGGAGGTCTGTAATGATGGCTACGAGGTGGTGATCGTCTCTTCCGGTGCTGTTGCTGCAGGAATGCGGAAGCTGGGGTTGAAGGCGAAGCCGAAAGAGATCAGGCTCAAACAGGCGGCGGCTGCAGCAGGGCAGTCCTCGCTGATGTGGGCCTATGAAAAGAGCTTCGAAGAATTCGGCAAGAAGGTAGCGCAGGTGCTCCTGACAAGGGAAGATCTCTCGGAGCGGGTGCGCTATCTGAATGCGAAGAATACCCTCATCACGCTTCTCTCTTACGGTATCATACCGATCGTTAACGAGAATGATACGGTGGCAACGGACGAGATAAAGTTCGGGGATAATGACCAGCTTGCCGCACTGGTCTCGGGGCTTATTGATGCAGAGCGTCTTATCATTCTCTCCGATGTTGAGGGCCTCTACACCGCAGATCCGCGAACAAACCCGGATGCAGCGATTATCCCGTTTGTCGACGAGATTTCTCCTGAGTTCGAGGCAATGGCCGGAGGAGCGGGAAGTGTGGTCGGCACCGGCGGAATGTATTCAAAGATACTGGCAGCCAAAAAGGCGATTTCCTACCGGGTGACGGTCAACATCATCAGCGGCAAGAAAAAGGGGATCATCCCTTTACTGCTTACGGGAGCGCAGTGCGGCACCGAGTTCAGGCCGCGGACGAAGAAGATATCGTCGAGAAAGGGCTGGATTGCCTATGCACTCCGACCGAAGGGAACACTCTTCGTGGACGATGGCGCGGTGAACGCTCTCATGAGAGCAGGGAAGAGCCTTCTGCCTTCGGGCATCGTGAAAGTCGAAGGCGTCTTTGACATAGGCGATGCGGTCTATTGCACCGATTCCCACGGCACCCGTATCGCAAAGGGGATCGTCAATTACTCATCCTCAGATATCGAAAAAATAAAGGGCAGAAAGACTTCAGAGATAGATCTGCAGCTCGGGTACAAGTATTCCGACGAGGTGATCCACCGGGATAATCTTGTGGTATTAAGCTGAGAGGGCAAGGGAACATGACGGTGCCATAGTCAGGCGCATACCTTGTTCTTCCCTGCCCGTTTGGCCTCGTAGAGCTTATCGTCGGCCGTTTTGATCAACTGCTCTATGGAGCGTTCGTTCTCGGGCGAGTAATCGGCGATGCCGAAGCTCGCGGTGATCCTCTGTGCAGTCCCTTCGCAATTAAAATCATAGCCTGCTATCTTCTCCCGTACCTTTTCAGCGATGAAGGCGGCCCTCTCGTTATCCACACCGTCGAGTATGATCAACAGCTCTTCACCACCGTACCTGAACCCGTAGTCGGAGCCCCTGATGCTCTCTTTTATAATCGCTCCTATGTGCCGCAGCACACAGTCTCCGGCAAGATGACCGTACGTGTCATTGATCGTTTTGAAGTCGTCAATATCCAAAAGTACAATTGAGAACTTCCGGTCGGTCAGGCGCGATATCTTGATCTTTTGCTTTAAGAGTTGGTCAAGCGCCTTGCGGCTGTAGAGACCGGTGAGCGGATCTTTGACCAGCTCGCGCATGGTGCGCTCCGTGGTGAGGATGGTCAGAAGGTTGTTCAGAATGAAGAGAAGCTTATGGTTATTGATATAGGTAGAGAGGACTTCGGTGTAGTAGGCATTGTTGATAAAATAGAAGATGCTCTGCGCATCGGCGTAGAGCCGCTTGTGGAGGTCGTACAGGTACGCCCTGTTTTCCGGGCGTATGAACTCTTCCGAGTACTCGCTGATGAGCCACTTGAAGAACTCCGATTTATCCGTATCCAGGTCCGGGAGCAGTTCCTCATCTTCGAGTTCGATCGCCTTGATGATCTGCTTCAGCCAGACCAGCTGCGCCTTGATGAGGTCGGATTCCAGCTCCTTGCACTTCTTGACCTCATCGAGAAGGTTGGTGATATCTTTTTTGTCGCGCTCGATCATGCAGCTCAGGTAGCCCTTTGCCATGAAGCGCTTCATGGTCCTGAAGACCCCAAGGATAGAATAATCCAGAGCGACGCTCCTGCATGTCTTTACGAACTCCTCATAGAGCAGTTCAACCCCGATGACAAAACTGGTGTAGGGTATCGACCCCTCGTAATGGACCTTCCCCAGCTTTATATAACGTTCCTTGACGCGGTCTTCAGATTCGAAGAGCGACTGCTTGAAGCTCTCTTTCTGCCTGTCCACCAGCGACTTGATCAGTGCCGCATCATTGGAGAATATCGAGGAAAAGTGACGGTCGGAAAGGAGACGCTCATAGAAACTCTGAAAAACGTCGTCGAGGTAGGGGCACAGGGATTGTAGATGTTCGTTGCTCAATTTCTGCCTTTCGTTGGCAAACGCTGTTCTCGTAGCATCTTGAGAACTGAGGTCTAACATACCAGAAATCAAGGAGAATGTCAAAGGACGGCAGGGGAATTTTGTCAAGCCAATTTAGAAATGTCCTGTTTTTACCAAAATAGAAATGTCCGGTTTATGCCGCCGCCGTCTGCGGGGCTTTTCGCTTGTCGCGGTTGATGTTGAACTTCCGCCAAGGATGATCCTTA
>JBFMCP010000057.1:0-13322 GCA_040754455.1 Nitrospirota bacterium
TTACAATCATGAGCGGCCCCACAGCTCCTTGGGCGATCTGACGCCATCTGAATTTATCAGGCTTGAAGAGGAAAAAACGGTTGCGGTACTCTAGTTACGATTGGCACAAAGGATGGGGGTAGGTCCGAGGCACGAAAGAAGCTAAAAAATGGTTAGATTATTACAAAATTATGACAGTCTATGTTATAATGCTACATAAGTCATTGATTTGCGGGCGTAACTCAGTGGTAGAGTGTCAGCTTCCCAAGCTGAAGGTCGCGGGTTCGAATCCCGTCGCCCGCTCCACATCTCTCATCATCTCACTTTTCCCACTCCCTGCAACAGTATAAAAATGCTGGCCTTCTCTGGTAAGATATTTATCAAACATTCTACTGAGTGATATATGAGAGTTCTCGTCACGGGTGGTGCAGGGTATATCGGAAGTCATGTGGTCAGGGCATTGGGAGAGCAGGGTCATGAGGTCGTGACCTATGACAACCTTTCCACAGGCAATCGCTGGGCGGTGCTCTACGGCGATCTCGTCGTCGCCGATCTGTCCGACAAAGAAACCTTGCGGACGGCGGTCAGAAATTTCAAACCCGATGCTGTCATGCATTTTGCTGCATCCATTGTCGTGCCCGAGAGCGTGCGGGAGCCGCTCAAATATTACCGGAACAATACGGCGAACACACTGAATCTCCTCGAAGTAGTACGTGAAAACAGTGTCGGCCGGTTTATCTTTTCATCAACTGCTGCGGTATATGGAATACCCGAAAAAATACCGGTCACCGAGGATGCCCTTCTCCAGCCCATCAACCCGTACGGGTGCTCGAAGATGATGACCGAGTTGGTCCTCAGGGACCTCTCAGCCGCTTCGGGCGACTTCAGTTATGTATCGCTCAGGTATTTCAATGTGGCCGGCGCCGACAGCGCCTGCAGGATAGGCCAGGCGTATAGGGAGGCGACCCACCTTATTACGAGGGCACTGAAGACCGCAAAGGGTGAGTTCGATATACTCAAGATCTACGGAACGGACTACCCGACGCCTGACGGCACCTGTATACGGGACTATATCCATGTCGACGACCTTGCCGGAGCCCATATCGCGGCACTTTCCTATCTGGATGGCGGGGGGAAGAGTGCGGTATTCAACTGCGGCTACGGGCATGGGTATTCGGTACGTGAAGTGGTCGCCGCAGTCAAGGAGGTGACCGGCGTGGACTTTCCTGTCGAGGAAGCGGAACGACGAGAAGGCGACCCGCCTGTCCTTGTTGCCGATAACAAAAAGATTAAAGAGGCCCTTACATGGATTCCCGAACACGATGACCTGCACTATGTCATCAAGACCGCGTGGGAGTGGGAGAGAAATCTGAAGAGCGGGTGAGCAGTGATAAAGGAAGGCATATTCAGAGAGTATGATATCAGAGGGATCGTCGGCAAGGAGATTACCGCGGAAACCGCTGTTGTTCTCGGCAGGGCCTTCGGTGCTTTCGTTAAAAAGAGAAATCCGCTTGCAACGCGTGTAAGCATAGGGAGGGACGTGCGGCTCGGTTCCGAATCGCTTGCGCGGGGGCTCGCAGAGGGGATAACAGCAACAGGCCTTGATGTTATCGATCTCGGCACCTGCCCTACGCCGCTGCAGTATTTCTCTCTCTTCCATCTGGACCTCGACGGCGGCATCATGGTGACCGGCAGCCACAATCCACCTGAATACAACGGCTTCAAAATAAGCATCGGGAAAGAGACGATTTACGGGCAGGATATACAGCAGCTGAAGCGTATCATACAGAATCAGGAGTGGTGTCTTTCGGAACAAAGCGGTTCCATTGAACAATATGACATTATACAAGACTATCGTGAGTATATGCTGAACGAGTTCTCTTATCTCGGCAGCCCGGCGTCCATGAAATTGAAAGTGGTCATTGATGCAGGCAACGGCACCGCCGGCCTCGTGCTCCCTGAAATTCTTGAGCAGCTCGGATGCGAGGTGATTCCGATCTATTGCGAGCCTGACGGGACATTTCCCCATCACCACCCCGATCCGACTGTCGTTGAAAACATTCAAGACCTTATTGCTACAACGCACACGCAGCATGCCGATATCGGCATAGGGTACGACGGTGATGCCGACCGGATTGGTGTCGTCGACCGTAACGGCACTATCATATGGGGTGATCAGCTGATGATCGTGCTGAGTCGTGAACTGCTCAAACGTACGCCCGGCGCAAAGATCATCGGCGATGTGAAGTGCTCGCAGGTACTCTTCGATGATATACGAAAGCACAAAGGCGTTCCCATCATGTGGAAGACCGGCCATTCTCTGGTGAAGAGCAAGATGCGGGAGGAGGGTGCGTTAATCGCCGGAGAGTTCAGTGGTCATATTTTTATCGGGGACCGGTATTTCGGGTTTGATGATGCACTCTACACGACCTTGCGGCTTGTCGAGATCATGAAGACAAGCGGGCAGGATATACAGTCCTTGCTGTCGGATGTGCCGAGGATGTACGGTACTCCCGAGATACGCATTGACTGCACTGAGGAGCGGAAAAAAGAGATCGTCGAAAAAGTCGCAGCGCGGTTTATTGAATACCAAAAAAACGATGCAAGTCCCTACAGCATCACGGGGGTTGTCACAATCGACGGCATACGAGTGATGTTCGACAAGGGGTGGGGACTGGTGAGGTCGAGCAATACCCAGCCCGTTGTGGTCATGAGAATAGAAGCTGAAGACCGGGAACACCTCGAAGGGTACCGTGCGCTTTTGGAAAGAGAGTTCAAAGCTCTGCTGGAGGATCGATGAAGGTATTCATTCTCGCGGGAGGGAGCGGGACACGACTCTGGCCGTTGTCGCGGAAGCGTTATCCCAAGCAGTTTCTGAGACTCAACGGTGATGCGTCGCTTCTGCAGCAGACCGTCAGGAGGGTGTCTGGTGCAGTGCGGCCGGAGGATATTGTCGTTATTACGAATAGTGACTATAAATTCCATGTCGCCTCCGACATGGGAACACTCTTTCCCGCACACCCCGGGCACAATGTCCACATCCTGCTCGAACCTGCGGGCAGAAATACCGCACCGGCGATAGCATTTGGCATAAGGTTCTGCAAGGAAAGGCTCGGCAGCAAGGACGGTGAGGTGATCTTTATCTCCCCTTCCGATCATATCATAAAGCCTGCGGAACGCTTCCCTGAATACATGAAACGGGCAGAGGAGGTCGCACAAGAAGGATATATTGTAACCTTCGGCGTCAAGCCCTACCGCCCCGAAACGGGATACGGGTATATAAAGGCAGGTAAGGGCAGAGGCAAAGGTACAGGTACAGAAGTCTATAGCGTAGAGGAGTTCACTGAAAAGCCGGAACTCGAGACCGCACAACGATATATCAACGAGGGGGGCTATTTCTGGAATTCGGGTATGTTCGCCTTCCGTATCGATACCATGCTCGAAGAGCTGGGTGCCTATGCCCCGCAGATCAGAGAAATGTGCAACAAGCCCTTTGACGAGATGGCAGCATCTTTTACGCAGATGCCCGATATATCCATTGATTATGCCGTTGCTGAGAAATCGAAGCGGGTCGTGACCCTGCCGCTCGACTGCTACTGGAACGATATCGGCTCATGGGATGCGCTCTACGAGGTGCTTCCAAAAGATCCCGATGGCAACATCGCTCTCGGCAATATTCTTACCGTTGACACCAAAGACAGCCTGATCATCGGCAACAAGCGACTCATCTCGACAATCGGCCTCGAGGGCCATCTTATCATCGAGACGGATGATGCCATCCTGATCGCAAAGAAAGGCGAAGCGCAAAAGGTCAAGGATGTGGTGAAGGTGTTGCAAGAGACCGACAGAAAGGAAGCTGAGGAGCATGTGACCACCTATCGTCCCTGGGGGAGCTATACGATTCTGGAAGAGGGGCCGCGGTATAAAATAAAAAGGATCGTCGTAAACCCCGGAGCAAAGTTGAGTCTCCAGATGCACTACCACCGCTCTGAGCACTGGGTGGTGGTAACGGGCGCAGCGAAGGTCACCATCGGTGATAAGGAAATATTCGTCCATGAAAACGAGTCCGCCTATGTGCCCAAATCAACGCTCCACCGGCTCGAGAACCCCGGCAGAGTCCCGCTCGAAATCATCGAGGTGCAGAACGGCGAGTACGTCGGTGAGGACGATATACAGCGTATAGAAGATGTGTATGACCGAAAAAGCGACGGAGCGTAAGTATGAGAAAAAACAGTGACAAAAGGGTCAGCCGACGTTCAAAGGCGAAGACCGCCCTTATCACCGGCATTACCGGACAGGACGGCGCCTATCTCGCGGAATTTCTGCTCGACAAGGGGTATACGGTCCACGGCATCAAGAGGCGGGCATCGCTCTTCAATACCGACAGAATAGACCATCTGTACCACGATCCTCACGAGAAGGGACTGAATTTCACCCTCCACTACGGCGACCTGACCGACGCGACCAACCTGATCCGTATTATCCAGGAGGTCCAGCCGGATGAGATTTATAATCTCGCCGCCCAGTCGCATGTCCAGGTGTCCTTCGAGACGCCTGAATACACCGCCAATGCTGATGCGCTCGGCACGCTGCGGCTGCTGGAGGCAATACGGATTCTCAACCTCGAGAACACAACGCGATTCTATCAAGCATCTACCTCGGAACTCTACGGCAAGGTGCAGGAGACGCCACAGAGTGAAACAACACCGTTTTATCCCCGCAGTCCCTACGCAGCGGCAAAGTTGTACTCCTATTGGATTACAATAAATTACCGCGAGGCTTATAACTTTTTTGCCTGCAACGGCATTCTCTTTAACCACGAATCTCCCATGAGGGGGGAAACCTTCGTCACCCGAAAAATTACACGCGCAGTAGCGCGCATCGCACTGGGTCTCCAGGAAAAACTCTATTTGGGCAATCTCAATGCGAAGAGGGACTGGGGGCATGCTGCCGATTACGTGGAGGCCATGTGGCTCATGCTGCAGCAGGATACCCCTGATGACTACGTTATCGCTACCGGCGAGACCCATTCGGTGCGGGAATTCGTCGAGCTCGCCTTCAGTAAGGTCGGAATCAAAATAGCATGGAAGGGAAAGGGCGTCAACGAAAAAGGCATTAACACTTCAACAGGGAAGATCATCGTCGAGATCGACCCCCGCTATTTCAGGCCGACGGAGGTTGACCTCCTTCGGGGAGATCCTTCCAAGGCAAAGAGGCAGCTCGGCTGGGAGCCGAAGGTCACGTTCAAGGAACTGGTCGACATGATGGTGGCGTCGGACCTCGAAGAGGCCAGGAGGGATATGTTCTGCAGGCAAGAGGGATTCAAGTCGTTCAATTACAATGAATAGGGACTCTAAGGTTTATGTAGCCGGCCATCGCGGACTCGTCGGCGCCGCCATCGTGAGAAAGCTCCGGGAAAAGCGGTTCACGCATCTCATCACGCGGACGAGCGGCGAGCTTGATCTGAGAAGGCAGGCCCGAGTCGAGCGGTTTTTCGAAGACGAGCGGCCGGAATATGTATTCCTGGCTGCTGCCAGGGTCGGCGGCATTCTCGCCAACAGCACCTTTCCCGCCGATTTCATCTACGACAATCTCGCCATCCAGACCAATATCATCCATGCTGCGTACCGTTGCGGCGTGAAAAAACTGCTCTTTCTTGGCAGCTCCTGTATCTATCCCAAATTCGCCCCCCAGCCGATGAAAGAGGAGTATCTCCTGACCGGTGAGCTTGAACCCACCAACGAGCCGTACGCCATCGCGAAGATCGCCGGCATAAAATTATGTCAGGCCTTCAACCGACAGTACGGAACGAACTTCATATCCGTTATGCCCACCAACCTCTATGGCCCCCACGACAATTTCGATCTCGAAACCGCGCATGTCCTTCCGGCGCTCATAAGAAAATTCCATGAGGCGAAGTGCCGGGCGGCTCAGGGCAGGAAAGAGCCCGTTGTGCTCTGGGGCACCGGCGCTCCCTATCGAGAGTTCCTCCATGTCGACGATCTCGCCGACGCCTGTGTGTTCCTTATGGAGCGCTACGACGGAGAAGATATCATCAACATCGGCGTCGGCAAGGACATCACCATCAGAGAGCTCTCTGAACTGGTAAGCAACGTGGTGGGCTATGGGGGGGAAGTGATCTGGGACTCCTCCAAACCCGACGGGACGCCCCGAAAGCTTCTGGACCTATCGCGACTGCAATCCCTTGGATGGGTGCCCCGAATAAGCCTGGAGGAAGGGATACGAAGCACCTACGAGTGGTATCTGAAAATGTATGAGAGCACGGCATAATTTCTGAAAAAAGGCTCCATGCCGCCGTGAAAGCCTGTTTTTCTATGGATAAAATCTCCTGTAATAGGTTACTTTATTAAAGCAGGTATATAGTACCTTTTAGTGCCCGGTTATTTTTTTCATGGCATTGGACTACGTCGAAGAAAAGCTTACGGTTTCGGAAAGGGCTTCCCGGCTCTCCCAAGGCGCGCCATTCGTTGTCGGAGGCGTTGTCCTTGTCGGGCTCTACCTGAGCAGTCTTCATCATTTCCTTCTTTTTCATACCATTGCGGAGCTGTTCAGTATTGCGGTCGCTTTCGCCATCCTCATGCTTACCTGGAACTCGCGGCGGTATTTTGACAACAGCACGCTTCAATTTATCGGCATCGCCTATTTCTTTGTCGGCGTTTTAGATTTGTTGCACACCCTTGCCTATAAGGGCATGAATGTATTCCCCCAGTATACGGCGAACCTCCCTACCCAGCTCTGGATCGCGGGCAGGTATGTCCAGAGTATTTCGCTTCTGATCGCACCGCTCTTTATCACCAGAAAGTTTCGTTACCATATTGTATTCACTGTGTATTCGTTGATTTCGGGTCTTTTGCTCTTTACTATCTTCTCAGGATACTTTCCTGTCTGCTTTATCGAGGGTTCCGGGTTGACTCCCTTCAAAAAGACCAGCGAATTCATCATATCGGCGATCGTAATAGGTGCAATAGGCCACCTCCTGTACCGGCGCGACTACTTTGCAGCCAATGTGCTTCGTCTTCTCGTCTGGTCAATGGCGATCACCGTAGGTTCTGAAATCATGTTCACGTTTTACATAAGCGTCTACGGCATCTCGAACCTGGTCGGCCACTATTTCAAAATCATAGCGTACTATCTCATCTACAAGGCGCTTGTGGTCAACGGTCTGGTGATGCCCTATGATCTGCTTTTCAGGGATCTGAAGCGGAGCGAGGAAAAACTGAAGCAGTACCGCGATCACCTCGAGGAAAAGGTGCAGGAGCGGACTACCGAGCTGAACGAAATCAATGAGGAGCTTGCCCGTGAGATCAATGAACGCATCAAGACGGAGCAGGCGCTGCGGGAGAGCAAGCAGTTTGCTAACCAGATTATCGACCTGTCTCCCAATATCCTCCATCTCTTCGATCTCGTCGAACAGCGCACGGTCTATATCAATTCCCAGGTGCAGGAGATCCTCGGCTACCGCAGGGAGGATGTACTGCAACAGGGACCGGATTTTTTCAAAAAGACGCTGCATCCAGACGATATGCACATTTTCGAGAACCTCCGCGAACGGTTTGCCGGGGTCGCGGATAATGAGATCATCGAAACCGAATTCCGCATGAGAAAGGCGAACGGTGAATGGTGCTGGCTCTACCGCAGGGATGCGGTCTTTACACGGGATGCCTCTGGCGTCCCCAAGATCATCATCGGCAATGCGCAGGACATTACGGAGCGGAAAAAAGCCGAGCAGCGTATCACGGCGCATCATGAGTTGCTCAGGCTTTTTACCAAGACCGTTTCACGAAAAGAGTACCTCGATGCCGTCGTGCAGTTGATCCGCAACTGGAGCGGCTGCCGCTGTGTGGGCATACGGATCGTCAGCGACAACGGCACGATCCCTTATGAATCGTATGTCGGATACAGCCGGGAGTTCTGGGAATCGGAGAACCACCTTTCGCTGAAGCATGATCACTGCATATGCACGCGGGTGATGTCCGGAAGATGCGAGCCCCATGATCAACGGACCATGACGCCCTTCGGGTCTTTTCAGCACGATAATATCACTGCTTTTGTCGGAGGGCTTGCGGAGCAGGAACGGACTCGCTATCGTGGTGTCTGCCTTATGCACGGTTTTTCCTCGCTGGCGATCATTCCCATTTACTATGGAGAGAGTATCATCGCAACCATCCATATGGCCGATGAGCGTGAGGGAAGGGTATCGCGGGAATTCGTTGAGTTTTTCGAAGATGTCACTCCCCTCATCGGCGAGGCGATCCATAAGCTCGACGCTGCTGCGGAGCGCAAACGCCTTGTTGCGGCAATCGAGTCGGCTGCCGAGGCCATCGTGATCACTGATACGAAAGGCATGATCGAGTATGTCAATCCGGCATTCGGGCGCATTACCGGTTTCACCAGGGAAGAGGTGCTCGGCCGGGACCTCCACTTCATCGACAGCGGAAAGCATGGCGAGGAATTCTACAGCGAGATGCGCGCGACGCTCGGGAGCGGCAAGACCTGGAGCGGCCAACTCGTCAATAAAAAGAAAGATGGCTCTCTGTACCACGAAGAGTGTACCGTCTCCCCCATCAAGGGCCCTTCGGGAGAGACGGTCAACTATGTCTATGTCAAGCGTGACGTGACCGAGAGGCTCAGGCTCGAATCCATTGCCGAGGCGGTCACTACCATGAACAATATAGGGTACATCTTTGCAGGGATCAGGCACGAGATGGGCAATCCCATCAATTCCGTAAAAATGGCGTTAAGTGTCCTTAAATCCAACCTCGGCAGCTATGCCCGCTCGACCATCAGTGAATACATCGACCGCTCGCTCGGTGAGCTGTCGCGGGTCGAGTACCTTCTCAAGAGTCTGAAGAGCTTTAATCTTTTCGAGAGCCCCGAGCTCCAGCTGGTGCAGCTGCGCCGTTTCATGGAGCAGATCCTTTCGCTGGTGCGTGATGATTTTTCAAAACGGGGAATTACCGTCTCACTCCTCATTGACCCTGAGGTCAAGACCTGTTATGCCGACCCGCGCGCACTGCAGCAGGTGCTGATCAACGTCCTCACCAATGCCTGCGATGCCTGTGAGGGAAGGGAGTGCCCCGCCATCGACATAACAATATCGAAAACATCAGGTATAATACTCATACGCGTAGCGGATACGGGATGGGGCATGACGGAACGGCAGCAGGAGGAACTCTTCAAGCCCTTCCGCACGACAAAGACTCACGGCACCGGCCTCGGCCTCGTTCTGGCAAAAAGGATGCTGGCGACTATGAGCGGGACAATACGGGTCACGAGCCGCCATGGTGAAGGTACGGTCGTCGAAATTTCTCTACCGGAGCAGATGAGTGGGAGCGAGCAATCATAAAAAGACGCTGCTTATTATCGATGACGACCGGCTGTTGTGCGATGCGATACGGGATCATTTCAGCCGCAACGGGCTGAATGTACTGGTTGCCAACACCGGCGGCGAAGGGCTCGATCTCTGCGGACAGAACAACATCGACCTTGTGCTCCTCGACCAGAATCTCCCCGATGCCGAAGGCCACACGCTCTGTCCCGCCATACTCAAGCACAACGACCAGACGAAGATCATCTTCATTACGGCACATCCCAGCTTCGACAACGCCGTCAATGCGATCAGGGTCGGCGCGCACAACTACCTCTCCAAGCCGTTTGAGCTCGAAGAATTGTCGCTCGCTATCGAGCAGGCGTTGAAGACACTGGATCTCGAGAAGGTGGTCCAGGTCGAGGATTACAAGACCAGACAGGCGAGCGAAGGCACGGTCATTGTCGGCAGCAGTCCTGAGTTCAGCGAGATCCTGCGGCTGGTCGACCTCGCCGCTTCCGCAGAAGCGCCGGTGCTCATTACCGGCGAGACCGGTACCGGCAAGAATATGGTGGCCAAGACGATCCATTACCGGAGCGCGGCACGTAAGGACGCCTTCATCAGCATCAATTGCGCCGCTTTGCCGGAAAACCTCATCGAGGCCGAGCTGTTCGGGTACGAGAAGGGCGCCTTTACCGGCGCTACGGCTTCAAAGCGCGGCATCTTCGAAATGGCGGAGGGCGGGACGCTCTTTCTGGACGAGATCGGCGAAATGCCCCTGCATCTGCAATCAAAGCTCCTCAGCGTACTCGAAGACAAGACCATAAAGCGTCTCGGCGGAGATTCCATGCGGCCGGTCAATGTCCGTATCATCGCCGCCACCAGTGCCGATCTCGAGAACGGGATGGGTAAGACGTTCCGGAGCGACCTCTACTACCGTCTCAGTGTTATCCGCATTCATATCCCGCCGCTCAGACTGCACCGGCAGGATATCCCGGAATTGTGCGACTACCTCCTGCGGAAGATCGCCTGCAGCCGCGAGGTCGCACTCGCCGACGGCGAGTTGAAAAAACTTACGGACTACGACTGGCCCGGCAATATACGCGAGCTGAGAAATATCCTCGAACGGGCGGTTATCCTCCAGAAGGGGACTATCATCAGACCCTCCGAGCTGCTCGTGAAAAACGTCGCGAGCCGCCCTAGTCACAATGCAGTAAATGCCGGCGGTGAATTGATGACCCTGGCTGAAATGGAAAAGGAGCATATCCAGCGCGCCCTTGATCAGCTCTCCGGTAATTATACCCGGGCCGCCAAAGTGCTCGGCATCTCGCTCTCGACACTCAAGAGAAAGATCAAGGAATACGGCCTGAAATAGGTCATTTTAAGTGAGTCATAATAATCCGGCTGACGTTCCCGGTTACTCTCCTTATCTCTAACCCTATGAAATGTTTATAATCTGCTGCCGTCATTTTTCTGGCATTACTCTTGCTAGTATCTATAATGAGCAAATCTATGCCGTTATGAGGAGTCTATGGGGGCCGGAGACAGCGGGGAGGAGTGGTGGATTGCAGCAGGAAACGAGTTCGGAGCCGGTGAGTCCGGCAGGGTCTCGCAACCGACGGCGAGCGGCCGGGAGCGGGAAGGAGGACGCCGCCACGCTGATACGCGTGCCGGAGATTGCCTGGAGGCCCTCTCCAGGGAGATACGACACGGGCTCGGGAATCCCATCAATTCGGTCAAGACCGTCCTGAATGTGCTCATCGCGAATCTGGAGCACTACGATGCCTCAGCCATAAGAGAGTATCTCGAGCGTTCGCAGCAGGAACTCGGCAAGGCAGAGCGATTCCTGAAGGACCTGAGGGAACTTAACCGCTTCGAGCATCTCGATCTCAGGGGGATACCAGCGACATCGTTCATTGAGAAGCTGCTCGCTCCTCTGCGCCATGAAGTATCAAAGAAAGGCATTACGCTCACCACTTCCATTGGGCCGGGGCTGGGGGCATTCCATGCCGATCAGCAGGCACTGCGGCAGGTGCTCATGACGGTCCTCGCCAATGCCGTCGATGCATGTCGGGAAAGCAGATGCCCCGAAATATCCCTTGCCGTCTCCCGTACACCGGAGGGAATGGCGCTGGTGCGGATAACGGACAACGGTAGAAGGACGAACGAGCAGCAGGACGTGCCCTTCACATCGCTCCCTGCCTCAGGCCCACAGAGCGGAGGGCTCGGGCTCCTCATCGCCCGCAGACTCTTGCAGAAAATGAAGGGAAGCATCGAGGTAAAGAACTTTGAACGAGAGGGGACGACGGTCGATATCCTCATCCCCTCACAGCAGTAGCGCTTTCCGGAACGCGCCCCGAAATCTCCCGCCTAAAATGAACAGTGCGATGCAAAATAGGCCGCTCGTTTTTTTCATCGAAAGGGCCGAAGTGCTGTGGCATTTACTGGTAACCTGCTGAAACTGCGAGCGACAACTCCGATGGAACATCTGGCACTGCTCTTGCTTATTGGATGATCATGAAAAACGTACTGATCGTCGATGATGAACGTCTGATCCGCACCTCGCTTGCCGAGTGGCTCCGGCTCTACGATAAAACGTGCAACGTGCTGACTGCAGGCAACGGAAGGGAGGCGGTGGATATTCTTGAGACGGCACTGGTGGACATAGTGATCACCGATCTCGATATGCCGGTTATGGACGGGCTCGAGCTCCTCGCCTACCGGCAGGAGCATTGCTCCGATGTGCCAGCGATTGTCATTACCTCCTTTGTCGACAGCGATATCCGCGAGCGGCTCTTCAGGCTCGGCGCCTGCACCTATATGCCCAAACCCTTCGGCTTCAAGGAACTGCACACGAAGATACTGCAGCTGCTTGAGGCCCGGATTCACCCATATGATATATGCAGGGGATCCCTTGGATACGCGAACGCTATGATTGAGGAGGATATGATATGTTGACACTGACAGAGATGATAGAAGAAAAAAATTCATTGGCATACTTTGAGCGGTCACTTTCAGGCAGTGCAGGAAGCGTCGTCGGGCAGATCCCCGATAGATCAGGGCACGTCGCACCCCAAGCGTCGAAAGAGCTTCGCAGGCGCCTCGCCGAGGCGATACTGCTTCAGTCGATAGCAGACCTCTGGGATCCTTCGCTCAAAGAGGAGAGCATCGGTTTCTTCACGGACGGCCGTTTCGCAGCCTGTGCCGAGGCAGCCGGAATGAGCTATCCGCAACAGCTTAAGCTGCTCGGCATCGTTGCCGGAGCGGGTGCCGGGAGATTTATGAAATAAGAGTCGCTCATCTTTTCCTCCGATAAAGCCTCCTTCTGACCAGTGGGCATTGGTGTTCTCCCGCGCCGATGCCTCTTTCTTTTGTTCGCAGTGGTATACATGGTTGCCCATCGGTTTTCATAGTGCGTGCGCAGCAGTGGAATTCGTCGTTTCACTTGTTTCGAACGGAAAAGATGCGGAGATGGTGAATATCCCCCTCTCGTTAAAAGAACGTGCCTGTAAAAAGTGGCACGCCGATATGACGAATTGTGCAGAATGAACCATTCATAATGATCTGAATGCCGCCCATAAGCAACGCCTCGAAAAAGTAAGTTCCTGTCTTATTAAAAAGAATTGATCTGGTATTGATCTTGCATTCTCAGATGAAAGGAAATTTTTATTCAGGAGGCTTTATGGATACTGCTGCGGTTGTCTCATATAAGGATAGACAGGGGGAGATGGTGCAGACATTCATGAACCCTCATATACATACGCATATTGAAAGGAGGAGTAGGGTTATGCAGGAGACGGATATCGGTTGCGGACGGAGGATTCTTCTCGTCAGTCTTATTTTCCTAGCGCTGCTAGTGGGTAATCTTATCCAGTCGAGCGCGGAAGTGGAGGTACAATCAAAAAGTGTGTAAATAGACAAAAGGCGGTGTATCCTAAATCTTTAAATGTTGAGCTCGAAATCAACAAAAGAAAAGGAGACACCACCCATGCGAAAGGGTATCACTGAGGCAGCA
>JBFMCP010000058.1:0-12688 GCA_040754455.1 Nitrospirota bacterium
AGACGCGTATAACTGTAACAGGCGGGGTAGATGTTTTATTGTCGGCTTATGCGAGTATCTACTGTCAGACAGAGCGAGCACTGTTTGACTGACGTCATGGAATATTTGACCATGTTTTTAGGAACGGCTGATGCGACGAAATGCAGAGCGCCTGCCACTCGGCTCATGTCCGTCCTGATGCGTTTGCCCTCGAAAAAATGCTTGAATGAGAGCAGGAAAAGGAGGAAAATTTAGGTGAGAGAGGAGGTGAGAGATATGTTGAAATGGGCGTTGATATTTCTCATTATCTCACTTATCGCCGGGCTCTTCGGCTTTTACGGTATCGCCGGCGTCGCCGCTTCAATAGCGAAGTTCCTGTTTTACCTCTTTTTGCTCGTGTTCGTTATTTTCCTGGTACTCGGGATTACCGGCTACAGGAGGGTCACACGGTAGTATCTGCGTCGCTGGCGTGTGTGTAATCACCATAGATGGTGCTGTTCCGGATTGACATCCAGGGTGCTGTGCAGCGTGGTGCATAGCATGTATTCCTCCATGCTATGCATTTTGTGTATCATTATGCCTTAAGCTCTGCTTAAGGGATGAGTACAATTTTCCCGAGAGCGCTCGATTCGATGATGTCATGGTGAGCACGGGGAGCTTCGGATAACGGGAGCTCTCTGGTCACAACCGGATGCAGTGTCCCGTTTTCCAGCCCCGCTCCGAGTGCCGCGTGCATACTGTAGAGCTCACGTTCTGTTGCACTGAGAAGGAGCATCCCGAGGATTGAGGCGTTGCGACGCATGGTATCGCGGGGATCGATCTCGACAGTGCCGCGGCTCCCCACGACGATGACGCGGCCCCGTTCGGCAAGGATACCGAGGTCCCTGCCGAGATTGACATTGGCGAGCATCTCCAGGATCACCTCCACCCCTCTTCCCTCCGTCAAGGCGAGTATCTGTTCGAAATGACGGGGATCGCTATGATCGAGGACGTGGTGGGCTCCCTGTTCTCTAACGAGGGCTCGACCTTTTTCGGTACTGCTTGTCCCGATAACCCTCATCCCCGCACTCCTGGCAAGCTGCACGGCGGCAGTGCCGACGCCGCCGCTGGCGCCATGGACGAGGACCGTTTCTCCCGGCAGTGCATGGGCCCGGTAAAAGAGTGCATAATAGGCAGCGCCGTAGGGGACAAAGATCGAAGCTCCTTGAGCGAAGGAGACATGCTCGGGAAGACGGTGTACCTGTGTTTGGCTGCAGAGCGCTTTTTCAGCATAGGTGCCGCTCAGCGACCCCGCGGTATATACCTTGTCGCCCGCAGCAATATCACGCACTCCCGAACCGACTGCTTCAACGACGCCTGCTCCGTCCATTCCCGGGGTATAGGGCAGACCGGGCTTTGATGGATACGCTCCCGAGCGGATATATGTATCCACCGGGTTCACGCCTGCAGCGTATATCCTGACCACAATCTCACCGGCGCCGGGCGTTGGGTCAGGAACCTCTTCCAGTTGCATCACTTCCGGAGCCCCGAATGCATGCACCCTGATTGCTTTCACTGAGCTCTCCGCGTTAGTTTTTGATTAAACGATATCACGTTGCCTGTGTATTGTCAACGAGAAGCGATATTTCCAGGGCTTAACTGTTTTGGAATTTGCGTACGTTGCTGTATAATTCTTTTGCTTGTTACGGGAAGACTCTATGAACCTTATCATCCTTTTCGAAACAGATTTCATTGACACTAACAGGGTACGGCTGGGAGGGCGTCGTTTCAGGCATGTCCTGGAAGTACATCGCGCCCGGGCAGGTGATGAGCTTACGGTCGGATTATTGAACGGCGGAATAGGTGCGGGGAGAATAACATTCCTCGATGAAGGTCGCCTTGAAATGGAGGTGTCCCTTGATCGTGAGCCCCCTCTACCTCTCCCGGTGACACTTGTACTGGCACTCCCCCGGCCCAAGGTGCTGAAAAGGGTGCTCATCGCCGCAAGCTCGATGGGGGTGAAACGAATCTATCTAATCAATGCCTTTCGGGTCGAAAAGAGTTTCTGGAAAAGCCCGGTGTTGTACAGCGAGAGTATCAATGAGCAGCTGGTCCTCGGGCTCGAACAGGCACGTGATACGCTGTTGCCGGACGTCGTGCTTAAGCCGTTATTCAAGCCCTTTGTTGAGGATGAATTGCCCGGGATCATGGAGGGCACGCTTCGGCTTGTAGCGCATCCACACGCTGCCGAACCTTGCCCGTGCGCAGTTGCTCGCCCGGTAACCCTTGCGGTGGGGCCCGAAGGCGGCTTTATTCCGTATGAGATTGAAAGATTAAAAGAGTGCGGGTTTAGACCGGTCTACCTGGGAGAGCGTATTCTCCGTACCGAAACAGCAGTGCCTGCACTCCTGGCAAAACTGTTCTGACCTCTATGTCCCTTCCTCAGGTACTCCCTCCAGGAGCGCACCTATGCCTTTCAAGGCATTTATCTCATCGTCGGTAAAGCCGATGGCATTTTTCAGTTCCTCCCAGCTGGTGAATGAGCCGTTTTTATCCCTGTAGTCGATGATCCTCTCTGCCCGTGCCGCACCGATAAAGCCGATGGAGGCCAGCGTTTCAATGTCACTGAGGTTTATGTTTATCCCTTCGGTTAAAGCCTCGGGCATTCTCCCGTCTACTCCCTTTAGCTCGGATCCTTGCATGATATCCTCCTTCTGGAGCGCAACTGCGGTACGCATCCCCTCTTTTCTTCCAGTTTAACCGCAATCCCACATGCCTTCAACGATAGGGGAGTGCAATCGTTACCCGGCCTGCGGCGTACGGCCGAAGGGGTTCTCATGAGTCCCTGAATGCACATCCTTGCCGGCGAGCTCATCCATGGAGAGCACCTCATCAGCCAGTGCGACGACCTCGGGCGTATGGGAGATGAAGAACTCCCGTTCGTAGCCGCCGAGCTCCAAAACCCGCCGCTTTATGTGGATGAAGTCCTTCTTCTTCTCAGCATCGAGACCGCCGTCCTCCTCATCCGTGAAGAGGGTGCCATAGGGGATGCCGCTTCTCCGCGCATTGAAGATGCATAAGGCATTCTTCACCGCAGCTTCGATGAGAATCTTCTCGCCGCCGGACATTGACCTTAGCGACTTCTGCTCGTTCCGTTCCGCATCAAAGACCACGATGTCGAAAATCTCCTTTGTTCCATTGCCTTTAGCCCTGTCCCCCTGCGTATCAATGCGCAACGAGAACCTGCCGCCGAAGCAGGTATGAATGAGATCATTCGCGATCCCTGCTACGCTGGGGCCTGCATCGTCGATTTCGAGCGCAATCAGTCCGTCGTTGCCGAGCGCTTTTTCGAGAAAGGCCCACTCGGTAATATCTTTGCTCAGTATCGTGATCTGCTCGTTAACGGCCGCCAGGCGCCCTGCTGCTGCAGCTATCTGCCTGAGCTCCTCTTTGACCCGGCCTCTTTTTTCGAAGAGCCGCATCTGTTCATTCCGTACATCGGCAGTTGCCTTTGAGACGAGGGCATTGCGGTGCCGTGCCTTCTGCAGCGCTTCTTCGAGCCCCCCGGCATCGCTCATCGAATCAAGCTCTTTTCTGATATCATCCCTTTCCCGCTCAACAAAGGACAGTTCTCTGCGGAATTCTTCTACGGTCCTATTCCCCTCCTCAATCAGTTCCCTGCGCTCCTGCTCGAGGAGGGGAAGCGCTCTCTCGGCCAGTTCTGCCTCAGGGAGCATTCTCATCTTTTCACGAATGGCGACAAGTTTTCTTTCGAGTGCCATCAGCGATATTTTCACATGCTCCTTTGCAGCGAGGCAGCGCTTTACCTCGGCTTCGAGCTCCTGCTTTCGGACACTTTCTGCTTCAAGCGCCCTGATCTGCTCCTCGATGCGCTTCTCTTCGGCCTCTTTTTTGTCCAGCATGCTGAGGCGTTTCCGGAGTGAAGGCAGCGCCCTTCGCTCTTCTACAGCGGCTTTAACGAACGTGCATTCCGCAGCAGCAGCCGTCGTACCGCAGGGTAGAGCTCCGAGCTTCTCAGCAGCCTCTTCCGCCCGGCGGATATTCTGCTCCACTATTTCCTTTGCATGGCTCCGGTTAAGACGGAGGGTAGAGAGCTCTTTGGCGAGCTCCTCCATCCTTGTCTCAGTCTGTGCGGCTTTGGTGAGGAGCGCAGAGCATGAGACATAATGCGCATCGAGCTCCGCCTGTTTTTCTTTGAGGCTTTGAAAGGTCTGAGCAAGGGCCTCCTCGTCTTTTGCAGCGCTTCGCAGCGAGGCGACGGACCCGGCACGCTCTTTAGCCTCTTTCAATTTTGCGGTGACGGCCCGGTGTCTGGCATTGTAGAGCTCTCTCTTCTGCCGGAGCTGCGTATCGAGCTCCTTTGCCCTCGCCTCTTTCTCCGCAAGGCTCTTCAGCAGCAGTTCTCTCTTCTTCTCGTGATCACGATGAAGGGTGATATGTACTTCAAGAACTTTGATCCTCTCATTGAGACAGGTCATCTCTTCCTCTAAGGCCCTGAGAGAGGTTTCCGTTTCTTCGAGTTTCCTCTCGATCTCCGCAAGACCGGCCTCCTTCTCCGGTGCGGCAGCGATGATCTCATTCAGATGCTGCTGCTCCTGGCGGAGCTCTTTGAGCGTACCAGAGAGTGCATCTTTCTGTCCCTTGGCGTGCTCGGCTTTTCTCTTGAGGTCTTCCGCATCGAGAAGCTCGGTGAATATCTCCTTCATCTCTCCCTTGGTGTAGCCGCTCAGTTCACGCGCCCTTTGGCGGCGGAATATGTAGGTAAAGAACCCGCGGGGGCTGCCGAGGAGCTCATGGACGGCGCGGTCGTAATCATCGAGCCTCCCGTCCCTCGTATCGCCGTATACCATCCATTCCTCTCCGTCCTTGAGAAACAGATATGCCTCCTGGCTCTTTCTTTGTGCATCGATACGCACCACGCTTTTGTACGTGCGGTCTCCGACAAGGAATTCCAGCTCTTTGCAGGCATCGCGGCCGTAGGTTTCATTGTAGAAGCTGAATGAGCCTTCGGAGTAGTCTCCTGACCGGTACGGCATGATCCGGTAGGGATGAAGGTTATCGAGCAGTGTTGTCTTACCACTCCCGATGGGACCGGTGATCGCCACCAAACCTTTCGACAGATGAGAAAGGTCGATCTTCAGCTCATCCACGCCGCAGGCGGACCTGATTCCCTTGAACCCTTTCAAACGAATTTTTAGCGGAATCATAATGTCTCCATTTCTCTATTTACACTTACACTGAGCAGGCCCTCTCATTTCATCTTCTTCAAGCACCGTCAGCTTCGAAAGTATCCCCTCGGAAAGAGAGAGCCCATTGATCTCGGCATACTTCCTCAGTTTCTCCTCGAGGGAGCGTATCTGCGAGATGCCGGCTGCGCGCACCCGTTGCTGTGGAATTACCGACCGCTCGAACAGTACCTCGACAGCTCCCTTATCCCTGAACGCACGCTCGATCGCTCGTTCGTCGACGGTCGCGAGTTCCTCTTGCCTGACCTTGTATTTGATGCGCACCGATGCTCCTGAAGTGATCTCAGGGATTCTGTGCAGAAGTGAGAGGTCCGGCTTTTCATTGAACTCGAATGTGAGGCGCGGTCTCGTGGGAATGATGATGAACCGTGACAGGAGTCCATCGGGCGAGAACTCGTGCACCCAGAAGCCCTTGTCCTCCTCTTCGCCGTAATTGAGCCGCGCGATCGAGCCGGAGTAGAAGACATTGTCCCGGTATTGCATCTTGTGCACATGGCCGAGGAGCACAAGATCCGCTCCCGATTGCTGCAGATCCTCGGTCCCGAGATCGATCGTCCGGCCTGTCGCCTGCTGGCCGGTGCTCATAACCGAGCCTTTTACCATCAGATGTCCTGCAAGGATGACCGGGATGCCCGCAGTCCGTGCCGCTGCCGAGAGATCATTCCAGAGCGTGAATGTGCTTCTGAGGAGGTCGAACGGCTCTTTGTTCCCTTTCTCGAGAGAATGTTGCGCGCGCGAGACAAGCTCGGCCTTGCTTACCGGCGGGATGGCATAGATGAGTGCATCGAGGGTGTCGATATCTTCAATGCCGTCGAACGTGCCCTCACGGAGGCCGATGCATCCGATGCGGTCCATGACGCGGACCGCATGTCGGGCTCCAATGTGGGATAAGACCTCGACGGTGCGGCCGTCGTGGTCGGAGGTGCCCTGGAGTACGAGCACCGGAGCGGTATTCGCGAGCGTCTTTATAAACGCAACCGCTTTCCGGAATGCGGGGGTATCATAATACTGCCGCTCATCGAGCAGGTCGCCTGCTGAGATAATGAGGTGAGGCCGCATGTGCTTCGCCGCTTTGACAATAAACGCCGCGCTCTTTTTGATCTCCTCAAGGTCCTTGTCCCTGAAATGCTGGTCCGCAACATGGAGGACCCTGAGCTTCCGCGCGCCGCCTTTATAGGAGAGGGTACGCACGACGAGGCCTTCGATGCCCGAAGGAAAGGAGCTCGTGCTGTATCCCATTGAGATGATCAGTCCCTCTGCCTGCGGCTTCACCTCGTCAGGTAGGTCGTGGAAGTGTTCGATCAGAATATCCACCTTATCCTGGGTATTCTCTATATCCTTCATGAAGGCGCTCCAGAAGGAGACCGCCTCCCTGGCATTCCCCACAGGAGGACGGGAGAATTCCTTCACGAGTCCTGACCACGAGAGAGTGCGGCGGCGCGCCTTGAGCCGCTCAAAGCCCGCTTCTCCCCCGATTGCCTTATAGACCCTGTAGACCTGCGACAGGAAATCGGGGGGCACAGGGCAGCCCTCCTTTGCAAGGGCAATGGCAAGGCCCGGGAGTTTCTCCTCGCCGTTTCCGTGATATCGTTCGTGGAGGATCCTGCCGAGTTGGATATTCGTAGAGGCTGTTTCCATGATACTCTCGGACCGCTCCCGCAAGAGTTCCTTGAGACTGTCCAAAAAGTCAGACATAAAATCTCCTTCCAAGGCCCTCAGCGATCAGCTTTCAACGGTCAGCAAGGAAATGTGCGGCTATGTATCATGGTCTTTTGCTGATTGCTGATCGCTGAGGGCCGACAACTTATTTCTGCTTCTGCAGGTGATCGATCAGGGCGCTCGCCTGTCCCTTCGACAGCTCTTTGAGTGACTCAAAGGGCTCGATGTCGAGGTCGAGGCTGGGGTTGAAGAATTTGTTCACCTCTTCGAGCATTCCGTCCTCTTCGTACCCCTTGCTCCGCAGGATTGCGTAGATTGCTTTGATCTGCGCTTCTGTTGCCGGCGCATGGGGGTTCTTGATCACGCCGAAGCTGCCCCTTGTCTGGGGCTGCCGGGGCGGTGTCTTCGCAGTGCTTCCCTCAGACGCCTTGCCGCGCTCGAAGAGCTCTTCGGGCATGTCTTCGATGTCCTGCGTGAAGATGTCCGATGCAGCGGTCGAGGTGAGCACCGCATCGACGAGCGCTCTCTTCTTGGCCATCTTGAGAATGGTATTGGCGAGATCGTAAGGATTGTTTCTTACCTGCCTGAGCTGTATGCCGCGCATATATTTGATACGGCGGTTTGTTTCAGACATCGCCTCCCACTCGTCGTCGCTCGCCGCCATCCTCCATTTGTACTTGTCCTCTTCACTCGAGCACTCGCCCAAACCTGCTCCGAAGAATATCCCGCTCTTGGTCGTAAGCCTGACCTTTACCCGATAGCGGATAACGTCATCGTGCGAAAGATCGACGACCTCGGGATCAGCCGAAAGCCTGAAGGTCGACATGATCTTCTCAGCACCGGGTTTGAACAGGGTCGGTTTGTCGCCCGCGCCGGGAATCTTTCCGTAATGCTGGCCCTCCTGCATGACGGTGCGCATCACTTCCTGGATCAGGTTGATCTGCTCTCTTATATCGTGTACGGTCAAAGGTTTCTCCTCATATACGGCTACTTCTGCCATTATGTCCCTCCTTGAATGGGTTTCGCTGTTTTTTCAGCGCACAAAGCCGCTCGCAATGCCATAGGGCATGCGATAGTTCCATCTCGGGCTGTGCGCAACCTGAGCGTGCAGTATGGCCGATATCGGCGGCATGTACGGATACATCCGTGAGTATTGCTTTTTTCTGCTGCTGCGGCCGTCGGAAGAGAGGGAGAAGCACAACATAACTGCAGGAAAATCAAGCGGAATACTGCATCGTCTATTATGACCTATTTGTCTCTGAAAACGCAAGTAGAAGGTGTATTCCACGGCACTCTTCACAGTTGTATAAAGAGGTCATTGTAGCACACGCATTGTTCATTATCACCCGCTTTCGAGCGAGTAAACTTCATTGGGTATCCAGACGTCGTCCCCGTGAAAATGGAAAACCAGAACCTGTTAAGAATACCGGATTCCCGTTTCCACCGGAATGTGTGCGACCATGGCTTATACATTTTGTTACGTGCTCGTTGTTTGTAAATGTCTCTGCCTCTCAGTGTCCCTGTGGTTACATGGTATAATGGACAGTTGTACTACTTTCATCAGGAGGTTTTAGCAAGTATGTCAGAGTTTAAAGGAGTGACTGTTGCTAAGAAAGCGAATATTTATTTCGATGGTAACGTGACGAGCAGGACGGTTATTTTCAATGACGGCTCGAAAAAGACGCTCGGTATAATGCTTCCGGGCGAATATGAGTTCGACACAGGAGACAAGGAGATAATGGAGATACTCTCCGGTGACCTCGATGTGCTGCTGCCGGATGAGACTGCTTGGAAGACGATAAAGGGCGGCGAATCGTTCGAGGTACCGGCACATGCGACGTTCAAACTCAAAGTGAAGAGCCTCACCGACTATTGCTGCTCGTTTATTAAATAGAATGAGTCAAGAAGAACGAACCTCGGAGATACCGTCGGGTTGACGCAGACTAGAAGCATGAACTGCCTGTGTTAAGATGATTTTGGTGAGCAAAATCCGGCTTTCGGGATTCAGTGTCTCAGAGGTTGGCGGATAATTATGATTCTCATCTATCCCCCTGTTGCAAAGCCTTGTGAGCCGCCGGCAGGCGTTGCGAAACTTTCGGGGGCACTCAGCCGCTGTGGAATAAAACACAAGGTCATCGATGCGAACATCGAGGGGCTCTTGTCGCTCCTGCAGCAACCACAGGTGCGGTTCGATACCTGGACGAATCGGGCCTCTCGAAACCTTGAGAAAAACCTTGCTGCACTGCGAGACCGGACAATATACAGCAACGTTGCGCGCTATAAACGCGCGGTCATGGATATCAACCGGGTTCTTGAGAAGTCCACACGGGACAGCAGTACAGCAGTGAGCCTTGCGAATTACCGGGATAACAACCTTTCACCCTTGCGGAGCAGGGATCTCCTGCGTTCCGCCGAGTATCCGGAGCGCAGTCCTTTTTATACCTACTTCGAAAGGCGCCTTTCGAGTGTTATTGAGCGGGAACAGCCGTCAACCGTTGGCATTTCGATCAATTTCCTGAGCCAGGCATTATGTGCCTTCGCGATGATCGGCTTTCTGAAAAAGAGGTATCCGGACATAACGATTGTCCTCGGCGGTGGGTTGGTGACCTCATGGGTCAGGGGCCCGAAGTGGCATAATCACTTTAGAGGATTGGTTGACCGGTTCGTTGCCGGGCCGGGTGAATATGAGTTGCCTGCTCTCCTCGGCAGCAAGGATATGGGTAAAGAACATGTTGCCCCTCGGTATGATCAATTGCCGCTTGCCGAGTATGTTGCACCAGGTCTGATCCTTCCCTACAGCGGATCGAGCGGCTGCTACTGGAACAAATGTTCGTTCTGCCCTGAAAGAGCAGAGGGCAATCCTTATATTCCCGTAGCAGACGATATGGCTGCCGAAGACCTGAGGATGCTTGCACGGCTGACACGACCGGCGCTTATCCATATACTCGACAACTCGATGCGTACGGGGCTTATGAGAGCATTGATGCATAATCCCTCCGGTGTACCGTGGTACGGCTTTGCGAGAATCGGCAGAGAGCTCACCGATGATGATTTCTGTATGGCCTTGAAGCGTTCGGGATGCGTTATGCTCAAACTCGGATTGGAATCGGGAGACCAGGGAGTGCTTGATCATATGCACAAGGGTATTGATCTTGAAACCGCATCGCGGGCGCTCAGGGCCCTGAAGAGGGCAGGTATCGCCACCTATGTGTATCTCCTTTTCGGGACCCCTCCGGAGACAGAAGCGTCGGCGAGAATGACGCTCGAATTCACCGCCCGGCATAGCGACGCAATCAGCTTCCTGAATCTTGCGATCTTCAATATGCCCCTCTATGGACCGGAAGCGGAGCAGTTCGGCACCGGGAGTTTTTACGAAGGCGACCTCTCGCTCTACACCGATTTCAGACACCCGAAAGGGTGGAATCGAAAGCAGGTCCGGCTGTTTCTTGAAAACGATTTCAAGAGACATCCTGCCATTGCTCCGATCACGCAACAGGAACCCCCGTTCTTCACCTCCAACCATGCACCGCTTTTTTCAATGGAACAGAGATAATGGTGTGCGCCCTGTCGGACTTCTTGATGCGACTGCTCATAGCACTTTGTTCCGCTCAGGAATAGAAGTATAATTTAATTAACTCCGCACTCCATCTCATCCTCACGTGATTATATGCGAGCGCAAAAGGCGTATGTTCCTCCGGATACCCTGGTTTAGACAAGGAAAGGGGAGATGTACCTGTACACCTTTGTAGTCAAGGAGGGAACCATGGAGAAAGTAATAGAAAAAATGAAATGTGTCGATTTGCTGGACGTGACAAAGGATTGGGATACCTTCAGAAAGACCCTGCACGAGGGGATAGCACAGGCGCGCCAGCTCGGTATGTCCGACGAGGAGATTCAGGAACTGGCAACGACCGTCGGCGACTTCCTCAACGAGAAGGTCTGCCCTGCAACAAAAGAGGAAGCGCTTCTGAAAGAGATGTGGGATGTTGCTTCGACAGACGAAAGAAGGTGCATGGCCACCGTCCTTTTCAAGATGATGAAGTAATGTGAGTGCTCCCCTTTCTTTTCTAAACATTCGGGAATTACGTGTTGGGACAGTGGATGGCAACGGCAGGAAGGGGCGGAGGGAGTGCCCCTTTCTGCCGTTGCCTGCTGCGGGAATTCATAATGGAGCACGAAGGGAGGAATCTGATATTATAGAAGAATGGGTGAACGACAACTTTATCAACCGCTTACCAAAGAGGACAGGATAACGGTACTCCTCTACCGTATCGGCATCGGGCTCTCGACGCTTATTATCACTTTCGCCGCTTATCTTTCATTCGGCCCCTCACCCTTTCACTATGCCCTGTCGCTCAATAGCGTGGCGAATATATTGCTTATCCTGCTCTCTCTGTCGGTAGGCTGCAGCGTTCTTTTCATACATCTCTATGTGAGCAGATTCCACAGGGCACTGAAGAAGCTCTACTATGTTTCAATAGCTGCGCTCCTGCTCCTCTTTATTTTAGGAAGAGGGGATGCCTTCGGCATCATTATCGGTGAGCCCTACGGTCCTCTCCTGCTCATTCCGCTCTCGGGATGTCTGGGGTTTATTACCGCAAAAGAGGCCTTTTGCTTCAGACTGACCGAAGGGTACCTCCTTGCGCTCATTATGCCGTTGTATCTTCTGGCGCTGTCAATGGGGGGGATGACCACAAAAGGAGCATCGTACGGCCTTCTGTTTATAGCGGCAATGCTCGTCTTCTTTACTCTCAGAAAAGTATTCATGCCGATCCATTACGATATCGGCGATAAATCCGCATACGTCTAGCTCTTCGCCTTGATTCTGTCCCCTCCCAGGCTGGAACATAGTGGTGTTAGGACAATACCTTCTCGATAAGACCCGCGACATCGGTGATGCAGAGGTCCTCGGCAATTTCATTCCCCTTAACTCCTGATCCGCTGATAATAAGCGGCAGATAGTCCTGTTCGGTGAGGGGCGGGTAGCCGTGGGAGCCTTTTATCAGGCCGGTATCCTGGGGTACTTTGAAGGTGCCCGGCTCGATAAAGAGTTCGAGGGGATCATACCCCGGCTTCCGGTGAATATCCACGTGGGGAGCGAAGTGCGGCTCTTTTGCCCGGTCCTCCCACCAGTAGTAGGAGAACCGGGAGGCCCTTGAGCTTACGGCGATGAATGTCCCTGCACGAGGATGGTCGATGTGGTAGTCTGCCTTACTGCGGGCATCGAGGAGCATATCGATCCCCTCCACTTTCTCGACGGCGCTTCGTACCTCGTGCTCATGTCCTGCTTTTACTATAGATATGGGCAACCTGGTGATCCACCATGGCAAAGGCAGGGCTAAGCTCGAAATCGAGGTATTCCCTTCCGCCGATCATACGCACGGCCCCAGAAATAAAAGAGATTGAAATCGCCGATCGCTGAACAGATATCTTCATAGAGGCCGGCGGGCTTGGAGTAGCACCATTGGACCAGGCCCTGCACGGTGTAGAGCGGCTTTGGTGTAATGACCGAACCCATGAGTGATTGTTCATTGCAGCTCGACGGCGGGTGACGGAAAGGGGGGTATAAACTGTTAAACTTTTTATACCCAAATATACTATAATATACCCATGAAGTTAAGTGTATGGGCAAAACAAAAAGGAATAGCGTATAAAACTGCGTGGCGGATGTGGGAAATAAGAATTCTTAAAGACCCTACAGTTACTACCATCATAGTAGAACATAGAGATAGACTTATGCGATTTGGGATAGAGTATGTAGAAGCGGTCCTGGCTGCTCAAGGCAGAAGACTTATTGTTATAGA
>JBFMCP010000059.1:0-11862 GCA_040754455.1 Nitrospirota bacterium
AAGAGCCTCTAACGAAATGAAAGAGCCCGGAGTCGGGCAGGGTAGAGTATGAGAGCGGTTTAGACAGCCTACGCGTAACCAGGGATGGTGAAGCAGGCTGTCTCCCTCGGAGGAATGCGTGGATGTATTCCTCCGAGAATGAGCGATCATACTCTGCCTTCTCTGACTCCCTCTTCCTCATTCCGCTAGACGCTCTAAATATTCGGTTGCACAAGCTGGAGGATACGACAGTGAACTGGTACCAACTCGACATAAAACATATCTTTCAGGAACTCGGAGGCCGTGAAGAGGGGCTCACCGAGGGCGAGGTGCGGGAGCGGCTTGCCCGGTACGGGCCGAACAAGCTTGCTGAAGAGGAAAAGATCAGCAGGTTCAAAATACTGTTGCATCAGTTTACCAGTCCGCTTATCTATATTCTTCTCATAGCCGGGGTCGTGACCATACTGCTGAGGGAGTACACTGATGCAGGCGTTATTTTCGCGGTGCTGGTCCTCAATGCCATCATCGGCTTCACCCAGGAATACAAGGCGGAAGAAAGCGTGAGGTCGCTGCGGAAGATGGTGGTGCCGAAGGCGCGGGTAATAAGAGACGGTAAAGAGAGTGAAATCCACAGTGAGGAACTGGTGCCGGGCGATATCGTTCTCCTTGCATCAGGAGCAAAGGTCCCCGCTGACCTGCGCCTGTTCCGGGTCAATGAGCTGAAGATCGAAGAGGCTATGCTTACCGGCGAATCTCTACCGTCTGAAAAGATAGCGGATGCCATCAGGGAAGACCGCCTGCCGCCCGGCGATCAGAGGAATATGGCGTTCATGGGAACGGTGGTGGTCAACGGAAGGGCGCGGGGTATTGTGGTCGGCACAGGACAGTCCACGATGCTCGGCAGCATTGCGAGCGATGTAAAAGAAATCGGAGTTACGAAAGCACCTATCCAGGAAAAAATAGACAGGTTCGCAAAGGCGATCGGGCTTATCGTCCTGGGAGCTTCGGCGCTGCTGTTCGTCGTGGGACTGCTCATCGGCGAGAGTATCAAGGATATGTTCATGACCGCAGTAGCAGCTGCGGTGGCGACGATTCCTGAAGGGCTTCCCATTGTCGTTACCATAGCGATGGCGATCGGAGTGGCGCGCATGGCACGGCACAACGCAATCATCCGCAAGCTGCCTGCAGTTGAGACCCTCGGGAGCACCACCGTCATCTGCTCTGACAAGACAGGGACGCTCACCAAAAACGAGATGACGGTGAAGCTGATTTATGACGGGAAGTCGGTATTCGAGGTTGAAGGTGCCGGGTATGCCCCGACAGGCGAGCTGATCCACGAGGGCATGCGTGTGCATATAGAGAAGGAGAAGCGCCTGAAGCAGGTGCTGCGCATAGGGCTCCTCTGCAACGAATCGGATGTTTATGAGGAGGATGGCCAATATAAGGCCGACGGTGATCCCACCGAGGCCGCTCTGATCGTTGCTGCCCTGAAAGCCGGTCTCAAGGCTGATGAGGAAAGAGAGCATTATCCCCAGGGGGCGATCATTCCCTTTGAATCAGACCGCGGCTATATGGCGACCCTGCATCGGCACAAAGGGAGGTCTTATGCCTTCGTCAAGGGCGCACCTGAAAAAATACTCGACATGTGCAGCTACGGTGTGGGCGGAGATGCGGTGAGGAAAAATGAGGTCCTCGATATCGCCGGCGATTTCGCGCGGAACGGTTTGCGGGTGCTCGCCCTTGCGTTTAAAGAATTCGGTGCCGCGAAAGAGGACCTTGCCCGCCACGACATCGAGACAGGCTTGACGCTTGCGGGACTGCAGGGTATGATGGATCCCCCCCGCGAGGAAGTGATCGAGGCGATCCTTGGGTGCAAGCGGGCGGGGATCAGGGTCGTCATGATAACGGGCGACCATGCCGTCACCGCTCAGGCAATCGCACAAAAGCTCGGTATCAGTAGCGGCGGGGATGAGGTGCTTACCGGCAGGGAGCTTGAGGCGATGAGTGATGATGAGCTCTTTATAAAGGTGAAAAGGGTTTCGGTCTACGCCCGCGTTGCCCCCCAGCACAAGTTGAGAATAACGCAACAATTAATAAAACGTGGCGAGATTGTTGCCATGACCGGCGATGGAGTCAACGATGCGCCGGCGCTCAAGGCGGCGCATATCGGCATTGCCATGGGCAGGAGCGGCACCGATGTGGCGAAGGAGGCATCGGATATGGTCCTCACCGATGATAACTTCGCCAGCATCTTCAATGCCGTCAAAGAAGGCAGGATCGTGTTCGACAACCTCCGTAAAGTGACGTTCTTTCTCATTCCCACCGGCATCGCCGCGATCCTCTCGATCATCGGTACGATCCTCACAGGGATGCCGATACCCTATGTCCCGGCCCAGCTGCTCTGGATCAATCTCGTCACCAACGGCCTGCAGGACGTGGCGCTCGCCTTCGAGCCGGGGGAGCGGGGCGTTATCGACAGACCTCCCCGGGATCCCAAAGAGGGGATCATGTCGCAGGTACTGGTGCAGAGGACGGTGCTGGTCGGGCTCATCATCTCTGCGGGAGTCGTCTATAACTTCGTATCGGCGCTGAATGCGGGTGACTCCCTTGAGAAGGCACGGACGGTTGCAATGACCACAATGGTGTTCTTCCAGTTTTTCCAGGCCTGGAATTCCCGCTCCGAGTTCCAGTCGGTTTTTATTCTCAGCCCGTTCAGTAATCCCTTTCTCTTCTACAGCATGATCGCTGCGTTCTTCGCCCAGGTGACGGTGCTCTATGTACCCGCGTTGCAGTGGATATTCCAGACAGAACCGATTACGTCCGCTGAGTGGATGAGGATACTCGCAGTCGCAATAACGATTATCGCCGCGGTTGAGGCGGACAAGTGGATCAGGAGGAGAGGGAAAGGTACAAACCCTTCTGCCCGGGTGGTACTTTGATTCGGCCGATCTATGTAGGTTAAAATGAATCACCCCGGCGTCGAAGCACGTCATACAGGAGGGAGCGAGGTAATGAGGGCAAAATTAATAGTACTAGCAGTTGCGGTATTTTCAGTGTTTTCCTTTGCCGCAGCCCAGGAGTTCAAGGATCTCAGGGCGGAAGAGGTGAAGAAGCTGATCGATGCGAAGGCAAAGATGCTCCTGGTGGATGCGCGGACGAGGCAGGAGTATGTCGAGGGCCATATCCCCACAGCCGCTAATATCCCTCCCGAGAATATTTACGGCATCGATAGACTGCTGCCCAAAGACAAGACGACGCTCCTTGTCTTTTATTGCCGCGGCATCGGCTGAACGCTCAGCACCAATGCAGCGTTCGCTGCAAAGGCCCACGGTTACAAGAATATCAAAACCTTTCACGGCGGCTTCCCCGAGTGGGTGTCAAAGGGGTATAGAGTAGCGAAATAATCTATAGAATACAGGGGGCAGAAGTCAACATCCAGAATTCAGGAGCCGGAAGTCAGAATAAAAAGACAGGTAGATTAAAAAACGGTAAAACCTTTTTATTCTTTTTCTCTGTGCCTTTATTCCGGCTTCTGGATTTTGGCCCTCAGGAATTGTGAAGAGCGGCTCTTCGATTGCTTCGCCTTTGCAGGCAGGACACCTGCCGGGCTTCTTCAATCGTTCCCGCTTCTTGAACGTAAAGCCGCATTTTTTGCACTGCGCGGGAACCACTGCCAGGGGGTGCTCGCTCCTGGCCATCGATTTCTGTATGTGCTCCAGGTGCTCGTACACCGATTTTTCGGGAATTCTGACCAGAGCGGAGATATCCTTTGCCGTAAGCGTTTGCCCTTTAAGGACGTCTATGATCTCCTGCCGGACGGTCTCATGCCGCTCGGAAGGGACGGGAGGCTGCTTCGCTCTCTTGTTCATCATGCACGTAGTATACCCTATAATCATCGCATATGGAGCTGGCGAGCAGGCCGTCTTTTCACGTAGATTGTTGCACCGGAATAACATATACTTAAAATAATGATACAAAGGGACGAAAACACCGAGGAGGAGTACCTATGAGGAAGCTGTTATGGATAGGCGGCATACTGGCCGGCGTCGTGGTGGTTATTCTGTTGGGTCTTGCCCTCTTCGTGAAGAGCTATCTCCAGAGCGAACGTCTTAAAGCGCTTATTATTCCGCGCATCGAAGCATACACCGGGCGGAAGGTGACCATCAGCGATATACAGGTGTCACTCTTCAAAGGAATCGTTATCAAGGGCATCAGCATCAAGCAGCAGGATGGTGTCAAGGACTTCATCAGAACCGAAGCATTCATTCTCGATTACAGCCTGCTGCCTCTGTTAAAACGGCAGTTGGTGATCAATAACATAGAACTGGATACTCCCTCTATAGTGTTACGGAGAGAGAAAGACGGCAGGTACAACTTCAGCGACCTCACGGCACGGGTGGCGCAGAAGAAAGAGAAAGAAGTAGAGCGGGAGCAGCAGGAGCAGGAGCTGCCGGTATCGATCTTCACCAACAAGATCATCATCCGGAATGCCACGGCTGAGTTTACCGATGCCCTCAACAAACTTCCCCATATTGTCGCCCTCGTCCCGAAAACAGAGCTCACCGCCTCACTCGGCAGGGAGACAAAGGGACTGGTCCTGTCCGGCACGGCCGACCTCAAGAGCGTGACCGCTACGATGGGCAGTCTGCAGACGGTAACTTCCGGCAGGATAGAGATCGAGGAGCGAGCGATCATCGTTGCGCTTACCACCGTGCTCGGTAAAGATACTATCCGGACATCGGGAACAATAAAAGAGTACCGCACCGCACCCGATCTGCAGCTTAACTTCTCTGCCAAAGAGCTCGACCTCGAGCGGCTTATGGCGTTGACTGCAGGAGCAAAGCCAGCTCCTCTTCCTGCACAGGCAAGCAGTGATGCTGCAGAGGAGCGGCTACATCGAGGGTTCGTTGTTCTGGTAAAGGATGCGCACCAGAGTGAGAAAAAGATGATCAAGGCGGCAGGTGAATTAAAAGTCGACACAGCGCATTATAAAGGATATATCCTGAAAGATGTGATCGCCGGCTATCGCTACCGCAACGATGTGATGATCATAGACCCGGTACGCATGCGCATTACCGGCGGGACACAGGTGAGCGCAGACGGAACGATGCAGGGGAATCTTGTCTTTACCCTCGCACCGGGCGGCGGTGATGCTGCAGCGGCAATCAAGAAAACGCTCTCGGGGGTCGGGGATATTGCCCTGAACAGAGTTGCCGTCAAGCAGACACCCCTCACCGATGCCGTAGCGCGGTTCACCGGGGTCCCGGAACTCAGGAGTCCCCGCTTTGATCGCGGGACATTCAATTTCAAGATCAGGGACCGGAAAGTAGTCCTCGAAGGCATGCTGGATTCCAGCCACCTTAAAGTTGTCCCCTCGGGAACAGTAGGCTTTAACAAGAGCATCGATATGCTTGCAGACCTGAGGCTCTCGCCGGGTCTGACTGCCAAGCTCGAGCGGGATGCGAAGGTCACCGGCTATCTCAAGGACCGGGAGGGATGGACCACGATCCCTCTGAGGATAAGCGGTACGACCGAAAAGCCCTCTGTCAGCCTGAATCCCGCAACAGTACAGAAGCAGCTGCGCAAGGGAATACAGAGCGAACTGGAACGGAGGCTCATGAGAGAGCTTGCGCCGAAGGATAAGAAGGATAAGGAGAAGGCGCAACCGCCGTCGAAGGGGCCGAGGCCGGAGGAACTATTGAGGGAGCTGTTCGGAAAATAACAAAAGCGTCGAGCACGACGCTTACCTTGCGCAGACCCTATTTCTTCCGCGCGCAAACTCTATTTCTTCCGCTTCGTTTTGCATCATAGAGCGCGTCATCGGCCCGCTTGCTGAGGGTATCGATGTTATCGCCCTCAGTATATTCAGCAACACCGAAGCTGCAGGTTACTCGCCCGACGGTGGTAAAGCGAAAGCGCTCGATCTCGGTCCGTACTTTCTCGGACAGTTTCTTTGCACCTTCGATACCTGTTTCCGTCGCCAGTATCACAAACTCCTCACCGCCCCAGCGGGCGAAGATGTCGGTACCTCTAAGGTTTTCTTTGACGATCATCGCCAGCTCCACCAGCACCGTATCCCCTGCCAGGTGTCCGTAGGCGTCGTTGATCTCCTTGAAGTGATCGATGTCGAAGATAATGAGCGAGAGACTGATCTTGTAACGCTCGACCCTCTGCAGTTCCAGCTTGAAGAGATCATTGAACTTCAGCCTGTTGTAGATCTGCGTGAGTGAGTCTGTTGCCGACAGGTGCTCGACATCCGCGATCGATGTTCTGACGGTCTCGAGGAGAGCGTTGAAGGCCTTGGAGATGGCTCCGATCTCGTCGTCGGCATGTACCGCAACGCTGCTGCTGAAGTCACGGGTCTGAACGATAGCGGTCATGCGCTCCTGGAGGTGCTCCAGTCTGCCGATAATGGTCCTGCAAAAGAAGATGCTTAGTGCAGCGAGGACGGCCAGCGCAACTATCATAAGGCCGATAGTGATATTGATATGTTGTATCGCCTTGTCCAAATCCCGTGCCGTATCCTGCTTTATCTTTCCGATGCTGTAATCTTCCACTTTTTTGAGGAGATCGATAGAGGCGGTCGCCGCATCAAACCACTGGACTGGATCAACGCCTGTCATTCTTTCCTCGGATCGTTCCAGTGCAGCAACGATCATATCTGTGGTCGACTGGACGGCCGGTCCACGAAAGGTCTGATGGTAGTAATTTCTGATGTCGTCTGCTGTCTCCTGCACGAAATTTCTCGTGTTCCTTTCGTAGGCCCTTCGCAGCGTTATGAGCCGCTCCAGCCGGGAGGTGTCGAAAGCGCCGGCGGCAAACACCGCACTCAGGGTTGCGCGGATCTGGCCGAGGTATTCTTTCGCAGTCAAAAGATGTGCATGGGCAAAGAGAATGTCTTTTATCTCATGGAGTCGTGCTGCTTTTGCGATGCCGGTGATTTCGTCAAGGAGCTCTGCGATCGTGTGCGTGTAGAAGTCCTCGGCCTCGAAGGTGGTGCTGTCGAAGGAATCTATCTGGTTCCGTGTCGCGGCGAGGTTGCTGAAGAGCGAAAGTATCTGCAGGTCGCTCTTTGAGTGTTTCAGGAACGTGCCCAGCTCCTCGATGCGCTTGTCTGTTTCGCGTCTCTGCGTGCGCAGCCGGTCGCCGGTCTCCCCGCTTCTGCTCGCAAGGTAAAGGGTGCTCAGTCCCCGTTCTTTCTGAAGCTCATGGATGACATTCGAGATCTTCTCGGCCTGAAGGACCTTTGCATAAACATCCTTCAGGTTGCTTCTGGACGTCAGTCCTTCTCTGATCTCCTGCTGTATAAAAAAGAACAGCAGGAGGACCGGCGGTAAGCTGAGCAAAGTTATCTTGGCCCTGATCGTCATCGATGCCTTTCGTGCTCTTCCTTTTACGGAGTAATACCATTAAAGGGCATCTCAATCACAACATCTTTGCAACAACATCGCCTCCTTGATGGCGTGCGCCTTTTCTTTGCTGACAAGCCTTTGAACAATGGCGAGGCCGAAGCAGAGGGCAGTGCCGGGACCCTTGCTGGTGAGAATGTTCCCATCCTCCACAACGATCCTGTCCTCATAGGTTGCCGTGCCGAGCCGGTCTTTGTAAGAGGGATATGCCGTGGCACGTTTTCCCGAAAGAACTCCTGCGCTGGCGAGCACATAGGGAGCTGCACAGATGGCACCGGTAAGCTTTCCCTTACTACAGAATTCTTTGATGAGTCCTTTGACCCGTTCGTCGGCATTGAGGTTGTCCGAACCGGGCTGGCCTCCCGGTAATATGATCATATCGAAGTCGTCAGCCCTAATGGTGTCGACGGTGGTATCGGGAACTACTTTAACCTTTCGTGCGCTCTCAATCGGGCCGTCATGCAGCCCCGCAATCACCGTTTGTATCTCCGCCCTCCTCAGCACATCGACGATCGATACTGCCTCGACCTCTTCAAACCCGTCAGCAAGCACGATTACGACTTTCGGCATGTGTTCCTCCTTGCAACAAAGGTATAGTTAAGATATTGTAGCAGAAAAAGCCTGTTATTCCGCAGCGGCATCAGCCTGCTGCGGATCTTGTTCTGCATTCGCTCCGACGGCGTAGTAAAGGTAGCCGAGGGCGAGGAAAAAAGAAATGACGGATTTGTAGGGAAATTCTATATCCAATACGACGTGAATGGTTTGCAGGATGATTGCCGGGGTAAAGGAGACGGCTGCCAGGCGGATGAGCGCCTTGTAATCCAGAGCGACCTCGAACCTCTTGGCAAAATAGAAGCCGACGGAGGCGCAGAAGATGACCTGGAGCGCGTAAAAGAGAAACGAGAAGAAGAGGGCGAAAGGAAAGACCATGAAGGCGAACCAATGCTTGAACGATTCGGTCCATCCGTAGATCCTGCTCTTGTCGATGATGTAGTGGTCGATCCCCGAAAGGTCGAACGTGCGTGTCTCGGACGGCGCATCGAGGAAGCCGCTTTTGGCGATCAGCGCGGTTTTGGTGAGCAGTATCGTTGTCGTGCTGCCGGGCGAGGTGGTTTTGCCGGAGGTATCAATGACAGCGAAGGGCGTCTTCTTGTCAGGTCTGTAAATGGTATACGGCACCGGCTCCTTGATCGACGCCGCGCCGTTGGTAATGGTGATGGTCGGGACCTGTTCGATGATATGCGGGGCATTGGCATCGATGATGTCGGCAATGTATGCCTGTGTCTTCATAGTCTCGGGAATCCAGTAGAGCGCCAGCAGGAAAAGGAGGTAGAGGAACCCGTACCCTTTCCAGTTCTTCCCGATATCGTTATAGAGCGGGCGGGAAAAAAACGACATAAATAGAGAATGTATAAAGGTATAGTTTCTCATAACAGAATGTATTATAACTAACTTTTGAGTTTCGTGCTTGCTTTTAGATAAAATATCGATTGTGCTTACTATTGGAACATTGAGGCTGTCGAAGCCCCTTGTACTCGCTCCCATGGCGGGGATAAGCGATCTGCCGTTCCGCCTCATTGCCCGCGAGTTCGGCTGCGAGCTCGCCTTCATAGAGATGATCAGCGCCCGCGCCCTCGTGTACCGGAACAGGAAGACAAAGGAGATGCTGTCGACGCTCCCGGCGGACCGGCCGCTGGGGGTGCAGCTGCTGGGGAATGATCCGCGTATCGTCCCGCAGGCACTCGAAAATCTGCGTCCTTATAAATTCGATATCATCGACGTTAACGCCGCCTGTCCGGTCGGCAAAGTAACCACCCGCGGTGAGGGCGCCGGACTGCTGAAGACACCTCAGGTACTGCACCGGTTCCTCAAAGCTGTTGTGGCGCATGCCGATGTGCCGGTGACGGTGAAGCTGCGCGCAGGGTGGGATGAATACTCGATCAATGCCCGCGAAATGGCGCTCCTTGCACAGGATGCCGGCGTGCACGGCCTGTTCATCCATGGGAGGACAAAAGTTCAGGGGTATAGCGGCAGTGTAGATTACAGGGTGATTGCCGGGGTCAAGCGGGCGCTCGATATCCCGGTGATTGCCAGCGGCGATGCGCTCTCGCCGCAGCTGATAAAGAAGCTGTTCGATGAGACCGGCTGTGACGGCGTTGCCATAGCGCGCGGCGCATTGGGTAATCCATGGGTATTCCGCGACACGGTTTGTTTTCTTGAAAATGGTGTGCTTCCTGAACGGCCCTGCCTCGACGAGCTGACCGGTGTCATGCGCCGCCACCTGAGTCTCTGCATTGAGTATTATGGAGAGCATATCGGAACAATGATGTTCCGGAAGCTCTTTGCATGGTACATAAAGGGGCTCTCCGATGTGCGGCCGCTAAAAGAGAGGGCGTTTCAGGCAAAGACAAAAGACGAGATGGTTGCGATTATGGCAACGCTTACGAGTGGAAGAGGCGATTCCTCAAGGGGCAGTGCCTCGTTGGCTGCGTAGCTGCTGTATCGTGAACAGCCCTATATTACCCGCTTCTTCAGCCGCTCGGCGTACTCGGTGGCGTGTTCGGCAATATCTTCTGCAAGGTCTTTGATCTGCCGCCGGGTCTTTTTCCCTGACTGCGGCGCCATGAGCAGTGCAAGTCCTGCGCCGACAGCCCCTCCCAGGAGAAAAGAGAAGACCGCGACCATTGCGAGGCTTTTTTCCGTCCGTTCCATGGTAACCTCCTTAGGCGGGTTTATACCTATCCCTACCTTATCATGCCCATAGGCCGGAGTCAAGGGCAGCTCATAGCCTACCGCTCGTGGTTTATAACTCACGGGAGGATAAAAACCCCGGTATGTGTTAATCTTAGAGCATCTAACAGAATGATCACTCATTCTCGGAATGCATCCACGCATTCCTCCGAGGGAGACAGCCTGCTTCACCATCCCTGGTTACGCGTAGGCTGTCTAAACCGCTCTCATACTCTACCCTGCCCGACTCCGGGCCCTTTCATTTCGTTAGAGGCTCTTAATTTTCTTTCATCAGCCCTGAGCTAGGGGCTACAGGCTATGAGCCTTTCGAATTCTTCCGGAGGCAGGGGCTGCCCGGAGAGATAGCCCTGCATTTCATCGCACCGCATGGCCTGGAGGAATGAACGTTGGTCTTCGTACTCCACACCCTCGGCGACCACCTTTATTTTCAAATTATGCGCAAGGACAATGATCGCATGGACGATCGCTTTGTTGTCAGTGTCGATCAGGAGATCGCTGATAAAGGATTTGTCGATTTTCAATTTGTGTATCGGGAGCTTTTTGAGGTAGCTGAGTGACGAGTAGCCGATGCCGAAATCGTCAATCGCACAGCGGACACCCAGCTCGTTCAGGGCCGACAGCTTGTAGGCGGCGGCCTCGATGTTCTGCATGATCGTACTCTCAGTGATTTCTATACAGAGGAAGCGGGGGTCGAGAGAGGTGTCCCGCAAGACCTCATCGACGGTCTTGACGAGATTGGTATGCTGCAGATGGTGCGCTGAAAGATTTACCGTTACACAGAGGGGAGCGTATCCTGCGTTCTGCCATGCCTTGTTCTGAGCGCAGGCGGTGCGCAGCACCCATTCATCGATTGCGGTGATCAACCCGGTCTCTTCAGCGAGGGGGATGAACTGCAGGGGGGTGAGCAGCCCTAGATCGGGATGTCTCCAGCGCACCAGCGCCTCCATTCCGGTGATCTTCCCGGTGCCGATGTTCACCAACGGCTGGTAGTGCACCGTGAGTTCCTCCTGTTGCAGAGTGTGACGGAGGCCGTGTTCGAGGACGATTTTCCTGAAGGCCTTTACGTTTATGACAGGGTTATAGAACTGATAGTTGTTTCTGCCCTCCTCTTTTGCATGGTACATCGCGGTGTCGGCGTTCTGCATCAGAATACCGGCATCATCCCCGTCATTCGGGTAGATGCTGATGCCGATGCTGACGGTGATGTGGAGTTCGCGGCTGTCGATGCTATAAGGCTGCTTGAACGCCGCGATGATCTTTTCGACGATGGTGACGATATCCTCCTCATGGTTGACCTGGGAAAGCAGGATCGTGTATTCGTCGCCGCCCATGCGGGCTATCATATCCGCTTCGCGCACGCTGGCCTTGAGGCGGTGGGCAACGGCGATGAGCAGTTTGTCGCCGAGGGCGTGGCCGAGGGAGTCATTGATGGTCTTGAAGCGGTCGAGATCCAGAAACATCACCGCCAGCTTTTTTCCGCTGCGGTGCGCCTGACTCAATGCGAAATCGAGGTGATCGATAAAAAGTATCCTGTTCGGCAGGCCGGTGAGCGCGTCATGGTATGCCTGACGCCGTATGGTCTCCTCCATTTGTTTCAGCTCGGTGACATCCTGGGCGGTCCCGAACATTTTTATTACATTGCCCTTTTCATCAGCGACCACCTGCCCCCGGCAGTGCAGTATGCGGACGAGCCCGTCCGGCCCGAGGGTCCGGTGGTAATAAT
>JBFMCP010000060.1:0-10774 GCA_040754455.1 Nitrospirota bacterium
GTAAGCCCGAGGCTCGGACTTGTAAAATCACCATTTGTATTTGTGAAATCATAGCGAATGCCCGGCGTAATGGAGAGTTTACCCCAGACAGTGGTATCGTTCACAAACACTGCCCATTTTTCTAAATCCTGTTCACCTTTAGCGATCGTATCTGATTTCAGAGTCCTGTTATCAAAATCCGATCCAACAACAATCGTATGTCCGTCCGGCTTCCAGGTGAACTTCATGCCTGCTCCATAGCCTGAGTCCTTGAACTTAGACTCCTGGGTAGTCGAAAACGGCGCTCCATAACGGCTACTTCTCTCAAAAACGAGCCGTGATGTCCTGAGCGAGAGGAGCACATCAGCCTTGCTGCTGATGACATGACGCAGTGAGAATGTTGAAAACAGAGTACTGAAGGTATTATCGCTGCTGACTGAAACGGGGCCACTTGATAATTCGGTCTCACCCCGGTCTCCCCTATCATACCCCAGCGTAAAGATAACCGATGTGTCTTTTGTTATGCCATAGGTAAGCTTCGAATAGAAATGTTTATTGGATACATCATTATTCGCCCTGAAGCCGTCGGACTGCAGTTTACCCGCGAACAGGTAGTAGCCGATATCTGCCTTTTTACCGGAGATTTCCGCGCGGAAGTCGCCTGTATTCTCTTCACCGTATGTTGCGGAGAGCGTACCGCCGATAACCTTCTTCCGGCCCTCTCCCGATTTGGTAATAATGTTTACCACACCACCTATGGATGAGCCCCACGCAGAGGATGCAGGCCCCTTTATAATCTCTATCCGCTCGATATGCTGTACAGGGATTGATCCCGTATCAACGATATTGCTGCTTATGTTCGCCATATCAACGCCATCAATGAAGACTGCGGTATGCCGCTGTTCTGCGCCCTGGATATGCACCGGCACCGAACTGCCAGGCCCGCCGGTCATAAATGCCTGTATCCCGGGCACCGTGTTCAGCACCTCGCCCAGGGTGTGGGCATTCATGAGCTCTATCTGTTCAGAGGTAATAACGGTTATATTTTCAGCGACTTGGGCAATGGGCTTGGGGCTCCTGGTAGGTGAGACGACAACGAGGTCCTCCTCATTGAAAAACATCAGAAGGAAGTTCCTTTCCTCCTCGGACTGGGCAAAAGTCACAGCAGGGAATACCGTCAGGGAGAGGAGAAACAGCGAGACGATTAATATTTTTGTTTTCCAGATTATGTACGACTCCCCCCGAAGTCTCATGCGTGACCCCCTTCAAAGGCTAGATGATTATAGCAAACCACGGTTGGAAAAAATCAATGCTCTTTCAATTTCCAACGAATCAATATATAAATTTTAATTTATAAGTTATTTAAACCATTCAATTCCGTTTCCTCTAAGGCCCTGTATCAGGTATAATTTCTTCCATGGAACGTATATTGATGAAGGGAAATGAGGCGATTGCCGAGGCGGCTGTTCAGGCCGGGTGCAGGTTCTACGCTGGCTATCCCATAACCCCCCAGAACGAAATACCCGAATATATGGCCCGTCGCATGCCCGAGGTGGGCGGTACCTTTATCCAGGCCGAAAGCGAGCTGGCGGCCATCAGTATGGTCTTCGGCGCCTCGGCCTGCGGCGCACGGGCCATGACATCCTCGAGCAGCCCCGGCATAAGCCTCAAGCAGGAGGGCATCTCGTTCCTTGCCGGAGCCGAGCTGCCGGCGGTCATCGTCAATATGCAGCGGGGCGGCCCCGGTCTGGGGAACATCTCGGCAAGCCAGGCGGATTATTTCCAGACCGTCAAGGGCGGCGGGCACGGCGATTACCGGATGCTCGTCTATGCCCCTTATAATCTCCAGGAGCTATGGGACCTGACCATGCTCGCCTTTGATAAGGCCGATGAATACCGGACGCCGGTCATGATCCTGGGAGACGGAATCCTTGGGCAGATGATGGAACCGGTGGTGCCGACCCCGTATAAAAAACCGGATCTTCCTGAAAAAACGTGGGCGCTCACCGGCTGCAAGGGACGGCAGCCGAATGTAATAAAATCGCTCTTCATGGGGGAGGGCGAGCTGGAGCAGCGGAACTATCTGCTCCAGGCCAAATATCAGAAGATGAAGGAGCGGGAGGTGCGATTCCAGCTCTACGATATCGAGGACGCGGAACTCGTCGTGGTCGCCTTCGGCAGCGCAGCGCGCATCGCCTTTGCAGCGGTCAGGAAGCTGAGAGGGGAAGGATACCCCATCGGTCTTCTCAGACCAATCACCCTTTTCCCTTTCCCCGAACTTCCTATAAGCGAGCTAGTAACTGCTGACAGAAGGTTTATTACCGTGGAGCTGAATGCAGGGCAGATGGTTGAGGATGTGCGGCTCGCCGTGAACGGAAAATCTGACGTGCTTTTCTATGGAAGACCCGGTGGAGCTATTATTACGCCCGAAGAGCTGTATGAGGAGCTTCTATCGCTGCTCATAACGCAAAAGCGATAAATGAACCAGGGCTTGTCTTATTCCGGAACATTCGCTGCACGTTTGAGCCTGTCAAGCAGCTCCGCCTTGATCCTTGCTCTATCCCCGCGTACGGTACACCCTGCGGCGTTCTTGTGCCCTCCGCCGCCATAGGCTTCGGCGATCTTCGCTACATTGAGGTCGCCCCTCGATCGGAGGCTCACTTTGTAGTAGTTAGTATCGATCTCCCTTAGAAGAATCGAAACCTGCGGGTTGCGCATGATATAGGGGAAGGAAACAAAATTTTCCGTATCATCGGCAGAAGTCGACGTTTCCTCGAACATTTTCCTGGTGATCGTGGAGATGACCGTTGTCCCGTGGAACTCCAGAGTGTTCAGCACTTTAATAAAGAGCTTGAAGCGGCCTTCGGACCACGTCTCATTGAGCGCCCGGTGGATCACGTGCGGCCGCGCCCCAGCTTCGGCGAGACGCGCTGCAACAGAGAGCACGTCAGCGGTGGTATTCTCGAAACGGAAGTTTCCGGTATCGACAACGATCGCTGCGTAGAGATTAACCGCCATCTCTTCTGAAATTCCGATGCCGAGCTCTTTAACGATATAATAGACCATCATCCCTGTTGCTGCAACCTGCGGGACAATCCATCTGATATCGCCGAAGGTCTTTTCGGTCTCGTGGTGATCGATGACCGCGGTGGTCTCGAAGGTGAGATGAGCGAGCCTGGATTTCTCCATTCCCGTACGGGAGATATCGTTGCAGTCGGCAAGGATAAGATTTTTGTACTCACTGGCATCGAGCCCCGATGAGAGAATGCTTTCAAAGGTATGGAACTGCTCATTGCCCGGCAGGAACCGGTAAAATTCCGGCACCGCATCCCTGCAGAGCAGGATCGCCTTCTTGTTCAGCTTCCAGAGTGCCATGGCAAGGGCGGCAGATGAGCCGAGGGCATCACCATCCGGGTTCAGATGTGTGATGATGAGAAAGTGATCGTTCTCTCGCAAGAAGTTAATCAATGTTTCAGGCGGACGCACGTTGTACTCCTCTTGCGCGGAGGGCGATCATAAGCCTGCTGGAGGCAGAAAAGGCTCATTCTTCTCTGGAGCCCTTCTCCCTAATCTCGTTAAGCAAACGATCGATCCTGTCGCCGCGCGCTATGGATGTATCGATTCTGAATTCCAGAGTGGGGATGAACTTGACCCTCACCCGCTTGGATACTTCGCTGCGGATGAGGCCTTTTGCCGAATTGAGAATCTCGAGGGAAAGCTCCTGATCCTCTTCCTTGAGAACGCTGATGAACACTTTGGCTATTTTAAGATCATCCGAAAGCTCGACATCGGTGACCGTTACGAACCCGAGCCGCGGATCCTTGATCTTTTTCATGATGATGTCGGCGATCTCTTCTCGGAGCAGAATATTCAGTCGCTGTGATCTCTTGTATGGATGCATAAGCGTTTGTTGCGTTATAGTGTTGTGCGTTTATCGCGTTTGGGATATTTGTTGCGCTATAACCCTCTAGACGCGATGAACGCGAGAAACGGCTAAAGTTTTGCGGCAATCTTCTCTATGATGTAGTTTTCGAGGATATCGCCGACTTTGATGTCATTGAAGTTCTCGATGGTCACACCGCACTCATAGCCCGCCTGCGCTTCTTTGACATCTTCCTTGAAGCGCTTCAGAGAGCTGATCTTTCCCTCGTAGACCACGATATTATCCCTGATGACCCTGACGCCGTCGCTCGCGCGGCTGATGGTACCGTCGAGCACATAGCAACCCGCGATGGTACCGATCCTCGATACACTGAAGGTCTGTCTGACCTCGGCCCTGCCCAGGACCTTCTCCTTGAACGTCGGCTCCAGGAGACCTTCGAGCGCCTTCTTCACATCCTCGATCGCATCATAAATGATGTTGTACAGCCGTATATCGACGCCCTCTTTTTCGGCGAGCTGTGATGCCTTGAGCTCCGGACGGACATTGAAACCGATAACGATCGCATTGGATGCAGCGGCGAGCATGACATCCGATTCGTTGATGCCGCCCACCGAGGCGTGGATGACCCGCACCTTGACTTCGGGGTGGGTAACACCTTCGAGCGCCTTCTTGATCGCCTCAACAGAGCCCTGCACATCACCTTTGATGACGAGATTGAGGTCTTTGATCTGACCTTCCTTTATCTTTGCATAGAGCTCGTCAAGCGTGAGTTTCCGGTGGCGTGCAATCTCGGCAAGCCGCTGCTTCTGCTGACGGGCAAGGGCGATCTGCCGCGCTCTCTTTTCATCATCGACGCTGATGAACACATCTCCCGCGGTCGGGACTTCCGAGAACCCGATAACTTCGACCGGTGTCGACGGCCCCGCCTCGGTGATTTTCTTTCCAGTATCGTCGATCAGCGCCCTGACACGGCCGGAGGTCGTTCCCGCAACAAAGGCATCGCCGATGTGCAGGGTACCCGATTGGATAAGGACAGTAGCGACCGGTCCCCTCCCTCTGTCCAGTTTCGCCTCGATGATCGTGCCCTTTGCGGGTCTATGGGGATTCGCCTTTAATTCCATCACATCCGCCTGGAGCAGAATCATCTCCAGGAGATTTTCAATGCCGATCCTCTTCTTTGCCGAAACCTCGACAAAGATCGTCTGACCGCCCCACTCTTCGGACACGATGCCGTGCTCTGCAAGCTCGTTCTTTACTCTCTGGGGGTTTGCTTCAGGTTTGTCTATTTTGTTGACGGCGACCACAATAGGAACGTTTGCCGCCTTCGAGTGGTCGATGGCCTCTATCGTCTGGGGCATGACGCCGTCATCGGCAGCCACAACGAGGACAACAATGTCCGTGACCTTTGCTCCCCGGGCCCGCAATGCAGTAAACGCCTCGTGGCCGGGAGTGTCGAGAAAGGTGATATCCTTCCCCTGAAGCGAAATTTTATAGGCGCCGATATGCTGGGTAATCCCTCCTGCCTCGGTCTCGGTCACCTTCGTCTTGCGGATTGCGTCGAGCAGTGAGGTCTTTCCGTGATCGACATGTCCCATGATCGTAACCACAGGGGGCCGCGGCACAAGGTTCGCCTGCTCCTCGGGAGCTTCCTCGACCACATCGAGCTGTTCGGCAGCAACGGACTCGACCTTCACCCCGAAGCTTTCAGCCACCAGTATCGCTGCATCCATGTCGATCGGCTGGTTCACTGTTGCCATATAGCCCAGCTCCATCAATTTCTTGATGACGTCGGAGATCTTCTGGCCGATCAGCTCGGCAAAGGTCTTTACCGTCGTCCCCTCTTCCAGCTTGATGGATTTCTTACGGGGTGCGGTGATCACCGGCGGGGCCGGTACTACCTGCTCGGGTCTCCTGAAGCGGTCCTTGAATTTCTTATTGCCTGACTTCTGGTCAACCCATTTTTTCGGTTCTATCCTCTTGATCGCCTGGAAGGCCTTCTGCATGGTCGGCTTGACCTTGATCTTCTCGACCTTTTCGACCTCTATCTCTTTTTTAAAGCGATCGGGCAGCTTGACCTCATCATCATCTTCGCTGACCGCCACCGGGGGCGCGACGACTGCAGACTGAGGCTCCTCTGCAGGAGCAGCAGCTGGGAGCGGCGTTTCTTTTGCTGTCGGCTCTTTGGGGGCAGCAGGTTGCTGTGCGGGTTTAGCCTCCTTCTTGGCCTCTCTCTTGAATTGCTCTTTCGGGCGCTCCTCCCTGGTCTCACGCTTCCGTAGTTCAGCAGGTTTTGTTTCGCGGGCCTCGGGCATCTTTTTTGGTGGGGCAGCCGGAGCAGAAGGTGCCGGTGCGTGCGCTGCCGTCGCTTTCTGCGGTTTCGGCGCCGGAGGCCGACCAAATATCCTCTTGATCTTCTCCGCTTCATCCGCAGCCAGCTTCACGTTCGTGGTGCCCTTCTTGTACTCTATTCCTCTGAGCCTGCCGAGTTCCTTGACCACATCGGTGGCCTTTACGCCGAGCTCTTTCGCCAATTCCGTACTCTTTATTTCAACAGTTGACATCTAAACGGTATCCTCCAATCTTTCCTCTCAAATAGAAAGTAAGAAATAGGAACTAAGAAGTAAGAAGTTTAAGACAAAAACCAAAACTTGCTTTTTCCCTCTCCTTCCCACTTCCTATTTCCCACTTTCTATTTTATTTACTTGTAACATTACTCCTGAAATGTTATCATAAAAGACTTTTTAATGCAATGAACAAAAGGAGGGAACCCCTATGGCAAGTTGCTCTATCTGCGGAAAAAAACGGACCATCGGCAATAACGTCAGCCATGCAAACAATAAAACGAAACGCATCCTGATGCCGAACATCCAGCGGATCAAGATCGCCACAGAACACGGCACCAAGAAGTCCTATGTATGCACCCGGTGCCTCCGTTCCAAAAAGGTCGTCAAAGCGGTATAATCTGCCTGAGGCGTTGTGCGTTTATAGCGTATAGAGCCGATCAGAAGGCACGGCTTTCATTACGCTATAACGCTCCCAGCCCGATCCTATGAAGTCTGCCGGTTCAATTCTCTCTTCCCTTATCAAGACCCTCGGCATCGAGGACAAAATGACTATCGCATCGCTACAGAGGGAGTGGTCTCGCCTCTTCAATGAGCCGCTCTCTCTGCATACCTATCCGGTAGAACTAAAAGACGGTGAGCTGCTGATCAATGTCGACTCCCCTCTCTGGCTCCAGGAACTCAAGTTCTTCAAAGGAGATATGCTGGGAAAGCTCCGGGCCTACCGCATTGCCTCGATCAGATTCAAGCACGGCAGGGTCTATCGCTCACGCCGGACGGCTCCGGCAACAGGAACTCCCGATACTGCGCACGGCAAAAAGGGCATCAGTGCCAGCGAGAGGGAATGGATTGAGCAGATCGTGAGCGAGATAAAAGACCCGGAGTTGAGAGACCATCTGAGAGCACTGCTCGAAAAGGCCGCAATGCGAAGACCGTAACAGACCGTTACGCTGATTCCGCCTTCTCCTCGTATACGAGAATCGACCGTTCCCGCTTGGCAATAGCCTCCTCGTTGATGATGCATTCGGTCACGCCCCGCTTCGAGGGGATCTCGTACATGACGTCGAGCATGACATCCTCGAGGATCGCCCGCAGTCCCCGCGCGCCCGTCTTCCGCTCGATCGCTTTCCGTGCAATGGCGGCCAGGGCGCCTTCGGTGAATTTCAAGGCAACGCCGTCCAGCGAAAGCAGTTTCTGGTACTGCTTTATCAGAGCATTCTTGGGCTCCGTCAATATTTTGATAAGCGCCTGCTCATCAAGCTCATCAAGAGTCGCGACGACCGGAAGCCTGCCCACGAATTCCGGAATCAGACCATACTTTATCAGATCCTCCGGCTCAACAAGGCTCAGGATATTTTTTGCCTTTTTATCCTTGGCACTGGAAAGAGCAGAGCCGAATCCGATGCTCTTCTTGCCGATCCTCCGTTCGATGACCGCATCGAGCCCGACAAAGGCGCCGCCGCACATAAAGAGAATATTCGTGGTATCGAGCTGAATGTATTCCTGCTGCGGGTGCTTTCGTCCGCCCTGAGGGGGGATGTTCGCCACCGTTCCCTCGATGATCTTCAGGAGCGCTTGCTGTACGCCCTCACCCGAGACATCCCTCGTAATCGAAGGGCTGTCCGCCTTTCTGCTGATCTTGTCGATCTCATCGATATAGATGATCCCCCTTTGGGCCTTCTCGACATCATAATCGGCAGCCTGAAGCAGTTTGAGCAGCACGTTCTCCACATCCTCGCCCACGTACCCCGCCTCGGTGAGTGTCGTCGCATCGGCTATGGTAAAGGGCACATCGAGGAAACGGGCAAGAATCTGCGCCAGCAGGGTCTTGCCGGTGCCGGTTGGTCCGATCATCAGGATATTGCTCTTCTGAAGTTCCACCTCCGAGCGGGCGCCCCTGAATATCCGCTTATAATGATTGTGAACGGCAACGGAGAGGATCTTCTTTGCCTGCTCCTGCCCGATCACATAATCATCGAGGAATTTATGGATCTCCACCGGCGTCGGGAGCTTCTTAGAAAAGTCACGGTCAGTCACATGCAACTCTTCATCTATAATTTCGTTGCAGAGGCCGACACACTCGTCACAGATATAGACCATCGGTCCTGCAATCAGCTTCTTGACCTCTTCCTGCCCCTTGCCGCAGAAGGAGCATTTGAGTGTCGAATCATTTGTCTTTCGTGCCATAAAAACCTCCGATCATCGTTCATTGTACACCGTTCACGGTTCATCGCTTATACCATGAACCGTGAACTATGAACGGTGAACTATTTTCTCTCCTTCGCCTCTTTCACCGTGGCGATCACATCGTCCACGATACCGTAGTCCTTCGCCTCTTTACCGGACATGAAATAATCGCGCTCCGTGTCCACTTGGATCTTCTCAAGGGGCTGTCCGGTGTGGTGCGCAAGTATACCGTTGAGGGTCTCCTTCATCTTCAATATCTCCCGGGCGTGAATCTCCACATCCGTAGCCTGTCCGTAAAACCCGCCGATGGGTTGATGGATCATCACCCGCGAATGCGGCAGGGCAAATCGTTTTCCCTTTGTTCCGGCGCCGAGGAGCAATGCACCCATGCTCGCCGCCTGTCCGATACAATAGGTGGCAATATCAGGCTTCACATACTGCATCGTGTCATAGATCGCCAATCCGCCCGAAACAACGCCGCCGGGGGAATTGATATAGATGTGGATATCTTTATCGGGGTCCTCGGTCTGCAGAAAGAGCAGCTGCGCGATCACCACGTTGGCGATGTTATCGTCGATGGGAGTACCGATAAAAATAATCCGGTCCTTTAAAAGCCTTGAATAGATGTCATAGACCCTCTCGGTTCTTCCCGTCTGTTCTATCACGATTGGGACAATGCTCATTTCGTTTCTTCTCCTTTTTCGATGGTTGCCTTGCTCAACAAAAGAGTGAGGACTTTCTTCTCGAAGAGGGCATGTTTGAGGCCATCCAGAGAGCCGTCCTTCGATACATAATATTTTATAACATTTTCGGGAGAGATATAATACCGCTGGGCCATAGTGAGGATCTCATCCTTCAATTCATCCTCGGAAACGGTGACACCCTCCTTCTCGCCGATGATCTCGAGCAGGATGGATGCCCTGACGCTCTTCTCTGCCTGGGGCCTTATTTCCTCCGTGATCGCCTCGTCGGAGCGTTCGTCCTTGCCGGTCGCACGTATACTGCCGATGATTCCTCTTATCTCCGCATCGAGCATGCTTTCGGGAATATCGAACTGGTGCTTCTCAAGGAGTTTATCGAGGATCTCACGCTGCTTTGCACGATCAGCCTCCCTGTTCCTCGCAGCGAGGATGTTCTCGCGCACCTTCGCCTTTACCTGCTCGAGGTTCTCCATGCCCAGATCCTTCGCAAACTCGTCATCGATGGTAATAGCGGTGCGCCGTTTCAGATCCTTGATCCTGACCGCAAACTTCGGACGCTTGCCGGCAAAAGGAGTGGGAGAGTCTTCGGGGAAAGTCGCTTCCATCTCGAACTCCTCGTCCTTTTTCTTTCCGATGAGACCGTCGAAAAACTCCTGGGGATAGGGACCGCTGCCTACTTTGATGACTACATCCTTTGCCGATGATCCGTCATCCTTCACCGTATAATCGAGGGTGACGAGATCGCCGGATTGCACCGCATCGTCCACTGCCTCATAGGTGGCCCGTTCTTCTGCGAGGTTTTTCAGGACCGCTTCGACATCCTCATCCTTTGCCTCCACCGGTATGTCCTTGACCGTGATATCTTCATAGGAGAGATTCTCAACGTTCGGCCTGACCTCCACGGAAACGGTCATCGAGAGGGGAGCATTCCTCTGGAAGTCGAAGGACTCTTCCATTGTAGGGCGCGACACCGGAGTGATCTTCGCTTCCTGCAGTGCCTTGAGATAGTAGTCGGGAATGATCTTCTCCAGGACCTCTGCCTCGACCTCTTTGCCGAATTTCTTCTCGATAAGGGTCATCGGCGCCTTGCCGGGCCTGAATCCAGGAAGCTTTGACCGCTTCTGGACGCTCTGGAGTCCCTTCTGTATTTCAGCCTCGATATCCTGGGCAGGAATCTCTATCTTGAGCCGTTTTTTTGTTGCCGATACATCTTCAAGTGCCTTTAACACTGGTGCCTCCTCAATCATTTAGTCTCGATTTTTCAAATATTTAGTGTAACTGTTATGATCAGGATTTGTCAATTTGCAAGCTCTCAGAAAGATACCCCTGCGGGAAGCTGCGCTGGCGGAGAGCTCAAGAGAAGAAATGCTGCAGCTTTTCAAAGAGGGCTATATATTCGACATATATGCACTTATCAGCAATGCACTAAGGCGCATTTTGGAATTATTTTATTATATTGTACC
>JBFMCP010000061.1:0-9835 GCA_040754455.1 Nitrospirota bacterium
CTTGTGCCTTACCATGATAATGTCCTCTCCTGCCATACTGCTCCCCTCCATTACTTTGCAGTATGACATCCCTCCTATAGGACATTTCTATTTTGGTCATATAGGACATTATCATTTTGGCGTGACAAGGACGGCAGGGGAATTATGCCTTTCCACCGTTGACAATCCATTCGCATTCTATTTAAATTAAATCCTTTAACCTTTTCGAACCGGAGGATGATGTGGCTGAAAAGATTAAAGTGAAAAATCCCCTCGTCGAGATGGACGGCGATGAGATGACTAGGATCATCTGGAAGCTCATCAAAGAGAAGCTGATACTGCCGTTTCTCGATATAGACCTGAAATACTATGATCTCGGCATCAAGCATAGAGACGAGACGGACGATACGGTCACGGTCGACGCAGCGGAGGCAATCAAGGAATTCGGCATCGGCGTGAAGTGCGCGACAATAACGCCCAATGCCGCCCGCGTCAAGGAATACAACCTCAAACAGCAATGGAAGAGCCCCAACGGGACGATCCGGTCGATTCTCGACGGCACGGTCTTCAGAAAGCCGATCATCATCAGGAATATCCCTCCCGCAGTCCAGAAGTGGAGCAAACCGATCATCATCGGACGTCATGCCTACGGCGATATCTACAAGGATGTCGAAATGCTTATCGACGGTGCCGGCACGGTCGAGCTCGTCTTTACGCCAGCAGATGGCGGGGAGAAGAGGACGGCAAAGGTCCACGACTTCAAGGGACGGGGCGTGGTTATGGGGATGCACAATACGGAGAAATCGATCAGGAGCTTTGCCAAGTCCTGCATCGCCTACGCCCTCGATGAAAGAGTCGACCTCTGGTTCGGTGCAAAAGATACCATCTCGAAACAATACCATGGCTTCTTCAGGGATGTCTTTGCTGAAGAGGTAGAAAAGGCAAAAGACGCTTTCCGGAAAGCGGGTGTTCAGTACCGCTATCTCCTTATCGACGATGCCGTAGCGCAGGTAATGAAGTCCGAGGGCGGTATGCTCTGGGCCTGCATGAATTACGACGGCGATGTCATGTCCGATATGGTCGCCTCAGGCTTCGGCAGCCTCGGTCTCATGACTTCGGTGCTGGTCTCTCCTGACGGCAAATACGAGTATGAGGCTGCGCATGGGACGGTGATGAGGCATTACTACGAGCATCTGAAGGGCAATCCGACCTCGACCAATTCGATCGCTTCCATCTTTGCCTGGACCGGTGCCCTGGCAAAACGGGGAGAGCTCGACAATACGCCGGAGGTTGTCAGGTTTGCACAGACCCTGGAGCATACGGTCATCAAAACCGTTGAGGACGGTATTATGACGAAAGATCTCATGCTGATTGCGAACCCTCCGGTTTCGAAATATGCATTAACGGAAGAGTTTATCGACGCTGTTGCCGAGCGGCTGAAAAAAGCGGTTTAAACGACTACTCCCTGTTCTCCTCGATCTTTTGCAGGAGGTCCTTTCGCTTGATGCGCCCGTGGAGGACGGAACCGTCCTTGAACTCAAGCACCGGAATATCGAACCGGTAGAGCTCATAGAGCTCGTCGCTGGAGGTAATATCGATTTTCTTGATACGGAGCCGGTATTTTTCTTCGAGACCGTTGAGCATCTCTTCAGCCGCATCGCAGAACCAGCAGCCCGCCTTGAAGTAGAAGGTGATGCTGACCATACTTTTAGGGCCGCTCTTTTTTCCCGTGCACCCACCAGTCGCTTTTGTCGGAAAACCACCAGAGCGAGGAGTCGGTTTCGATGATGCTCTGTGCCAGTGTACGGGCGATATCAGTCTTGAGGCGCTTCAGGGCAAAGGCGAGCCACTCATCGGCGTACTTGTTCCCGAGGTCTTTGTACTCTTTCAGGGCGAGGATCATTTCGAGCTGGTCGGCATCGTGCGACAACCGGGCTTCCATGGTCCGGCCTTCGAGGAACTCGAGGATGAGTTCTTTTATCTCCCCGCCAAAGGGCAGTGGTGCGGCAAGGTCGTCGATGGCCTTTTGCTCATTGGCCTTAACATATTTCTTATTCACATAGTTGAGGTCTCCGGTACGGGCTTCGGGAAGATCGTGAAAGAGGCACATTTTTATGACCCGGTCGGTATCAGCCCCCTCGGTCATGCGGCCGAGGGTATAGCCTATGCACACCGTTCTGAAAATATGTTCGGCAACGGACTCGGCTCCCGATCCGAGGAACTGGAACCCTGTCCGGGGCGTACGCTTCAGCATGCCAGCCTCGAATAAAAAATTGGCGATTCTCTCCATAGTGTCTCCTTGAGCACAACATTCAGAATACGTGAACTACTATTGTACTCGAAAAAAGGCACTTCTTTCCTCAACAGTGCGGACGAAGTAACAAAAGAGTATAAGTGAGGTCCTCTTGACTGTTCAACGCTTTGTTGATAAAAAGTAGAAGAGGGTGTGCGCTAAGTGAAACGTGAGGGGGAAAGGAGTGCGTATGCGTTATAATGAATTCATAACTATCGTACAGGACCGTGGTCATATAGCCACCTTTGAGCAGGCTGAACGCACTGCACGGATCGTGCTCGAGGTGCTCGGGGAGAGGCTCTCAGAGGGTGAGACTATTGACGTCGCCGAGCAGCTCCCTCATGAGCTCAGAAGTGCTCTTCTGCAGAGCACTGATGTCAGCTCCTTCGGCAAAGATGAGTTTATCAAGCGCGTGAGCGAGCGGGAATATGTCGGCCTCATTGAGGCCGAAGAGCATGTCCGTGCAGTGCTTTCGATCATACCGACGGCAATATCCACGGAAGAGTTTTATGACATGCTCTCGCAGCTGCCGCAGGATATACGAGAGCTCTTCAGTCTGAGGGCAAAGGCGGATTTTGCAGGCCTCGGAATGTAAAAACGGGCTGTATCTCAGGGCGAGGAGAGCAATTTTTTGATCATATAAATGCAGGGAAGCATGGTGCCGTCGGGAAGCTGGTGGTGTATATTCAGCTGGGCCTTAAACCCTGCATTCTCGTAAAAGGGAACGGCATACAGGGAAGAGCAGAGCTGCAGTGCGGTCACTCCCGACCCCATAGCTTTTCCCTCAAGAGTGTGCAGAATCTTTGTCCCTATGCCCCGGCGCACATAATCCGGCAAGACGTAGATTGCTTCAATGAGGGCGTTTTTGCAGTCCATCTGGCCGAAGCCGATGACTTTTCCCCTATACTCGGCGACGACACACTCCTTGCTTTCAATACTGTATTCATATCCTTCGGGTCTGAGAGAGCCGAGCCACTGCCTGATCTCGCGTGGCGTATAGTATTTGCTCAGTATTTCCCTTACTGCGCTGGTATGGATGTGCCAGAGGGCGATTTTGTCATGTTGTCCTGCCCTGCGGATGCTGACCGTATTGGTTTCAATCAAGATGGGCATGGGAGAGCTCCAAGGTAGCGCCAAGATAATAGTGGTGAAGGGATGTAACAAAATTATAGCACGATTTTACAGGCGCGATGATGAAAAGATCAGGGCGCCCGGAACCGCAGTGAACGCTACCGGGGATTAACGAGCTTTAAGCGTTGATCCGGTGCAGGAGCGTGCTTCCTTCATCCCATTGGGCGACGAAATCTTTGAAAGCGGCGATAAGCTTTGTCGTTATGGTTCCGGGCCGGCCGCTGCCGATCCTTCTGCTGTCGATGTCAGTAATCGGGATGATTTCGGCTCCGGTGCCGGTCAGGAAGCATTCATCGGCATTGTAGAGGTCATAACGGGTGAGGGTTGTCTCAAGCGTTCTGATCCCGAGCGAGGCGGCCAGCTCGATAACCGTCCTCATAGTAATGCCGTCAAGCGCGCCGTGGAAGGGCGCCGGGATCAACAGCTCGCTGTTCTTCACAATAAAGATGTTATCGGCAGTGCATTCAGCTAAAAATCCCTCGCTGTTCAGCATGACCGCCTCAAGACATCCGGCCCTGCGCGCCTCGATCTTTGCCATAATATTATTGAGGTAGTTCAGTGTCTTTATCCTCGGATCAAGGGCATCCGGTGACACGCGTCTCGTTGCAGCGGTGATGACCTTGATGCCTTTCTCATAATGTTCCTTCGGATAGAGCTGGATATCTCCCGCAATAATGATGATCGAAGCCTTTTCGCAGGTCGAGGGATCGAGCCCGAGGGGGCCCACTCCCCGTGTCACGATGAGGCGGATGTACCCTTCTGTTTTCTGGTTGGCCGCCACCGTATCAAGCACTGCCTGTTCCACCTCAAGCTCGGCAAGGGGGATATCGAGCGCAATCGCCCTGGCGCTCCTGTAGAGCCGATCGATGTGCTCTCTGAGCTTGAAGACCTTCCCATGATATATCCGTAAGCCCTCGAAAACACCGTCACCATAGAGAAGCCCGTGGTCGAAGACCGATATCTTTGCCTCGTCCTTGCTGTAATAGTGTCCGTTGATATAGATCTTCATTGCGCCTCCTCGTCTTTAAAGATGTTGCGTAATTTCACATAGCGAAGGCCGAAGGTATTGATGAGCGGCCGGTCGAAACGTTTGATGATTTTCATTACGTAAATATCATGTTTGATGTAATCTTCGGCAAGGGTCACAAAGCCCCTGTTCATGCTCCAGGCGCCCTCGACGCGGTTATCGCCGAAGACGGTCCCCATCAGGACCTCCTTTGAATCAACGACGACGACAAGACCCCTGCCGCCCTTTTCAGCATAGAGTGTGTCCTCGATGGGGTGGTAATAGACCTGTCCGGTGGTTATCGTCGGCAGCGCGAAATTAACGACGGCAATCTGTACTTTCTTCTTCAGAGCTTTTTTCAACTGCGGCTCGAGTGACGCCGCTTCCGATGCCCAGGCTGAGAGGAGGATTGTCCGCTCCGCATCAAGAATCATTCTTCCTGCCTTGTCCATAAGATACGCATAGTCGCTTATGTTCCAAATGTAGGAGACATCCGGCTCTTTTTTGATATCCGAAAGCTCTTTTTTCAGACTATCGAGCGTATGCTCCATTTTGCTCCGGTGACTCTCGATGAACTCATCGGGGTCCATAGAGATATATCGCTTTGTCTTTTTATCCCCGACGACGGATACGATGCCGCGTTCAATGAGCTTGGTAAGCACTCCGTAAATCTTGGAGGTCGGGATGCCCGCTATCCGCGCCAGCTCGTAGGCAGTGGCAGGGCTGCTCCCCACGAGCGCCACATACGTCCTGGCTTCGTATTCCGAAAAGCCGATATCCATGAGAGCGGCGGTGCTATTATTAACTACCATGGTAGACAATATTATAGCGTGAAGCAACGGTTCCGTCAAGCCGACGTCCCTTGACTGTACTCGCCTTTCCTGATAAGTGATAAATAAAAGAGGTGATGTTATGTATGTAAAACTCCTGGGTTCTCAGGAAAAAGAGAAAAGGGCAGGCGAGACGAATTCAGCACGGAAAGTTGATGAAAAAAGGAAAAGACGCGGGCATGGTAAGAAAAAGGAGTCTGCGTGGCCGTGCACGACAGCTCCCGGCGTTCATCAGAACAGTCCCGGGTCTGCCGGATCGTTCAGGTCACGCACCAAGGTATAGCCATGTCAGGGCGCTCTGTCACTATGAAATGGAGTGCGCTCAAGGAATCTGAGAGGGACTTAAAAAACGCTAAACTTCCAGAAGCTTTCTCCGATAGATAAAGTGCTGTAGGTCGTACGGTAGCACTGCTGAGGCATGCTACGGTAATCTTTGAAAAGGAGGAAGCTATGGCAAGAAAGGTCGTTAAGAAAAAAGCCGGTGGCTCCAGAAAGGCCACAGCAAAGAAGCGCGTAGCAAAGAGGAAATAACCATACACGGTAAAATCCTCGTAAGCATTTAAATGAAAGGGACAGGAAAACTTCCTGTCCCCTTTCATTTTTAAGGGCCGTAGCGCTCACTATATCCAGCCGAGGTGCTCGTTAAAGGTGTTTCGGGGCGATGATGGACCTGCAGGGCGGCGATAGACGCAATGACCACCCCAGCGCCAATGATCTGCCATAATTCCATGACCTCGCCAAGAGACACATACGCGATGACCCCTGCAGCGACCGGCTCGAGCGTAGCGATGATGCCGGCATGGGTCGAGGTGATACGGCGGATGCCTTCATTATAAAAGGCAAAGGGCAGGACTGTTCCGAAAAATCCTATGAAGACAATGAAGCTCCATTCGACCGCACTATAGGGTTTGGCAAAGGCCCCGAGCGGCGGCTGGAGGAGGTTCCATACCACAGCTGCGACGACCAGCGCATAGCAGACCACGGTCCAGGGGGAATAGGTGCGCATACCGTATTCGCTCTTTACCGAATACCAGGCAAAGGCAACGGCCGAAAATAATCCTGAAAGAATACCGATCCGGCTCATGCTCAGGATATCGAGGCTGTAAGCACCAACCATCAAATAGCAGCCCGAAACAGAACCGGCGATCGCCATCACTGTCCAGAACGTCAACCTCTTGCGTGCGAACAGTACGGCATAAGCGGCAATAAAGATCGGCGCCTGGTATTGGAGCAGGATCGCCGCAGCCACGTGGATCTTGCTGATGGCGAACAGATAGCTGGATTGAACGGCAGCAAGGATAACGCCCAGTAGCATGAAGTAGGGCAGGTCCTTCCAAGCGACTTTCAGGAGGCCGGGACGGCCTGCAAGCAGCAGCGCCAGAGCAGTTGCCGCGATCGTTGTCCTCATCTGGACGAGATGAAAGGGCGATACTCCGCCATTGAAAAGAAATTTGGAGGCGGAACCCGATGCGGCCCAGAGGAGGGCTGCTGCAATGACGTAGAGAGTGCCGGACAGGTATGAATGGTTGTCAGAGGATACATGGTGACCGTCTCTCAAAGGCAAAGCGTTGAATCTATCATGCTGTTTATGCAATCGTTTCATTTTTCTGATGCTGCATTGTACCACAGTACGCTTTTCAAAAGCCGTACCGAAGAGAGCGACGGCAGTGATGACGGTTACGGCGCGGCAACCCGGGTCTCGAGAGCGAGCGAGACGAGCCGAACCGCGAGCGTAATCCGGATATCTTTCCCGATCATGAGAGAAAGCGCCTCTTTGTCCTGCAATGTGATCCCATAATCCACCCTATTTATCGTAGTATGTGCAGTAAGCCTCATCGCCAGTGTTTTGCCCTCAGTATCCTCTTCCGGATCGGTATACTCGGCCTCGAGAATCTCCTCATTCGTTATGCCTCGGATGGTCAGATCACCGGATATGCGGATATGACGATTGCCGGTCCGCTCAACCGCAGTGCTCTTAAAAGTAATGGTCGGATGGTGCTCCACGTCGAGAAAGTGAGGACCGCGTATCTGTGTGCGCCATGTCCTGTCTTCTGCTTTGACGCTTGTGGTATCGATGACTGCTTCGACAACGGAGCGGGACACATCGACAGGATCGAGAAAGACACTCCCGGATATGCCCGTGAACTGCCCGTGCATGTGCCTGAAGAGGAAGCGGACATCAAATCCGGCCGTCGAATGTTCTGAATCGATCTTCCATGTATCCATGGTGCCGCCCACGTAGTGAAGATGAATGAAGGGTGATCGGAGTGTTGATGTGAAGAAAGAGAAGAATACAGAGAGGGAATATGTCCCGGCCTGCTCCTACTTAAATTGTAACTGCTGCGGGAACGGAGTCAAGAGGGATGGCTGCATTTGAAAAAAACAGGCAGCAGTTTAACTTTTTGATCTTACCGTCGATAATTTATATTATTGCAGAAGATGCTGCCGGCAGGCAGCATGCAATTCTCGGAGAGAAAGGAGGAGCGTTATGGCTTGCAAAACCTGCGGTACAAAAAAGCCCGCAAAAAAGAAAACGGTGAAAAAGACCGCCAAGAAGCCTGCAGCAAAGAAGGCTGCCAAGAAACCCGCGGCAAAAAAGACTGCCAAGAAGAAATAGCAGGCTGCACACCGTGCAAAAAGTCGAAGCGTTCCTTTGCGGAGACCCGCTTCGGGAGGGAAAGGGAAAATGTAGCGGCAACCAGCCATACACTTTCCCTTTCCCTCACTTCTTTGCAGGCAAGGCTTTCTAAGCCATCAGGATATCCTGCTCCTCCTCCCGCCGCTCGTCAAAGAGCGGAAACCACTGTCCCTTTCTCGTCAGTATGAACACCGCCTCTCTCTTGCAGGTGGTGCATCTCCTGATCTCCGCACCCTGAATCCCGAGCTCCATCAGCTCTGAAGTGATGCCGTGGTGGGATACCGGTTCGTACGTATGCTCATGTGTCATGGCAGGTCCCCTTTCTTGTTTAGAAATATTCTTTTGCTTTTCGCGTCAGATCTTCGGGCAGTAGAATGATCAATTCCGAATGGAGCATCTTCTGCAGGAAGTAGTCGTCGTTACGGTAATTGGGGTAGAGGTTCTGACGGTTGATTATCTTAAAGAGGCAGCGGAACCCCTCTGACCGCGCTCCCTCTCTCATGGAATAGAGGGTATAGTTGAAGCTCAGATGTCCAAGCCCCTCGTAACACGCGAGGACCCGCGAAATGCCGTCGGAGAGGTCGCTGATGTCCGATTCGGTGAGGCGGCCGAAGTCGGTCTCTCTTTCGTGAACGGCCATAATCTCGTTGGTCCCCATGGGCGAATAGGCGGCGAGCCAGTGCCATGCCCCTTTTTGTGCGATGTAGCGGGCATTGGTCCTCCTCTCGGTTTCTACAAGGTCCATGAAGTAAGAAGAGCCGTTTTTCTGAAAATACGCGGCGCTTGCATCAATGAGCTGCGCCTGATACGAATAGGCAAGGGTGGTGATCATCATCTGCAGGTGCGGGTGGACCAGACTGGCGCCTGCGGGAAAGAGATAATTGGCATTGACTGACGCATACAGCGCCGAGGGGTCTTCGTCGTAGGCCATGTCCAGAAACCGGCGCGCTGCTTTGAACCCGTTACCGATCAGCTCGGGGCTGAACTCCGAGGGTCTGAGGAAGTGCGCCTTGCTCAGGGCAATGACAGGATGGTATTTCCCGAGAGAAAAGAGGTTTGCGAAGAGGACCGCCTCGCCGACTTTTATGCGACCGCCGGGAATGATATCGTCCGGATACCGGGCAGTACTCTTCTCGACAAAATCGCCGCAGAAAATGCAGTTCTTGGCGCTCTCCTCGACCAGCTTTTTCAGCAGCTCGGGATCATTATCACCGAAAAAAACCTTGGCTTTGTCCTTCAGAAAAGGATTGTGGACGCTCGTTGCGCCAAGGAGCGGATCTTTGCGGACCTCCACGCGGTGGTCGTCGGGAGCAAAGTCTTTAAAGGGATTCAGGATTTGAAAGGTCGACTCAAAACTCTCGAATGCGATGGTGCCCATGCGTCCTCCTGTCCGATGTCTTTTGAGTGCGTCTCACACCATTTATATTATCCCATAAATGTGTCTTTTTGTGCTTTGAGAATGCGGGAGCGCGGGGAGGGGTGTGGTATAATTTTCTGAGGAGTTCTGAGAGAGAATACTATGGAATTTTGCGATCTTGATTGCAGGTACGCCTCTTTCCCGCAATCCGATGCCGTGGATGGCTCCCGGAGCTGCAGAACCTTTGTCGCATTGCAGTGCTCGCTCAAGAAGCAGCTGGTGCACAAGAACCTGCCCTGCAGGGATAAAAGAGTACGTAAGAACGGAAGCGCAGAGACAGTGAGAAAAGGGAAATCAACAACAAAGAAGCGCTGCGGCACGAAGAGTGGAAAAGCAAAATAGCATTGCATACCCTGGTAGTATCATATCGGTTGAGAAAAGCATGTCCTCTTGTCATACCGGGTCCCTTTTTCATGGGACTGTCTCGCCAACTGTGTAAATCAGTTTCCTCATAACAGCCTGTCCTCGAAGAGGACGACGAGCTGTGCATAGATTATAGCCCAATCCTTGATAGGTTTGCTCCATTTCCTTTCAAGCTCAA
>JBFMCP010000062.1:0-9450 GCA_040754455.1 Nitrospirota bacterium
CTGCTATCGACTCCTTGCTTTCATCTCATTGAAGATGGAACTGAGCTGGAGAACCACGAAGGTTGGAAAGGTGCGCCCCAATTTGCCCCTTTACCAAATTTACACAAAATAATTGACAGCACCTTTTACAATAACGCATAGCTTAGTCAGTCGTTACCGCAAAGCGAATACGCATGAGCTTGTCTGCGTGCGCGAAACGGTTTGAGGAGTCCAACAGATGACCGTGGCGTTTTCACTATGGTAAGAATGGTGAGGGAGCATTAGCCGCATATGCATTGGCTTAGAAGGCCCTGATATGCAAGGCAGATTGTCACTGCGATTGTATAAAGACGTAACAGGCTGCTGACGCGCAGCCGTAAAAAGGGAGTTGCAGTATGTCTGATTTTTATCAAACAGGAGTAGTGGCCACCTTCCATAGGCTTGGCAAACAGAATCTGGAGAAGATAGAGGCGGAGTTGTCATGGTACGCCTCGGCACGGCCACTTGCCCTCGTGCTCCCCTCGCTCTACAGCGAGCTTCAGGGAGAGGCGCTCAAGGGGATCGTGCGTGAACTTCAGGAGGTCAAATACGTTAAAGAGATCGTGGTGACCCTCGGACCCGCCTCGAAGGAGGAGTTCGAGCATGCAAAGCGATTTTTTTCGGCCTTACCTCAGAAGACCAGTATCGTATGGAATGCCGGGCCACGGCTCAGCGAAGTGTATCAATCGATAAAAGAGGCTGACCTGCACATCGGTGAGCCCGGCAAGGGAAGATCTGCTTGGATGGCCTACGGCTATATCCTTTCACGCCAGGAATTCCACGCTATAGCGCTCCATGACTGCGATATCCTTACCTATAATCGGGAGCTGCTGGCGCGGCTCTCTTATCCGGTGGTCAATCCCAATCTCGACTACGACTTTTGCAAGGGGTTTTACAGCAGAGTGACGGACCGGTTGCATGGCAGAATGACGAGACTGCTGGTCACGCCGCTTATACGTTCGATCCAGAGAATCCTCGGAGGCTATCATCCCCTTCTCGCATTTTTCGACAGTTTCCGCTATCCCCTGGCCGGAGAGTTTTCGATGGATATCGATATGGCGCGGATCAACAAAATTCCCGGAGACTGGGGATTGGAAGTGGGAGTGCTCGCCGAAGTCTACCGCAACACTGCTCTGAGAAGGGTCTGTCAGGTAGACATAGCAGAGAACTACGAGCACAAACATCAGGTGCTCTCTCCTGACGACGCCTCCAAGGGCCTCCACAAGATGGCGGTCGATATCTGTAAATCCGTATTCAGGACGCTGGCGTCAGAGGGGATCATCTTTTCCAACGGCTTCTTTAAGACGCTCGTGGCGACGTACGTGCGGACTGCACAGGACATGCTGAAACGTTATGAGGATGACGCTGCCATCAACGGGCTCTGCTTTGATCGGCATGAAGAGAGCCTCGCCATGGAGACCTTCACCAACGGTATACGGAAGGCGGCTGAGATTATCACCGAGGACCCGCTCGGTGTACCGCTCATCTCGAGCTGGGACCGCGTGACGTCGGCCATCCCGGATATTCTTGTGAAGATTAAAACAGCTATAGAAGAAGACAACAGGTGAAGTCCTATCGGGAGCCGGGAGATGGGATAAAGGAAAGATAGCTGAAATGCGATGTGGAGGAAATGATCAGCAAAGGGAGGATGAAATGAAAACGCTTCTGGTGGCTTGTATTTTGTTGGTTGTTGCCGTAGCAGCCGGGTATTTTGGTATACCGTTTCTCTTAGAGAGTGCAACATCTGGGATTCGCGCGGATGTCGAACGACTTAAGCAGCAGGTAAGACACATCGAAGCATTTGTCAGGGCAGAGGAGGAGGCACGCAAAACCGCCGTGCTGCAGCCTGATGCAGACACCCAGAAGATCGTTAAAGCGGTCAACACTCTTGCCTCGCGGACGGCTGCGCTGGAAGGCTCCCTGGCAAGGGGACTGGCCGCCACTGAAGAAACACAGAGAAAGCAGAGTGAGGCCTATGGGGCAGCGTTCAAGAAACAGGCCGAGGACCTGCAGAAGATTTCCTTTGATGCGCGGCTGGCCGCGCTGAGAGGGCATATGGCAAAAATGCGTGCGGATCTCTTAGCGAAGAACATCGCCACGGCAAAAAGTGAAATGGAGCTTATCGACGGTACACTTGAGCGGATGAAGGCGATGGTCGCCGGCGACAGGAAAAAGGGTATCGAAGAGCTGCAGGCGACGCTCAGAAAAACGCGGACAGAGGCTGACACTAATCAGTCAGCGGCGTTGAGCAGAGTCGATCTGCTCTGGCATGAGACAAGCAAAATGCTGATGAGTACTCCGTAGCACCCCTGATTCGTACGGCCCCCTGTCTAGGAGAGGTCTTGCAATGAAATTGTCTTGGAGGTTGCATGAGGAAGGTTGTTGTAGGAATAGTCATTGCTCCTGTTGTTATTTTAATGATGATACTCGCCAGGGAGGCCGCGACGCCGCCCGAAAAAGAGGAATTAAAAGAGAAAACCTCGAGAGTGATCAGCGGTACGATCAAGGAGGGCGAGACGCTTTTCTCTATATTCAAACGCTACCAGCTCGACATGGGCGAGCTCTTTAAACTGAGAGAGGCTGCCGCGTCGCTGCATAAACTGCGCGATCTCGCTCCCGGACAACCGTATGCGATTACCCTGGACAACGACCGGATACAGTCATTCTGCTACTGGATTGACGATGACAGCATCCTGAACATTACCCGTAACGAAGCAGGCTACTGTGCCGAGAAGAAGGCAATCACCTATGAAAAGAGAATTCTCCACAAGGGAGGAGTTATAAGAGGGGCTCTGATCTCGTCAATAGGAGACGATAAGGATGACGAGTTGCTTGCGCTAAAGCTTTCCGATATCTTTGCCTGGGATATCGATTTCTCGACCGACCTGCAGCCCGGCGACTCCTTCAAGATCATTGTCGAAGGTCTTTATTTTGACGGGGAATTCAGAAAGTATGGTGATATCCTCGCTGCTGAAATAGTCAACGAGGGGGCGCTGTTCAGCTCCTATCTCTTTGAACTGAACGGTGCTGCCGATTACTACAATGCTGAAGGAAAACCGCTCAAAAGAGTCTTTTTGAAAGCCCCGTTAAGCTTCAGACGGATAAGCTCGGCATTCTCTCGTAACAGACTGCATCCTGTATTGAAAATCTACCGCCCTCATCATGGAGTCGATTATGCTGCTCCGTTGAGTACTCCTGTCTCTACGGTAGGTACTGGAAAGGTGATATTTGCTGGAAAAAGAGGCAGCTATGGAAAGCTCGTGATTGTACGGCATCGCAACGGATATGAAACGTATTATGGTCATCTGTCCAGAATAGCGAAGGGGATCAAAAGGGGAACCGTGCTGGAGCAGGGGCAGGTGATCGGGTATGTGGGAGCAACAGGCCTTGCAACAGGGCCTCACCTGCATTACGAGATTCGGAGCAATGGCAGGGCTGTTAACCCCTCATCGATACGTATGGCCGATGGGGAGCCCATCCCGCGGCATCGGAGATCGGCATTCATCGATTTCAAAAGAATCATGGATACGAGACTGGCTTCGATCAGCCCTCCGGTTGTTGTTGCAACTGAGAGAAAGCGTCACCTATAGCTGGCTGCAGCAGTCGAGATAAAGCCCTTAGGGAGAAGAGGATATGGATATTGATGCGAAGGTAGTAGCAGTTCCTGCTTTCATAACTCTTGCAGCATCGGTAGTCCTGCTCGCCATACGGGGGATTTCTTTCAAGGTCCTCCACAGATGGTCGGAAACTACGGATACCGAGATCGATGATATCCTCATCAAGTCGCTGAGGATTCCTTCCCTCTACTGGTGTATTGCCATCGGGCTTTACTTCGGATTATCTGCTTCGGAGCTTCAGGATCGCTATGTTACGTATCTCAGTAAAACCATCAATGTCCTGGTAATACTCTCCATTACGCTGGCAGCTGCGAATCTGGCGGGGAAGGTTTTTAAAAGTTATATACGAAAATCGAATCTTCCGCTCCCCACGACTGGGCTGGCCTACGGCGTGCTGAAGGGAACCATACTTGCCGTCGGCATCCTTATCGTCCTCAGCAACCTAGGGATTTCGATTGCACCGTTGATCACGGCGCTCGGCGTCGGAGGCCTGGCCGTCGCGCTCGCTCTTCAGGACTCTTTGGCAAATCTCTTTGCCGGAGCGCATATCCTTATGGAGAAATCTATACGGGTCGGCGATTTCGTCAAACTCGAGACGGGACAGGAGGGATATGTCGAGGACATCACCTGGAGGACGACCAGGGTGCGGATGCTGCCGAACAATATGGTCGTGATCCCCAACAGCAAGCTGGCGCAGAGCGTCGTCACCAATTACTATCTGCCCGAAAGGAAAATGGCGCTCCTGATCAACATGGGAGTGAGCTATTCATCGGACCCGGAACAGGTGGAACGTATACTGATAGATGAGGCGAAAAAGGCGGCTGCTGAAGTGCCGGGCCTGCTCAGCGAGCCGGAGCCTTTTGTGCGATTTATTCCCGGCTTCGGAGAGAGCTCGCTGGATTTCACCCTTATCTGCCAGATCCGGGAGTTTGTCGACCAGTACCTGGCACAGCACGAATTGAGAAAAAGAATCTTAAAAAGGTTCAGGAGCGAGGGGATAGAGATACCGTTTCCTCATCGCACAGTCTATCTCAGAAAGGAGGCGTGATGGAGACGACGACACCTTTTGAGTTCAAGCAGTATGTAAGTGTCCTTAAAGCGGCAGGGCAGCGGGCCGGAAACCTCCGGGAACTACGTGAGGTCATTGCTGTGGTGAGCGACGATTCGCTTTTCCATCATACCTATCAATATTTTCTGAAAGATCATGTCCTGGAATATACCAACGATTTCGCCTATTGGGCCGGTGAAAGCCTCGAAGAGCGGGTGCTCGCGGAACAACTCTCGAACATCGACCCCTACATTTTCAACCACATAGACGAGCTCAGGAGAGCGTTGCTGTCGGTGATCGATACGTATCTTGAGGGCTTTCCTGAGCCTCGGCAGGCTCTGTCCGGCGAGGAATTCTATTTCAATGAAACGGTTTCTTTTATCTTTCCTGCCGGCATCAGAGTGAAGAATCTTGCTGAATTCCTCATTGCCATGCGCTATATCGATCCGAGCGCGATCTACTATCACTTTTACGAAGCCCGGGTGCGTCTCGGCGTCGACGACCTGTCGGCCTGGGTCGAGACCTCTCTTGGTCGAAAGCAACTTGCGGAGAGAATCCGGTCCATAGACCCCTTCATGCACAGTGTCGAGGGCATCAGGGAGCATATTGTCGAGGCGGTAGAAGATAAGGTTCGCAGGGACATGGAGGTGCTGTGATGCTGCTCGATCATTATTCCGGAATCGCACCTACTGGCGACCTGTTGCTCCTCCGCAGGCTCGGGGAGCTGCTTCAGGGTAAAACGTTTCTCCATGTCAATTCCACCCGGAGCGGCGGCGGTGTTGCAGAGACACTGCAGCGCATGCTTCCTCTCATACGAGATCTCGGGATCAATGCACGGTGGGAGGTCATCGAAGGGGATATGTTTTTCTTCGATACCACCAAAAAGATGCATAACGCCCTTCAGGGCAATCGCGAGTACATCAGCGAGGAGATGTGGGGACATCACTTCGGGGTGAACAGAATAAACGCGGGAAAAATCAACCTGGAGGCTGATGCTGTGCTGATCCATGATCCCCAGCCCGTGCCACTGGTAGAATTCAGAAGAGGGGGCTGTTGGTTCTGGCGCTGTCACATCGATGTTTCGAATCCGGTACGGGAGGTGAGTGATCGTATCATGCGCTACAGCAAAAAGTATGATGCGGCGATCTTCTCTGTATCCAAGTTCGCGCAGGCCCTTGGAATAGATGAGCTCATCATCCCGCCGTCGATCGACCCACTCAGCGATAAAAACCGGAAATTGACCGATACCGAAATCAGTGAGGCACTGGAACGGCTGGGTGTACCGGCGGACCGGCCGATGATCCTGCAGGTGTCCCGTTTCGACCGGTTCAAGGATCCCATCGGCGTTATACAGGCGTACCGCATGGTAAAGAAATACAACAATTGCATTCTTGTCCTGGCCGGTAGCCCGGCAACGGACGATCCCGAGGGCGCAGCCGTCCTGGGGGAGGTCACTGCATATGCAGCCGATGATCCCGACATCCATATTCTCCTCCTCCCTCCGTTCAGCGACAAATACATTAATGCCCTCCAGCGGGCGGCGACGGTGATCCTGCAGAAATCTCTGAAGGAAGGCTTTGGTCTCACCGTCTCAGAGGCAATGTGGAAAGGGAAACCGGTGATCGGCGGCGCTACGGGCGGGATCCCGCTCCAGATCGTCCACGGTGTTACCGGATTTCTCGTCCACTCGGTGGAGGGGGCGGCCTTCAGAACACGGCAGTTCCTCAATAATCCCGACATGACGAAGCGGATGGGAGAAAAGGGAAGGGAATATATACGAAAGAACTTTCTTATAACACGACAGGTAAGGGACTATCTTTCGATATGGTACAGAGGGGAGAACGGGGGGAAAGGAGTGGTGGAGCTTTGATATGAAGATATCTATACGTCTTATAGTATCGCTCGTCGTAGTGAGTGCTCTGGTAGCCATAGTCTTTTCGTTTTATCAGGCGCACGAGGAGAAGCAACGTCTCATTACTGAATTGGAGCGGAGGACTATTGTCCTTGCTGATAGCTTAGAGGAATCAGTGGTAACCCTGATGCAGTCGGCGTCTACCGCCCGGCTGGACCGTCTTGTTGTGCGTTTCGGCAATCGCGAACGGCTCAAGGGAGTCGCTATATTCGACCAACAGGGCGCAATCGTCGTATCGACGCCGGATCTCAAACCGAAGATTCCACAGCCGTTTCCCGAAGCGGTGGGCTCCATTACCGAAGCCCACCCTGTCAGCAACTTCATGAATATCGAAGGGAAGAAAATTTACGCCTATGTTGTCCCTCTCCCCGCAGAAGAGAAGGTCAACGGAACGTTGGCGCTATTCCATGATGCATCCTATATCGACGTTCGGCTCAGGGAGATATGGAAATATAATTTCCTCCGTTTTCTGACCCTTACGGCGCTTACTGTTTTTATTACGCTTGTCGTGGTGCGGTGGAGCATTACCGGTCCTATTGCCCAAGTTGCTGAATGGATGAGGGAGTTGAGAACGGGCAAGAGTAGGGGAGCAATCCCACCAAGAGGCCATATTCTTGCTCCCCTCGTTTCCGAGGTGACGCATCTGGCAAAAAGCCTTGCGGTGACTCGAGCAAAGGCAGATGAGGAGGCCAGACTGCGTGTCCATGCAGACTCTCTTTGGACCGCCCACCGGTTGAAAGAGCACATGCGCGCCGAATTGAGCGGCAAAAAGCTTTTTCTTGTATCCAATCGTGAGCCGTATATGCATATGAAAGACGGGCGCTCGGTGCAATGCATCGTCCCTGCGGGGGGATTGATTACCGCCCTGGACCCGGTGATGCGTATATGCGATGGGTTATGGGTAGCCCACGGTGGCGGTGATGCCGACCGCGAGATGGTCGACGCCAATGACACACTGCGTGTGCCACCCGAAAATCCTGCATACACGCTCAAGAGGATATGGATTTCAAAAGAGGAAGAAAAAGGGTACTATTACGGGTTCTCGAATGAAGGGATATGGCCGCTCTGCCATATCACCCACACCCGTCCGACGTTCCGCTTGGAGGATTGGGTGTATTACCAGAAGGTGAATGAAAAGTTTTGCGAGGCTCTTCTCAAAGAGATTAAAAGCGAAGAGGCGCCCTTGGTGCTGATTCAGGACTACCATCTTGCCCTCCTTCCGTTTTTGATCAAGCAGAAGCGGCCCGATGCGAGGGTGGCGCTCTTCTGGCATATACCGTGGCCGAATCCCGAAGCATTCGGGATATGCCCATGGCAGCAGGAGATCCTCATGGGCATGCTCGGTGCGGACATTATCGGGTTCCATATACAGTTCCATTGCAACAATTTTCTCGATAGCGTCGACCGATTCCTGGAGTCGAAGATCGATTGGGATCAATTCTCGGTTACCCGCAGCGGTCATACGACACTAGTGAAGCCGTTCCCGATAAGCGTCCGCTTCAATGGCTCTCATGACAAGGCAGTCGCAATGCAGGAGATAATCCCGCTCAAGGAGGATCTTCTCAAGGAAATAGGAGTGCATGTAAGATGTCTGGGTATAGGGGTGGATCGTATCGACTACACCAAAGGCATCCCCGAAAGATTCAGGGCGATCGAGCGTTTTCTGGAAAAGCATCCTGAATTTATCGGTAAGTTTACCTTCGTGGAGCTCGGCGCTCCGAGCCGGACGCATATCAAGCGCTACCACGATCTGATAGCGGAAGTGGAAGAGACCGTGGACAGGATCAACTGGCGCTTTCAGGTGAAAGGATGGAAGCCTATCGTTTTCCTTAAGGCCCATCACAGTCACGAAGCGATCAGCCGGTTCTACCGGGTGGCTGACGTCTGCATGGTCACCTCCCTGCATGACGGTATGAACCTGGTTGCAAAGGAGTTCGTCGCGTCACGGGATGATGAAGACGGTGTGCTGATCCTCAGTCAGTTTGCTGGCGCATCGAGGGAGTTGAAGGACGCCCTTATCATCAACCCGTATGATATCGAGGAGATGGCGGATGCCATTTATCTTTCGCTCACCATGGAGCCGAAGGAAAGGTCAGAACGGATGAGCCGTATGCGCACGGTGGTGAGAGAAAATAATATTTACCGCTGGGCCGCTGACCTGATCACCGCGCTCGCTCGTCTGCGCCCTTCGGGTGAGGTGGAGTAACAGGTATGGAAAAGAGACCGGGACCGCGCTATTTCTTTGATACGAATGCACCTGTCAGGAGGATCGCAAGGGCGCCTCTGCACCTCCGGATCGCCCTGTTTCTCGACTTCGACGGTACCTTGGCGCCGATTCAGAATGACCCTGCCCGAAGCGCAATATCGGATGAAGTGAGAGAGCAATTGCAGTCGCTGGCGAACGCGGATCGCTGTTCGGTGACCATCTTAAGCGGAAGGTCATTGCAGGATATCAAAGCCAAGATCGGGATACGAAATATCTGCTACGGCGGCAACCATGGGCTGGCGATATCAGGCAGCGAGTTGTTCTATATTCATCCCGGTGCGATTTTGGCAAAAGCGGCAATCGACATGGCCGGTCGCAGACTTACCAAGGAGGCCGCCCATATCGATGGCGCCTGGGTAGAAAGAAAACAGTTTTCCGTGAGCCTCCACTACCGCTCTGTTGGCAAAGGGGATATTCATCTCGCAAAAAGTGTATTTTATAAGGTTAAGGCTGAGCTCCCGGATGTCGATTCTCTAAGCGTAATGAAAGGGAAAAAAGTCCTCGAGCTGCTGCCTGATATAATGTGGGACAAGGGCAGCGCCGTCCTGTGGATTTTGCGAAGACTTGAGGACGTCCATCTGCCGGTATA
>JBFMCP010000063.1:0-9199 GCA_040754455.1 Nitrospirota bacterium
TTCTGGTTATTGTCTGATGTGTATGCAGGGAGAAAGTTCGTCGATGGCGTAAAGGTGAAGCATGAATCAAAGGCACCGGAAAGGATTGCCGCCTAAATGCTTTTTACACACCTATTGACAAGACCTCGAAATACGCCAATAGACCATCTAATAAGTAATGATGTCCCATCATGCCGCTTCAGCGTAAGCAGGCTTCAGCTTACTATTGTCCCCAATGAACCACTGATCCCAAGACGCAATACAAAAAGATTCCTTCCGGATTTTATGCTTGAGGCCGCAAATTGCGACCTCAAATTTGTGGGGCGGTCGCTGTTATCTGCCGTATACATTTACAGAGCGGGGTGTATCTATGTTGCCGAGTGTCCTTAATAGAGCTATCATGGTGGATGCTCTCATCCAATGCTGAGTTGGCTAGAAAATTAAATGCACTTGAAAAGAAGTATGATGCGCAGTTCAGAGTAGTGTTTAACTTGATAAGAGAGCACTTGTGTCCGCTGGAAACGAAGAAGAGGAAGATAAGATTCAGACGGGGGCCGACGACTGATTGCTGAAAGCTGAGGGCTGAGTGCTAATTTTATGAACATTGAAAAGAGAGATATGGATGACATGCGAGAAGCCGATTGAGGCGGACTGGACGGCTGCGAGGTTTTTTTCGGGAATCTTTACAGGAATAGACCGGAGGTTCAGAGACAGAGAGGGGATGAATGAATAAGACAGAGCAATTTTATAAGCAATACTTCAATATTGGTTTGCCTTTTGACCACCAAATAAATTTATGGGAACGCGTTCATACTATGGACTTTCCTTTATTGCTAAAGGCTCCAACGGGTTCAGGAAAGACCGAAGCTGTATTGGCTCCCTTCTTATCACAATTTGTAAATAATAAATTTCATATAGCTCCAAGACTGCTTTATGTCTTGCCGATGAAGGTTTTGGTAAACAGTGTAGCAGAAAGGATTAAAAGGTATGCTCAGAAAATTTCTCCCCATATTTCTGTTGAGGTTCAACATGGAGATATTCCCAATTCTCCTTTCTTTATTGCAGATATAGTTGTTACAACGCTCGACCAGTTTCTCTACGGCTTTGCAAGGGCAAGCGGACAGGTTGGAAGGCATCTTGACATGCCTGCAGGGGCTATTGCTTCCTCTATTATAGTATTTGATGAAGCTCACATGTATAGAGATGGCTTTACATTTTCCATTATGAGGGCTTTAATGGAAATACTTTATAAAAGCCGTATTCCTTTTGTATTAATGACAGCAACTATGCCTGAAAGTTTGGAAAAAAGCTTGCTTGAAAACATACCTCTTTCTGATGGCCGTAAAATCACTGGAAATATTTCGCCGAATTCTAAACTAAAAATTACCATAGAAAACGGCCCCTTATACTCAAATGGCAATATAAATATTTCTGAGAATTTGCTAAATAGGGTGAATAGACATAAGACCCTTATCGTTCTTAATCAAGTCAAAAGAGCACAGAAAATTTATGAAGAAATTAAGTCGTCTCTTGAGCTTAACGATGACCAAATTGTTCTATTACATTCCCGATTTACAAAGTCAGATAGAAAAAGTCATGAAGATAAAGCGATCTCATTAATTCCCCACAAAGCAGAAGGCAAAATGATTGTTCCAAAAGGCGTGGGGATTGTGGTTTCAACACAGGTTCTTGAGGCAGGCATTGATTTTTCAGCAGAACTTTTGCTGACAGAACTCGCCCCTGCTGATTCATTAATCCAGAGGGCTGGGCGTTGTGCAAGATATGAGGGCGAAAGAGGCGAGATGATAATTTTTGAAGTAGAAAATGATAAAGGGCATTTACCCTATGAAGAAAAACATTTGAATGGGACTCGCGAATGGCTACAAAAAAATAAGAATTTTGATATTAAAAACTTTGAAGCGGTCTGCTCTTTTGTTAATGATACGCTTGATTATCAGGCTAATGACTATGAGGCAAGAGATACATTAATTGATCTGTATGAGTGTGTTTTGTATGCTGATGAGAAACCTACAAATATACAACTACGAGAAGGAAAGCCAATAACACTTGTAGTTGTTGACCTTTCAATCGGCGAAGGTCGTGAGAAAAAGGACAGAATTAAAAACGCCATTCGAAAAACCAATATACGAGATAATTCTATAAGTGTTGATTTTGGTGTCGGTTCGAAATTATTAAAGGATAGAAATTTGAAATATGGATTAAATTTTAATGAAGAAAAAAGCGAGTGGGATTTTACGGAAATTAAGGATGTATCACCATTCAGACACTATCTGCTTGAGAAGGATAATTACGACCAACTCAAAGGAGTAATACCAGATGCCAGCAGCTTCATTATATAGTGCTCCAGAAGAAAAATATTTAGAACATATTACAAGATGTAAAAAGAAATATGAGCTTGTGTTACCGATGTTTTTTTCCACTATTACGAGAACTTTCAACGCTTCAATAAGACAGAAAACATTAGCAGGTTATTTTTTAAAGATGATTTTATTTCATGATCTTGGGAAGCTTACAAGAAAGTGGCAGGAAAAAGTCGGTAGCGGCAACAGATTACCCTCTCATTCAACACTTGGAGCTGCTTACTTATGGAAATTATTACCAGCAGGAATTAAAGAACCTTTGAGTTTTGCTGTTGCTATTCATCACACAGATAGAGGGCTTCTCGGAGACAACATTGAAAAACCTGATATGCAAGCAATAATAGATGGAATAGTTGATAATAACGGTAACATAGTATGGCATGATGAGATAAAGAATTTAACGGATGATTATTTTCCGAGAGAAGAACGAGTGATTAATGTTAATTCATTAAAAGAGATGGCAAGAGGATTGAGAATTTGGGCAAAAGGATGCCCACTTCTTGAACAACATCAGAGAAGGCTTCAGACATCACTTGCTCATCATATCCTGAAATTGTGCGATATCTCTGCTGCTACAGATAGAAAAGAATATCAAAAGAAAGACGAGCAGGATTACTATGGCGGATGGCTTATGGTAGAGAATATAAAAAATTATGTAGATGCAATTAGTGAGAGGGTAAAGCCATGAGCATAACCCTTTATACACCCGCGACTGGATTTCCTGATCTAGAGATAAAAATTGCCTATGGTTTGGCGAGAGTAGGGATTGAGGCTATTGGAATGGATAAGGTAGCTATACATGATGAGGGCGGTTTCTACACAGTTATTATCGATGTTGATGAGAATGAATCGGACAAGCTTGATAAAACCTTCAATCTGCTTTGCCGAAGGTTGCTTTCCTCATCATACATTCCCTCTAGCACCCCTGGAATAGCCGGGAGAAGTGCTGAAAGCATAAGTGTTTCACAAAACGAAATATTCTCATTGGACAGTTATAAATCAATTATATTTAGTGCCGAAAACAGAAGGTCAGAAAATGTTTGCAGGCATGGAAATAGTTCCATAGGAAATATCATCGGCATTGCGGTAGCTACTTCATATCATCATAAGCGAGATGGGATTGATACCTCCATTCAACAGAATGTTCCGAGAAGACCGACAAATCCAAAGAATATATGCAAAGTTTGTGCTTTACTTTCATTGCTCGGAACTTGGTATGCGTCTTTTATTTTCAGTATTGCAGATAGAAAAGTTGTAGCTATTCCGATCCCTAAAGGCAAAGTTAACGGCATCAGACTGCAAGAGATTTATGCCTTACAGCATCCAATAAGAACAAGCTGGATTAATCAAGAAATTCCTCAAGTGATAATCCCTCTGATATTTCTCTCCAAGGTTCCTTCTTCGGCAGATATTTTGGATGGATTTGATTTGTTTATTGCAGTGTTAAGTCGTCAGCAGGGGTATCATGTAGATGGACTTTTCCTAATGCACGTAGGCAAATATTTGGATTTTCTAAGGGCAAATTCTTATAACATTGCATTGGTGGATACCATGTTAAGGAGAGAAGCATTTACAGCGTTACAAGAGTTAAACAACATAATCTATTATGATACAACTAATTCCTTAACAAAATTCGCTCGTCTTTATGTTCAAGAAACATCGACCAACAATTTTACAAATCTTTTATATACAGAAACATCAAAATACCTTTTAAGGGAGGTGGCTATGATAAGCTCTGAAATTATTGAGAACTCGGCATTAGGGAGTCTTGCAAGAACATTAAGATACTTCATCAGAGAGAAAAAGTATGGTTATGCTGATGATATCAGAAATGCAAGAAGAGATTCAAAAATATTTGAAACAACAGTTGCAAAAATGTTACGGGAAGGAAGATTACGGCTTGAACAAAAAGAGATGATCCACCTTCCGACAGATGAGGAAATGAAGGAAGTATTTAGACTGGCTAATGCGGATTTTGAAAATACAAAAACAGCCCTTGTAATACTTGCTTTTTCATTCGCGGCGAGGGCAGAAGAAGAGACTAACGAAATCATTGAGGAGGTGCAAAATGCTTAAGTTTGTAACATTTACAGTCAAGACGCAGTTGAATGTCCATGACCTCAATAATGAGGCAGTTGCCGGTAATGTTACTGACATAAGAATTATGGAATTTCTTGACGAGGCTGGCGGGAGAAAAGAAGCCCCGGCTGTATCAGGAAGGATGCTTAAACACTGGCATTATGAGGGGATAAAGCATTTAATAGTAAACGGTTCATATTTTTCTATCCCTTTGTGTGCTGGTTGTAAAGCGGGAGAGCCAATAAGACCTGCTGAAGTAAGAAACGATAATCTTCTAACGCAGGTTTCAAAACCAGAACAAGATGCCATTACTTCCTGTGCTGTCTGTGATATACACGGCTATCTTATAGCGCAGCAAGCCGAGGGTGAAGGACAAAGGGGCACTTCTGCTCGTAGAATCTCAAGGGCAATGTTTTCATGGCTAATGCCTGTGTTAGATAGCGACATAGTTTCTAAACAGGTAATTCATAACAGAGTATCATCTGATCCAACGGTTATGATGCCCTTCAATAAATCCTATGCCTCTGGCATCTATGCCTTTGTTTCAGCTCTTGATGTGGATAGGATTGGACTTGTTGAGCTAAATCTTGGAGGCACGAATCCATATGCAGTTGATGATAATAATGGACGAAAAGACAGAATCAAAGTTGCTATTGAGGCATATCGTTTCATGCTGTCTGGTCAGATAGGGGCAAGCCTTTCCCATGCCGTTCCTCATGGAAATCCAGTCGAGATACTTGTTGCATATTCTGAAACTGGACCACTGCCTTTTCCTGTGTCGCCGATGTATTCGGATTATATTTCCAAAACAGCAGGGCTTATGCCTCAGAATACAACACTTCTTTATTGGGGGCATGCTTCACCAACAGGTGTTACAAAGAAAAATACAATTGACGACATATTTAAAGAGCTCCTAACCAAAGTGGGATAAACAGTGAAGGCTTTAGTTTTTGATGTAAGGTTAAACTCTCTTTATTCAATCAGGATTCCCTTTACATGGCAGTCTGCCCTGACATATCCTGTATTGCCACCTTCTGCTGTTATAGGAATGCTCGCAAATGCCTTACAGCGATATAAAAACGACAAACATCCTTTAGAATATCTCGACCTGATTGAAAATGATTTGCTGTGGGCTGGCTCAAGGCTTCTAACCACTTGTGTTATCAAAAGTTATACCACTTCTGCCATTGTTAAATGGGAAGATACGCTTGGTGGTAAATTTACCAATGCCCTCGGAAGACAATATGCCTACTCTAAAAAATTGCAAATAGCGGCAATCTTTAAGAGCGACACGCTCACAAGTGATATTGCCAAGGCACTTAAAACTTCTCCTCTAACCTGTGGTGACAGTGAATCTCCCATTTCCTTAGATGGCGAAGTGATGATAAAAGATGTAGCTGATGATATAAAAGATGAGACCATCCAAACAGAATATCCTGTTCCTTTTACTAAAGATACAAAAATAGACGGGAATGGACAAGTTTACTTGATGCATGAAAGGTGCAAGAAGCAAGATAATAACTTTCCATTAATAAGTTATATGGTTCCTGTCCGGGAAGAACAGAAAATAATAAAACCGTCATACCTTAAAGTCAGGGTATCCAATGAAAAAGTTTTTAAGATAGATGAGATAGGATATGTTCTGGCAAAACCACCGGCAGAAGAAGATAAAGGTAAAACGATAGGTAAGAAAAAAAAGAGTAAGAAAAAGTGAAAGTTAAAACCTTGATTTTTCATTTTGCTTGTGATGAGTCTGTAAAAGGGACTGCTGATAAGCTTAGGGGATTTTTTGCAGATAAATTCGGAGAGTATACACTTATTCACCAACACTTGACTGACAACAAACTTCTTTATAAATCACCGCTGATACAATACAAAATATTCAATGGAAAACCTTTTGTCCTCGGAATAAACGAAGGGGCTGATGTTATACAAGAGATATACGAGGATATTGATTATTTAAAAATTGGTCGTTCTGAATATCAAATAAAGGAAAAACACATTATACTCAAAACGGACTATTTTAGAGCCACTGGCAAAGCTATCCCCTACTCCTTCCTCACCTCCTGGCTTGCCCTGAACGAAAAGAACTATCAAAAATACCAGCGGATGGGGACATGGGCTGAAAGGAAAGAGCTTCTTGAGAGTATTCTTGTTGGCAACGTAATCTCGATGTCAAAGAGTCTCGGCTATACTGTGCCTGAGCCGATTAAGGCAAACATCATAAGTTTAAAAGCAGTACAAACAAGGCTCAAAGGCACTCCCATGCTTGGCTTTCTCGGCACATTCTCGGTGAACTTTGAAATCCCTGACTATTGGGGCATAGGAAAGTCAGTGTCACGAGGATTTGGGACGATTTTGAAACAGACAGCAGACAAGCGGATGACAAATAACAGCCATTCTGGAAGTCTGACGTCTGAGAATCTGATATCAGAGATTCTGTAGTCTAAGAGGCTGTTGTCTGTTAGTCTGAATACTATGCAACTGGTCATAAACACATACGGTTCATACCTTCAAAAGAACGGCGATTGCTTCAAGGTCAAGACGGATGAGCAGGTGTTCGAGATATCCTGCAAGAAGGTATCCTCTATTCTCATCGCTACCGCCGCCTATATCACGACTGATGCTGTAAAGATGGCAATGGAGAACAACATCGATATCGTTTTCATGGACATGCACGGTGATCCCTACGGCCGGGTATGGCACCCTAAGCTCGGGAGCACGACACTGATAAGGAGGCGACAGCTGGAGATCGCGGAGACTGAGGAGGGGCTTGCTCTTGCTTTGGAGTGGGTGAAGACGAAATTCGATAATCAGATAGGGCTCTTCCGGAGACTGCGCCAGACAAGGCCGCACCGGTCCGCTGAGATAACCTCTTCGATTGAAAAGCTCCGGAACGTGATGACCGGTCTAGATTCCGTATCCGGCACCATCGATGAATGCAGGGGAACGATCATGGGCATTGAGGGGAGCGGAGGGAGGATATATTTCGAGGCTTTGAGCTCTCTGATGCCCGACCGCTTCAAATTCGAAGGCAGGAGCAGGAACCCTGCAAAGGATGAATTCAACGCCCTGCTCAACTATGCCTACGGCGTGCTCTATTCAAAGGTCGAGAAGGCATGCATCATAGCGGGCCTGGACCCCTATGTGGGGTTTATTCATACAGACCACTACAAAAAGAAATCACTGGTGTTCGATCTGATCGAGAATTACCGCATCTGGGCTGATGAGGTGGTGGTCAATCTGTTCGCCTCTCGAAAGGTAAAGCTCGAGCATTTCGACCATATCCCCAACGGACTGACGCTCAATAAAGAGGGTAAGGCGATTCTGCTGACAGACTTCAATGCGTTCATGGATGAGTCCATACGGTATCGAGGCAGAAATATCAAAAGAGACAACATTATTCAGCTTGACTGCCACGGGATAGCGAACAGGCTGATAGGAGAGAAATGAAAGCGGGCGATAAACTCGTCTGGATACTCTATGACATAAAGCTGAACAGAACGAGAAATAGAATTGCAAAAGCCTGTAAGGACAAAGGGCTTTACCGGGTGCAGAAGTCTGCGTTCCTAGGGACCCTTAACAGAAACCAAATAGACGAGCTTAAGCTCATGTGCGAGGAGATCATAGATCCCAATGCCGATTCGGTGTATATCTTCCCGATGTGTGAGGACGATTTCAGAAAGGTGAAGCTGCTCGGACAGGCCTTTGATAAAGACCTTGTAACGGATGAGGTGAAGGCGCTCTTCGTATGATAGACAAAAGACCGACGGACGCACGGAGAACAGACAACAGACAGCCTGAAGGTCTGATATCTGGAAGTCTGGCTTTCGGACATTTGTCTTTCGATGATGAATCGACGCCGATGATTACTCCATCAGAAGTGATCGAGCATCTATATTGTCCGAGGTTTACCTATTACATGAACTGCCTTAATATTCCCCAGCATGAAGAATTGAGATACAAGGTACAGAAAGGGAGGGAGCTTCATCAGAAACGTGAGGAGAGCAACAGGGATTATCTGAGGAAGCGATTGGGCTGTGTCGATAAAGAGATTGCAGTCTATATCACATCAAGGGCTCTCGGCGTAAGGGGAGTCGTCGATGAAGTCCTCCATTTGTCTGATGGTACACTTGCGCCTCTGGATTACAAATATACGGAGTATAAAGAGTTCACCTTCGAGACCCATAAAATACAATCTGTACTTTATGCATTGCTCATTATGGAGAACTATCAAAAGCCGGTAGAAAGAGGGTTTATTTGTTATGCCAAAGACGGCAGCAACGTAAAAGAAATTATTTACAGCGAGAGCGACTTTTGCTATGCTAAGGATACTGTGAAAGAGATTTTCAGGGTGATGCTCAAAGGCTATTACCCCCGAAAGACGCGCTGGCAGAATAGATGCATTGATTGCTGCTATAGGAATATTTGCGTTTAACCGGGTTCTTTGAAAATGCGATTTCTGTAGAACTGATGGGGCTCGCACGGCAAAAGCAGCCCCATCGAACATTTTTTCAAGGGACTAATCTAGGGAAATTATTTTGTCCATGATGATGGTGATTGATAACGTGCTGATATTAAAACTGATTTAAAGTTTAATGCAATGCAAGAGGTAAATAAAATGGACTATTCTAAAGGCTTCCCCAGCGAAAAAATCATCAAAAAAGTGCTTTGTAAAAAGATTCAAAGTGCCGGAAGAATAATAGAAATTGTGGGAAGTGCTGTCTGAGAGACATATCCAATAAAACAAGGATTGAAAC
>JBFMCP010000064.1:0-9012 GCA_040754455.1 Nitrospirota bacterium
TTCAATAGTTTCAAACCTACTGAACAATATGGTTTTTATCTGAAGTTCTGACATGTCTCCATGCATTGTCACTCTGTTGACGTTATAACGGTGATATTTTCCGATGCACTCCACAGATTTGCATTGTCTGCTGCTGAAATTTCAAGAAAAATTTTTATCCCTTAAAATGTCGACCATGGCACTGTTCTTGCCTAAATCCTTCGGTTGAAGAGATGCTCAAGATATGTCAATTTACTTCGATAACAATTTTGTGATGTAGATCACAGTCTAGAACGCAGTCTAGACCATAGTCGGTTTTGACAAAAAGATTCGCTGGGGCGAAGTTTTAAGTCATGAATCGGAGAAATCTTACCGAAGGGGGTAACCTATGAAACGTCTCACACTGGTAGTTCCCATCCTGCTCGCACTATGCATGATGGGCGTCTTTTCAGAGCGTCCCGCAGACGGCAACTCGGGATATGTAGGCGCAGATACCTGCAAAGGGTGTCACGAGGAGTATTTCAACAGTTTTGCAGAATCGGTCCACGGCAAAAAAGCGGTGCCGGGAAACCCGGCCAACAAGATGGCCTGTGAATCCTGCCACGGCCCCGGCGCAGCACATGCCAATGCAGGCGGGGGCAAAGGGGTAGGCGGTTTGATTACCTTCTCTTCTGAAAAGGTGCCTGCAGCAACCAAGAACGCATCCTGTCTCGAATGCCACGGCTCTTCCAGAAGTCTCTCCTTCTGGGATATGGGCCAGCACAAGAGGAACGATGTCGCCTGCTCCAGCTGCCACTCCGGACACCAGGCAGGCGGCGAAAAGAATCTGAAAGCTGCCCAGTCCCAGGTGTGCTTCGCCTGTCACAAGGACATCAAGAGAGATGCAAACAGACTGTCTCACCATCCTATCATAGAGGGTAAGGTGCAGTGCAGCGATTGTCATAATCCGCATGGTGCGCTCTCCCACGGCATGATCAAGGCTGACAATGTGAATCAGCTCTGCTATAAATGCCATGCCGACAAGAGAGGACCATATCTCTGGGAACATCCTCCTGTAGAAGAGAACTGCATGATCTGCCACAATGCGCACGGCACAAAAGCAGCCAAGCTGCTGAACGAAAAGGTGCCCAATATTTGCCAGGACTGCCATGACTGGTCGAGACATCCTGGCACGATCTACCATGCTGGCAACGGGTTTACGGGAAGTTCGCCGAGCAACAGGTTCTTTGCCAGATCATGCCTGAACTGCCACAGTAACATTCACGGCAGCTACGCTCCGGTAAATCCAGACAATGGCTATAATTCCGCCAAGGCCTTTGTGAGATAGGAGGATGACGATGAAATTGAGAACACTATTAATAATGACCATATGTCTGACGTTCCTCCTCTCGGGAGTGGCGTCAGCAGAGGAGAGCAAGGGCGTTGCAGTCTCGGGTGATGTAAAACTTGGGGTGCGCTATGTGGAGGACCACAACGATAGTGCGAAGTTTCTTGAGTACAGGGACCTCGACGACGGCGCTTTTGGCAGTGTAAAGCTCAAAGCCGATTTCGGTCCTTACTTTATGAATCTTACCGGCAAGAATGTCGGACAGGATGATCAGTACTACCGTCTGAACGGCGGAAAATACGGGTATTTCAAGTACTCACTCTACTATAACGAGATCATCCATAACCTTTCGTTTGGCGCACGGACGTTTTATTCAGGAGTAGGCCACAGCACACTTGATTACAACGCGACGAACAGGGCGCCGAACACGGATGCTGTCTTCACCCCGAACATCTCGACCAATACTAATTTGTGGAACGAGTTCGACTATTCGATCCAGCGGAAGGATGTCGGCGGATCGGTTGACATTACCCTCAATTCACCCTTCTATGTATTTGTTGAGGCGAACCAGCTCGAAACCAAGGGAGTTACTCCCCTCGGCGCACCCAGCGGCGTATTTGCCGATAGGGTTGGAGCGCAAACATCCTCTTTTGGTAATGTTACCGAGATGCCGGCGCCGGTCGACTGGACAACCAAGAACCTGGGAATCGAGGCCGGATATAATTCAAAGAAGTTCCTCTTCTCGATCGGCTGGCTGATGAGCAAGTTCGAGAATGATAACGATTACCTGACCTGGAGAAACCCCTACGTTACCACGACGGCGGTATACGAGGTGAACTCGCTGGCTGCTGACAACGAGTATTACAAATTGTCGGCGCAGGGGGTCATCAAACAGCTCCCCCTCGATTCAGTGTTTGCAGTAAAGCTGGGGTATTCAAAGCTGAAGAATGATTTGGACCTGCTCAATACTATCGCAAACGCAACGAGCGGAGGTGCCGCAACTTCACCGACATATACGACCTCAACACTTGGCTTGAGTAGCAGCAAGTTCGAGGGAGATATCAAGTACAAGACTGCATCGGTTGCATTGACTACACATCCGATAAAACCGCTCGATATGAAGATATACTACAACTATCTCAGAAAGGACAACGATTCCGACGAGATAACGTTTACTGCTCCAGACGGAACCGGTACGAGTACCAACGAGCTCTTCGGCTACAAGAAGAACAATTTCGGCGCTGATGTGACCTATAAGCTGTCCACAAAGACCAAGGCAATGGTCGGCTATGAGTACATAAAGGTCAGGCGCGATGCGGAGAGGGATGATGCCGAAACTACGACGGACCACAGTGCGTATGTCGAGCTGAAGAATAACTCGCTCCATTTCCTCACTGCAAAGATCAGATACCAGCATTTATGGAGAAGCTCTGATTTTGAGAATGAGACAGCAGGGACTGGTGTGGCTGATGCGAATTATATCAGGCGCTTCCTCAGGCTCTTCGATGCTACTGACAAGGATATGGACGCATTGAAAATCGGCCTTGATATTACGCCTTTTGAACATTTCGATGTCGGGCTTGAGTACATCTACAAGAAGAACGACTATGATGAAACCGTTATAGGCAGGACGAGCGATACGCGTCATGAATATTTTGTGGATGTTGCTTATGCACTCCCCGGACGGTTTAAAGTAAGCGGATTCTTCGATTATGAGACCGTGAAATATGACTCATACCACAGAAACTTCACTACCAGCGCCGATGTAAATGCGGCTGCAACATCATCAAATTACAATTGGGATGCAGAACTCAAGGATAAGAATTTCGCCTATGGCATAGGAGTTGAAGTACCCGTAGCGAAGAAAATCGACCTCGTGACCTCCTGGATGTACGAGAAGGCGAACGGGAAGGCGGATTTCGAATCACAGAACAACTACGGGACTCCTATCGACATAACGGAGTATGATGACTACAAGAAGAGCGCCTTTAATACAAAGGTGATCTATAAGGTCGTCAAAAACCTCGATGTGGCTTTCGGCTATGCCTACGAGCGCCTGAAGTATGATGATGACCAGTGGAATGGCTACCAGAATGTGGTCTATTCAACGTCTGCACCCATCCAGCCGAACACGTTCCTTACCGGCGCCTACCAAGACAACCACTACAGCGCCAATATCGTGTATCTGGCAGCCAAGTATAAATTCTAAACCGTCCCTAACAGGGTCGATCAAAGGAGAGGGCTTCAGCCCTCTCCTTTTTTATTTCCGGACACAGAAAGTGATCTGTCCCCAGCCTCTTCTCCTGTCTGCTATCCTGAAATGATTGTTTCCCTATGCTCCTGTCTTTTCTTTCTGAAAGTAACGCCTTAAATTTTTCTTGACAAGCTACTTACCTCTGCTAAGATTGTAAATAGTATGTCCTTATTTTAAATCGTAGGCACTTCAGTACCATCGTAATAACTATAAGAAAACAGCGTCGCAGGAATAGTTACGCAATCAGGAGGGGAAAGAATGAAGAGACTTCTATCGGTGTTGTCTGTTCTGCTATTCTTTGGATCGGCATTCTTGGGGATTACGGTATTCCAGCCTACCGCGCACGGACAGGGACAGTTTGTCGGGCCTGATACCTGCAAGGGCTGCCATGAGCCGTACTATGACAGCTACCGGGTATCCGTTCATGGGAAGAAAGCGATCCCGAACGCTCCTGCAAACCGCGAGGCCTGCGAATCCTGCCATGGCTCCGGCACGGCGCACGTCAATGCCGGGGGCGGGAAGGGGACGATCATTAACTTCGATAAGAAGACCAATCCTGATAAGAAAGCCGGGCAATGTCTCGGCTGCCATGAGGAATCACAACATCTGGCCTTCTGGAACCTGAGCGCTCATCAGTCAGCCGGTGTTTCCTGCGACGGCTGCCATTCGGCCCATGTGGGCGGACCCAAGAATCTTAAGGCCAGTCAGCCCGAGCTCTGTCTTGACTGCCACCGGAGCACCAACTTCCAGGTGAACAAGCAGTCGCACCATCCTATCAGAGAGGGAAAAGTTTCGTGCACGAATTGCCACGACCCTCATGGCACGACGGCACCCAGAATGGTAAAAGCCGATTCGATAAATGACCTTTGCTATAAGTGCCACATGGACAAGCGCGGTCCCTTTATGTGGGATCATCCGCCTGTAGAGGAAAACTGCATGATCTGTCACGCTGTCCACGGCAGTAATCATTTGAGGCTATTAGACAAAAAAATGCCCGAGATATGCCAGAGCTGTCATGACTGGAGCCGTCATCCGGGCACTCCTTATACCAGGGCTGACTCTTTCCAGAGGCCCTATGTAGGCGGTTCACCGTCAAACAAGCTGGTGGGGCGGAGCTGCCTGAACTGCCACACGAACGTACACGGAAGCAACGGCCCCGGAACAAACGGGCTGAGATTCGTGAGATAGGAGGTGACGACAGTGAAATTGAAAATAATTGCCATTGCCATGATGATAGGTCTTATGGTTCTTTCCGCTGCTTTTGCCCAGGACCGCAACTTTGACGGGAGCATCAGTGTAACCGGTATTCTTTCAGAGGTGAACGGCAGCAAGGCGAAGTTCAATGAGTACCGGGATACCAAGAGCGGCGGGGTTTATGGAGATATACGGCTCGGGTACGACTCGGGAAGTTACTATACGAATCTCAGGGCTTCGGAGATGGGGTACGATACCCAGAATTATAAACTTGACGGAGGCATGTGGGGAAAATTCAAATACAATCTTTTCTACAATGAGATTCCTCACAATATCACCAATGATGCACGGAGCTTCTATTCGGGAATCGGATCTGCTAATCTGACTGGCGCTGCAAATACTAGTGTCAGTACCTGGAACAAGTTCGATTATTTTACTGAGCGCCAGCAGTACGGCGGTGGTCTCAGGTTTGATCTGACGCGGCCTTTCTATATCGATGTGTCCTTTGCAAGGGAAGAGCGTGACGGCGTAAAACCTGCCGGCGTTAATCTTGGTTCTCCCGGTGGCGCAATACTGGAATTGCCGGAGCCGATTGACTATATAACCAATACCTTTAAGACCGAGATCGGATATATAAAGAGGCCGGTCTTTGCATCGCTCAATTTCACTATCAGCAACTTTGATAACGATCATGATATACTGAGCTTTACTCATCCAACGACAGGAACAACTGATCGGCTGAGCCTCCCCCCTGATAACGAGAGTTACAAGATAGGATTTAAAGGGGGACTCAACCTTCCTATGAACAGCAAGCTCAACGTGAATCTTTCTGCATCAAAAAACAGGTCCGATGCAACGCTTATTAGATTTTTTGTCTTTGAAGGGGAAGATGCGGAGGCTAAGCAAGTATGCAAAAGTTTTGTCACAGGTGAGCTGTTCATGATACCTTTGAAAGTAGAGGGAGGCTATCATGGACAGCAAGCTCTTAACTCCATATCAACGTCGTCGATTACAGCACCAATTGCATCACACTCAAAACGCTCATCAGTACCGTCGCATCCTGGCGATATTGCAATGTGATAAAGGGAAGTCCATTCCCGAGATTTCTCAGGCGCTGGAAGTAAGCCGCCGGAGTATTTACCGGTGGCTTAATGCATACAGCAAAGCTCACCATGTCGGTATTCTTGAGGATGCGTACCGATCAGGTCGTCCCCGGCTCTGTGATGATGAGATGGACTCCCTCGTAAGAATGCTGTTAACCTCCTCTCCCGAGCAGTTTGGACTCGTGGCCACGAATTGGACGGTTCCCCTCCTACGGGAGTATTTGGAACGCTCCTCTGGACAGCATCTGTCAGCGGCAACAGTACGTCGGGAGATTCAGCATTTAGGGTTTGTGTGGAAACGCCCACGGTACGTGCTTGCTCCTGATCCAGATCGGGAGAAAAAAAAGAAGAATTATTCGCCAAATCAAAGGATTGCCGCTTCGCAGTGTCATATTGTTCGAAGACGAAACCGATCTTCTGCTGTTTCCTCCTCTTCGTGCTACATGGTCCCTGCGAGGACAATCGGCAGAAGTTCTTCTTCAGGGGTATAATGCGAGACGAGTAGTCTTCGGAACCATAAACTTCAAAACGGGCACACGCTTGTTTCTGGTTAGAGAGCGTGGGCGCAGTGAAGACTTCCAGATTTTCTTGCACAAGATCAGATCGCATTACCGAGGGTGGCATATAGCTCTGTTGCTGGATGAGAATTCCAGTCACACGGCATACGCCTCTCAATCTCTTGCCTCTGAGATGAAGATTACGTTGTTGTGGCTTCCCAAGCGGTCTCCCAAGTTGAATCCCTTGGATACGCTGTGGGGGCAAGCCAAGGACTTTATCAGTGCCAATAAACAACGAGCTTCCATTGATGATCTGGTGCATCGATTCATTGACCATCTCAGCAGTCTGTCTGATTATGAGGCCTTGCATACGTCCGGTATTCTCTCCAATCACTTCTGGCTAAGGCGTTTTTTATGACAAAACTTTTGCATACTTGCTTAGATATTTGAACGAATCGAGCTTCAATGGTACGCAGTACAAACAGAATTATTCCTTTGCTTTAACATCGAAACCTCTTTCTTTCCTGAACGCTAAGATTTTCTATAACTACTATGATAGTGAAGATAGATCTGAGAGAATAACTCAGACGGTTGAGACAGCGACCGACTCTACTACTGTTACGAGTCGCACTTTCGATTATACGAAGAACAGTGCCGGTATAGAGCTCGGTCTCAGGCTCCCGGCTAACCTTTATCTTATCCCTGCCTACAAATATGTTAAAACCGATAGGAGCAGGGAGGATTTACCGCAGACAGAGGACAATATTTATTCAATTGACCTGAGGTGGACCGGTCTCAGCTTCATGACAGTAAATGCAGGATATGAGCGGCTGCAGAGGGGGGCAGATCATGAAAGAGTGATAGTGGCAACAGGTGATCCGGGCGACCAAACAGTCGCTGATGGTATTGAGCCTTTCTTAAGAAGATATGATGTAGGTCCGCAAGAGAGAGATACTTATCGAGCATCTGTTGAACTGTATCCGATGGAGAGTCTGAATCTCGGTCTCGGATACCAGTTCAAGAGGTCTGATTATGAAAACACTGTATTCGGGCTGAGGAATGATGAACGGTATGAGTTCAATGTCGATGCGGATTATACCATCGGGAAGTTTATGCGGTTATTTGCCTATTTCGATTATGAACGGGTCAGATTGTATCAATTCCAACGCCAGATACCCTTCGGCACTACAACGAATTTAGGTCCCTTCGATGCACAAACGTCAACTAGATTTAACTGGAATGTCACACAGATTGACAAGAGCTATGATTATGGAGTGGCTGCCGATATCTACATAATCCCCAGGAAATTGACTCTTCAACTCCAATATAACAGCGTGGATTCCGATGGAGAGGCTGATTACACTTATCTATTTGCTCCCGCGCTTAGTGTCGGCGGGAGCTTGCGGACCAACGAGAATATCGATATCAACAACTGGGATGATTACAGGAAAAACTATTTTATTGCGAAGGCGATTTACAATATGACGAAATCGCTTTCCCTTTCAGCCGGCTACGCCTATGAGCGCTTCAGGTACGATGATGTCCAGGTAGACGGTTATCAGTATACGTTCAGTGGAAACTTTCTCACCGGGGCAAATAATGATTTGTCATACAGCGCCAATGTAGTATTTGCCACAGCCGCCTACAGATTCTAAGTGCTGTTCCGGTAGGAATAAGCGCCTTGCTCATTCCTAACCCTCCTCATAGGGAGAGGGCGAAAGCCCTCTCCTTATGCTTTATTCCCCCCCTGAAAGCATCCTGTGTGCAACGGCAAACAAATATTGGCGAGAGATGGAATATCGCTTTTTCAAAGTAAAGACATGTTCCACTGCACTGATATTTTCATATGTTATACTACTTCCATGAAAACGGTCGGGAAAAGAGTGCTCACCCCTGATGGACGTGGGTTTACAAAAGAGAAGAGGGATTTCCTGGAGCTTTGCCTGAAGCTCCGGAGGAATGCTATGTTCATTAAACGAGGCATCTACAGGTTTAAAAGCCATGAGGAGGCGAATCGTTGGAAGACAAGGATGATGCTGGGAGAGAAACCAGCAGACCGCCGACAGTAGACGACCTCAAGAGAGTATGCGAGCATCTCAATAAAGCCGGCGCGAAGTATATCCTGGTGGGCGGCTTGGCAGTCAACTACTATGGTCTGCCCCGCTCTACGCAGGATATCGATTTGCTTGTAGAGGATACCGAGGAGAATGTAGAAAGGATCAGAGAGGCTTTATCGTTTTTACAGGATAGGGCGTCGCTGGAGGTCCGTCCTGACGATATAAAAAACTACACCGTTGTCAGAATTGCCGATGAAATAGTGATCGATCTGATCGGTAAGGTCGGGGACTTAACCTACCGAAACGCCGGAATTGAGATGTATGATCTGGACGGTATTCCTGTTCCCATTGCTGATCTTAAAACCATGATCCGGAGCAAACAGGGCGTGAGGGAAAGAGATAAAACCGATCTTCAGTTCTTTCTTTTACTGCAGGAAAAAGAGGAGAAGGAGCGTTAAAGGTTACTTTTTCGGATTGTTCTTCTCATCGAGCTTGATGATGATCGGTTCGAAGCCCTGTATCTCCTGCTCGTTCATGTAGCAGTAGGCGAAGATGATGATCCGGTCGCCGACAGCCCCTTTGCGGGCGGTCGGGCCATTAA
>JBFMCP010000065.1:0-8685 GCA_040754455.1 Nitrospirota bacterium
TAGAATCAAAGTCCTCATCCTTTACCAAGGGCCAGACCAATTCACGAAACTTCCTGTAGAAGCTGTCCTTCGGTATAAGCTGCTCGCAGATATACTCCGAATCATAAAAGCTCCCCTGTCGATCATCAGGCTTCAGCATTACCTGTCTTCTCCTTTCAAGAGGGTTATACTTTTATGATTTGCAAGCATTGTGCCAGCCCACTTTTGACCTTTTCCCTTCGTGTACTGTGACCCCATCGGGTTCTGCTCTACTCTGCTATCTATGAATTTCTTGAAACTTCTTTATGTAAAAATGATAGTTCTTGATCTCTGAGGGTGAATCTATGCTTGCAAACATTACAGTAACTTTCCCATCTCGCTCATTAATAAAGAACCGATATTCATCAAACAGTTCAGGCTTTTGAGGCGCAGAGGGGCGTTGCATAATCAATTCATTGCTAGTCTCGGAGACTTTTCTATACGTATTTATTTGTTCCCGCAAGATAGAAAATGCCTGTTTAGGTGTCATCTGAGGGGGAAGTTGATAAGCAAAAATATAAACGGCTGTATCAGAATCAACAAAATATCCTTTAAATTCGGAACATCCTTCAATCAATGCCACTTTAAACGATTGTTGCCATTTCTGTTCGATGTCTGCGCTGGGTTTGGAGTTGCATGAAAGAATGGCCATGAGGATGAGTGATAGAACCACAATGGAAAAATGTCCGCTACTCAATGCTCTACACATATTTTGATATCTCATATTTTTATCATGTTTTTGCATAAATTTATCTCCAGAGATTTTTACACTGCTCTTCACAACTTTTTTCTTCTGGACAAGTACGCCCCTGCTCGTTAGCGGCTATATCCTTGTCGTCCCAAGAACGTTTACCCGACATTCCACCACGAACTTTGTCATAAAACTCCTTCCCGTAGCCAACAACCTTAGATAAAGCATCTCCGAATCCTTTGCCACATGCTTTTCTAACCTCACAATGAGCCAAGCAATGTCCGCGCTTATCTCCTATCTGTCCCGCATGCACCTGTGCAGCCAAAGAGGCCATTTCATATAAAGCTGCAGTACAGGTAGGAGTTTCCCACATCACCCCTGAATCTGTCTCAGTGCCACCCCAGAAAAGACCGAGGGGATCCACCCTATTAATGGGGTTGTTGCCCGTGTACATGTAAAGATTTGTCTCCATCGGGGGTTTTCCGACACTATCGTAATAGCTGTAGAGGTTCGCATCTCCGCCCTCAAACTCAATCGGGTCTTCGCTAATGATAATCCGGTAAGGCATATCCCAGCCTATGGGCGCAAACATAGGAGCGTCAATGGTTTGGAAGGAATGCTGATGTTCAGGATATGTAGTGATTTCGTCCCCCCAGTAGAACGATCATATCAGTAGAAAGGCCCATATATTTAAGCACTGACTACGATCTTAGTCAACATATTTTCTTTTTAACCGCTACGGTCTTTGCCGGGAGCCCATGAGAGGGCGGAAGGGATGAAGCGGCGGGAGTCTGCCGACCGAAAGAGAGGCAGTCTCTTGACGCGCCCTATGTCCGGGCGGGCGGGTGATTGAGCGCAGGCGTACCGACGTGCCGTATACATGCACGGCGCATGACTGAGCGGGACGATGGCTTGATGCTGGAGCGATAGCGTAAGCATGAAGCCCCTACCGCAGAGGGAGGGGGGTGCCAGGGAGGGGGTTTCCAAAGGGGGAGGGCTCGGCGGGGGGAGGCGCTGGCACTCGCCGCTGCCGCTGCCTTCTGGCCTACTGGCCGTAGCGGGGTCGGGCGGGGATATCAATCAATGGGGCTGCGAGCGCAGGCAGTGGAGGACAGGGGCCTTATCCTGGCCGGAGCCCGAGCACGCAGACCCCTCCGCTATTCCTTGTCTTTTTCCCTGGGGTGGCACTTAGCATGCACTTCCTTCAGGTCGGTGATGCTCACGGATGCGTACACCTGGGTCGAGTCAAGCGAGGCGTGGCCGAGCAGTTCCTATATGTGCCGTATGTTGGCGTTGTTCCTGAGCATGAGCGTTGCGCAGGTGTGCCGGAAGGTGTGCGGCGATATCGTTTTCTTGATCTTCGCTTTCTTTGCGTAATGCTTTACGATCTCCCATACCGTGTTCTTTGAGAGTTTGTTTCCTCTGAGAGACAGAAACAGATGGTTGTTGTAGGGGTTTCTGATCAACGAGGGCCGCACGGCTTTGATGTAGTTTTCAAGGTAGCGGCAGGCGATCCTGCCAAGAGGGACCACACGGTCTTTCTTTCCTTTGCCGCAATTGATCCTGATGAAGCCCTCGTTGTAATCAACGTCAGCAAGAAGGATGTTGTTGAGCTCTTCTTTTCTGATCCCTGTTGAGTAGAGGATCTCAAGGATGGTCCTGTCTCTGTAGCCCAGGACGGTCTTTGTGTCCGGCGCATGGAGGAGCTTTCGCATTTCTGATTGTGTCATGATGGAGCGCGGCAATCTCTGCGGTTCTTTAGCATAGGCGATATCTTTGGCCGGATCGCCGGCAAGGTAGTCGTTTTCACAAAGGAACCTGAAGAAGGATTTGACGACCTGCAGGTTCCTGTTCTGGTAAGAGACGCTGTTGGGCTCCCCGGTGTTTGTGTTGATCTCTTCAAAGAGGTGGACCTGATAGTCACGGATTGTTTCTCTGGTGACTCCGGCGATCTCCGTGATACCGATGTCCCTCAGATACGCACGGAAGCGGTTAAGATAGAAGAGCTGTCCCTCGATGGTCTTCTTTGCGTAGTTGAGTGTCTGAAGATGCGTACAGTAGCGCTCAATCAGGTTTTGCATAGTAGTAGCCTTGAATGTCCGGTTTCTCTTCTCTCTCTGCCTTGTCCTTCTCTCTTGGGTGGCGCTCTCTGTGGGTCTTCTTGACCTCCACGCCCGCGACTTTGGTGTAGACGGTGGTGACGCTCAGGTGCGCATGGCCGAGCATCTTCTGTACTGCGGTGATGTCGGCGCCGTTCTTTACGAGCTGTGTGGCGAAGGTGTGCCTGAAGACGTGGGGCGTGACGTTCTTCCTGATTCCCGCTTGGTCGGCGTATCGTTTCACCATGTGCTGGACGGTCTGAGAGGCCAAAGGGTCGCCTGTCTGGTTCACAAAGAGGGTGCGTGTCTGTTTGTTGTTCCTCGTGTGGCGCGGCCTCACACGGGTGATGTACTCTTTGAGGAACTTCACGGCATGACGGCCCAGAGGGACGACTCTGCTTTTTGCAAACTTGCCCTTGACTCTGAGCATGCCGCCCTGAAGGTCGCAGTCATAGATGGTGAGGGTCAGAAGCTCCGCAAGCCTGATGCCGGTGGAGTAGAAGACCTCCATGATCGTTCTATCACGGATGCCGGTCAGGGTGGAGAGGTTCGGCGCATCGAGGATCTTCAGGGCTTCTTCTTCGCTCAGGACTGCCCTCGGCAGCCGTGTTTCTTTCCTGGGCTCTTTGATGTGCTCTGCGGGGTTGATAAGGATCTGATTGCTCTGCTCCAGGTATTCGAAGAAGCGCTTGACGGCCCTGATCTTGAGCGAGATGGTGGCAAGGGTGTTGTCCCCCGATGACTTCAGCTCCATAAGTCCGGCGTGGTAAGCTTTGAGCATGTCCCTGGTGACTCGCTTGAGGTCGGTGATGTTGTTTGCTCTTAAGTGTTCGAGGAACTGCCTTACCGCCCTGCCGTAGCCTCTCATGGTCGATGGCGAGTAGTTCCTTACCTTCATGTGCTCGATGTAGGCAAAGAGGAGCTCGTTCAGGTTATCGCTCATGACACACCTCTATACATGCTTTTCCCCAAAACCCTCCAAGTTATGCTGCTAATGGCTGTAGATTGGCTATTGATAAGGGTTTCAGAGGATTTACGTTTACCCTCCAAGTGCCCTACTACTGCCCTCCAAGTACCCTCCAAGCTCATTGTTTCGCCCTCTTAGTTTTGGGTTTCGGTGCCTTCGGAACAGCGACGGACGCTTCCGGTGCGGTCTTCTCTTTCAACTGCTCCACGGTGGTCAGGCCCATGAGGAAGTGACGGCCGTCGTCGCCGCCGCCTGCGTACAGAAGCTCGTAGACGTACTCTTTGCCTTTCTTGCCGCTCAGGGAGTAGAGATACTCCAGGTCCTCAAGCTGCTTGATGTGGCATTTGATCTGAAAGTCGCTCCACCGGCTCCACTGCCGTATGTCTTTTCTGCTGAAACGGTAGTCCCTGGGGTCGATGCCCTGTTCTTTGCATCTCGTCTCCACCATCTCGCGGATCATTGAGAGAAGCAGCCGCGATGGAGGGGACAGTTCATCAAGGGTCCTGCCCAGGACGTCACCGGCAAGGCGGTTCGCTTTCTCGATATCATCAAGCGTGACTTCGATGTATTGGATAACCTCGCCTCCGTGCTCGATGCTTTTCACTTCACGCTGGTACTGGTGCAGGAAGGCGATTGCTTTGATGAGGCCCAGGTACTTCTTGTGGTCTCTCCGGGCTCTCAGGGATTCCGAAGGGAAGGTGAGATCGAAGCATAGGGGTTGATGACGTGGAGCGGTCTCAAGAGACGCTGCGCGTTATGGTGCCTTGTACTGATCCGGTCGGCCTGCACTTTGCTGATGAGGCCCTCCAATGTTTCCCGCTCCCGCTGCTTCTGCAAGATGCGTTCGGTCATCTCTTTGGATTCGTCGATGGTGAGGGTGATGAAGCGGTTCGCGGTCTCGTAGTCCAATTCAACCTCAGTGGTGGTGATCATCAGAGCAACCGGCCCCTTGACGCGGTACTCTTCTGTCCTGAGCTTTCCCGTTACCGGGTCTTTGCCGGTGGCCGCGATGGAGAGGTATTTCGATGATTGGATATTACGGATGCTGTAGGATGCGTCTCGTGCTCCGTGCTCTTCCTCGATGGCAAGGAGTTTGTGGACAAGGCTGTCTTCTTCTTTGTAGAAGAGGGCCTGTCCGGTGAGCCTCGTGTATTTGATGTAGTCCTCGGTGGGGATCAGTGACACGATGGCATCCTGTAAGGTAGACTTCCCTGCTGCGCTCCTTGACTGGATCAAGACGGAAAGAGGTTCATCGAGCTTTCTGCTGGTCGCCGCAAGGTAGCCCATGAGCTTGTTGCCGTCTTCTCCGGTGAGGCCGATGGTCTCGAAGTCCTCAAGGATACGAGTGAAGAGTTGAGGGGATTTCAGGAAGTCGAGGGCTTCCTCTTCGTCGGTCTTATTCATCTTGAGGGCCGCTTTCTCGCTGCCCTCCGGCTTCCAGGTCTCACAGAGGTCGATGAGCTTGGTGATGTCCTCGGCGATGATCTCTTCGCTTTCGGCAAAGAGCACGGCGCAGGCTTTCCCGAAGAAGATCCTGCTGCGGCTTGAGTAGAGGTCTACGGTGTCCAGGTGAAAGCGCTGAGATTTCCCGGCAATCGAGGTGACAGCCTTGACGGTGGCTTTGAGCTTGACGCCGTCTCTGATGATGCCCCGCACTTCGTACCTTCTCCGCTCGTACTGGACGATGAAGCCGGTCTCTGTTTTCTCATACGCCTTCTGCTCGTGCTTAACGATCTTGTCGGAGCGGACAGAGGCGCGGGGGTTGGCTTCCTTGAGGAGATGCTCAAAGGCTGCGGCGGCATCGGCGGTTAAGAAGAAGATATTGACGTCCACCTTCTCCACCCCTTCGATCTCCGGCAAGCGCACGATATACGCGTCGATGCCTTTTCCTTTTAACTGCTCCTTGATGCGCTCTGCGCCACTATTACCGGCCTTGTCGCTGTCGAAACAGAGATAGACCTCTTTGGTCTGGTGACGGGCAAAGAGAGCCATGTGGTCCTCGGTAAGGCCGTTGACGCCATAGCAGGGGATCACGTCACGGTATCCGGCGTTGTAGAGGCTCAGGGCGTCGATGATGGATTCGGTGAGGATGATCGATTTCGATCTCTTCACTGCCTGGTGGTTGAAGACTCCTTTCCGGGGGCCCGGCAGGTAGAGGTGTTCGGGCTCTCCTTTGCCGATCCTCCGGCCGTAGAGCCCTACGCAATCTTTGTTCTCATCGAAGACGGGGAAGACGACGCAGCCGTAGAACATCTCTTTGCCCCGGTCGTTCAGGATGCCGGTCTCTTTGAGGGCCGCACGGATGTCGCCTTCATCGGGGATGGTGTTCTGCAATGTTCCGTTACTGTAGCCTATTTGAAAGTCGGCGAATATTCCGTTATCGGTGATGCCCCGCTCTTTGAGGTACTCCATTGCCCTTTGATCTTCGCAGAAAGTTTTGTGGTAGAAAGAGACGACACGGTTTAACAGGCGGGCACGATTGATGGAAGGAGAAGGAGCGGTTAAGGAAGAAGGGGCTGCTTGTTTTGCTCCGTTGCTTTTGGCCTGTTTGCTGACGGCTGAGCGCTGACCGCTGCCGTTCTTTGAAAGCTTATGCACTGCGGCCCTGAAGCCGATGCCCTCATGCTTGCTGATGAAGGCGATCACGTCGCCGCCGGCGTTGCAGCCGAAGCAGTGATAGAGGTTGGTTTTGGGATTGACGGTGAAGGAAGGTTTCTTTTCTTTATGGAAGGGACAGAGGCCCACATAGTTGGTCCCTTTCTTCCTGAGCTTTACGCCGTAGGATTCGATGACCGCTTTCAGATCGTGGTCTCTCTTGATCTCCTCTATCTCCGCCTTAGATATCCTCATACGCCCCTCCTATCAAAACCCTGTCAAGAGGAAAATGGTTGACTTAACCCTAAAAACAGGCATATACTTATTTAGGTATTATTAATATCACTTTAGGTATCTGCATGTCAAGGGCATTTTATAAGCTATTTACCTCCTTAAGCAGGGGTTCCGAAAATCCCGTGGTACAATGCGGTATTCAAACCGGTATTTCGAAGGAGGTTGCTTCTATGGCATTTGGAAAGAATCTATCACGGTACAGGAAAGAAAAGGGCTTGACCCAGGAAGACCTTGTGAAAAGAAGCGGCGTGGCGATCTCGCAGATCAGACGGTATGAAGCGGATAAGTCCTCGCCTACCCTGGATGTGGTAACACGGCTGGCCAAGGCCCTAGGGGTTTCCATAGACGAGCTGGTCTTTGAGAAGGCTACGGGGATCGCTGCAAGCAAGATTATGGACAGGGAGCTGCTGGAGCAGTTCGAGATGGTGTCCGCCCTGGATGAGGATGAAAGAGAGGCGGTCAAAAAGATCCTTGAGGGGGTTATTGTGAAACATCAGGTCAATAAGATGATGAGGCCGAAGAGCGAGAAGTCCTGGTCTCAGCGGTTCAGGGAGATTACGGACAGGCTCGCTAAAGGGACCAAGGAGTATTCCGAGGAAGAGGTCGATAAGGTAATCGACGAGGCGGTGGCTGCGGTCAGATCAAAGGCGCATGCCCACAATTAAGGCGGTTATCGATACCAGCGTGATGGTCAGCGTGGCGTTCCCTCGCGGGGAGCTGGCCAGAGAACTGAGGAACATGATCGCCGACGGAGCTTTCACGCTGGTTACGTCAAAGGAGATTATGTCCGAGCTCTATCGGGTGATCCACTATCCCCGCATCCTCAAGCAATTCAAGCCCTCAAGAGCGGACATCGATGAGTTCATCGACATGATTATGGAAAAGGCTTTGATTGTCAGAGGCGCCTACAGCACCAAGAAGATTGCCGCTGATCCCTCTGACGATATGTTTCTTGCCTGTGCGATGGAGGCGAAAGCCGATTACATCGTCTCCAGGGACCCGCATATCAGAAACCTCAAGCACTTCCACGGTATCAAGATCATCGATGTGAAGGCGTTTGTCGAAAAGGTAAGAAAGGGATAGGCTTTAACGGGTGCTGTCCCTTCTGGGCTTGAGAAGGTGCGAAAGGGGGCAGCTTAATCGCGCGGCCCCCTCTCCGATCAATAATATTCCGACTGGCTCTTTACAAAAGCATTCTTCTTGCTATCAAACGCTACCTGATACTGGAATTTGCCCTTAGAATCGTAAAAGTTTAAATAAACAAAGGTCGTGTTTCTCAGTCGGCTATTTGTTTCATCAAAAAAGAACATTTTATATATATCTCTCAAATCATCCTCCGATACAGGCACTTCTTTTCGTAACTTTGCCTTCAAGTAGAACTCATCTTTAAGTGTAAATTCAAAACCAGGGTGCTTAGTTTCTACCAGCTTCAGTCTGGCTATGTCTGTCTCCGAAGGAGCAGGAGAGCAGCCGCTTAGCAAAAGCAGCCAGTACATTGCGATCGAATAAACGAATAGTTTCCTACTAATATTTATTTGCATTTATTCTGAGCCGCCCTTCTTTCCTGAATAGCTCTTTGTATGCCCATCTCGTTAGCCTGTGCATCTTTCAATTGAAAAGCCCAGGGTGAGTTCCCTTTTATTCTGTCTGGCAAATTCGGTATATCATGCATAATGAAACCTTGCACCTCGTTCGCATCTCCGGCAAGTCGAGCCCAGACAGGCCCGTATTCCTTCGCAAGCATATAACTAGAATGCCGGGCATCTGAATTAGCCTCTCCGGGGAAGTTCTGATGTCCCCAAACTCTCAATTCACGTGCCCTATTGTAAAACTCTACTGGATGCAAAATCGGATGCCACCAATCCCCTGGTGCTAACCCGCTCGGATCAGTCCTGTTCACGGGATTCGCGCCGACGTGATACCGTCTGAAAACCCCGTTCTCGTAGTCAAGTTTGACTCCGCCTAACATTCCGAGGTCGAAATCGATTCGGTTTTCTTCTCTATATTCCAAAACTGAGATC
>JBFMCP010000066.1:0-7922 GCA_040754455.1 Nitrospirota bacterium
CAGCATCCTTATGGGCACAGAAAGTACGAGACGGTCTTCGCCATTTTCGTCGGCGTGCTCATGTTCATCACCTGTTTCGAGATATTCAGGGACTCTTACCATTCCCTGCAAGGGATACGGCGCCCCGTTGTGACCATGGGGAGTTTCATCGTCATGCTCGCGACCCTTGTGGTGAATACCTTTGTAACCCGCTATGAAGCACGCGTCGGCAAGCGGCTGAACAGCGAATTCCTCATTGCCGATTCCCGGCATACGAGGAGCGATATCTATGTCACCTTCGGCGTCATCGTCGGCCTCATCTTCATCAGGCTCGACTTTCCCCTTGCAGACCCTATCGCCGGAATCATCGTCGGTGTGCTCATTGCCCGTGCAGGCATGCAGATCATCAAGGAATCGACCGAAACCCTGGTAGACAGGACACAGGCCGACACTGCCCTTATCGAACAGGTGGCCCGCAGCGTACAGGGCGTCGCCGAGTGCCACGACATCCGGACCCGCGGCACCAGGGACCAGGTCTTTATCGACCTCCATGTCCTCGTCAATCCCTTCCTCTCTGTCGAGGACAGCCACAGGATTGCCGACAATGTCGAAGAGGAGATAAAGGCCAGGTTCCCCGAAATTAAGGACGTGGTTGTCCACATCGAGCCGTCGAAGCAGCGGTAGCCTTAATTACGGCCTTCAAGATCATTAACGGCCCGTGGCGGCGATGGCACCCTGGCTCGGAATAGTTTTTGTCTCTACTGCTGGGACATGGCTGGCCCATTGATTCAGATTACCCAACCAGCTCTTTTATTTTATAATAGCTAATGAGCTATTGTTCCAGGGAAACGGGCCTGATTGCTCTCTGCCTTGTTTTCATGACAGCGGTTTTCTCATCCGCCCGTAGCGGTATGGATATTGCCATATGAGTCTCGACTACGCTACCCTCGACCTTTTGCGCCAGAACCATCCGGCATGGAGACTGTTACGCTCCGATCATGCACCGCTGGTGGCAAGTTTTCTTCATCGGGTGTTTATTATTCCTAACGTGAGGGTAATGACGCAGGCAGACCTTGCCGAAGCGCTTGAGGACGAGCTATTTACTCTACGGGAACGTCTGGGGTCAGATGTATTCCCAAAATCTGGCCTCGACTACCTCAATGACTGGGCCACCAACGAGAAAGGCTGGCTGCGCAAGTTTTACCCGCAAGGGTCTGATGAGCCGCATTTTGACCTGACGCCGGCTACAGAGAAGGCAATTGCATGGCTGGGCACGCTCACCGAGAGGACTTTCGTAGGCACTGAGTCACGCCTTTTGATGCTGTTTGCACTGCTCAAGCAGATGAACGAGGGCAGCGAGACCGATCCGCAAGCGCGCTTGGCAGAGCTGCACAAGCGTCGCGATGAGATAGATGCCGAGATGTCGCACATTCTGAACGGCGTTATTCCGACGCTTTCCAGCGCGGCATTGAAAGACCGCTTCCAGCAGTTCATGACGCTGGCACGCGAGCTGCTCACTGATTTTCGTGAGGTAGAGCACAACTTTCGGGGGTTGGATCGCCGCGTGCGCGAACGTGTTGCGCTGTGGGATGGCAGCAAAGGTGCACTGCTGGAGGAAATCATGGGCGAGCGCGACGCAATTGCGGATTCAGACCAGGGTAGAAGCTTTCGCGCTTTTTGGGATTTCCTTATGTCAAGCAGTCGTCAGGAGGAATTGACTCAGATGTTGGAGCGGGTATTAACCCTGCCGCCAGTAGCCGAGCTCAACCCCGATACCCGCATCCGTCGCATACACTATGATTGGCTGGAGGCGGGCGAGCACACCCAGCGCACTGTGGCCATGCTCTCGCAACAGTTGCGCCGCTTTCTTGATGACCAAGCCTGGCTTGAAAACCGCCGCATTATGGACATCTTGCACAGCATCGAAGCCAAGGCATTGGCGTTGCGGGATGAGCCGCCCGCGGGAGAGTTCATGCAGATCGCCGATCCCTCCGTTGACATAGAATTGCCGATGGAGCGGCCTCTCTACACACCACAGTTCAAACCATTAATCGCCGATGTGCTTCTGGAGGCAGGCAACGAGGAAGTAGATGCCGCCGCGCTCTTCTCACAAGTGGTGATTGACAAGGCGGCGCTATCACAACATATCCGCAATGCGTTGCAAGAGCGATCTCAAGTTACCTTGCGCGAACTTATTGAGGCACAGCCCCTGCAACATGGGCTGGCGGAATTGATCACATATCTACAGTTGGCAAATGATGCATTCAAGGCAGTAGTAGATGAGGAAGTGACCGAGCTCATTGTTTGGAAGAACACCCGCCAAGAGGGCATTGAAAGGGTGGAAGTATGTATGAAGCAAGCGCGACTGCCGCGTGTGGTTTTTGTGAGGTGACAATGGCCGAACAAGACGTTGAAGCATACCCCTCGGATTCCCCTGAGCTGTCATCAGCAGTGGTGCCGCTCCTGAAAGGCGTAGTCTATCAGGAAAGCGATCCTGACCTTTGGAATGCGCTGCTGAACCTGCAAGCCCGTGTACGCGATTATGTGGCGGTGCTCGGACTAGAACTGGTGCTGGATGAGGCCGAGGGCTACGCTTTTTTGCGTTCTCGCTCCGTCAGCGCGGACAGTGCAGCTGCAAAACTGCCGCGCCTTATCGCCAGGCGTCCGCTCTCTTTTCCAGTGAGCCTCCTGCTTGCCTTACTGCGTAAGAAGCTGGCCGAGTTCGATGCGGGCGGTGGTGATACGCGCCTCGTCCTGTCACGAGACGATGTGGTCGAACTGATCCGCGTTTTCCTGCCTGAGGGCAGCAACGAGGCAAAACTGATTGATCAGTTGGACAACCATCTCAACAAGGCCGTAGATCTGGGTTTTGTGCGCCGGTTGAAGCACCAGAACGGACAGGTACAGATGTTTGAAGTGCGGCGCATCCTCAAGGCGTTCGTCGATGCACAGTGGCTGGCTGAGTTTGATGAGCGATTGGCAGCATACCGGACCTTGTTGCAGGGAGACAGACAGGGAGGTGAGCGGGATGAATGATGCACCGGGCCTGGAATTTATGACCGATGATGCCCTCGCAGGCTTTCGCCTGCATCGCCTGGAGGTATTCAACTGGGGGACGTTCGGCGAGCGGGTCTGGACATTGCATCTCAATGGCAAGAACTTCCTGCTCACCGGAGATATCGGTTCCGGGAAAACGACACTGGTCGATGCAGTAACTACCCTGTTGGTTCCGGCGCAGCGTATCGCTTACAATAAAGCAGCCGGCGCCGATACCAGAGAGCGCACCCTGCGCTCTTACGTGTTAGGACATTATAAGTCGGAGCGCAATGAGGTGAGCGGCACGTCCAGACCTGTTGCCCTGCGTGACCACAACAGCTACTCTGTGATTTTAGGTGTTTTTCATAATGTCGGCTACAATCAGACGGTAACGCTGGCGCAGGTGTTCTGGATGAAGGACCTGCAAGGGCAGCCCGCACGTTTTTTTGTCGGAGCGTCGCGCGTTTTATCACTTGCAAACGACTTCTCTCACTTCGGTTCAGATATCGGGGCGTTGAGAAAACGACTGCGCAGCGCCGGAGCGGAAGTGTTCGACAGTTTTCCTCCCTATGGCGCATGGTTCCGCCGTAGGTTTGGCATAGGCACTGAGCAGGCGTTGGAATTATTTCACCAAACGGTATCTATGAAGTCGGTCGGCAATCTCACCGACTTTGTACGCAGCCACATGCTGGAGCCCTTTGATGCTGCGCCTCGCATAAAAGCGCTGATTGCACATTTCGACGACCTCAACCGGGCACACGAGGCGGTTCTAAAAGCCAAGCGCCAGGTGGTATTGCTCACGCCGCTGGTGGCTGATTGCGACCGGCACGCGGAGATTGCTGCCAGTAGTGAGCAATTGCGGACATGTCGTGAGGCGCTTAAACCCTACTTTGCCGGCTTAAAACTCAGCCTGCTCGAAAAGCGCATCGTCCTGCTTGACGAAGAGCGGGTGCGCCTGAATACCCACGTTCAACGTCTGGAAGAGCGTAAGAACGTACAGATGAGTGAAGAACAAGAACTCAGAAGCAGCATAGCCAACAACGGCGGCGACCGGATAGAGCGGCTTGCCATAGAGATTCGGCAGAAGGAAGATGAGTTGGCAAGGCGTCGCCGCAAGGCAGAGCGTTATGCTGAACTGGCGACAGCATTAGGCCTCGACGCCGCTGACAATGAAGAAGCCTTTCTGACCCAGCGAAAGATATTTGCCGATTTGGCAGAAAAGGCCACTGAGCGTGAGATATTGCTTCAGAACGAGCTGAATGAGGCCGGAGTGTCATTTGCGCAATGGCGGCAGGAACATGAGACGCTCACGGCAGAGATCAAGAGTCTGAGATCCAGGCGCAGCAATATCCCGGGGGAACAGGTGGCGATGCGTGCCGCCATTGCAGCCGTGCTCAATCTGCCCGAATCCGACATGCCATTTGCAGGCGAGCTGATTCAGGTACGCGACGATGAGCGAGAATGGGAGGGCGCCGCAGAGCGGCTGCTGCGCAACTTCGGTCTTTCTCTGTTAGTGCCTGATAAGTATTATGCGCAGGTAGCCGGGTGGGTGGACCGCACCCATCTCAAGGGGCGGTTGGTCTATTTCCGAATGCGCCCACCGGTGAGGTCGTCCGCTATGTCTGATTCGCCCGTCCTGCACCCTGATTCACTGGTGCGCAAACTCACGCTCAAGCCTGATTCCCCGCATTATGACTGGCTTGAGCGGGAGCTTTCCCATCGCTTTGATGTTGTCTGCTGTACAACGCAAGAGCAGTTCCGCCGAGAGACCCGCGCTATAACACGCGCCGGACAGATCAAGGCGCAGGGCGAGAGACACGAAAAGGACGACCGCCACCGGCTCGACGACCGCAGCCGCTTCATCCTTGGATGGTCCAACACAGAAAAGATCGCCGCGCTTGAAGTCAAAGCACGGCAGTTAGAGGCCCGTCTGGGCGAGTTGGGCAGCCTCATCAATAAGTTCCAAACCGAACAGAACACGCTCAAAGACCGCCTCACGGCACTCTCGAGGCTCGACGAGCACGCTGATTTCCGTGAACTTGATTGGCAGTCGCTTGCTATAGAAGTAGCAAAGCTGGCAGACGAGAAACAAAAACTGGAATCGACATCCGACGTCCTCCAGAACCTGACAGCACGCTTAACGACACTGCAAAATGAATTAGACCAGACGGAGGCATTGCTTGCAGATAAGGCACGAGAAATGGGCGCGATCCAGGCCAGGCGCGAGACTGCCGAAGATTTGCGCAATCAGACTCTAGCATTGCTCGATACTCCTGGACAGTCTGACTATACATCCTGGTTTGAACGCCTTGACACTATGAGAGGCGAAGCTCTCGGGGATCATCATCTTACGATAGAGTCTTGCGACAACCGGGAGCGCGAAATGCGCGACTGGCTGCAGGCCAGGATCGATGCAGAAAGCAAGAAGCTCGATCGGCTGCGCGACAAGATCATTGACGCGATGCGTGCTTACTGCACGGCCTTTCCATTGGACACGCAGGAGGTAGATGTCAGTATTGACGCTGCTGGTGAATACCGCTCAATGCTGGACAAGCTGAATGCCGATGACCTGCCCCGCTTCGAGGCGCGCTTTAAGGAACTTCTCAATGAGAATACCATCCGCGAAGTAGCAAACTTTCAATCGCAGCTGAACCGGGAGCGCGAAACCATCAAAGAGCGGATCATCCATATCAATGAATCGCTGACCCAAATAGACTACAATCCCGGCCGCTATATCGTGCTGGAAGCGCATGCTACGCAGGACGCCGATATCCGGGATTTCCAGGGCGACTTGAGAGCATGCACTGAAGGCACCCTGACCGGCTCCGATGATGAGCAGTATTCGGAAGCCAAGTTCCTGCAGGTAAAGCGGATCATTGAGCGCTTCCGCGGACGTGAAGGGCAGGCAGAGATGGACCGGCGATGGACGGCAAAAGTCACTGATGTGCGCAACTGGTTCACCTTTGCAGCCTCAGAGCGCTGGCGCGAGGACGGTTCGGAGCACGAGCACTACTCGGATTCCGGCGGCAAATCGGGTGGGCAAAAGGAAAAGCTGGCATATACTATTCTAGCAGCAAGTCTGGCATATCAATTCGGCCTGGAATGGGGTGCTGTGCGCTCCAGGTCCTTCCGATTTGTCGTCATAGACGAAGCTTTCGGACGCGGCTCGGACGAGTCAGCACAGTATGGACTGAAACTCTTTCAACAGATGAATCTGCAACTCCTGGTCGTCACCCCGCTTCAGAAGATCCATATCATCGAACCGTTCGTCGCGGGTGTGGGTTTCGTGCACAATAAGGAAGGCCGCTCCTCCAGGCTCCGTAACCTCACCATCGAAGAGTACCACGCGGAAAAGGCGAAGATATCGGCATGAGATGGACGACACCCGCCGATCTTCGCGCGCAAGTGCAAAAGTTGTGGGACAGAGGGCTGCTGCTGGCCTCACTGGTGAGCGGCGAGCCATTGTTCCCGCGGCGATTGATGCTCAAGAAACCCACATCGACTGATATTACCGATCAGTTCGAGCACGTACGTACATGGATTGCCGATCTGCGGCAAGGGACGCATTACCGAGTGGTGCTGCGCGAGCTGCGGCGCCATATCATGGGGAGCAACGCCATCCCAGATGAGATATGGATAGACACAATTGATGATGCGTTGTCCCTTATCGGCAAAGGGCGGGATGCCAGACGATTCAACAGACTCGTGGCGCTCACTCGCGAACGCCAGCCGGTGCTACTCCCCTGGCTCGAGAGACGCCCCCTGAAGGCCCTCGAGTTGGCTGAAGACTGGCCGCTTCTCCTGGATATCGTTGACTGGATGCAGGCCCATCCCCGGCCACGGATATATTTGCGGCAGATAGAACTTCAGGGTATCCACACCAAGTTCATCGAGGCACACCGCGCCGTGTTAATGGAGTTGCTGGATATCGCTCTGCCGCCCGACGCTCTCGACACTGAGGCAACCGGTGTGAACAAGTTTTGCCGTCGCTATGGTTTTCTGGATAAGCCGCTGCGCATCCGCTTCCGCATTCTTGATCCGGAACTTGCCCTGCTGCCAATGGATACTGATCAGGATATCACCGTCAATCAGGATACGTTCATCCGGCTCGATCTGAAAGTCCGCCGGATGTTTATCACCGAAAATGAGGTCAACTTTCTCGCCTTTCCGAAATTACGCGGCAGCATGGTCATCTTTGGCGCCGGATACGGGTTTGAGATATTGGCTCAGGCCACGTGGCTTCACCAGTGCGCTATTTACTACTGGGGCGATATCGATACGCACGGTTTTGCCATACTCGATCAACTTCGGGCATATCTCCCCCATGCCGAGTCCTTCCTGATGGACCGCGAGACATTGATGGCGCATGAGCTGCAATGGGTAAGGGAGCCCCAGCCTCTACGCCGCGACCTTGCCCGGCTCAGTAAAGAGGAGAGCGCGTTGTTCGAGGATTTGCGTGACAACCGGATACACCCTGCAATCCGGCTTGAACAGGAGAGGATCGGATTCGGATGGATCAAGACTGCACTGGATCGATTGTTGATTCGACCGGAATAGAATCGCAGCCTATCTTGCCCTTATTCTGATATTCTGGATTTTTACACACCTTTTAATATTAGCTCCCTCCAATAACGGGAACTACAAGGAAATTCCCATTTCAAAGAGACTCTATGCTATATTAAAAAAACGACGTTCGCAGTCCCGGGGCGAGGTGTTATAGATACATTGGCGCCTGCACCCCAAAAGCCCAAAAACTAAAAACCGTTAAAAATAAATACTATTGCCGGTGTGGTGGAATGGCAGACGCGGCGGACTCAAAATCCGCTATGGGCAACCATGTGAGAGTTCGAGTCTCTCCACCGGCACCATAACTTTCATGGTAACCTGAGCTGCTTTCAGCCTCAATG
>JBFMCP010000067.1:0-6035 GCA_040754455.1 Nitrospirota bacterium
GTCGACGTCCGCTCATGACGCCGCTTTTCCTTTTTGCTGTTCCTCATTATCGTTTACCTTTCTCCTTTGCCTTCTCTTTGGCCGGCGCAGCTTCAGGGGCTTTGCCGGGAGTCTTCCGGTCATAGCTGAAGGTCTTGTGGCAGCCGGGGGTACAACTGCCCCCGGTCTCGGTCTTGATGAACTTCAGAGGCAGATTCCACTTCCCGAAAGGGACCTTGTCCGCCAGCAGCTTCGGCAACTCTCCGCCATGCAGATTATGACACAACTTGCAGTTCCTCCCTTTTTCCTTCCGGTTGACATGGAGGTAGTGGAGATTTCTGTCGCCATCCCTGAATCCGGTGGCAAACGAGGTATCAGGGTAGCGCAACAAATCTCTGTTGTGGCACTTGAAGCATAGTTTATATTCATTATCGGAGTAGGAAATATAAAGTTCACTTGAATAGGTATCAAGGAGCAACCGGTCGTATTGAGAACCATGCGGATCATGGCAGGGTGCGCACTTTCCATCTTTGATAGGACCATGCAGCACCTTGTACTCTTTCTTCAGAATATCTTTATGGCAGGTGAGGCATAAGTCCATCCCTTCAGTGAGTAAAAGCTTTTCTCCTTCGCTGGTGTGGGGAGCATGGCATGAGGCGCATGCTTTCTCCGTTTTAATGGGCTTGTGAATGACCTTTGATTTCTCTATCTTTTCACCTACCTTGGGGTGACACTGAAAGCACATTTTATCCCCCTGGGCCGGGAGGAACTTCGGAAAGGATGATCCGTGCGGATTGTGGCAGGAAGCACAGCCGCCGAAAAGAGCGGGGTGGACATTTTTCCTTTTCATCTGTTCCTGTATATCCAGATGGCAGACGGTGCACAGTTCAGCCCCCTCCTGGAGCACTAGTGCCTTATAGGCTGACTCATGCGGGTGGTGGCAGGTCGTGCAGTCGCCCGTTGCGGCAGGGCCGTGGACATAACCATAATTTTGCTTATCGGTATGACATTGGGTGCAGATTTTTTGTGGGGATATGGTCAGCAGCTTAGGCTCATTGGAGCTATGTGGATTATGACACGAGGTGCACATGCCGTTTTTTACCGGAGAATGGACAATTTTCTTGGTACCGATGGCGTTATGGCACGTTGCGCAGAGATTTGGCATATCCTGGACAAGCTTGAATGTTTCCTTGCCTTTCTGGGGGTGAGGAGTAAGCACGGCCTTGTGGCATGTATCGCAGGGCTGCAGGACGGGATGGACATTTTTCGCCTTTTCGAGCTTCTGATGGCAATTGCTCGTTGTGCAGCCTTCCTGGGCAGAAACATCGGCGGAATATGTTACCAGAAAAACGATAGTAAGAAGGAGCGTTATCAGCACTCGATCGCTTCGCGAACTCTTATGGCCTATTGCATAACGCATAGTATCGCTAGGTGAAAGCCTTTCCATTATAGCAAAAAGCGGGTACTTTTCACTACCCAACTGAACGACCATCATGAAGATAATGGGACTACCCCCCCTCTTGCCCGTTCCTGTGCTAAACTACTGAAACGCCGGATATACGGTACGAGGGGATCAAATGAGGAACGGAGAAGATGGCGCGGTCACCTGAGGAGTACGAGCGTGAAATTGAACGGTTGCAGCAGAGCAACCAGGGACTGTCGGCGCTGTGCAGGGAGGCGCACCACCGCATCAAAAACGACCTCCAGGCGCTTGCGGGGTTCTGCTATCTGCAACTTTCCACATGCACCACGCAGGAGGCAAAAGACGTTCTCCTCAGCACCATCATGAGGATGCGGAGCATCGCGCTCGTCCATCAATTGCTCTTGCAGGGGAATGACCCATCGGTAAACATTCTGCAGCTTGCCGAGGGAATTATGGGGATGGGAGTGCAGCTTGCCGGCGATGAGAAAAACCTCTCTTTTTCCGCTGAAGGCAATGCGCTCCTCGTAAATCAGAAGAAAGCCACCGATTTTGCCATTGTCATCAATGAGCTGGTGTCGAACTGCCTCAAACATGGGTTTAAGAACAGGGGTTCCGGGACCATGCGGCTCTCTCTGAGCGAGGACGAGCACCGGACGGCACTGCTCGAAGTGCGTGATAACGGTATCGGATTGCCCGAGGGGTTTGATTCGGAGCGGGACGCCCGTCTCGGTTTGCGGATCGTTACCGATATCGTTAAAGAGGATCTCGGCGGAGATATCCGGTTGATCTCACAGAATGGGACACGTGTCGTTATCACCTTCCCCCTCTGATATCCTTCGTCTCTTCTCTCTCAGATGCTGTCGTTGACAACGCCTTCCGACTCTGTTATAAGTGTAATAGAAGGCTGTGTCGTGTTGTCACGGTATTCGTCAGGATAGCTATCCCTTTGTCTGTTGCTTCTCATCTCCGTTTACAACGCTACTCTGCATACATAGGATTTCCCGCTGTTCTGCATGATCGCAATAATAAGCTTCATGGCGGAGAGGATAGCCCCTTTCGCCATCGATGCTGCTGTAGATGAGCATCCGGGTAGGGCTCACCGATCATAAGGAGGAGACCATGGTAAAAGAAGGAGCGGTAAAAGAGCGTGCGAAAGTGCTCATAAAAGGAAGTACGTTTATCGGAATGGACGTAATGAATCCGGCAGGCGAGAACCTGGGCGACATCGAGGATTTGATGATCGATCTCTCCGAAGGCCGTATTGCCTACGCGGTGCTGTCCTTTGGCGGTTTCCTGGGCATGGGAGACAAGTTTTTTGCAATTCCCCCGGACGTCCTCGAGTTGTCCGCCGATGGCGATTCCCTTATTCTCAATGTCGATAAGAGCACTCTCGAAAATGCCCCTGGGTTCGACAAGGACAACTGGCCGGACATGGCAGACCGGCAATGGGGATCCAGCATCTACAGCTATTACGGAAGGACTCCCTATTGGGAGGAATGAACGGACCTACGGCAGTACCCCCTATTTTTTCACTGCACGGGCCAAAACACTATTAACCATATCTCAGCGGTGAGTCCCACCCAATTACAATGGCGTTTCGAACCAAGGGTATTGCAGACAGAGTGTATTCTTACCTCTGCTTGCAATTGAAATGACGGAGCTGCCCGCAGACGTGCCTATAGACGTGCGGAAGACATTTGGTAAGGTCTTTTGTTGTGTTTGTCTTTGGTGCGTTAGGTCTGCTATGCGGAGGACGCTTGCTTGATGATGATGAGGAGGATGCGTCATGGAGCCCAGAGAGAGCTTCCTCGACGAGATAGCAGCAAGGATTAACTATCTCGACCGGGAAATAGAGAGACTTAAAAATAAAATTGAGGATATTGAAACCCGGCCGAAGGAGCGGGAAGACTGTATGATGTATCTCGATCAGCTTTGTGCGTGCAGCGAAGCACTACGCGCAAAAAGCCGGGAAATAGCCGGTGCAGAAGAGGGGCGATGGGAGCATATGAGGGTGGAGGTCGAGAATATCTGGGATGAGTTGAAATATTCTGTTCTCGGTTCAGCCTCGAAATTTAAATGAGTTGCCCGATGCCTGCAGTCTGGCCAAATGTGGGCAGGGAGCGGTTTTGCTACGGCTGATTTCATAAGGAGGAACTTGGCATGCGATAAGGAGGACGAGTTATGAAGACCTGTCTCGGTAGTATTTTGTGTTTTGGATTGTATCTTTGTCTTGCAGCTCCCCTCGCACTTGCCGGACATGCACCGGGTTCGGGCATCAGGGGGACTGCACACGATCTCAGCTCAGCAGGGCGAAACAAAAGTTTCTGGGGTGCTGGGGTCATTGCAGACCCTGAACTTGACCGGGTCTGCGTCTACTGTCACGCACCTCATAACACAGTAAAGATTGATGAGGATGAGGCAAGTGGCGGATTCCCGTACCTCCCATTGTGGAACCATGAACTATCACCTTATACCGTGTATCTGATGTACTCCAGCGGTGGCGATCAGGACAGCGGACAGCCGTTTGATACTACCTCTACCTTCGGCGTATCACACCGATTTAATGCTGCAGATATCGAGAGCCGCAATCAACCTGGCTCTGTATCTCGACTCTGTCTGAGCTGCCACGATGGAAGTGTCGCTATCAGCGCCTATGGAAGATATAGAAGAGTTTTCTCAAGTCCTCCAAGCAATGTAACGATTATCTCCTCGGGAAACGGCAGATTCGGAATCGGTGTGAGCGGTGATCTGAGGAATCACCATCCCATAGGGTTTGATTATACCGGCGTGCAGGCTACCGATAATGAACTAGCGGATGTTAATACCCCGGTAAGTAGTTCTAAAACAGTAGTTGACCTCCTCTGGAATGGGCGAGTGGAATGTCCTACCTGCCACGATGTGCACAATACTCAGTGTGAGGGTGAAAAGTTTTTGTGGAAGTCTGATCGCCAGAGCCGCTTTTGCACGACCTGTCACCTGAAGGGATAGCCTGGGGGGGCAAGATTCATTTCTCACGAGTTGCTCTAATAAACCGATCAACGGCATCCTGCCAGTCCGGGATAGTGTATTCAAGGAGCGCTGAAAGTTTGGCATTGGACATGGCCGAAAAATACGGCCGTTTTGCAGGCGAGGGGAAATAATCGGAATCTACCGGCAGGAGCATTGTGGAGAGTCCGAGCTTTTCGAAGTAGTAGCGGGCGACCTCATAGCGCGAGGCATAGCCGCTGTTGGTCAGGTGGTATATCCCCCGCAGCCCTTTTTCGAGAGCGGCCATGGTACCATTGACGATATCCGCCGTGTACGTCGGCACGGAGATCTGGTCGCACACGACCTTCAAGGCCGCGTTCTTTTTCGCCCATTCCGACAGCTTATAGAGGAAATTCTGTGTCCCCGGCCCGAAGACCCAGCTGACCCTGAAGAGGAGGAAGTTGTCCATTTCATCGGCGAGCACCCGCTCTCCGGCGAGCTTGCTCTCTCCGTATTTGCTGATCGGATGCGGCTGGTCCTCCTCGGTATAGAATTCTTCCTTGGTACCGTCGAAGACATAATCAGTGCTGTAGTGGACCATCAGGGCGTTGTTCTTGCGGCATGCTGCGGCGAGATTTCTTACCCCCACTGCATTCACCCTTAACGCAGTATCGAAATCCTTTTCAGCGTTGTCGACGTGATTGTATGCCGCGCAGTTGATCACCACCTCCGGTCTGAAGCGGGAGAGGGCATCGGCAACCATCGGGGCATCGGTGATATTCAGCTGCGCCCTCGTGAGGGCTGTGAGCTGATGCACGCTGCTCTTTTCGAGCTGATGACGGAACTCCCCGGCGAGCTGGCCCTGTGCTCCGGTGATAAGGATTCTCATCGCTGTTCCGCCGGATATTCGAAGTTGTTGTCAGCGGCGCTCAGAAAAGGAAGTCGCCGGTCTTTTTCCGAGAGGAGAGGATCTTTGACAGGCCAGGAGATGTTGAGAGCGGGGTCGTTCCAGAGGATGCCCCGGTCCTCTTGGGGGGCGTATTCTCTGGTACACTTGTAGATTATTTCTGCGGTATCGCTCAGGACCACGAATCCGTGGGCGAAGGCAGGAGGGATGTAGAGCATGTGATGATTCTCTTCCGACAATTCTGCACTAACCCATTTCCCGTACGTTGGTGAGCCCTTTCGTATATCCACCGCAACATCGAATATCCTCCCTTTGAGGCACCGTACAAGCTTACCCTGGGCCTTAGGGTTTTTCTGGTAATGGAGCCCCCGCAGGACATTCCTCTCTGACTTCGAATGGTTGTCCTGCACGAAGTGCCCGGTGATACCGGCCTTGAAGAAATCGGAATGCTTATAGACCTCCATGAAGAAGCCCCGTTCGTCCTTGAAAACACGAGGCATGACGAGGACTACTTCCGGAATAGCGAGTTTTTTGAAATCAAAGGGCATTTAACTTCTGCCTCCTAATCTACCGCCTTCAGTCTATCATTTATCGCCTCTCGCCTTGTTGCCTATCACGAGATTATTTTCAATAGGTATTGTCCGTAGCCGTTCTTTTTGAGCGGCTCGGCGAGGCGCACCAGCTGCTCCCTATCGATATACCCGAGAGAATAGGCGATCTCCTCGATGCAGGCGATCTTCAGCCCCTGCCGCCGCTCGA
>JBFMCP010000068.1:0-5606 GCA_040754455.1 Nitrospirota bacterium
GCAACGTGGTGCCTGGTACATATGATGTGGTACCGGTGAAGAGCGGCTATACGTTCACGCCGGCCACACGGAGCGTGACGGTAGGGCCCAACGCAACGGGCATCAACTTCAACTCCAATCAGTAGGGAGTAGACATCAAGTCGGACGAAGGGGTGGAGAGTTTCCTCACCCCTTCGTTTTTTTTCCGGGGTGCCTGTCCCGGGCAACGCCGTAATGCACGATACGGAAATGAAAGGGCAACATCAAGGACGCCCTTATTTTTGTATTTTGAATTTTTATTGCCCCATTTTTTTCTTGTAAATAACTCTGAAAAATTGTAAAACATAAAGGTAAGTACCTTTCTTTTAGAACACAAATACTTTCGCAATAAATTGACTATACAGGGGGGAGCAGATTGCTTGTTCTCAAGCGTAGGAATTTCCAACTTCAACACTAACCAGTGGAGGATCTCATGACCCAGGAGAGATACGCACGAGTGTTGGTCGTGACGTTCTGCGCAGTGCTCGCTGCCTTGTTGCTTTCAGCAATCGACAGCACAGTAAAACTGCATGGTACTGCGTATGCATTGACTACCGCCGACTGCAGGAGCTGCCATACCGGCGGATCCGATGCCGATCTGACGAGCGAACACCATGCTCTGTACACTGCGAGGACATATACGAAGTGCTCATCATGCCACAACAAGCATGGGATTACTCGGAACTGCACCGCTTGTCATCCTGCAACATCACATAATGCAGCACACGATAAAACATTCTTTACTTCAAATCCCGCAGATACCTTGACATGTCAATCATGCCACACCGGCATGGCCATAAGTCTTGCTGCGGAACATTCCAATCATGGCTTCAGCTGCTCGACCTGCCACAGCAGCACCAACCCTGTAGTCCAGGCTGCCATTGAAAAAGGCAAAGGCAGTACAGGACAGCCGGTGTATTGCGCTGACTGTCATGCTACATCCGGCGGATCTCACGAATTGGCACACGATAAGGCATTCTTCACAGCCAATACCGCCGATACAGCCCTCTGCCAGACCTGCCATACAGGGATGGCAATAGGCGTTGTAACAGAGCATGCGAATTACGGCTTTGGCTGCGCAATCTGTCATGATAATACAAATCCCGCAATTCAGACCGCCATAGCGAAAGGTAAAGGGCTTGCCGGTCAGCCGGTCTACTGCGCTGATTGTCATACGGATCTGCCTTCAGGATCATCTCCGCACGATGCACAGCACGATATGATCAATGCGACCGCATGCAGCACCTGCCATGCCGATATGGGCACGAATATCGTTTCTGGGCATGCTGTCTACGGTTTTGGCTGCACTACGTGCCATAGCAGCACGAGTCTTGACGTGCAGACAGCAATTGCCAACGGCAGGGCAGGCCAGACGGTCTACTGCGCCGATTGTCATACTGCTGTCGGAGTGCCTTCTCACGAGACGCAGCACAATACAATAAACTCAACTGTATGCAGCTCCTGTCATAACAGCTTTGCGACGGGCTTTGTGGCGGCGCATGTGGCCGAGGGCTTCACCTGTGCAACGTGCCACAGCAGCACTGATATGAATATCCAGAACGCGATCTCCAATGGCAGGGCAGGCCAGACGGTCTACTGCGCCGATTGTCATACTGCTGTCGGAGTGCCTTCTCACGAGACGCAGCACGACAGGGTGTTCTTTACCTCGAATACTACTGATGCTGCAGACTGCAATATCTGTCACATCGGCTACTCTACCGGTGTAGCTCCCAACCTTATCCAAGAGCACACCGCCCAAGGCTTGAGTTGCGCTACGTGCCACAGCAGCATTGATCCTAATATCGTGAATACCATAGCAAAAGGTAGCGGTACCAGTGGAGCGCCGCTCTACTGCTCCGATTGCCACCTTGCCAATAACAAACACGAGCACAATATGGTTTTCTTTACGCTGAATTCCTCGGATACCACTGTCTGCCAATCGTGCCACACTGGTATGGCCACAAGCGTTGCGATCGAGCACGCGCGACTGAGTCTTTCGTGCGCGACCTGCCACAGTAGTACCGATCCTGCGGTCCAGAGTACGATAGCTTCGGGATCGGGAGTAAACGGGCAGCCCGTCTATTGTGCAACGTGCCACACTGCTTTTACTTCCCACGATGCAGACCACGACAAGACTACCTTTACACCGAATGCCACTGATACAGCGGCTTGCCAGTACTGCCACACCGATTTTGCGACAGGTTTCGCTACGGCGCATGCGAGCCAGGGTCTTGGGTGCTCGAACTGCCACAGCAGCACTGATCAGAACGTCATAGCAGCCATAGACAGGGGCGACGAAGGCGCTGCAGGGCAGACGGTGTACTGCAACGACTGCCACACGCCGTTCTCGCATGAAACTCAGCATGACAAAACCTTGTTTACAGACAATTCGGCGGATATCGCGACCTGCTCGGCAACGGGCTGCCACACCGGCATGATGTCGAGCATCGTGCAGGAGCACCGTAACGAAGGCTTCGGATGCTCTGTCTGCCACGTCAACTCCGATCCTGTCATCCTGAATGCGATAATGCTGGGTTCCGGTTCCGCAGGACAGCCGGTGTATTGCGTCGCGTGCCACACGAACCTGCCTTCGGGGTCGAACCCGCACGATGCGCAGCACGACAAGGTCACTTTTACCGCGAACTCGGCGGACTTCACCACCTGCTCGGCAACCGGCTGCCACACCGGCATGACGACCGGAGTTGTGAAGGAACACGCCAACCGCGGGTACAGCTGCTCGGCTTGCCATAGCAGCACCGACCAGATGGTGATAACCGCGATCACCAACGGCAAAGCCGGAACAACGGTGTATTGCACGAGCTGCCATTACGATGCGTACAAGACGGCGAAAAATTATGGCATCCATAACGCCTCTCACAATAACGTCTGTGCCAAGTGTCATACAGATATGATGATCGGAGGGGTGCATGCCGGTAGGTCAACGGTAATATGCATCAGTTGTCATAAGGCCAAAAACGCCACTACCGCCCAGCTGAACTCTATCTTCACCGTCCAGGTCAATGCGACTCCCGGAGAACCGCCTGACACCAACTACACTGCTGCTGCGTATTTCGACAAAACCAGCGGCCCTTGCATGAAGTGCCATAACAGTGACATATGGCCGTCGGATAATGGCCATCATCCTTCGAATGTGCAGGCAACGTCAGGTTGTTATAGTCCTGGTGGCGTTTATCCTGCGGGGAGGTGTCATTTTACTGATGCAACGAGATCACAGACATGGCCGATTCCTGCGAATAGTTATAAAGGAAACAGGACGTGGGGGCATGTTATGCCGAAACACCGGTAAGGGGAGGATGAAATGAATAAAAACAACTTTTTTAATACAGTGATAGTTTTCATGTTCTTCGGCCTGATAAATATTGTGCACTCCGATGTCTTTGCCTATCCTGCTGGCGGACTGGATGGCACCGGCCCTCATGCGGCGGTTTTCAGAGACGCAGCTGGCATGCCGGTGAGGCCCGGGAGCGCCACTCCCTACAGTCCCAAGCAGACCTGCGGCCTTAGCAGTGTCAATGGCACGAATTGCCACATCGATATTGCGAAGAGCTTCGGCCTGAGCAGCGGCAATACCTATGAAAGCGGCATCGGCTATGCTGTAAAGGACGATGGCGCCGGTACAGCTTCGTACAGCGTCCCATATCCTTTGCAGGGCATCTCGGCAGGCTTTCATTTTCAACAGGGCAGAGATGTGCCGTGGGGAACGTTGCAGCGGAGCTACTACGGGCAGCCCGGCTTCACCGGCTCTCCCGGCGTATACGGAGGCTACGATCCGGCCACAGGCCGCAGGCTCGCCGCACTCCATGAGGGCGTTCCCGGCTCGTTCGACATGTCTTCATATGATTTCACTTCGTCGAGCTGCGCCTGGTGTCATCCCGGCGGCGGCCCTCTCGAGTACGACAGGGAGGGCTACCGGTATGATGGCACTGCTGGGCTCTTTCAGAGCGGACCTAATCCTTTGCCCAGCTATGGCGATTACTACAGCTACGATCCTGCTTCTGGTACTATAACCAGCAGAGCGGCGGAATGGCAGAGCGGCGGCGTCGCTGAGGTCGATTGTCTCATCTGCCACGCAAAGACGACTATCGGCGGTTTCCGTTACAGTATGCTCGAGCGGAACTTCGCTCTCTCGGAGGGCAGATCGCCAGCCTTAGCTGCTTCGCTAGGCCTTGTTGGCGTCGGCGGCAACGGCGGCTTTCTGAATATCGCTGCAGCGGGAGGCAACGGCATCAACCCCGATATAGGCCAAAGCGGATGGTCGTGGAATACGGCCCGAGCTGCCAACGCGAACGAGATACCATTCAACGCTGTCATCAACGCTGTCCCGGACAAGGAGAACTGCGCGCTCTGCCACTTTGCCGATAAGAGCCTGACTGATGTTGGCCCTGCAGGTCTGCTGCTCGGCGATACCTTGTTTCAGAAACTAGTGCCCGCTGGCACCGCCGAGGACAGTGACGAGATCGCGGGAGTGGCCGGACGTGACGGAAAAAACGATACCGCATGGAAGGTCACCAAAGGGAAGTCCGAGACCTCTAAGCGTGCAGGGTCGATCAATGACCCCCTTAATCCCGATATTCATATGGATCGGGATAAAGGGAACATGACCTGCTCGGCCTGCCACTATCTCCTCGGCAGTTCGAGGAACCCTGATAACGACTGCATTACCTGTCATGCCAATCACTTTAATGCAGTGAATACCATCGACAGCATCGCACCGACGATGTTCCCGGCGATCACCGACGCTTCCGGCAACGTGATTCAGCCTGCCCGCGCCGTAGCAAGGATCGATCATCAATTCGCCAAAGGAAATAGCAATCCGGGCGCCATGCTTCTGGATCAATTTGACAATACGGCTACCTGCGCAAGCTGCCATATCACCCGCACGCACCCGAATACTGGATCTGCACCTAATCCGGCAATTGCACACAGCAGCTTCCCTGCCTTTCACTTCGATCTGATCGATTGCAGGACGTGCCATATCCCTGTAATTAACGGGCCGTACAAGGAGATACTTGCCGACCTTACGGCTGGCCCGTACCGGACGTTCGAGCGGAAACAGATGAAAGAGAGTCCTGCCGGGGTGAACTACCAACCGCTTTACGTGTGGCGGGAGGGAGTGTCTGCCGGAAGTCCTTTGCAGATTGCTCCGGTCTCGACGCTTGCTGCAGCGTCCTGGAGTGATAGATTGCCAGATGGCTCTTATGCCGCTCTCCCCCTGCGGCTGGTCAGGAGAGCTGCCGAGGGGTTGAGGGCGTATTACGGCGATGCCAACGGTGACGGCCTCTATGACTGGACCCTGAACGCGCCGCAGAATGGCAGTACGGCGCTGATCATAAACACAAGGACCGAGATTTCGGATATGGTCAATCAGCTCAGGCTGCTGGGCGTGAACGAGCCGGTGCTTACTATCTCAGTCGGCACATTTACGCTGAGCCACAATGTAGCGACGAAGGCATCGGGGAAGATATTGGGTTCTCCTGCGGGGGGCGGCTGTGTGATGTGCCATTCGAGCGACGACCCGGCGTCCCCGAACTACAGCACGAAATCAGTGGGATTTTTCTCCAAGACCT
>JBFMCP010000069.1:0-5406 GCA_040754455.1 Nitrospirota bacterium
CGTGTATGCGTCGTCACTGTACGACAGCGGTGTTGCCATGGAGCAGATCGAGCAACTGTCGGCCACCTATTACCGGGACATCATCACTACCCTCCTCGCCAGAAGCAAAGAGCTCGCCCGGTCTCCGGTGAGGATCGCCGAGAGCATCGCCTACGAGCAACTTGCATCGAGGATGGATGCTTCCGGAGAGGCCGGCACACAGGCGCATTTCCTGAGAAGGGCATTCAGAAAGAAGCTCATTCCCCGTTCGGTCTATGGAGAGTTCATGCTGCGGACCTGCGTAAGGAACCTTATACACCTCAATCAACGACTGGAAGGAGCAGCATCACGATAAATGGGCACACAAAAGAAAATCATGGTCGTCCTCGGTACACGGCCCGAAGCCATCAAGCTCGCGCCCGTCATCAGCGCCCTTAATGAGGACAGCACGTTCACTACCGTCGTTCTCGCAACGGCGCAACACCGGAATATGCTCGACCAGGTGCTCAGCCTTTTCAGGATATCTCCTGATTATGACCTGAACATCATGACCGAAAACCAGCAACTGACGGAGGTCACGGGCAAAGGTCTCCACGGCGTCGATGAAGTACTGAAAAAAGAGCGGCCCGATATGGTTCTTGTGCAGGGTGATACCACAACGGTCTTCGCCGCCTCCCTCGCGGCCTACTATAACAGGATACCTGTGGGCCATGTCGAGGCAGGGCTGCGGACCGCTGATAAATATTCGCCTTTTCCGGAGGAAATGAACAGACGGCTCGCAACGGTGCTTGCCGATCTTCACTTTGCGCCGACCGAGTGGGCGCGGAAGAACTTAGTGCTCGAGGGTGTTCCCGAGGAGAGGATCGTTGTTACCGGAAACACTATCGTCGATGCTTTGATGGGCATTCCCGCCACGTCCTTTTACGCCGGAGAGGAGTTTCCCCGGATAAGCACCTTCCTGAGATCCGTCCCCAAGGTGATCCTGGTGACCGCCCATCGGCGCGAGAACTTCGGGCAGCCGTTCAAAGAGATGTGTGCCGCAATGAGAGAGCTGGTCGACCGCAATGCCGATGTCGGGATCATCTACCCGGTGCACCCGAACCCCAATGTGCGCAGCACCGTGTGCATGGCCATGGGACAGCACCCGCGCATACTGCTCGTGGAGCCGCTTGATTACATCACGTTCATCAATCTCATCCGCTGCGCCTATCTGATCCTTACCGACTCGGGAGGTGTTCAGGAAGAGGCGCCGAGCTTCAAAAAACCGGTGCTGATCATGCGGGAGAATACCGAACGTCCCGAAGGGGTGAATGCCGGCGTTGCACGCCTGGTCGGAACACGGAAGGAGATGATTGTCGCCGAGGTGACAAAATTGCTCAAGTCGGAGCATGAGTACGCCATGATGGCGAAGGGAATCAACCCCTTCGGCGATGGAAAGGCCGCGGCGAGGATTGTGGGGGCCATCAAAGAATTTCTTGCACCGTTCAATTGATACGACTGATGCAACCGGGTTAGGAACACCATGAACATCCTTGCAATATTGTTCTGTTATCCGCCCTTTCTCCTCCCCGCCACCATGTGCTACCTGAAATTGCTCATGGGGCTCAGGGCTTACGGACATCAGGTGTCGGTGCTCACCGTAGACCCCGCATCCTACGATCCTGCGAACGGCGGTGTGATCGACCACACCCTGAACCATTTTATTCCGGAAGGCGTGATCAACCATCCTGTACCGACATGGGAGCTGCATGCGGCGCTGAAGCTGCTGAAGCGGTTCGACATCAGCTACCGGTTGCTGTACCGCCTCTTCGAGCCGCGCAAGAAAGAGTGGGTCTTCCCGGTGCTGCGCTATCTCCGGACCATTGATCTGGGCCCCTATGACCTTATCCTCAGCTGCTCGCAGCCCCATGCAAACCACCTCGTCGGTCGTGCGCTCAAGGAAAGGACCGGCAAACCATGGGTCGCCTATTTCAGTGATCCATGGATTGATAACCCTTATGCGCGGTACCGGTCGAAAAGGATTTATTCCTACAATGCGCATTGTGAGGAGGAGGTCATTACAAAAGCCGACAGGGTGCTCTTTACCTCACCGGAAATGCTCGACCTGGTCATGAAAAAATATCCCCCCGGCACTGCCGCAAAATGCGGCGTCCTTACGCACAGTTTTGTTCCGGAGTGGTATGAGGCCTCAGGTGCCATGCGCACGGGAGAACGGAACAGGAAGGTGCGGCTCGTCCATACCGGCCACTTTTACGGACCGCGGACGCCGCTGCCGCTCCTCAAGGCCCTCGAACAGCTGCACCGAAGAACTGACCTGGCAGAGCGCCTGGAGGTCTGCTTCTACGGCGCCATGGAGAGCGAGCATAAGACCTTTGTCGAGAGGAAAGGACTCTCCTCTTGTGTGCGGATCAGCGACACGATTCCGTACTTCGACTCCCTCTCGGTCATGAGATCCGCAGACTATCTGGTCCTCATCGATGCGCCGCTGCACGGCGCAGGCGAGAGTGTGTTTCTCCCCTCGAAGCTCATCGATTACATCGGCAGCTATCGGCCGGTGATCGGCATAACGCCGGAGCGGGGGGCAAGCGCGCGTGTGCTCAGGGAGAGCGGCAATCTGGTCTGCGCCCTTGAGAAGGAGGATGAGCTCTACGAGGTGCTCGGGAGCATCGTGACCGCTTCGCTGCGTCCCTCGCCGGACCGTACTGCCATCGACCGGTATCATTATCTCACTGTCAGTAAAAAAATAGATCATATCATAAAGGAGATATAACGCTATGCTCTGGTTGGTGATCGGCTATCTCTTTCTTTTCGTGTTCAGGCCTTTTGAGTACTGGCCTGTGCTGGGTGAATTCCGCATCGAACGTATCTACATGTTGTGCCTCCTGGTCATCCTGTTTTTGTGGAGGCGGCGGCGGTATATCGCCCACCCCATCAACAACTCCATCATCTTCTTCCTCATCGTGCTGGTGGTTTCATCAGTGCTCTCTTTCAGCTGGACGGATGCCTACAAGGCCACGTTCGATTACTTCAAGCTGGTGGTCTTCTATTTCGTTATCCTTCTGACGATACGGGATGAACGGCAGCTGAAACTGTTCATCATTGCCTATCTTGCGGTCATGTTCCTCTATGTCGGCAAATCGGCATGGGAGTTTTTCCTCCACGACCGTTACACCTGGAGGATGGGAATAAAGAGGCTGGGTGGCATCGATACGAGCTACGGCGACCCTAATGCCTTCGCTGCCTCCATCGCCTACTCTTTGCCGTTCCTCTGGGCGATGCTCAAGTACAAGGTTCGGAATCCTTTGGTCAGAAAGATGCTCTGGACCTACGGGATCGTAGCAGGAGTGAGCATTGTCTTTACCGGATCGAGGAGCGGGATGGTGACGACACTGCTCTTCTTCATGCTCGTCCTCTTCGGGACCTCGAGGAAAATAACGGGCGTTACCCTGCTACTGGTGCTGCTTGCGTTCGTCTGGAACTTCATGCCCCTTGAATATCAGTCGCGCTTCAAGTCTGCCTTTGTAAAAGGCGCGGCCTCAAAAGACGCCGAGGTCTCGGCGCAGGGACGGTTGGCAGGATTGAAGCAGGGGATAAAAATGTTCTCGAACAACCCTCTGCTGGGGATCGGCCCCGGCAATTTCAAGTACGGATGGGACGACCGGCCCATAGGCATGAGCGCGCATAATCTCTACGGCGAACTGTTGGGTGAAACGGGCGGAGCCGGCTTCCTTGCCTTTTTCATACTCGTTGTTTTGATCGTCAAAACGCACCGAAAGGTCGCAGAGAAGGCACACGAGCTCCTGGGGAGCGCATCGCCCCACAGCCCCCCCGTCCTCCCGGCGAAAGCAGACAAAGCACGGCTGCTGCAACTTGTCTCCACGGCATCGGTCCAGGCGATTATTCTTCTGCTCTTCAACGGCAATTTCGGCCATAACCTCTACCGCTACAACTGGCTGTGGATCGGGGCGATCGGCGTGCTGTCGCTGCACTTCCTGAAGGATGAATTCGACAAGGCAGGCGCGCCACGCACTCTGAAAAAGACCGGATTTGCGAGACATGGATAGGCAGGATCGCATTTCGAGCAACTTCAATGCACTCAAGGCCCTCTCGATTCTCGCGGTGGTTGCCGGCCATTTCCTCGGAGACCTGCCGCTGCTCTGGGTCCCGGCGACATTCGGACTCCTCGTCTTTGCCTACTCCTCGGCCTATTTTACGGCACGTAAATACCGGGGGCGCTTTGATCTGAAGGTATATTGGAGCCGCAAGGTCTACCGGCTCGGCATCGATCTGCTGGTGATCAATCTCTTTCTGCTCTGCCTGTTCATTCTCCAGGGGAGAAAAGGTATCCTCAGCTGGCATACGGCGGTGAATGCAGCGGGGCTCAACGGTTTCCTGAACTGGTTTCGCATCCCCAACGAGAGCCCCTTCGGCGCCGGCATGTGGTTCTTTACGTTACTATTGTTGTTCTACGGCATCTATCCTTTGATGAACAGAGTGCTCAAAAACAGAACGGTCATCTCTCTTTTCTTTGTTTCTGCCATCGGCCTTTTGTGGTGGCTGCACCATACGGTGGTCTACGGGCACATGCTCTGGCTCACGACCGGCGGCTTTCTCTATGGGTTTGTTGCTGCGAGGGCCGACCTCAGGATGTCCGCCTCCGGGGCAGCAGGCGCGTCGATCCTGCTCTTCCTCCTGCTCTTCATAGCGAATAGCCTTTTTAAAATCAAGTTGTTCAACTTCATCCTTCTTTTCGCTCTCTTCTGCTCCGGTATGCTGCTGGTCGAGCACCTGCGTCTACATAGTGCACTGCTCTCGTTTTTTTCGAAGTATATCTTTGAAATATATCTTCTTCATAGTTACCTGTTTTTTGAGGTGACAGGAACTCGCCTCGTCGATGTGCCCCTTTCTTTTCTCATGGTGCTCATTGCTGCGGTTATTCTCGCCCGCCTTTCCTTTTTCATAAAAGAAGCAATAACAAAGAGGAGGGCGGCAGCAAAAAGCATTCAGTATACTATCAGCACGTGACCGGCAGGCTGTATGCATTGCCGTACAGTTCAACTGGTTGTTTTTGGCGGCGACAAGGAAGAGTCATTTCTCTAAAGGTACTTACGTGAAGGGTAATCCGTACAGTACCAGCGGCAGGGCGAAGAGCTGGAAAGCGATTCTGCCGGGATATCAGCTACTTAACCAAAAAGTGCTCCTCTCTGGCATGCCCCTTGCTATCCGGGGGATGCTTTGCAAATAAATTAAGGGCCTGCACGTCAATGACATGAATGCATGAAAATGCATGTGCAGGTCTGAGTAGAGAGAGGAGAATGTATGAAGAAGTATCTGTTAAGTTCTGTCCTTGTGATAATTCTGTTCATGGCGGCATCCTTCGGGTATGCTTATGACCTGGGGACCAGGGACATGGTCATTGGAGCAGGA
>JBFMCP010000070.1:0-5326 GCA_040754455.1 Nitrospirota bacterium
CTCCGTTTATATTCAGGTAAATGCTCCCTTACCTTTTCCCATTGCTTCTCAGTTAAATGTTTCCATGCCATTCCTCACTCTAGCATGGATCCTTTATTCCTTTCAGAGGTTTTGAAATGAGTTCTAAGCAAGTTTTAAATAGCAGAGTTTTCTTATAACTCCTGACTCCTGACTCCCGAGTTCTTCTGTTATTGCGCCTTCTCCACCGCCGTCATGGCATCGATAACACCGTTCAGCGTCGCATTGTCGGGATAGGTGTGCGCCGCAACCGAAAGGATGCGGTTCATTTTCTCCAGGTTCCCCTCCTCACTGTAATAGCGCGCCGCATCGATCAGGAGCTCTGCCTTGAGCGGATGTGATTCGGGGATCGATTCAATGAGCGCATCGTATTTCGCAAGGTCGCCGAAATTACGGTACACCATCCTCAGGGTCTGAAAGGCGCCGAGCTCGATGGTATGCATCTGCGCCACAGCCTCTGTTACCATCTTCGTGAGGATATCCTTTGCGAGCTTCAGCCGCCCTTCCTGGTAGAGCGCCTTGCTGAGCGCAACACGGATATCGCCCTCGCAGGAGGCACCGGGTGTTTTTCGCTCGAGATACCGGCACATCTCTTCGTCGCTGATGGAGTTGAAGACTTCCCGCGCGTTCGGCGCATAATCATTGCTGTAGAGCGTCTCGCTGAGGGCGAGCTTTGCCTCGATATCATCCTTGCCGCCCGGCATTTTCTTCTCTATATACGCCTGGAACTCCTCCCTGCTGAGATGTTGAGGCGCTGCCGCATCGCCCTGTGAAGAGGCCGCACCGTACGTCGAATCCCCTGTGCCGTTATACGTCTGCGCATGCTTTTTTGCCGCCACGGCATTTACATCAATACCGGTCACCTCGATCTTCCGGGGATCGGTAAACCCGAGGTAGAGTCCGACCACTGCCGCACAAATAACGAATAAAGGGAAATATTTCTTCATGATCCTTGCCCTCCTGAAAACGTAAGATCCTGGTTAAACGGCATCAGGAAAAGCAAGGTGCATGCCAAAAAGAGGAGTAGCTGGAATAAGTAATTGATCTATCGGGTATGCATCGTTATAAAAGGATTACAAGGAAAACCGCATTGTATTGTTTTCCCTACAGTACATTTTACGGATGATGTCACTTTACGGCTTAAACAGCGTCCGTCCATACTATTAATTCATTCGTCATACCCGAGAAAGCGGGTATCAGGACGTCGTGCTTGTAGAAGGAGAAGTACATAAGCCTTTGAAAACACTTGATTCATATTTTCGTGGGAGTGACGACTTTGTTGTGCGGATATCTCGCTGAAGGGTCACCTGTGCGGCTGTATGTTATTCCATGCAGCAAAGGCATATTGAGATACCAACGCATCTACATTTCTCATAAAAAATGCAATCACTACAAACAGGTAAAGAGGTCGTTTATTTTTTTCAAATCCTTTTTATGTTCAGGCAACGGGGTATCGAGCTCCGAAAGCAGGAGCTTCTCGATCTCACGGTATATCTGCAATGCCTTTTCCTTTTCTCCCCTGCAATAGGCGGCAATCGCCTCTTGCGACATCGCCCTTATATTCTTTCCTCCATGTTTAGCACTCATGGTTCCCTCCCTTTTTCAGCTTGAGTTTCTGTTTTCTGCTGTTCTTCTATGCTGTCTATTGCAGGAATGATGCCATTCGAGGGGAAAATGCTTTTACATGGAAAAGCAAAAGGATACGATAGTGCGGCACGACCGCCGGGTGAGCGCCGGATGCAAAAAAAGGAAGGCTCTCCTAATTCCTATTTGATTGCAACGACATAGCAAGTCGCAAAGGGCGTCTCAGGTGCAAAAAATGTCACACCTTTGAGCAGAGGATTTTTACCGGTTGTTCCTGTTCAGGCGTTTATTGAGGGCCTGGCGGGTGATGCCGAGGAGAGATGCAGCGATGCCCTGATTCCCACCAGCCCGCTTCAAGGCTTCTGCAATCAAGAAATGTTCAGCCTCTTTTAGTGTAGGGAAACGCCCGGCGTTGTCGAAGAGCAAGCCCGGCGACGATGATGCAGAGGTCTCGGTCTGTTCATGTGCCCGCTCGTGCTGGAGTATCTCCTTAAAGCTGTCCATTGACAGGATGCCGGTTTTATGCCGGGCAACGGCGTCAAAGATCATCGCCCTGAGCTCACGGATATTCCCCGGTATCTCAGCAGCTGACAGCAGCGTAATAAGCTCAGGAGGGGGTGTGGGCTTCTTTTTGCGCAGCTCCACTGCCGCTTCTGCGAGAAAGTGGTCGACGAGGAGAGGGATATCCTCTTTCCGCTCCCTGAGGGGCGGAATATGTATCTGGTGTGCCCGCAGGCGATAAAAGAGGTCCTTGCGGAACTTTCCGAGCGCTATGAGTTTATGTAGATCCTGGTTGGTGGCAACGACAATGCGCGCATCGCTCTTCTTCGGCGTATCCGAGCCGAGGGGATAATATTCATTCTCCTGCAGCAATCTCAGAAGCTTGGCCTGCGACGCTTCGTTTAAGTCCCCGATCTCGTCGAGAAAAAGCGTTCCGCCGGCTGCATGGGTAATCAATCCGTCCCTCACCTGGTCTGCTCCGGTAAAGGCCCCTTTCTTATGGCCGAAGAGAGTATCCGAGAACATGGCATCGTCAAGACCAGCGCTGTTCACCGAAACAAACGCGCCTTTTCTCCCGCTGAGGGCATGGATCGACCGGGCGATAAGCTCCTTGCCGACACCTGTCTCGCCGCTGATCAGGACCGGCAGCCGCGAGGGCGCAACGACCTCGATATACTTGAAGGTCGAAAACATCTTTTTATTCCTGGTAACGATCGCGGAGAACGCGGATTCATGCTCAAGCCGGTCGGAAAGGAGATGCTGCTTTAATGAGGAGACCTCAGCGCGCAGGAGATAAAGCTCGAGCGCCTTCCTTACCGTTGCAATGAGCCGCTCCCTCTTCACCGGCTTCACCAGGTAGTCAAAGGCCCCCTCTCTCATACAGGTGACCGCTACTTCCAACTCATTCACCGCAGTCATAATGATGACAGGGATATGGGGAAAGGTGTGATTGATCTCGGGCAACAGTTCATTTCCCGAGATGAAGGGCATCTGGAGGTCGAGGAGGACCGCCGCGATTTCCCTCTCCCTGAGCAACGGGATGAGCTGCCTGCTGTCCTCCATGGTCATGACTGTCGTACATCCCTCGAGCTGGAGCATATTTTGAGCACTGAAGAGCGTTGTGGGGTCGTCGTCGACAAGGAGTATGGGGAGGGCGAGATCGGTAGCCGCGTTCATGTTCGGTCAGGAGCCTCTTTAAGTTATTGTAATTATTTGATATTTATGTAGTCTAGCGTTCCACTATATAATTATCGTGATATTCACCCAAAAATACAGCTTCCGGCACTGTCAAATGATATACTGTTTGCTCAGGAAATGGCTGAAAGGCTTTGGAAGAGCGTGCAGAACGTATGCACCACTGGCAAAACGTGCGGAAAGAGGAGAGGGAGTAGCGGTGCAATGGGAGAGCGGCATCCACTGCCCCGACTTATATCACTCCTTTCAAAGCGGCGATGAGTCCTCCCTGTGCTCTTCAGCAACCGTGAAGGTCTTTTCGACAATCACGGTATCTTTATAGAGCACCGAGATCGTCCACTCTCCGGGGAGCAGTTCCCAGTCCTCGGAGAGCATATAATAATCTGCGGTCTTCAAGGTGATCCCCTCGGGAAAGACATAAAAGGGCTCGTCGAATCCTGTGGACACCTGCCCATCGGGTTTCAGTGCAGGTGGGTGCTTGACCCGGTAGGTTATTATCACCGGCATGTTCGGGGGAAACCCCTCTGCCTCCCACTCAAAGCCGAACATGATCCCCTTTCTCAGCGGGACACTGGTGGTCTTCTCGATATGCACCGCTTCGACGCCGCCTGCAGCACGGCCTGCAGTGGAGCCGGGATGTCTATACGCTATTCCTCCATTAGCAACCGAGTAGAGACCGTAATTGGTAATAAGACCTTCAGCTGCCATCACCGACATGCTCATTATCGATTCCTCCCGCATTGTTATGAAATCATCATCCGCTGACCTTAAGAACAATTATTTCAGAAAAATCTGAAAAGTCAATTTTCTCTGTATGATGAGTGGCGGTCGGCTACAGCTCTTTCAGTACCTGCTCCGAGAAATAGGAATGAATGAACCTGATATTCGGTGAGACGAGCGAGTAGTATTTTCCTCCTATCGTGACATCCGGGTCCACCACGGTATATCTCTTGCCGACATTGAGGGCGGACACCAGGAGCGTCCTTGCCTGCAGGTCGTTATGCGGCACAGAGTAGCCGATGACGGCTATGTTTTTTGCGCCGATCAGGCTGTAGAATGCTTCGCTCCATAGCGCAGAAAAGAACGGCTCGGATGAAAAGCTCTTTGAAGACATGGGGGGTACAATGAGAGGTGGTATATCCAATGAATCCCAAAAGTCAAAATATCTGTAATCACCCATATAATGGACCATGTTGCTCAAACTATGGATATCAGGCACGCCTTCCTGGAAAACAACGCCTTCGGGCAGACGTCCCCAGCTTATACTGCCGTGCAGCTTGAAAAGAGCGATTCCTTCGTCGGTCCGCTGTTCAAAGTTTATCTTCCTTTTTCTTGCGTATAACGCCCGCTCAATGATATTGTCCCAGTTGAAGGTGATGATCACATCCCCGTCCTGCAGCCTGTCGAGAAATGCAGCGAGCAAGGGGAGGCTCTGGGCATTCGACGATTTATGCGCGATATAATCGGAAAGCAGCCGTATCGCGCTCTTCTCTATCGCCGACCAGTAGTGCAGATCAAAGTACCCGCTTTGCCGGTGCGACGAGAAATCTTTCGCTGCGGCAACAATGCTCAGGAACTCCTCATAGGGCGGAAATGAGCATGGCGCATTTTCAGTAGTGAAGTGGGGATAGAGAAAGGCCAGCGCTCTCAAGATATTCTCTTTGTCGTTTTCTCCCGGCCTCCCCGGAAAGTCCATCACGTCCCTGAACAAATGCACAAGCGTAGGCAATCCCATGCTCGCCGAGAAGCCGCTGCCCAAAACATATACGTTATTGATTACCACACTCCACCTGCAGAGAGGATCAGTCGTTCGTAGCCGGTCTTCGAGATGAAAGTTTATTATAAACAAAATCTCTTTTTATTTGCCGCCCGTACCTGTCGGGGCGTTTGCCATGAGCTCTATGTCACGCCAAAATGATAATGTCCTATATGACCAAAATAGAAATGTCCTATAGGAGGGATGTCATACTGCAAAGTAATGGAGGGAAACAGTATGGCAGGAGAGGACATTATCATGGTAAGGCACAAG
>JBFMCP010000071.1:0-4449 GCA_040754455.1 Nitrospirota bacterium
GCAACGTGGTGCCTGGTACATATGATGTGGTACCGGTGAAGAGCGGCTATACGTTCACGCCGGCCACACGGAGCGTGACGGTAGGGCCCAACGCAACGGGCATCAACTTCAACTCCAATCAGTAGGGTAGGGATCTTTCAGCAGCTTTAATCAGGGAGGGCAGGCGGAAATCACCCCGCCTGCCCTTTTTTGCTGCAAAATGGTAGAATTTTTATCTCATGGTTTATGAGGTATCACGATGGCGCGGATCAAGGAGATGCTATGAAGAAAGTGCTGAATCGATTCGTTATGGTGGTGGCGGTACTTCTGCTGCCGGGACTGCTGGTGCTTTCATGCACGAGGAAGGATGAGGCTGCAAAGCATCAGGAGCAGAAACGGACCCCTGAACAGATGAAGCAGCAGGAAGAAATCCGGAAAGGGATGGAGGAATCAAAAAAAGTGGTGGCCGCCAGGGTGAACGGAGTCGAAATTCCTGTCTATGAACTGGTCAGGGAGATGAATATCGTCGCATCGCAGTACCTGCAGGCGGGACAGAAGAAGGATGCCGGTTTTGATGAGAGAGTCAGAAAAGAGGCGCTTGATCGTCTTGTCCTCGAAGAGCTGGTGGTGCAGGAGGCGGCTCGTCAGGGCATTGTGGTGAAGCCTGAGACGGTTGATGATGTCGTGAAAAAGTTCAAGCAGCATCTGAAGACCGAGGCTGCTTTCAACGAATACTTGAAGGAAACCGGGTCGAGTGAGAAGGAGCTACGGAAACGCATAGAGCGGGGCCACATGGTTGAGCTCGTGACCGGCAAGGAGATATATCAGAAGATCTCCATTGATGAGAAGCGCCTCAGGGCGGAATACGAGAAGCACAAGGCTGAGCTCCGCATGCCCGAGCGTTTCACGGCGGAAGACATCTTGCTGAAAGGCATCACCGACGAAGCCGCGGCAAAGAAAAAGGCAGGAGAGATCATCGCTTTTTTAGAGAAGAATAACAATGATTTCAGCAAGATAAGAAATGACGGCACCATAATGATCAGCAGGGGCCGGGTCACTGTCGAAAAGCATCCTGCCATCTATAATAAAATGAAAGGGATGAAGGCCGGCGAGCTGAGCGGGCTGACCAGGGATGCCGATGGTTTTCATATTTTCAAGGTGGTGAGCAAGGAGCCGCCGCGGCAGCTCAGCTTCGACGAAGCAAAGGCGATGATCGAGAAGAGGGTCAGGGCTGAAGAGGGTGCCCGGAAGATGAAGGAGTGGGAAAAGGCATTGCGCAGCAAAGCAAACATAGAGATTCTCTATACCAGCATGCCACAGAAAGGAAAAGACCAAAAATGAAAAAGCAAAATAAAGGCACACCGTTGTTTTGATTTTTTTCTTTCTGAATTTTGCGTTCTTATATGGGTGAAATCATGCATGGCAGTGGGTGATTTCACCCTTTTTATTGCGGCCTTCTATTTTAACTGCCTGTCCTGCGGTTTTGCCAGGGATTCTCTTATGAACGCTGCCAGCAGCAACTGATTGAAAGGAATCTTATGTTCATAATTAATAGATTTCTAAACAAATTAATTTAATACAAAATATATTGATTGGCACGGGCGTTGCAATGCTGACGCCGTTATGAAGCGGCACCCCCCGTAAGCTGCTCGTAACGGCAGGCATATCTCCAAGGTGAACGTCAGCAGCGTTCAGCAGTACCGGCTGCACAATAAAATTATTTCAGGAGGAAAAGCATGAGGATCACCAAGCTGTTGATCGTAGTAATTGCGGTCGTGGCGACCGGGCTCATCGGTCTCTCTGCGGAGATCGCCGAGGCGGCGACTCTGAAGGACGCCGATGGCAACGGCATCCTGCCGGGGACATCGACCCCCTACAGCCCGAAGCAGACCTGCGGCAACTGCCACGTTGCGGGCAGACCTTATGACAAATGGACGGTACTCTGGGATACCATGAATCTCACCGGCACCGGCCGTTACGAGATGGACGTTGAGCTTGTGACAAAGTCCCACAGCGGCGAGACCTACCAGGTACCGGCACCGAAGCACGGGATTTCTGCGGGGTATCACTTCCAGCAGGGAAGAAACGTGGCATGGGGCAACACCCAGAGAAACTTCTATAGCCTTCCCGGCTTCACCAGTTCGCCGGGAATGTACGGCAAGTTTTGACCACCTTCGAACCGCCAGTTGGCGGCTCTTTCGGCTTCCGTAACATCAAGCTTTGATATAGGCTCTTTCGAGTTTTCACACTCCGGCTGCACTTTCTGTCATCCCGGCGGCGGCCCCCTTGAGTATGATAGAGAGGGGTATCGTTACGACGGCAAGCCGAGCGGCCTGATCGCCGGCACCTTCAACCCCAACCGCGGCACCGATGCCGGCGGCGCAACTGCCGGAACTGGCAGCAGCAAAGGCGATTACTACACCTTCGATCCTGCCAGCGGCACCATTGTCGACAAGACAGCAGTCTGGCAGACCGGTGGCGTTGCCGAAATCGATTGCTATATGTGCCACCTCGTTTCAGCTCCAGCGGGCAGCGGTATTATCAATGCCGATTACCGGAACAACGAGAGGAACTTCGGCAACGGCAACCCTGCGGCAGTCCTCCCCGGCTCGCTGGCAACGTATGGCCTTGCGAATACCGGTCTTCTGACGAATGTAACCCTCGCGACAAGCACGGCGAACCCGAGCGTCACCGGCTTTTTATGGACCATGGATGCCCAGTTCCGGGATGCCAATGGTTTCGTAGCGACGAAGTCTTCGAACCAGGGGCCGCCGACCAAAGAGAACTGCGCGGTCTGCCACTTCCCGGATAAGAGCAAAATGACCGCAGGTCCGGCGGGGAACCCGCTCGGCTATACCTCCTGGCAGAAGCTCATCCCTGCCAATACGGTCAACGACCCTGATATCATTGCTCCGCCTACCACGTTGAACAACGCCGAGTGGAAAGTGGCGAAGGGCAGGGTCGAGGGCGGCAAGAGAGGAGAATCCATCAACGACCCGAACAACCCCGATGTGCACATGGATCGTGGCATGCAGTGCTATGAGTGCCACTTCCTGCTCGGCCGCGGTGCGACAAAATCCGAAATACTCGGCGACGGCATCGGCAACGAGGACGGCATCTGTAACAGCGGCGAGGCTTGCCAGGCAGTGCTCGATGCCCCCGATGCCTTTACGAATTTCCCTGCCTTGACAGATTCGAACGGCAACGTCATACAGCCTGCAATAGAAGTATGGAAGATCGACCACCAGTTCGCTAAAGGTGACAACACGCCTGACGGCAAGAACATGGACCAACTCGATAACACCGTCACCTGCGCAAGCTGCCATATCACCCGTACCCATCCTGAAGCTGCCGGCGCACCCGACCCGTCCGTAGCTCATGCCGGCTTCCCGGCGCTGCACTTCGATGTGCTGAGCTGCAAGGTGTGTCATATCCCGGTCCTGAACGGTCCCGTCGACCAGGTCCTCGCTGACTTTACGACAGGCCCCTATCGGACCTTTGAAAGAGTGCAGTCGACCTCCGGCGGCGCGCTCGGTATCAACCAGAAGCCGCTCTATATGTGGCGAGCGACCGAGCACGGCAAAGGCCATATGGAGCTCCAGCCCTTCGGAATCATGGCAGTGAGCCTCGTTGCCAACGCGACGTCGATCGTTGACCAGGAGTGCGGCTCCATCGCTCCGACCTTCCAGAGGCTCGGTAAGAAGGCTGCCGAAAACATGAGGGTTGCCTATGGCGATGCCAATGGCGACGGCATTTATGACTTCACGTTGAACAGGCCCCAGAACGGCGACACAGCGCTGATCGTCAACAAGTCTACTGAAATCACTGACTTTATCAATCAGATCAAGGCGATTCCGGGATCTCCGGCTGACCCGGTCATCCACTTCTACTTCAATCAGTTCTCGATCAGCCACAACATCATGCCGAAGGGCGGTAAATGTATCGACAGGAACGGCAACGGTAACACCAACGATCCCGGAGAATGCAATTACATCCTCGGCTCAGCCCAGAGCGGCGGCTGCGTTGCCTGCCACTCGAGCTCCAATCCGGCATCTCCGAACTACAGCAAGAAGTCAGTGGGGCTCTTTGACAAGACGTATACGGTATTCAACCAGCCCACCGACGGCGGACAGGGCCTGGTACAGACCGCGATGCTCGCATCTGATGGCGTAACGATGCTCGAGCGGGTCAACCTCAAGTTTCCGTACAAAACCCGGGACAACACAACGTCTTCGGTGAACCTCTCTAATGCACCCGGCCAGACGGTCCGGAACACTGTCAATCAGAGCGAGCTGCTCGACTATGATTCGGCGACCCTCGCGTATCTCGCAAGCCCCGAGCCTGCAGGGATTTCGAAGCCAGTGGCAGTGAACAACTGGAGCGCCGACGCAGTGGTTGACTACAAGGTCAACTTTGACGGATCGGGCTCGACCTGTCAGGGCGGCTGCAGCTATGCCTGGGACTTCAACA
>JBFMCP010000072.1:0-3898 GCA_040754455.1 Nitrospirota bacterium
TTCTGAGGAGGAAGCAATCCCTTCAGACGCTCCCAGTGCCTATCCTTCATTTCATGTCTTCTACTGCTCATCCCCTATGTTAACTGTTATCCCTTGTTCTTTTCAGGGGTTTGCAAACAGAACCTAGGCCCTGGAGCATTTCATACCCGGCGTACCGGTGTTGATCTCGGAGCTGAAATGGAATTCGATATCGGGGTAATCCTCCTGCATCCGTCGCAAGGTCCAGTCGGATTCGGAAAAATAGACGAGATTACCGGCCTTATCGAGGCCCAGCTTGTCGGAGCGGTATCTGGTGAAGTCGGCCATCTTCTTTTTGTCTTCTGAGGTTATCCAGCAGGCCTTGTTGTAGTTGAGCGGGCTGAAGCGGCATGACGCGCCGTACTCATGCTGCAGACGGTATTGGATCACATCGAACTGCAGTTCGCCGACCGTGCCGACGATCTTCTTCTTTCCCTGGTTCTGGGTGAAGAGCTGCGCCACGCCCTCATCGGTCAGCTGCTCAAGGCCCTTCTCAAGCTGCTTGGAGCGCATGGGGTCGGTGTTGATGACCTCCTTGAAGACCTCCGGCGAGAAGCTCGGGATGCCCTGAAACATGATCTTTTCTCCCTCGGTCAGCGTATCGCCGATCTTGAAGTTGCCGGTATCGTAGAGACCGATCACATCGCCGGGGTACGCCTCTTCGATGATGCTCTTTTCCTGTGCCAGAAAGCTCGCGGGGCTCCTAAACCTGAGGTCTTTTCCCAACCGGACGTGATGGAAAAACTTGTTCCGCTCGAATTTCCCCGAGCAGACCCGCACAAAAGCGATCCTGTCCCTGTGCTTCGGGTCAATGTTGGCGTGTATCTTAAAAACAAATCCGCTGAAGCGCTCTTCGTGCGGATGGACGTGGCGGACGTCTGCAATCCTGCCACGCGGTGCGGGTGCGATTTCAGTAAAGGTTTCGAGCAACTCTTTTACGCCGAAATTGTTGATGGCGCTGCCGAAGAAGAGCGGTGCCAGATCGCCTGCGAGATAGCGTTCACGCTCAAAGGGCTCGTACACTCCTTCGATGAGCGTCACATCCTCCCGCAGATGCGCTGCATCATCCTCGCCCAGGTGCTCATCCACCAGATCGTCTCCAAGGTCGCTGATCGCCAGTATATCCTCCGCGACGGTTGCCCCGCCCGGTCGAAAAAGATAGAGGCTCTTATTGTAAAGGTTGTACACGCCTTTGAACGAAGAGCCCATGCTGATTGGCCAGCTCAGCGGACGCACCTTGATGCGCAGCTTTGCCTCGATCTCATCGAGCAGTTCAAAAGGCCGCTTGCCCTCACGGTCGAGCTTGTTGACGAAGACGATGACTGGCGTCTTCCGCATCCGGCAGACATCCATGAGCTTTTCGGTCTGCTCCTCCACACCTTTGACGCAATCGACCACGATAATGACACTGTCGACAGCGGTGAGTGTGCGGTAGACGTCCTCGGCAAAATCCTTGTGGCCGGGCGTGTCGAGAAGGTTGATCTTCAGATTGTTGTATTCGAAGTTCATCACGGACGTTGCGACGGAGATGCCTCGCTGCCGCTCTATCTCCATGAAATCGGAAGCCGTGCCTTTTTTGATCTTGTTCGACTTTACGGCACCGGCAGTCTGGATAGCTCCGCCGAAGAGCAGGAGCTTTTCGGTGAGCGTCGTTTTGCCTGCATCAGGGTGGCTGACAATGGCAAATGTTCTTCTCTTGCTTATTTCGTCTGCATACATTATATGGCACCTCTTCTGAGAAGTTCCGCTCTGGAACCCGAAATTATAACCAAACAGGGGAGTATGAAGCAAATGCGGCTGGGATTTGCATACTATCTCTTCCGCAATTCCTCGTCTGCCGGCGGCATAAAAGGCGCTATCCGTCATACTCTCAAAATTCCAGGACCCTGCGACATATTTTGCTTCAGTATAGCGGTTATGGGTGAAAAGCTATTCATAATTAAAGACTTTTAGCGCAATAACGCAAGTTGCTGCAAATTTTGTCTCAACAGCTCCGGTGGCTGAATCAGGGCAAGCCTTTGCTTTTAAACGTATTCAGCATTGTGGCATCGATTATGCAATAAGCACCGCAAGAGTGAGAGTAAGAGTAATCTGAAAAAAAAGGAGGATTCCATGAGGCACAAAAACAAAACACTGACAGTAAACACCTGGATAGTAGTCGCCGCCGTATCTCTCATCTTTATGGCAATCGTATTCACCTGTCAGCTGACACCGGGGCACCGGAACCTTGATCATGATTTGACCCTTAGATTTTCCAGCTACGGCAAGTGATAAGGATGCCTGTGCAACAATCATCTTGCGTGCTCACGCACCGCTGCGGAAAGCAGGAGCACTCTGGTGAAGAAGCATGAATCACCAGAGGCTTTGCGCTACATAGAACGGGGGTAGGGATGAAAGGATTATCTATTCTCATCATCGATGATGTGCCCTTTATGCGTCAGTTCATACGTGGTTGCCTTCATATGTCGTTTCCCGACTGCCGCACTGATGAAGCAGGCACAGGGACCTCTGCACGTGAAAAAATGGAGCTGGGTTCGTTCGACATTGTGCTCTGCGACTGGGAGCTGCCGGATGTAAAGGGGCATGAACTGCTCATGTGGCTGCGGAGCGAATCGAACACCAAAAGTACGCCCTTTATCATGGTAACGGGAAACAACACGAAGGAGCACATTGTCAAAGCGCGTGAACTGGGGGTTACCGATTATATCATAAAGCCGGTCAACTGCAGCTCCCTGGAGAAAAAGATAATCGCCGCCCTGAAGCCCGTGTAATGTTCGTCCCTCATAGGAAAAATCTTCCCCAACCCGGCAAACTGCTCCCTTCCGTATCATCCTGTTATATCGTCCTGCAAAGCATAACCCCGCATAAATCAAGCACATCATAAGACAACGCTCTCAGCAACACCGGTGGAACGACAATTGCTTATCTCCTCCTGCAATTCAATTATCCCGGGAGGAAAAAGATGAATGTTGTAGCAGTCGGAACCTTCATTGCGTGCCTTGCCTTCTTCGTTGCCACTATTTTCCGGGGGATCGGCCTTGAAATGCTCTTCAACCCCAATGCACTGCTGATCGTCATCGGAGGCACAACGACAGCGCTCTTTGTCGGCTTCCCGGTCAAGAGGATCATTGCAACGCTCAACAACATTATCGAGACGTTCAGAGAGGGCAGCAGCAGAGAGATACTCGCAAAGGAGATTGTCGAAGTCGCCCGCATATACCGAAAGCATGATGTGAGAGGGCTCGAGCGCAGGGCACGGACAACCGGAGACCCCTTTCTGAAACTGGGCATTACGCTTCTGGCAAATCACTATAAAAACGAGGATATCAGGGCTGTGATGGAGCGGGAGACGGCGATCAGGATCATTGATCTCAATTCCAGCCAGAATGTCCTCAAGACCCTTGCGCGGCTTGCGCCGTCGTTCGGTCTGGCAGGCACGGTGATCAGCCTCATCGGGATGTTCAAAAACTTCCACTCTTTTGAGACCATGACACCTCTTATGGCCGTCGCGCTCATGTCCACCTTCTACGGCGTCGTCGCCTCGAGTCTGCTTTTCCTCCCACTCTCCGCGAAGCTGAAGGAGCACGCAACCTCTACAGAGACGTTTATGTACATGACCATCGAGGGGATTATCGCCGTCAATAATGGAGAGTATCCCTTAAGGATCGAAGAGAAGATACTCGGCTATTGCGGCGCGGCAGAGGATGGGCCAACGCGCAACGTGCCTATACTGCCATCATTAAGAAATGCGAACTAGGTTCTGTTTGCAAACCCCTGAAAAGAACAAGGGATAACAGTTAACATAGGGGATGAGCAGTAGAAGACATGAAATGAAGGATAGGCACTGGGAGCGTCTGAAGGGATTGCTTCCTCCTCAGAA
>JBFMCP010000073.1:0-3473 GCA_040754455.1 Nitrospirota bacterium
ACTCGAAACAAATCGTTCCGAAACAGTGCGGAAGATGAAAGTTGAGCGCCTCCACCGGCGCCCATGATGCCCAGTGGGGATGTGATGTTGCATCCCCGCATTTGTAGAAATTAGCCCGCCATTCCCGGCCTGAAACAGGAAGAACCAGTCCGACATACTTTTCGAGGAGGTTGAAGGGAATAAAAAACGCAACCCTCCATTCAGTCGGCTCAGTGATCTCCGGATCTACTACTGAAGTCATTGAGTGATAGAGAGCAACTTGTCTTCCATCCTCTTCAGGCAGTCTCGTAAACCGCTTAAATCCATCCGGCGTGCGCGTAGAGTCTTCTATATAACTGCAGAGCAGCGCACCGCCGCAGTTGAATTCAAAGTTGAAATATCCCTTTTCAAGATACGGATGAACAAAGAATTCGACACAGCTGTCCTTGTACACCTGATCCATGTAGCGCGTATGCACGCATCGCACATAGCGATCTTCGACACGGAATATGCCGTAGAGACCAAACGCATCATATAAAAGCCGCGCCTGAGTCCGCGGACGATGGTCGCTACTTTCAGGACGAAACTGATTGACATCGAGAACACCCGCCTGCTCCCATTCGGGGCTGTCCCATTGGCTGTCCAGAGCAGGCCGTTGCTGCGCAAAGCGCACGATGTACCTATACCCATGTGTTTCGTTATGTTCCATTTTAAAAATCCAGAGGGCTTTTAGCCTCTTTCACTGTTCTGCTCGGTATGCAATGGGTATAAATCATGGTTGTGCGAACATCGCTGTGGCCGAGCAACGTCTGTATTGTCCGGATATCATAATTGGCCTGTAGCAGATGAGTTGCAAAACTGTGGCGGAAGGTGTGCGCAGAGACTCGTTTTGTGAGTTTCGCCTTTCTGACAGCCTGCTTGATCGCCTTTTGCACATGAGACTCGTGCAAGTGGTATCTCCTGTATTTTTTCTCGCCAGGAACAAACGTCAGAATCTTTGCCGGAAAGAACCACTGCCAAGCCAGTTCCTTCGGCGCGTTTTTGTATTTATTCTCCAGGCGGTTGTCCAGAAAGGTTCCCGCGTATCCGTTCTCCAGATCTTTTTGATGGATGTCCTTCACATATTCAAGCTGGGCCTTCAATTCAGGGAGGATCGACTGAGGAAGGGGCACGGTCCTGTCCTTCTGCCCTTTGCCGTCGTGAATAGTCAATATCCCCGCATCAAAGTTGAAATTGTTGATACGAAGCTTCATGCATTCAAACAGACGCAGACCGCAGCCGTACAGAAGCTTTACGACGAGATCATATGGATATGAAAGGTTATGCAAAACCGAGGCGATCTCCTCTTTCGACAGAACAACCGGAATGTATTTTGTTCTTTTGGCCCTTACATTGTCCTTATGTTCTCCGAAATCCTGTTTGAGAACATGTCTGAAGAAGAACAGGAGGGCATTGAATGCCAGATTTTGAGAAGAAGCGGAGACCTTCTGAGTAACAGCCAGAAATTTCATATATTCCTTGACATCGGAAGGCGACAAAGCCCGGGGTTCCTTGTTGCGGGTGAAGAACTGAAATTTCCTCACCCAGATTGCATAGGTCTTGAGCGTCTTTGGTGAGTAATGCCTCACCTTTATTTCAGCGGACAGATCGGCGAGGGCCTTGTTCCATTGTTCGAGGGGCGGCGGCGGAAGGGTCTGTATTGTTTCCCTTCCATCAACAGAAAGGACTGATGAAGTAAGTGATGTCTCCGAAACTTGTAGGGGCAATTCTCTTGTGGCTGCCCGGTAGTGAGGCAACACGGAGGTTGAAGCATCCTTGGCCTGCTCATTCCGCAATTCATGATAGAGCGTAACAGCATGGTACGCCTGTCTCTGAAATGCCGGGGACTGTTGTTTTGCCCGGAGTTTTTCTATAAAGGGCATGAGGCTTTTCGGATCGGATGCGTCGAAGCCGTATTTATGACAGAAGTCCCAAAAATACCGCATCCACTTCCTGTAGAAATTTCGATAGGAATCTGGGACTTTTGCCTGAGAGAGTTTCCGCTCATAAACTTTAACGATATCCGCTGGAAGGTCTATCATTTTGGAGCTCTATAGTTTTGTAATGAATTATTAATATTGTAATGTTATACAGTTAGAGAATTGTAGAAAATCACCTCTTATTTGTCAATAATGCTTTCAACAGTGTTTTGTTTTTGCTATTATACGGAAACCATAGAATCAATTGTTGGGCGGCATAAGCCGAGGGGGACCCCACCACATGGCGAAGATGATGATGTTCCACGTACCAGAAGACAAAGATCTCCTGGCCGCCTATGGAGAGTTAAGCCTTCGCCACGAGCATCTGACACACATCTTACGAATGACAATAAAGACGTTGGCGAATCTCGAGGTTACCGAAGCTTTGGACGCTACGGCATACGACGGTGCCGCAAAGCTTCGAGATCGAATTAAGGCCATAGCTCGACAGCGTCTCGGAGAAGGTGAGGCGCTTCTAAAACTGCAAGCGATTATGGAGCGATGCAAGCGTGTTTCCGATAAGAGAAACGAATTTGTCCATAGCGTTTGGGGAAAGGAACTTGACGGCGAGCCGTTTCGCCGTGCAAACGATCATAGCTGGCAACCTATTCCGACTGTCGATGAGCTTACATCGCTTGGAAAAGATATCCTGACGCTAACTGAGCAACTTAATGAGGCACGCCTCTTCGGTTTCCTGGCCGAGGCGCTTTCGAAACGGCCAATAGCAAAGTGAACTGAATGTCATGCCGCCCAACAATTCAGTCAACCCGGACGCGCTAAAGCGCGCCGGTTACTTCAACCGTTAGGCGGCAAGGTAGTTGAGGGCATGATGCGCGAAAACCCTGTCCAGATAAGATCGCAGCGTTCCTGTAAGGAGGTCGAATGCAAATCACGAATGTGTTTCAAGCAGGGCAAAATTATCAATTCAAATGGCCGAGTGGTCATGTTGAAACTTATCCCACCTGGATAGAATATCAAGCCGTCGCTACAGATGGACAACATAAAGTTGTTATTGGATTTGGAACTAGACAAGTCTATGGTCAAGAGCGAACTCGAGTGGTAGTATGGATTGACAATTATCCCCATGCAGAGTTTTTCGGGGCAGATGATTTTCATGTGTCAGGAGAAGTGCTTTCTGAAATAAAAGTGGGCGGCAACGGCGGAGAGAGCATGTGCCGTTATCCTGATGAGTCAATCCCAGAACGCTACACGATCTTCCACACGGTTGGTTTGCCAATACGAGTAAACACAAAAGGTGTGCATAATGCTTGGGCAGTCGTTGCGAATATTTCAGATCACAAAACGATGATTGCATTGGCAGCGCTCAGACGCTTTGAGCGTAAATAAGGTGGAATAGACAAGACTTAATCTGACATTCCTTGTAAAATAGACACGATTTTTAAGAAGGAGGATGTCAGATGACAACAGAGCAGAAGATCATCAGGAACAAGGTTGGCCTTTTGGAGTTGGCGAAGC
>JBFMCP010000074.1:0-3263 GCA_040754455.1 Nitrospirota bacterium
CGCTTTGGGCCTTTCTCTTGAGTGGGTCTTTCAGACTGGATAGTTTACTATGAATAGGGTGACGAAGGGGTCAGCTCATTGTGAATAAAACGCCACTTCCGGGGTCAGCTTATTCAGCAAAACAACATTCAGGTCTCACGCGGCACCCATCCCTGCTGGTGCTCCACCACAGTCACCAATGGAAGAACTTCACAAGGTGGTTTGCAAAAAATAACTGCTGCACATGCCTTAATCCAGCATAGCTGAGAAAACAGGAGACGGAAACGAGGCCCTGCAAAGGGACCCGAAGGCTAAGTAGCAGAAATGCCGGCCGATTATTCATTGTTGGTGTATGAAGTGGAACCAGAGTAGCACTTTCCTTACAATATAAAAAAGAGGAAGCGTTATGATAAAAGCAACAGCACGGCATGCAGAAGACCTGGAGCGGCTTCTGATGATTTCCGGTGAGTTCGTAAAGACCACCGAATTGAAGGAGCTGTACCGCAAGATTATAACCATTTCGAAGGACTTCCTCCATCTCGACTATTCGACCGTCATGATCCTCTCCGAAGATGGCACGTGCCTGATCCCCAAAGACACCATTGGATTTCCTCCGTCGGTCCTGAATACCTGCAGCCTCAGAGAGGGGGAGGGGCTCGCCTCGTATGTGCTGAGGAGCGGAGCGCCCGAGCGAGTCGTCGATTTGAGCAAGGAGACCCGTTTCGCTATTCCCAAGGAGGTGCTCAAACAGCGCATTGCCTCCGCGCTCTGTGTGCCCATGATGCTGGAAGGTAAGATTTTCGGTGTGCTCGTCGGTCATACGGTGAGCAGGCGGGAGTTCACCGATGAGGAGATTTCCCTTTATCAGCTTATCGGCAACCAGGCGGCGGTCGCCATTAAAAATGCCATGCACGTGGCTGCACTGAAAGAGAATGAGCAATATCTAAAAACGATTCTCGATTCGATACAAACAGGGGTACTGGTCATCGATGCGGAGACGCACCGCATTGTTGCGGCTAACCCGGCAGCCATCAACATGATTGGTGCGCCATGTGATCAGATCCTCGGCCGGATATGCCACCAATTTATATGCCCTGCAGAAGAAGGCGCGTGCCCGCTCACCGATTTCGGGCAACCGATCGACAACTCTGAACGGCTGTTGATAAACGCCGGCCGGAACCCCGTTCCCATCCTGAAGAATGCAGGCACGGTGCAAATGAACGGCCGTACCTATTTGATCGAGAGCCTTATCGATATATCGGAACGAAAACAGATGGAAGAGACCATATGGCGGCAGGCGTACCACGACGATCTTACAGGACTGCCCAACCGCATACTCTTCATTGATCACCTCACACTTGCCCTCACCCAAGCCCACCGCAGCCGACAGAAGCTCGCGGTGATGTTTCTTGATCTGGACCGTTTCAAGATGATCAATGATGCCCTGGGCCATTCTGTCGGTGACCGGCTGCTTCAGAAGGTTGCACACCGCTTGCGGGCAAGCCTGAGGGAGGAAGACACGGTGGCGCGTATGGGAGGCGATGAGTATACCGTCCTGCTGCCCCACATTGCCCATGAGAATGACGTCGTTACGATTGCCAAGAAAATCCTCGCTGCCTTCGAGCAGTCCTTTCTCATCGACGGCCACGAATTCTCTGTCACAACGAGTGTGGGGATAAGCCTTTACCCCGATGACGGGAGCGACATAGAGACGCTCCTCAAAAATGCGGATGTCGCCATGTACCATGCAAAAGAACAGGCGGGAAATAACTACCAGTTCTATAGCCCCTCGTTGAACAGCAGGGCCCTCAAACGCATCACTATCGAGAGGCGGTTGCGGCAGGTCTTCGAGCGCGAAGAGCTGGTAGTGTACTACCAGCCCCAAGTAAGCGCCGCGACGAGGCAGATCGTATGCGCCGAGGCACTCGTGCGCTGGCAGCACCCCGAGCAGGGATTGCTCAGCCCCGTGCAGTTCATCCCGCTCGCCGAGGAAACCGGGCTTATCGACCGCATCGATGAATGGGTATTACGTACTGCATGCGCACAGAGCAGAACGTGGCAGGAACACGGAGGCACCCCGTTCGTCATTACCGTCAACCTCTCTGCGCGCCAGTTTCAGCATTCCAATCTTGCCGATATTGTTTCCCGTGTTCTCCGTGAAACCGGTCTGAGCCCTGAACTGCTCGAGCTCGAAATCACCGAAAGCGTAGCGATGAAAAATATGGAGCTTACTGTCGCAAACCTCACGAAGCTGACGGGTATGGGAGTAAAGGTTTCCATCGATGATTTCGGCACAGGCTATTCGTCATTGAGTTATCTGAAAAAGCTGCCTATCCAGAAACTCAAGATCGACAAGACCTTTATTACCGGACTCGGCGAGGACCCCGATGACAACGCCATTGTCAGCGCCATCATTGCCCTGGCGCACAACCTGAAGCTCAACGTCGCTGCCGAAGGCGTAGAGACGGAAGACCAGCTTTCATTTCTTCAGTCCTATGGATGCGATGTTCTCCAGGGATACCTCTTCAGCGAGCCGCTGCCGGTGAAACGCTTCGGGAAGCTCATCGAGGCAAGGGAGTAGAACGAAGACGTGTATGCGAAGCGTAATGCACTAAAGAGGATTAAACGAATATTATAGATTTTTTTCCTGTTCCCAGATCTTCTGCCAAATTGCTATCTCTTTTTCCACTTCTGCGGCAATTGCATTGATGTCCATCAGCAATGCGCTTCCCAATATCGCCAGACTGATTTCCTTTCTGAATAAATTCTGGACGAGATCAATGGTCTTTTCGTTTTTTTCAATTATTGCCCTATACAGCAGCGCGCGGAGAATTACTCCAACATTTTTGAACTCACCAAGGACCGCCTCAAGACACTGAACGTCTTCTTCGCATCGCTCAAGAGATACGATGATCCGCCCAGCGAACTTTCCGTAGAGGCGGCTGAGGTTCTCCATGACGGAGCCTGCCTTTCTCATTGCTTTATGGCGTTTACATATACTCTCTATTATCATTATATCTCAAATTGCAATTTTATCAAGAGAGATGCTATTGATTTTTAATGGTAAATCAGTTTCGCAACTTCTTTTTGCGTGTTCCGAGAAGGAGGATTGATAATTGACTGATAAGCATGGAACCTTTGAGCTGTCTGCCAGATGCATTGAGGCTGAAAGCAGCTCAGGTTACCATGAAAGTTATGGTGCCGGTGGAGAGACTCGAACTCTCACATGGTTGCCCATAGCGGATTTTGAGTCCGCCGCGTCTGCCATTCCACCACACCGGCAA
>JBFMCP010000075.1:0-3251 GCA_040754455.1 Nitrospirota bacterium
TAAGGATCATCCTTGGCGGAAGTTCAACATCAACCGCGACAAGCGAAAAGCCCCGCAGACGGCGGCGGCATAAACCGGACATTTCTATTTTGGTAAAAACAGGACATTTCTAAATTGGCTTGACAAAGGCCCTCAGGCGCCCTTGACTTTCATATCAAGTTTTGTTTATATATAAGCATGCTTGACTGAAAGGAGAACTGCGGTGCTGAAAACGTTTGCGGAGTATGTGACCTATCACATCATTAACCTGGAGCATGGCTCCCGGCTCGCCGGAGCCGTCGATTTTTTTATCTACGATACGATTAAGATATTTCTCCTTCTTTCAGTAATCATATTTATCGTATCCGTGATCAGAAGCTACTTTCCTCCCGAGCGTACAAAGAAAATACTATCTCATAAAAAAGAGTTTATCGGTAACATTCTCGCCGCCCTGCTTGGTGTTGTCACTCCTTTCTGTTCCTGCTCTGCGGTTCCCCTCTTTATAGGGTTCATAGAGGCGGGCGTACCGCTCGGGGTAACCTTCTCATTTTTGATTTCGTCGCCTATGGTTAACGAGGTTGCTATTGTCCTGCTGTTCGGGCTTTTCGGATGGAAAGTAGCGGCTATATATATGGGGGCAGGACTCCTCGTTGCTATTATCGGAGGATTCATCATAGGGAAGCTCAAGCTAGAGAAGTGGGTTGAAGATTACGTATACAAAATCAAAACGGGCCAAGGGCAGGATATAATAAAGCAAGCCTTCAGGGATCGATTGCAGTATGCGAAGTGGAATACCGCGGATATCCTCAAAAAAGTATGGCCTTATATCATTGTTGCGATAGGCATTGGCGGCTTCATTCACGGCTATGTCCCCCAGGATTTTCTTGTCCGTTATGCGGGACCGCAGAATCCCTTTGCAGTGCCAGTAGCGGTTGCATTGGGAGTGCCCCTTTATTCCAATGCAGCAGGTATAATCCCAATTGTGTATGCCTTGATGGAAAAAGGACTGAGCGCGGGGACAGTGCTGGCCTTTATGATGGCAGTTACCGCCCTGTCTTTGCCCGAGATGATTATTTTGAGGAAGGTGCTGAAAGTTCAGATGCTCGGGGTCTTCGTGGGAATCATGACCGTCACCATTATCGCTGTCGGTTATTTATTTAATGCGATTCTGTAATGGCACTGAGCGTGTCAGGAGGATTACGTGAAAAAAATAATAATTGAATGGCTGCATTATGATAAAGAGGGGACAACCTGCACCAGGTGCGGAAACAGCGGTGCAACACTGCGAAAAGCCGTCGAGGACCTGAAATTCGCACTCAAACCGGCAAAGATCGATATAGAATTGAAGGAAATTCTTCTATCGGAAGAACAGATTGCGCTCTCCAATACGATCAGGATTAACGGCAGGGATATAAAGGAAATACTCGATGAAAGCTGTTCGGGGCAAACACCCTGTCCTTCCTGCTCTGATCTCAGAGGTCAAGAAACGTGCTGCAATACATTCACTTTCCAGGGAGAAACTTATGAATCCGTTCCCGAGCAGATGCTGATAGATGCCGTTACAGCAGTGGCTTTCGCAGAAGCACCGATACATACGAACAGGCTGCCGAACGGCGCCTGTAGCTGCAGGAGTGCCATCCGCCTGAAGTAATGTCGGGCGGAATACATTTACAGAGGAGGGTATCAATGGAAATCAAAGTATTAGGACCCGGCTGCGCGAACTGCCACAAAATGGAGGAGATGGCAACGACAGCAGTAAAAGAACTCGGGATCGATGCACGGGTTGAAAAGATATCGGATATGCAGGAGATACTAAAGTATACGATGTCTACACCCGGGCTTGTGGTCAATGGAAAGCTCAAACATTCAGGAAAGCCGCTGCCGAGCCCTGAAAAAGTCAAAGAGCTGATAAAAGCGGAGGCGTAATCACGATGCAGGACGTATTGAATACTCTCAAAGCCCTCTCTGATGATACACGGCTGAGAATTCTCAAGCTTCTTGAGCATGGTGAACTCTGTGTATGCGACATTGTCGCCTCCCTCGATACAATTCAGCCCAAGATATCGTTTCACCTCAAAATCCTGAAAGAGGCGGGGCTGATCAAAGATAGGAAGCAAGGCAAATGGACCCACTACAGCATCGACGATGCAGATATGTTCAGACGGTTCCTGGTTCTCTCAGTTCTAGAGAGGATTTCGGACATCGCTGTCCGAGAGGATAGGAAGAGACTCGAAGCATTCCTCAAGAACAAAGACCCGAAGGATAAAGTCGTTCCCATTAAGAGCAAGACTGGGTGCTGCGGGAGAGGCTAGGTCCAGGAGAAAAGGCAGTGAGAGAGGCCGACTGTCAGCAAATGAAATAAATAAAAATCATCTATTCACTGTAAGGGGGAATTTTAATGACTGACAATAAGGAGAAGAGGCTTTCATTTATCGACCGCTATCTGACGGTCTGGATATTCGCCGCAATGGCATTCGGTGTAGGACTTGGTTATTTCATACCCGGAGTGGAAAGCTTCATCAATAGCTTTCAGGTTGGCACCACCAATATACCGATTGCCGTCGGGCTTATCCTGATGATGTATCCGCCGCTGGCAAAGGTTAAGTACGAAGAGCTCGGCGAGGTGTTCAGAAACAAAAGAGTGCTCGGGCTATCGCTTGTCCAGAACTGGATCATCGGCCCGACATTGATGTTTGCCCTTGCGATTGTTTTCCTCAACTCCTATCCAGAGTACATGGTCGGGCTCATCATGATCGGTCTTGCGCGCTGTATTGCGATGGTAATCGTATGGAACGACCTTGCCTGCGGCGATCCGGAATACGCTGCCGGACTGGTGGCGTTCAACTCGATATTTCAGGTTTTGTTCTATTCAGTGTATGCCTATATCTTCATTACTATCCTCCCTACCTGGTTCGGACTCAAAGGAGCCGTCGTTGAAGTCACCATAGGACAAATCGCCGAGAGCGTCTTTATCTATCTTGGAATACCCTTTATCGCAGGCATGATCACCCGCTTCAGCCTTGTCAAAATAAAAGGCAGGCACTGGTATGATCGTGTCTTTATACCGAAGATAAGCCCGATTACCCTCATCTCGTTGCTCTTCACCATTGTCGTCATGTTCTCGTTGAAGGGCAATTACATTGTTAAGCTGCCGCTCGATGTCGTGCGCATTGCAATACCGCTCCTCATTTACTTCATCGTTATGTTCCTCGTCTCCTTTTACATGGGGCATAAGCTCAGGACAGATTACGAGAAGACGGCTACCCTGTCCT
>JBFMCP010000076.1:0-2804 GCA_040754455.1 Nitrospirota bacterium
CCCGATTCGGGAAAGTAACAGAATCAACTGACCTGGAAGAGAAAGGGCAGCCGGGACGTTTTCTGTTTGGCGACAGTTCCCGAGTGCCCTTTCCAAAAGCACTGTATTGTTACTGTATTTACCCGTTGATGTAAAGAGACTATATGATCTCGGCAAGAGATATTCGTGGCCGAAGCCGCAGCGGTGTCCGGTGTGCAAGGGCATACGGCTGTGGGGGCATGGATATTCGCCGAGGTATTTTGAAGGGATTGCAGAGCCCTTATGGGTCAAGCGATATCGCTGCCCCGAGTGCCGGTCAGTGCATACGTATCGACCTGCCGGATATTTCGATAGATACCGATACCCCGTAGTTGTTGTCCTGATGAGCCTATTGAACAAGATCATCAAAGGCAGGTGGCTGAAGTGCCTCAGACGGCAGAATCAGCTGCCATGGTATCGTTCGGCATGGGCGTGGTGTTCACGGCAACTGACCATAGCGGCTCTTACTGTTGAGCATCTCCGTCTGTATGTTACCCAGCGGCATCCGGGATCACTTCAATATGAACCACTTCGCTTGTGAGGAGCACCCCACCGGGTTTTTGCGTAGTTTTCGGCCATGAGACTGTCGTACCGTGAAGCATTAAGATCAAAGGAGGCAGCCTTATGCGAGCTGAAGAAGCAGTTCAAGGGGGCATCGCTGCCTGCAGTGCTGAAGGCGGCCAGGAACAGGAATATCATCGGCCCTGATTTCAAGGCAGGCAAGGCCACGATCTACCGTTTGTTTAAACAGCGGGGATTGATGAACCGGGAAGAGCAGCTTGAGGATCGCCGTCGTTATGAAGCGGAATTGCCCAATGACATTTGGCAGAGTGACTGCATGCACGGCCCCCTGGTAGAGGTTGAGGGCAGACAGAGGAAGAGCTATCTGTTTGCCTTCATAGATGACATGAGCCGTCTTATCTGCCATGCAGAGTTTTACCTCAATGAGCGGATTGACTCGTATACCGACGCGCTGAAGAAAGCCCTCAAGAAACGGGGTCTTCCCCGTAAGCTCTACGTCGACAACGGTCCTGCCTTTCGCTCTCATCATCTCAGACATGCCACGGCATCGCTGGGGGTAGCACTGATCCATTCAAAGCCGTATCAGCCGCAGGGCAGAGGCAAAATCGAACGGTTCTTCAGGACCGTGAGGATGCAGTTTCTCACTGCCTGTCCAGAGGGAATAACACTGCACAGCCTCAATGAAAGAATAACTCAGTGGATTGATAACTCCTATCATCAGAATGTGCATTCCAGCATAAAGCAGACGCCCTTGAGCCGGTATCTCAAGCACGCTCATCTGCTCAGAGTAGCGCCAAAGGATCTGGATGATTACTTCCGGATCAGGGTCATGCGTAAGGTCGATAAGGACAGAACAGTATCGCTCAATGGGCGGCTCTATGAAGCACCAGTAGAGCTGATCGGCAGAATCGTAACCCTCCTGTTTCATGTCGATGACCCCGCCCGTGTCGAGGTCTTATCTGAGGGCATATCTCGGGGAATGCTCGTGCCGCTGGACCTTAACGTCAACTGCCGCATTCGGCGAAGAAACTACAAAGTCGAGCTGTTGCCACCTGCAGGAGTGACGCAGGCCCCACCGGACCCCCAACAGCGCTACGAGGGGGGAAAGCTTTTCGGCCCTCAGGAGGAGGACCATGGGATATCGTAACTTCTTCGGCTTCCAAAAAGAGCCCTTCGCCCAGGACCTTCGTGTGGAAGACCTCTATCCCTTGCCGGGGCTCCAGGCAGCCACTGAACGGTTCATGTATAGTCTTGAACTGGGGGCCGTCAGTATCGTAACGGGCGATGTGGGCAGCGGCAAATCAACGGCGCTCAGATATGCCTCAGCGAAGTTGCACCCATCCCGATACAAGGTGTCCTCCGTTATCGGCTCTACAGGCTCGATGATCGACATCCTCAGACAGCTCTGTACCGGCTTTGATGTGGAAGGCAGCAGCAACTCCCTGGCAAAGCTCATGCGCATCATGCGGGCAGCGATAGTTGAAATCACCCAGCGCAAGCAAATACCAGTGCTCATCATCGACGAGGCATCCCTGCTCAGGATAGAGATCTTCGCCCAGCTGCATGCTATCAGTCAGTTCGATATGGACTCAAAACCTCTGTTGCCCATTGTGCTGGCGGGACAGAACAACCTCATCGACAAACTCATGTATCATACCTCGCGGCCCCTGGCTTCTCGTATCATCGGCAGAAGCCACATGGAAGGACTCAAGCACAAAGACATGGCTGGATATATCAAACATCACCTGCAGGTAGCCGGAATCAAAGATCAGGTATTCTCTGATGAGGCGATTCTTGCTATCCATCAAGGCTCAGGAGGGTTGCTCAGACGCGCCAATCTTCTTGCAAAAGGTGCTTTGATCGCTGCGGCTCATGAAAAGTGTACGGTAGTCTCTGCCGAACACGTTCGTATGGCATCCACCGAAGTTATCTGATCGACTATGACCGGAAGCGTAAAAACCTTCCGGTCAGCCTATCTTGAGAGGATCAAATGATTGTAAGAATTTAGGATCAGAATATTGTGAGACGTTACAGGTATGGTATGACTTTTATGACCATAAGGTTGTTGCTGATGTCGGTTCAGGTATGGGACGTTTTACTTGGGCATTGGCGGAAATGACAAAGGCAAAAAAAATTATGGCGCATCCGGTTTTTTAGTGGGACTATACAAGATATAGTGGTTTAAGTATTCTATAGAGTTATGGACGATAAAGCACTTTTTACGAAGGTATTGGGAATCAAGCTGCCCTGGTTTGTTGGTCAGG
>JBFMCP010000077.1:0-2577 GCA_040754455.1 Nitrospirota bacterium
CTGAACTGCAGAAAAGCCGTTACTGGTGAAATATTCAAACCAAAGGACCGCTGGTGCCGCTTCATTAAGCGGCGTTCTTGCATCGCCCTTCTTGTAAACCTTCCACAACTCAAAATCGTCCAGCTTTAATAGCATGGTTGCTCCGGTAGGCATCGCCTTAGATTCGCATTCTAACACTAAGAGCTTCTAACAAAACGACAAAAGCATCAGAAATAGGAGACAATAGGCCATGAGAACAACTTTTGCTGAAGGATGTTGTACACATGGCAAAAGAACTTCTGGAAGATTCTTTGTGGGACATAGTAGCTCCTCTTCTTCCGGCACCAAAGCCGAGGAGATTCAGATATCCTGAAAGAAAGCCTTTAGAAAACCGCAAAGTGCTGACCGGCATTTTGTTTGTTCTGAAGTCCGACATTTCCTGGGAGTACTTGCCCAAGGAGATGGGATGCGGCTCAGGGATAAGTTGCTGGAGACGGCTCAAAGAGTGGCAAGAGGTCGGAAAAACCCTTATAACGCTCAAAACATTACCTCACTTTATAAATCCTGCTCTCTACGGAATCATTAGATCTTTTTCACCGTAACATTTACCGAATGAATTCCCTTTGCCCCTGCAGGGAATGATCTGGTGATCCTGCCAAGGAGCGAGGGCGATTCCTGCACCTTCCCTGCCCTATCGTAAGCGCGTACTTTTATCGTGTAGTTGCCTTCTTTTGAAGAGTTCCAGTCATAGCGCCAGAGCGTCCAAGCCCATTTTGAGAGAGGAGACTTGATTTCGGCGTCCTTCCAACTCTTTCCGCCATCCAGCGACACCTGCACCCTGCTGATGCCGTATCTCCCGGCAAAGGCAACCCCGCCGATCACGTAGTTGCCGAGCGCCACGGTTTTTCCATCCATAGGCATGAGGATCTGCGATTTGATAGGGATCACCGCCGAATCCGACCAGCCCCTCTTTTCCCAGTATCCTTTGAAATCATAATTGGCCAGCTCTATCTTCGAGAGCCACTTCACATGCTTCATGCCGTAGATGCCGGGGACAATAACTCTCAGCGGAAATCCATGCTGCGCAGGAAGCGGCTCACCGTTCATTTTGTAGGCGAGGAATACGTCATCGGAACGTGAAAGGTCATAGGGGATGCTGTCCGAATAGCCGTCTTCGGCAAAGAAGGCGGTCTTGACGATGCCTTTTTTCGGCACCGCCCTTTCCAGCACCTTCCTAAGCGTCACTCCCTCCCAGAGGGCGTTGCCGATAGCATCGCCGCCTATTTCGTTGCCGATGCATTCGAGGGTCACGAACTCCGTCTTGTCCTTCATTTGGATAAGCTCGTCGAGGCTGATGTTGTAGGGCTTCTCAACCATCCCCTCTATGCTCAACCGGTATGTCTTCGGATCCAGGGCAGGGATTTTATCAGAATAGGAGGTAATATAGAATTCGTTGTTGGGGGTGATCTCCCTGACTTTGAAGCCCTTGAAGTTCATCGTGCCGAGCATGAGGAGCTGATGTCTGCTCTCTCGATCCTTCGTCTCTGCGGCTTCCGCGTTCTGATAACTACCGCTAAAGGCAGAGATACCTAAGCCGAGCCCAAGTGTTCCCAATCCCACCGTCTTGAAGAAGTCCCGCCGGCCTACTCCTTTTTCTTCATCATCTTTTCCCATAACCACTCCTCCTTTAAATGGGTAGCGAGCGTATTCCCCGTGGTCTTGCCACGGGGTTAGCGAGCGAATAAAAATGAAAAAAATTCCTTACATCAGATTCCCTGCAGTCTTGGCGCAGGGAATCTGATGTTGCTGATTAAAGGATACCCCAACGAAAGAAGATGTCAATGCAGGCTTGAATGTATGAACAGACGTGAAGGCAATGACAGGACGTACGCGTGTGGGAAATACATAGAGAGGTGGGCAAAGGGCAATGGTCGAATCAGTAGGAATAAACAGACTCGAGAGCCAGCTTCAGGCCGTTGCTGCGAGCAAGGAACTTGGCAAGAAAATAGCAGAGGCGCTTGCCGGAAAAGCTCGTTCTGCATAACTGCATGTTATCCATTTCGCCAATGATGCTCTTTTACGGAAGTGAATGTGTGGGAATGCATCTCCTGTCACCGACAGATAGGAAGAACCGGCACTAGTTGCTGATCCGGAACCTCCCTCTACTGAACCTTCTCTCTCAGGACCTCCCTGTTGTAAGCTGATATCACATCACCCCTTCCCAGCATAGCGAGCACTCTCCGAGGCTCCTTGGTATCGACAACGGGAAGCTCGTCGATATCTTTTAATGAGAATTTCCTCATAGCTGTATTAAGGTCATCATCGGGAAACAACGTAATGACTTGCTCTGTTATGATCTGGTCGACCGTGACTTTTTCTTTTACCTTCTCTTCAAATAAAACGTGCCGTATATCCTGAATAGAAACGATTCCCAGCATATTTCCGTTATCGTCAGTAACAGGCACGTAAAATCTCTTGTTTTCCACCATTATCGTTATCACCTCTTTAAGGATAGTATTCCATTTGACCTGTATGAATTCCTGCCTCATGATATCCTTCACCTTGATCTTATCCATCACCGAGCGTTCCATCCCGAGA
>JBFMCP010000078.1:0-2290 GCA_040754455.1 Nitrospirota bacterium
CATCAGGGTGCCGAAGAGCGCGTTCACGAAATCGACAATCGCCGGAAGACTGCGGTAGTTTTCCTTGACCTCGATAAAATGGTATTCCGCTCCCAGCCATTCCGAAAGCCTTTTCCGTGCATTTTTGAATATCCCTGCGTTGGCGCCCCTGAAGGAATAGATCGACTGCTTGTCATCACCGACAAGAAAGACCGTGGGGCTGAGACCCGCCTCCCGCTTCACCCCCATGCCCGACCGCCACTCCTCGGTCAGTTTGTCGATAATCATCCATTGGAGGGTGCTGGTGTCCTGGAACTCATCGACGAGGATGTGGTCGGTATGCTCGTCAAAAGAAAAGAGGACGTTCTGCCACTCGGGATTGGCCGCAACTGCCTCGTAGGCCATAAGCTCGAGGTCGTTATAATCGATGCAGTGACGCTCCCGCTTCTTTCTCTTGTAGCGTTCGAGACATTTTGCGTAGAGGAAAAGGATCTTCTCAAATTGGCCGGCATGGGCTATTTCGATGCCCCTTTCTCGGCTGGCGATACCGGCTTCGACCAACGGTCGTTTCGAATGGATAAGGTCCAGTTGTTTGCGCAGCTTGTCCCAGCCCTTGATCCCGTTGCTCCTGATCACCTCATAAAAAAGCCGCTCCCCGGACTTCCCGTCCTCCTGGAGCGACTCGTACACCGCCTCTTCCCAGAGCATATCGGCATTGAAGCTGTCGAGCACCTCGAGCGAGATGTCCAGACCGAGCTCGAGACAGAACCGACGCAAGAGCTTCAGGCAAAAAGAGTGGATGGTGGAGATACGCATCCGGGGCATCTTTTCCCTGACCCGCTCGAAAAGCTCGGTGTCCTCTTTCCTGAGGATCGAAAGGATCCGCTCCTTCATCTCTGCAGCGGCTTTTTCGGTGAAGGTGATCGCCAGAATGCGTTCGACATCTGAGCCGCCCTTGAGGAGGGCAATATACCGCCGGGCGAGCTTCTCGGTCTTCCCCGATCCCGCAGGGGAAGAGATCATGACGCTCTTTGATATGTCGAGATAGCTTTCAATCATTCTTTTAGTCATCAGTCGTCAGCTATCAAACATCAGCAAAATGAAAGAATAAAATTATAAGAAAGTATTTTCTCTTGTTCTCTTGCCGACTGTTGATAGCTAACGGTTGTCTTTTGTTTGCTGATTGCCGTATTGCTTATGGCTATTCGTAGCCGGCTGAGCGCTGATGGCTGACAGCTAATAGCCGTTGTTATTATTCCCCGATAATTTTGACAAGCACCCGCTTTTTTCTTCCGCCATCGAATTCTCCATAAAAAATCTGCTCCCATGGCCCGAAATCCAGTTTCCCTCCCGTTATCGCCACGACCGCCTCCCTGCCCATTATCTGACGTTTCAGATGGGCATCGGCATTATCCTCGCCGACATTGTGGCGGTATTGGCTGACAGGCTCATGAGGAGCAAGCTTCTCGAGCCAGACATCGAAATCTCTGTGCAATCCCGATTCATCATCGTTGATAAAGACCGAGGCGGTTATATGCATGGCATTCACCAGCACCAGTCCCTCTTTGACGCCGCTCTCCTTCAGGCATTCCTCGACCTGCGGGGTGATATTGATAAAGGCCCTGCGGCCCGGGACATTGAACCACAGCTCTTTACGGTAGCTCTTCACTGTTCGCTCCTACTTGTTTAACTCCGCAAGCCTCTTTTCGGCCTGCTTGGCATGCTCGCTTCCTGGATATTTCGTGATGATCTCCTGATACAACTGCTTCGCATGCTCCTTGTTGTTCTGCACCTCCTCGAATTTTGCGGTCTCGAAGAGTTCGGCAGCTTTATCACCTGCACAACCGGAGAGAACAACGGTGATGAGCAGCACCACGATTAAAAGCGCAGATTTCATGAGTCCTCCTCAATAACAGTCGATTTAACGAAAGCCCGCTCCATAGGCATATATTGTACCAGTTTCAATCTGAACATGCATTCTACCGCGCCCCTAAAAATAGTAGGGGGATGAATGATCCCCTGGCAGCACTACCATACTGAACGGCAATTATTATCTCCTTTACAAATATACCTTTTAAAGGCAAAATATACTTTACAAGGAGTTTTTTACCATGAAGAACATACTCGTCACAGGCGGCTGCGGGTTTATCGGCTCCAACTTCATCAGGCTGGCGTTACAGCGTCTGCCGGAGTGCCGTCTTGTCAATCTGGACAAGCTCACCTATGCGGGCAATCTTAACAACCTGACCGATATCGAAAATGATACACGCTATCGTTTTATAAAGGGCGACATCTGCGACCGTGCCGTAGT
>JBFMCP010000079.1:0-2097 GCA_040754455.1 Nitrospirota bacterium
TTCCGGGGCAGAGCAAGGACTGAATTGCAGGCATTGCTGGCCGGAGCAGCGTACAACCTTATGCGAATGTCGAGGTTGCTCGCTGCATAAGCCGGGAACAGAGGTCAAAGAGTATGTCAAATGCACCCCAGAAAGCGGGTATAAACCCTTGGAAGAGTGGTCGCCTCTCTCGGCATCAAGGGATTTTTGTATTAATGGATAATGTTTCATCATTTTTTATGAATTTTTCAGCAGCCTGTTAGTTGTTTTTGATTTAAATCTTTTGATTTATTGTTGTCAGTCTTTGGTTGGAATAGCATACCCTCATAGCTCTCCGGCCAATGTACGTTACTTCACAGGCCATCCGAACAAAAGGTCATGATCCTTTCGCGGTCGTTACAATTTCAAAAGAGTAGATTGCAGAAAGAGGTTAAGAGGCAGACGAGATATGATTGAGCAATCGGGTTTACAGGGTCTTGAAGAGGTGGTGGAAAAAGTATGATTACTCAGAATTAATGCAGCTTCTTATTGCTAAACGAAAGCGCCACAAGCTGGGTACGACTGGAAACCTTGAGCTTTTTGAAAATCCTGTTAAGATGGGACTTCACCGTCTGCTCACTCAGCGAAAGCTTCGAGGCGATCTCCTTGTTGGTGTAGCCCCCGCCAATAAAATTGACGATCTCCCGTTCACGCTGTGTAAGCGTACCGTTTGTGCTCACACTGTGCAGCACCGCCTTTTTATGCAGCAATGTTTTGATTGTATGATTGTCGATCCATACTTCCCCGTCATTGATAACCCTCAGCGCTTTTTTGAAAAGATCAAGGTTCATGGTGGTCGAGAGCAGACCGTGGATCCTGTAGCCGTTCAAGATAGTGGCGATCTCCTCCTGGGTAAGCCCCGTATCAAGGATAACAAACTTCGCCTCGGGGCACTTAAACAGCAGCTCATCATCAAGGCCGTTCTTGTCGACAATAATGATGGACGGCTTCAAGTCTCCGATAGAAGCTTTGCATTCGACGTAGTAAGGCTTTTTCACACACTGCTCGTTGACTAAGAGGGCCCTGATTCCTTCGAAACAGAGATAGCTGCTTATATTGATAAGGATCACCATTTCCGTCGTGTCCTGGTGCAGCGGTCTTTGAGATCGCAAAGTGGAGAGCTGATGGAGCAATGGTGCTTCGGAAGGCTGCTGGACGGGGAGGTAGCGCAGAGCGGCACAGAAAGGACGTTGTTCACACGTGCTGTTGCATCATGGATTTCGGCATGTTCTGCATCAACAGTTATCAGTATCCCCAACGGCCCCCCATCTCTTAACTGCCAGAAATGCTGACTTCTCTGTTCCCTAATAGGCTACTTTTCTTTACAGCATTGTTTTAACATACAACTGCAAGTGTTTTCAAGCCTTTTTATTGTAGGGAACGGCAGCGAACGCCGGGGTGACGGTTACAAAACTATGACCGTTTTACAAAAAGTAACATCAGGATTTGGCTTTTAAAAGCCCTCTCCGTTCATGTTTTCTTTTGGTCAGTTCGCTTGCAAGAATGGTACTGCCGATGGCAAAAAAGGTGATGAGCATAAAAGCAAGTGCTGTGAAAGTATCCATAATCCCCCCTTCCATGGAATAATCTACTATAAACCAACAACAACTACTAATGCAATCACATCTTTTTCTGCTATAGATCGCCAATTTTTCGGCGTACTGGAAAACGATGGTCTGTATGATATGGGTGCCGATAGTCTGGAGACGGACTACTCGTTGTCCTTTTCGGGGGCCAGGATGGAGAGCCGCTGCTTGGCCTCGCGGTGGGCTGGATCGATATGGAGCGCCTTCCGGTAGGCATCGATGGCACGGTAGGTCATATCGAGCCGTTCATACAGCATCCCTGCGTTGTAGCGCAGTCCCGCATGTTCGGGAAACATCATGATGCCCTGCTGGATAATCCTGAGCGCCTCCTCGAAACGCTCCCTCTTTGTGTAATAGCGTGCCACCTCGTAAAAGACCGAGGGCTGGACCTTCGTTTCACTCTCGATATACCGGAGCGCCTTCAGATAGGCCTCTTCGGCCATGGCATCCTTGCCGATACGGGAAAGATATGACCCGAAGGCGAGATGCGGGG
>JBFMCP010000080.1:0-1985 GCA_040754455.1 Nitrospirota bacterium
TCTCTTGTTTTCCACCATTATCGTTATCACCTCTTTAAGGATAGTATTCCATTTGACCTGTATGAATTCCTGCCTCATGATATCCTTCACCTTGATCTTATCCATCACCGAGCGTTCCATCCCGAGATGCAATGCTATTCCCTTTTGGGTAAGCTCCACGGTATCTATCGAGTCGTGACAGAGTCTTTTTGCGACAATAGTCCCTACAACAGACGCAAAAAGCAAAGGAATGATAATCTTATAATTTCCTGTCATCTCGAAAAGAAGAAAAATGCCGGTGAGCGGCGCATGTGTCGCCGCTGCAAGAAATGCCCCTATACCTACAGTAGCATATGCTCCGGGATATGCCGTCACTGCAGGGAAAAACTTATGGACAATGGAACCAAAGCTCCCGCCCGTCATCGCGCCGATGAAGAGTGCAGGGGCGAACACTCCTCCGGCCCCTCCTGATCCCAGGGTCACCGACGTTGCGATGATTTTGAGAAAAATGAGGAGCGCAATCACCGGGAAAATAATTTGCCCTGACAATGCCTCTTCTATGTACTCATAGCCGTTACCCATTACATGAGGAAAGAATATGCCGATGCTCCCTACGATAAGGGCACCCAGAACCGGCTTGGCCTGGAAAGGCATCTTTATTGAGGCAAATTCGTCCTTGACCCGATGAAAGACCCTGATATACACAATCGCAATAATTCCGATGATCAGACCGAGGAGAAGGTAGAGTGGTATTTCAGCTGCACTGACAAGATCGTATTGAGGAACGGTAAAAGCGGGATTGGCGCCGTAATACCCTCTCGACACAAAGGTAGCGATGCCGGACGAAATGACGATAGCGGCAAAGGAAGAGAGCTCGTAGTTGCCGAGGAGCACCACTTCCATGGCGAACATAATCCCTGCGATCGGAGCATTAAAGGTGGCGGCAATGGCTCCTGCCGAACCAGCAGCGATAAGGAGTTTCATCCGGTTTCCCGAGAGCCTGAACGCCTGTCCGACTCCGGAGCCGATGGTTCCGCCAATGATGGCAATGGGTCCCTCGACTCCCGCCGAGCCTCCTGAGCCGATAGTCAATGCAGGACCTATGATTTTTAAAAAAATATTTCTGACTTTTATTATGCCTCCGCGGATATTGACCGTTTCGATGAACTTCGAAAAACCGTAGCCATTCACCTCTCCGGGGAACAGCAGCGAAAAGGGAATCAGGAGGAGAGCGCCCGTCATAGGGATCAAGGGCAGCAAGGCCCGGTATGATCCCCCTTCGTAAATATGCAGGAGTTTCGAGCCACCGACAAACAACGTAGTCCGTACGAATTCCATGGAAGTCCGGAACACAATATTTGCAACACCTGCGAGCATGCCGATGGCAAGAGACAGAATAATCAGGGCAGTCTGTTCGTCAGCCCTGATTTTCGCGAGGAATAAGAGAAAAGTATCAAGCCTCTTCTTCATCTACGCTCCTCTGCGGCATACTTATTCATGTCTGTTATTGACCATCATCCTCAACCAACTTCCGAACCATCTGCAGCAGCCGTTGGACCTCCCGTGATGTTTTGAGGTAGTACTGCGCACATGTCTTTTTCGACGTTCCGACCCGGATCGTGATACCCTTATTGCCGATGGCCCGGAACGCATTCTCGTCAGTCACATCATCGCCAACGTATACCGGCAGATGGACGTCCTCAAGTCTTCGCAAAATCCACAGGACGGCGCTGCCCTTGTCCCACATTATATCAGGCAGCAGCTCGAGGACTTTTTTCCCTTTCATTACGCTTAGAGAATCGACATGTTAATCGGCATTGAATATTGACCCTCCATCGGCGTCCAATTTTGACCCACCCCAGACGGTCATTTTTGTTTAGAGTTTCTCGTCTTGATTCTCCAGCTATCGTTTCCGGTTTCAATGATATCACAGTGATGCGTAACCCTGTCCAGAAGGGCAGTGGTCATCTTGTTGTCGGCAAAGACCTGCGGCCATTCCCCAAACG
>JBFMCP010000081.1:0-1943 GCA_040754455.1 Nitrospirota bacterium
AGTCGAGCTCTTCCTCGAGGGTCTTGATATGGTCGCTTACTGTCGGCTGGGTGAGATAGAGCTCCTCCGAGGCCTTTGAAAAGCTCCTGTTCTTGTACACTGATACGAACACTCTGAGCTGGTGGATATCCATGATGGTGATTGTACCATATTTTGACCCCCTGAAATAAAACATGATAAAGTACTCACCATGGACCCGATTACCCACTCGCTCTCCGGAATTGTCATACGCCAGCTCGGATTTAAAAGGAAAGCGGCGCTCTTCATCATCATCCTTTCGGCGATCGCTCCTGACTTCGATTACGCAACACGGTTCTGGGGCATCGATGCCTTTTTGCGCTATCATAGGGGGATTACCCATGGCGTACTCGCCCTTGTGGCATTCCCTGCACTTGTATCTCTCCTCTTTGGGTGGAGGAAAAAGGAGTTCTTCTACTACTACTTCATCTCCTTTCTCGGCTATGGCTCCCACCTGCTTCTGGACCTCACCAATCAATACGGGACGAGGATACTATCGCCTGTCGACTGGAACAAGTACTCCCTCGATCTGACCTTTATCGTCGATCCGTACATCACCATCGGCTTGCTGCTGAGTGCGATCTTAGGCATGAAGAATAAAAAGAGAACAGCTCTTATATCATTTGCAACTGTTCTTCTCCTTTCAGGCTATATTGCCGGAAGGGCATATCTTCAGGGACAGGTGAGAGACTTCCTTAGAACCAAGGTCGACGCCAACAGCTACAAGGTGTATCCTCTTCCCAATGATTTCCTGAGGTGGTGGTTTGTCACCAAATCGGGCGATGAGGTGACGACGGGATTCGCTGATCTCTTTACTCAAAGGATTTATGTTCAGGACAAATACCGGCTTGCCAATGATGCGCCCGAGATCCCCGAATCAAAGAAGGCTAATGTGGTCAAGAGCTTCTTCTATTTCGCCGGCTACCCCTATGCTGAGGTGAAGCGGGAGCAGGGCAAGACTATTGTCCTATGGAAAGAGCTGTCCTATTCATTCCTGCCGGGCGAACGGTTCACTGCGAAAGTGGTAATAGACAAGAGAGGAAAAGTCGTTGAATCGAGTTTCAAATTTTAAGATGAGAAAAGAAGTTAGCATGCGAAATGTAAAATTCTGGATTCTGACCCCTGACTTCTGGCTCCTATTCCTTACAGTATGAAAGTCTGTGAAATTTTTGCGAGCATCCAGGGAGAATCATCCTACGCAGGCCTGCCATGTGTTTTTGTGAGAATGACGGGTTGCAATCTCCGGTGTGCCTATTGTGACACTATCTACGCTTATGAGGAAGGCACTGAGCTGGCCGAGGATGAAATTATTTCAAAGGTGAAGGAGTTCGGCATCAGGCTTGTTGAGCTCACCGGCGGCGAGCCGCTGCTCCAGAGCGGCGCCCGGTTGCTTACGAAACGGCTCCTCGACGAAGGCTATGATGTCCTTATCGAAACAAACGGGAGTATGAGCATCGAAGACGTGGATAACAGGGCGGTGATCATCATGGACATCAAGACGCCCAAGAGCGGGATGTTCGATATGATGGATTTGAGCAACCTGAAACTCCTGAAGCCGCTCGATGAGCTCAAATTCGTACTCGCAGACCGGGAAGATTACGAATGGACAAAAGAATTCATCATGCAGCAGGGGCTAAGCGGCAGGTGTAGAATCCTGCTTGCTCCCTCCTTCGGCACACTCCCGGCAAGGGCTCTCTCCCAATGGATCATTCAGGACCGGCTGCCGGTCAGGCTTAACCTCCAATTGCACAAATACATCTACGGTCCTGAAGAACGCGGAGTTTGAGCGTGAAACGAAAGATACTTCATGATCTCCGATTCGAAGTTGTCGCTCAGTGTTCCTGAGCCGATGGCGTTTTTGATCTCATCGATGCTCCAGAACCTTACCTCGTCGATCTCTTCCGCATTGAACGAAAAGGGCCCGT
>JBFMCP010000082.1:0-1826 GCA_040754455.1 Nitrospirota bacterium
CGCATGAAAACTGAAATCCTTTTTTAAAAAACGCGCATTTTGCCACTACACCCCCTTAGCGAACTCGTCGGATGACATGACGTTCGGCAGCGGTTTGAAGTGCAGCAATCGCAGAATCTTTTTACTGAGTTCGGTTCCTCTAGTCTTGATGAGGTAAGTCTTATCGTCGATGTCGACCTTTGAAAAATTCATACTGTTTAAGGCTTCCCGTATCTGCTCACACGAGGAATGTTCCCCGGCCCTCTTCAGTTTGAGTTCCAGGGTGCGTTCAAGCAGGAAAGCCAGGAAACAGGCCACAAAATGACCCTTGATCCTTTTCTCCGTCCAGTGAAAGATCGGCTGCACTTCCAGGGTCGACTTCATGATCCGGAACGATTCTTCGATCTTCCACAGGGTATGATAGGCGGAGAGCACTGCCAGAGGACTCAGATTTCTCTCGCTGGTCTGGATTCCGTAGTAGCCGTCAAACTTCTCGTCACGCAGGATCGCCTCTTCATCCAAGGTCCAGTCAACCTGGCCGGACGTGATCTCTTTGAGGTACTTTTCGCCACCCCGCTTGTTGCCGGCTTTGATCTTGGACTTGTCTTCAAGCAGAGACCTTGCTTTTTCAAGCAGGCGGTTGCGATCCTCTCTGTCTTTTTTCGCTCTCTTATCCGAATAGGTTATGACCAAGTGCTCGGGGAGACTGCAGATCTTTCCACCCTCGTTCTTAACCCTATTTATGTAGTCGATGACCTTGTAGCGGATTTTATCTTCAGACCCTTCCGGGAATTCCATCTCCTCATAGCCGCCGGTGAAGATCTCTTTTTGCACGCCCTCGCCCATCTTCTTCAAGCGGGAGGCAAAGATGTAGCTGTAGCCCTGGTCGACAATCTTCTTCAGATTTACCTTGCTGTTGATGCCCCGGTCGGCGACGATGATCACCCGGCGGATATTGAAGCGTTCCTTGAGCGCTGCAAGAGCCCGATCCAGGGTTTTACCGTCAAAGGTGTTGCCCGGGAACAGCTCATAGCCGATCGGCCTGCCATCGCAGTCAATCATCAGGCCCATGACCACCTGGACCTCTTTGAACTTGCCGTTCTTGCTGAAACCGAAATCCCTCAGGGAATCGGCGCGCACGCTCTCGAAGGAAAAGGTGGTGATGTCGTAAAAGACCATGTCGATCTGCATGTTGAACAGATTGCGGTTAGCCTGAAACAGCGCTTCCTCCAGTTGTTCCTTGTATTCACAAAGCAGGTCCAGCGACCGGTACAACTGGTTTATGGTGACCTTCTGCAGGTTCACGAAATGAGCCTGATGGTTGTATGTGGCCAGCTTGCTCCTCGGCTGCAACAGGTGCTGCACCGCCATCAGAAAGGAGGCATCACTCAAACTGAACTGCACTTTTCTATTCTTGGTGAGTTGCGACAGCAATTTGTCCAGGTTGTACTCTTTCCATATTCTTTGGTAGATAAGGTATCCCCAGTTGACAATATCGGCCTCGGAGCAATCCTTGATGTCCGCTGACTTCGGAACTTTGGATATCTCTGCCAGGCGCTTGGCCAGCCGCTGAAAGCTGGGATTATTCTCGATCTGTTCCAGCTTGCCCAGGTTTAAGACGACCTCGTGCTTGATGCGGCCGTCTTTCCGGTAGGACCTGACGAGTTGTACATATTGATTTGTTTTGGCTTTGGTAATTTTGATGAACATATTTAGAGTATAACATATTATCTTTTACATGTTTAGCAGTATTAGCGCATATTGTTATTTAGGTTGCCACTACAGTTTTGGAGATTTTTGTTCCCCCCTAACCCGAAAGTGCCGGTATTACTGGATTCTTGTCATCG
>JBFMCP010000083.1:0-1769 GCA_040754455.1 Nitrospirota bacterium
TCGAGCGGCGGCAGGGGCTGAAGATCGCCTGCATCGAGGAGATCGCCTATTCTCTCGGGTATATCGATAGGGAGCAGCTGGTGCGCCTCGCCGAGCCGCTCAAAAAGAACGGCTACGGACAATACCTCCAGCGGCTACTGGAGCAGGAGAAAAGGTGGGATTGCTACGCCCTTTCAGCTTAACTGCATCGAGCATGCGGAGAGTGGACCGGCACTGCGCGGTTAGGGCCGGACGAGCGGACGCTGTACCTTCCTTGGTATAATGCTGTAGAGCCGGTCGACATCGAGAGCGGGCAATAAAAAACCATGAGTACAACCGTGCTCATGGTTTTTTATTGGTGGCCCGTCAGGGCGCACTCACTTGGAGATGGAAGTCCACCACGGACCCTGATGACGGGAACCGTTAGCCGAACTGTAAGGGTCTATTAGATAAACTGTGTCAATCCTTCTGAAGTAGCTATTAGGCTACAATACATATTCAGGAGGATTGGATGAAAGACAAGAAGAAGAATCCCGTACCGCTCGAAGGCTTCGACTTCGAAGCATTCCAAAGAGAAGCGATCAAGCAGTTGAAAGCCGGCAAGCCCATCGGGGGTAAAGACGGCGTCCTCACCCCTCTCATTAAGCAAATCGTCGAGAGTGCCCTCAAGGGGGAACTCCAAGCCCACTTGGACGAAGAGCCCACAGAAGCGAAGAATCGGAAGAACGGTAAAAGCTCAAAAACCATGCGCTCTGATTACGGCAGCTTTGAGCTTGAGACTCCAGGGGACCGCTCTGCTGAAGCTCATCTACCTGACGGTCCAGAACATCCAGAAGAAGTGGACCATGGCGCCCCGGAACTGGGGCCAGACTGTTTTGCAGTTGTCAGTATTCTTTGAGGGCAGAATGAAATTGGATCTGAGGATCTGATATGATTACAACGTCAGCCAGGATTGACACAGTTTACCGAACGGCCTCTCCGAAAACGGAGACTGTGCCCTCAAAATATGAAACGCTGCCAGTTCTCAAAAGTCCAAGAGAGCTAGAAAAAATTGTGTTTGGGAAAAACGACACCGACACATTGTTACTGCTGGCTAAGGGAATAAAAAAAGAGTTAAAGCACGCTAAATTGTTATGGGCCGATATTAGAGGTGACCGACATCTATGTCATTACAACATGCATGATCTCTATTTTACTCACAACTTTCATGGAATAATTCCGAATGACGATTCGGCGTCCATTGTTTTGTGTGGCATGCTAAATAGTACATTAACGGCCTTCTTCACTGAAATTCTCGGAAGAAAGGGCTTAGGCGGAGGAGCAGTAAGATTGCTCGTTGAGGATCTCAGGCGTGCCGAGATTGTAGTCTCACCGTTCCTATTACAAAAAAAGCAATGGAATAAGATAGAAAAACTGATAAATGTAGAATTTGGCAAACGGAGAATTAATTCAGTCTTTGTTGAACTCGGAATCAATCCTTCCCTTCCAATCCGCGAGCAAAAGCCTAACCCCCTTCCTGACCGCAAGGCCCTTGACGATATCGTCTTCGACATCCTCGGCTTAACAGAAGACGAACGGCATGAGGTCTATTGGGCGGTATGTGAGCTTGTGAAAAACAGGTTTGAGAAGGCAAGGAGCGTGTAATATGCTTAAAGAAGATAATGGGTAGTGTAAAGTTTCTTGTGTAAATTGCTGAGGGGAGCAAAAAAGGGCACACCTCCAATAAAATAGTTACGCCAATAACACTTTTATTGAGGAGGAGCACCCTTGGAAATCAGAATCAGTGTACC
>JBFMCP010000084.1:0-1358 GCA_040754455.1 Nitrospirota bacterium
TGAATGAGGACGGCACGCTCAAAGCCTCAACCTCGCTTAATCCCTCACAGTGGGTGAACTTGACCGGGCAGACGTTTACCTATGTTTCTACCACTTCGTTTACCGTAACTGGAGATCAGACGGATATCTATAAACAATATCGTCGCGTGAAGGGCAATCTCTCGGGTTCAACAGTCTACTCTGAGGTTGTATCGTCAAGCTACGACGGAGGTAATCTTACCACAGTCACGATTCTCGATGCTGTGCTGAATAACACGCTGGTTTCAGTAGAACATAGCATAGCCTTGCCTGCTAAAAATAACGGTGCTATCACCTTAGATATGGTAGCCCCTGATCAAACAGGTAAAGATGGCAAGGCAATGGTTTCGAGTGGTGGAAAATCGACATGGGGGGACAATAGAGTTTTGCTCGCGTATTCCCCTGCCCATTATGAGCGTGATATCAAATGGTCACAAAAGGGTACATCGGTTGCCGCTGATCGCTATACGCTCAGGAGCCCGAATGTGATGAGTGTGAATATTAATAATGTCGGCTACGCTCTTACCGCTCAGACGGATATTGATCTATCTGTTGCTGCGAATTGGGACACGACAACTCCGACTGATTATACCGTTGCTGCGAATCGGGCTGGAAAGGATTTTTATGTGTATGCGTGTCAGCCAGGTAGCGGCACTGTGCCCACCTTGAAGCTTTCCGCTAATTCGACTGTGCCGAGCGGGTACACAGCAGACAACTCACGTAAGATCGGCGGTTTCCATTGTCTCTGCGTAGCTGTAGGAACTATATCGGGACATACTCTTACAGGCTTTGTTGCGGGAGATATTTTACCAGCCTCGATTTGGGATCTGAAGCATAAACCGAAATTTGCCAACCCAGAAGGTATGGTCTTTTCACAGGCTGCAAATCTATGGGTAGATATTTACCTCGCGAGCGGCACAGGAACCAACACCAAGAGTGCTTATGGTGCGACAATCTCAGATACACGCAACTGGATGGATTTCGTAGATGATGGAGGGGCGGTCTCGAAACGACTCCTCACCGATACTGAATTTCAACTGATTGCAGCGGGCAGTAATGAGGAAACCAATATTACAGGGTCAGCAGATCCGGTGACAGCCGGAGGTCACAGTGATACGGCTGCACGTCGAATGATCTCAAATATCGGCTGTGAGGATTGCTGTGGTGTTATGTGGCAGTGGCTTTTGGATCAGACCTACTACCCATATGGGTCTACGGGATATTGGGGTAATTTACCAGGCGGTAAAGGCAGTATATACACATCCTTCCAGGCAGATCCCGGCTCTCCAGAAGTAGATAATAGTGATAACGGTGGTGATATAAAGCTGCTTGCGGGCGGT
>JBFMCP010000085.1:0-1281 GCA_040754455.1 Nitrospirota bacterium
CCGTTAGGCGGCTATGCAGTAGTGATATAAACAAAGGCAAGAATGAAAAGTAATTTGTTTGAACATACACACTGGAGGAGAAGTTGAAACAGCTATTGGTAATGGCGCTCCTCACACTTGTACTCTCAGGTTGCAATCCCGCTTTTGTGGATGTCCGCAACGAAGTGATATCGTCTGAGATTGTTCTGCCCGAAAATGAACATGCTTATTCTGCTACATGGTTGTCGAGTAGTATCATTATTTTTTTAAAGTATTTGAACATTGCCGACTTTGACCCCGAATACTATTATGATCCAAACACCATTGTGGTGAACGAAGAAATGTACGCCTATAATGTCGATACACAGGAATGGATAAAGTTAAATCCCGATCCGATGCCGAAATGTCATGCTCAAGATATTCAAAGTTTGCAAAGGTTACCTAATGGCAAGTTAGGGTTGGTTCAGAGTTGCCGCGGCCCTATTTTTCTCGACATTCTCCAGGAATTTGATATTTCATCTCAAACAATGCAAGTCCTGTTCCGAAATAATGTTTCGCCTTATGTCACATTGAGGGGGATTGGTCCTTATGCTCATTCGCCCGATATGACTGAATGGGTTCAAGAATATCCAATCGGAATGTATCTGAACAATCAACTGTTCTACATCAAATTGGGGGAAAAGCCTCAACGGATCGTTCCTGATTTTCTTCGAGCAATGACTCCAGCTTGGTCTCCGCACAATAGAGAAGTTGCGTTTTGGGGTACAGCTAACTATCACGGCGACAACGACCCGGAAATTAACTATACATGGGATCTTGTTGGCATTGCCAGCTATCCGTGGGATTTGTATATGTCGTCGCCGCAAGGCGATAATGTTCATCTTGTGCTGTCCTCAATTGAAAACCCTGGAGATATTGCTTGGTCACCTACAAGAAATGTCATAGCATTTTCAGGAACACTCAAAGGAATGGATGGGCTTTGGTTCCTTGATCCCGTTACATCAGAAGTTACTCGAATATGGAATGAAAGGGTCGGATTCGATTGGTCCCCTGATGGGAAACGAATTGTAGCAACGTATGTGGATTATTCTGATGACGTAGAAATCAAAGATGTAAGAGCATATCTTATTCAAGTGCCCGAGGCTCATTCGAAATGAAAATGTTTCAATGTAAAAAACGCCGCCTAACAATGCGTGCAGCGGACAGGGCTTCGCCCTGGTGGTACGAGGCGCGTCGCTGGCAATCGCTTTGGTTGGCGAAGGAGTCTTGCCCGTCCGCCCTGCCGCTAACGCGAGCCGTTAG
>JBFMCP010000086.1:0-1230 GCA_040754455.1 Nitrospirota bacterium
GCGCTCTTCGAAAGCGGGAAGCTCCTCGAGGCAATGGGGAAGCCTGATGAAGCAAAGGCCAAGTATAAGGAGCTCGTCAGCAAGTTCCCCAAATCGGCCCTCGCAGATCAGGCGAAAGCCAAGCTCGGCGAATCGTAGCAAGAGCATCCTTTCTGTATTCACCAAGCCAGGCTGGCAGAATATAATCACTTCAGGGAGTGAAATCGTTTCACTCCCGTCAACTTTGGATTCTTAAAAATTATGGGATATGTGCCTTACAACTCAACTTATCTCCGCCTTACGGCAAGAGTTTTATGACTTTTTCTTGGTAGCTTCAGATACTTTTAGGTCGCGAGTATCTTTCCCATGGCAGGCTCCATAGCCGGCAGGTCTTCCTTTACAACTTTCCATACGAGCTCGTCGTCGATCCCGAAATAGAAATGGGTGATCTTGTCTCTCATTTTGCCATATTGGACCATGGCAACTCTTTATATTTTGTTCTTATCGTTCTCGGAACATTCTTTGCTGCCTCACCGATGTTTTCGATTTTGAACACAACGGCACTCCTCGTTTTCTCATCAGCAAGAAACTGTTTATAGCTCATTTTGCCAACAAAATCCTTTATGTGCCGTATTGCGTCACGGGTATCTTGCATGAAAAATCTCCATTCCCTGGGCATATATAGACAACCTCTTTAAGAATGATCTTTTTGAGTTCCGGACGTATACCGCCTTTTCTCACAAGATCAACCTTCTTCCCAAGGAGCTTTTCCGGAAACCTTTCCATCTCGATGAACTTCAGCAGGCTGGGGATATTTTCTCATCAAATTCTACTAGGATATCGATATCGCTTCCTTTTTTCTGCTCTCTGCGCACAAAAGACCCGAAGATGCCGATTTCTCTTATCCTGTACTTCTGACGCACTTCATCCTTATGCTCTTCCAACACTTCCTTGATCTCATCAAGGGTCTTCATAATCTCCTCATAGTCTATTGGTTTTATAGCACTATTTTATCATGGGACATGCTTTTTTGCTTCGTCAGGAGTATCCTTGTGCCATCTTGGGCTATCCATAACAAAATATTCTACCTTGACTCTGTGATTTCCTGCTTTTTCAAGGCTCTCACTCGAAACAAATCGTTCCGAAACAGTGCGGAAGATGAAAGTTGAGCGCCTCCACCGGCGCCCATGATGCCCAGTGGGGATGTGATGTTGCATCCCCGCATTTGTAGAAATTAGCCCGCCATTCCCG
>JBFMCP010000087.1:0-1210 GCA_040754455.1 Nitrospirota bacterium
GGACCTGCCCCCCGAAAAATGTGCCACTTATAATTAGAGAGTTGGCATAATAGAGCACTCGAAAAGGAGGCAGGATGAAGCGAAGCAGGTATTCCGAGGAGCAGATTGTAAACATTCTGAAAGAGGGCGAAGCGGGCATTTCGGTAAGCGATCTTTGCCGGAAATACGGGATGAGCGATGCCACGTATTACAACTGGAAGGCCAAATATGCCGGGATGGGCGCAAGCGACGTGAAGCGGCTGAAGCAGCTGGAAGACGAAAACCGCCGGTTAAAACATCTGGTTGCTGATCTCACGCTGGATAATCAGGCGCTCAAAGAGGTCCTCTCAAAAAACTTCTAAGGCCCAAGGCAAGGAGAGAAGCAGTGGCATTCATCATCGAAAGCTTTGGTCCAAGCCAGCGGCGCGCAAGCGGCCTTGTAGGGTTATGCAGGAATACGTTGCGGTATCAGCCCAGGTCAGATACGGACGAGGGCCTTCGCAGGCGCATGAAGGAGATTGCGCAGCAGCGGAAACGGTTTGGATGCCGAAGGATCCACATAATGCTAAAAAGAGAAGGACTGGTCAAGAATCACAAGCGGACAGAACGGATCTACCGTGAAGAAAAGCTGTCACTGAGGTTTCGAAGGAGAAAGAAGCTTGCGTCACAGAGCAGGATTGAAATCCCAAAGGCAAGCAGGCCAAACGAACTCTGGGCCATGGATTTTCTCCAGGATGCTCTATATAGCGGAAGGAAGCTGAGGTTTTTGCCGATCATCGACACATATACAAAACAGTGTTTCAGGATCGAGGTGGATACCTCGATCAACGGCAAAAGGGATTGCACAGTTTTAAGCCGGATAGCCGATATTCACGGACTTCCCGATAACATCGTCGTGGACAACGGCCCCGAGTTTATCAGCAACGCCCTGGATGCGTGGGCCTACGAGCGTGGCATAAATCTCCATTTCATCCGCCCAGGGAAACCGGTTGATAGTGCTTACATGGAAAGCTTCAATGGAAAGTTCAGGGACGAATGCCTGAACCTACACTGGTTCATGAGCGTAGGGCATGCACGTAGCATTGCGGAGGACTATCGGGTCGATTACAATCATGAGCGGCCCCACAGCTCCTTGGGCGATCTGACGCCATCTGAATTTATCAGGCTTGAAGAGGAAAAAACGGTTGCGGTACTCTAGTTACGATTGGCACAAAGGATGGGGGTAGGTCCG
>JBFMCP010000088.1:0-1175 GCA_040754455.1 Nitrospirota bacterium
GATCTCAGTTTTGGAATATAGAGAAGAAAACCGAATCGATTTCGACCTCGGAATGTTAGGCGGAGTCAAACTTGACTACGAGAACGGGGTTTTCAGACGGTATCACGTCGGCGCGAATCCCGTGAACTTTACAGACCCTTCCGGGTTGATTAATTGGAGTAGAGTCGGTTGGGGAGCATTGGAGGCAACGGGTGGCACAATAGGTATTGCTGTTGCTGCAAAAACAGAGGTTGCAACAATGGGTGCAGGCACCGTACTTGCTGTCGGATTGGCTACTATGGCAGTTCCAGCATTGTCACATGGTGTAACCGAAGTGATTGCCGGTTTTGCAGACACTAATGCAAAAATACCTCCTGTATCAGGTCCTGCATTAGGAGCACTCTTGGTAACAGGAAATGTGAATGCAGCAGAAAAAGCAGACTTAGCAGCAAGTCTACTTTTCTTCGGCAAAACTTTAGTCACAGCGGGTAAGAGCAGTAGTACGTTGGAAGGCGTAGGAGCTGCTGTTGATTTCATTAATGCAGGCAGAGGATTATCCAACTCATCATGTAAGAAATAACGCCGTATAGTTAAAGAGGGAAATTATCAATGAGCAAACATAAGAAGAATATGATTGGAAGTGCTGTTTTGATGGTCATATCTTTTGCACTCATAGTTCATGATGTTGTAGAAAATTCTGAATATAAGATTGGCAATCTTGCATCTCATGTCGGATTATTTCTTTTTGGGGCTTTTCTTTTCTATCTCAATCTAAAGAACGAGCGCAAAATGAAAGATGGAGATCGGAAGAGTTGAGTGTGCATAGAAGGGGCGGAGTTTCTATACTTACGCCGCCCCTTCAGCTCTTCTTCAACTTCTCGCTACCGAGAAACGCATCGAGGATCTGGACGATCTGTTTGCGTTTGGTAGGGGGGAGCTTCTCAACCTGGCTGAATCTTCTCCAGAGGCGGGTATCACGGCTCCTGCCGCTTTCCTTCGTCTTCTCCACTCCGAGCAGTTGATCAGTCGTTACACCAAGCACCTTCGCTAACTGCAGCAGCAGATGAGTGTGAATCCCCCCGGGTATTCCGGAGACCGATTTGTTTGAGTCAGACCGCAACGGTCGACTCCTGCAGCTGACTATAATACTCGATTTCCTTCTCTGCCGGCGGGATATCGCCGATGGGCTCCAGCAA
>JBFMCP010000089.1:0-1160 GCA_040754455.1 Nitrospirota bacterium
CGTGTATGCGTCGTCACTGTACGACAGCGGTGTTGCCATGGAGCAGATCGAGCAACTGTCGGCCACCTATTACCGGGACATCATCACTACCCTCCTCGCCAGAAGCAAAGAGCTCGCCCGGTCTCCGATAGCGGTCGCTGAAAAAATTGCATGCCAGCGGCTCAAAGAGCACCATGAAAAACAGTTTCAAAAAAACAATAAAGGCGACCTTGTAAAAAAGCTCTTCAGAAGGCGGCTTATCCCTGCATCAGTATATGCCCGGCAGTATGCCGAAAACTTTATAGAAAACCTCAGGAAGCTTAAACATCAACTTAAAAATCTTAAGGAGAACGGTGAATCGGTAAATCGGTAAACGAGAAAAAAGTTATGTTTTTCCTCCGATGATACTTAACAATCTTCATATAAGAGTCAAATGCGCGAGCAGCGGCATCTACGGAGACGTGGTGCTGGACAGCATTGTCAACAACACCAGTTCCGGAGGCGTGCGGATCGCAGAGGACCTGTCGGTCGAGGAAGTAGCGACACTTGCCCGCGAGATGACCCTGAAGAACAGTTTCTGGGGCTTGCCGAAGGGCGGCGCCCGTGGAGGCATCAGGATCCCCTCCGGCATATGCGCCAAGGAGAGAAGGAATATTCTCGCCGAGTTCGGACGGAGAATTGCGCCTCTCATTACCACAGGCATCTATCTCCCCTGGCTGGACATGAATTGCGGGTACGAGGATCTGAAAGCGATCTATGACGGAGCGGGCGTCGTGCTCGGCAAGCCGACCGATACCGCCTTTTGTACCGCCCTCACAGTAGCCGAAGCAATGATCGCGTGCGCCGAGGCCGCAGGGCTCGCGGAGCGCCGGGTGACGGTTGCGATCGAGGGGTTCGGCTCAGTAGCAACGCATCTCGCCGAACGCTTGCCGGAAGAGCGCTTCAGGATTATCGCCGTATCCACCTCGAAGGGAGCTGTCCTACACAACGGCGGGTTCTCTCCGAAGATGCTCGTGAGCTCCCGTAAGGAGCACGGCGGAGAGTTCGTGAGGAGTATCCCCGGGAGCACGCGGATCGGGAGGGAGGAGCTGTTGGAGCTTGAGGTGGACATTCTGGTACCGTCAGCGCGGACGTGGGCGATCAATGACCGGAACGCTGGAAACGTCAGGGCGCGGTTCATT
>JBFMCP010000090.1:0-1111 GCA_040754455.1 Nitrospirota bacterium
CCACTTTCGCCCGAGAAGGTCCTTCAGTGCGCTGATGTCGAGCTGCTGGTCGGCCACGATGCGCTTGAGCTTCGAGTTCTCGCTCTCGAGCTCGCGCAGCCGCCGCACGTCAGCCACCGTCATGCCGGCGTACTTGGCCTTCCAGTTGTAGAACGTCGCATCCGAAATGCCGTGCTTCCTGCACAGATCCAGCACCTTCGCGCCGGCCTCGGCTTCCTTCAGGACCGCAATGATCTGCTCTTCACTGAATCGCTTCTTCTTCACGTCCGCCTCTCCCTTCGGTTGGCGGACTCTACCTCAGACCCGTACTATTTCAGGGGAGCACGTCATCTCGTGTGAATTACGTCATTGAATTCGCCCGACGAAACCTCTAAACTTATGGTTGCGACTGGTAGAGTTGCCTTTTGCGACTCGAGATTAGGCCAGTTGCCTTTCTTGTTCCGAAGGCTCGCCCGATTGGGCGGGCCTTTTCCTTTTGGAGGATCTCTTTGTATATCTTGTACTTAGACGAATCCGGGAACGAGAACGACCCCAATGACCGCTTCTTCGTCCTGGCTGGGATGGCACTGTTTGAACGTCAAACCTACTTTCTGTCTCGGGCGCTTGATGAAGTGCAAAACAAGTACTTTCCGCGCCACCAGCCGATTCCCTTTCACGCCTCAGAGATCCGCAGCGGACGAAACCTCTGGAGGAAGGTTGAAGAGGCGACCCGTCAGGCAGTACTGGCTGATATCGCCGCCGCGATCTCGCGCTCACCTGATCGTGGAAAGGTGCTGTACGCAGCTGCAATTGAGAAAAGCAATGCCCTTTGGGGCGAGGACGCGGTCGAGAAGGCTACGGAGGAAATCTGCCGCCGCTTCGACATTCGGCTGCAGCGCCACTACCACGAGGGGCAAGATCCGCAGAGAGGTCTCATCATTTTCTCAGAAGGCAGGTTTACCGCCCGCGCGAAGCTCTGGGTGAAAGGGTTTCACCAAAGAGGCACTGTAATAGGTAAGATTTCGTCTGACAGTTGGTGTCCCCCGTGTTGGATGAGATCGTCGCTGTCAGGCGCTCATTTGTTTCTCCTGTGCGATGCGGCGCGCATCCAGGAACGTTTGCATCGGCGTTT
>JBFMCP010000091.1:0-1109 GCA_040754455.1 Nitrospirota bacterium
TCGTCAATGCTTTTTTTAGGATTTCGATCTCCAGGCTTTGCTTGCCTGCCAGTTTCTCCAGCTCCTCCATGCGCACTTGCTGAGGATCCGTTTCCTTGCCATTCTCGAACACCTTGGACGCATTGGCAAGAAACTGGTTCTTCCAGTGCGAGAGCAAGTCTGGTTTTAAACTATGCTCTCGGCAGATTTCAGCCGCACTCTTGGTGCCGCTGATAATCTCCAGCACCACCTTCGCCTTGAACTCGGCACTGAAATTTCGTCTTTGACGCATGTTGCACTCCTTCTCTTGAACAGTGTACCTTGTTTAGCACTACTGTCCAACTTTTGGGGTGCACTACAATGTTCTTCGGTATGTATTTACGCTGACGCTGGCAAGGCAGGAAGTTGGATTGACAAATCCATGGGGGGGGGATATAAAATTGCTCCATATATAGCCAAGACATTGGAGGTAACTCATGTCGAAACACCCCGAAAAGAAAATTTCCGTATTGATCGTGGACGATCATCCGCCATTACGGGCGGGGGTTAGTGCCATGCTGGAGAAAACGCCTGATATTTATGTTATCGGTGAAGCAGGGAGCGGAGAAGAAGCGGAAAGATTGCTCGATGAACTGCGCCCCAATATTATCCTGCTCGACTTGAAAATGCCTAATTTTTCTCCATCGGCTTTTGAAAAATGGGCGCGTGAAAAGTACCCCGAAACGGTCACTTTGGTCCTGACCGCGCATGACCGCGACGCCTACCTTGCGAGCATGATGGAGGCTGGCGCGGTCGGCTTTTTGGATAAAGAGGCGAGAGCAGAACAGTTGATCGAGTCAATTCGCCGCGCGGCTTCGGGGGAAAGTCTTTATGACGAGTGGCAGAAAAAGAGAGCGCGCAAATGGCGCGATGAAGTGGAGAAGAAGTGGAATAGTTTATCGGAAAGGGAACGACAGGTTTTGCGCTTGCTGGCGGAAGGGCTAAACAACAAGGACATTGCCTTGAGGTTGGGCATTACCATCAAGACGCTCGATAAGCATTTTGAGAAGATTTACCAAAAACTCGAAGTGACTTCACGGACAGATGCGGCTTTGTGGGGAAAAGAACATGTGGGGGATTTTCCGTATTGA
>JBFMCP010000092.1:0-1029 GCA_040754455.1 Nitrospirota bacterium
GGCGTCTACAGGCAATTAAGGACGTTAGCCCATGTGCGGGAGCGAATACAGAGATATAACACCGGATCAAAGCATGCATTGAAAGCGGTATTGGATGATTATTTTCCTGAGTTAAAGGGGATATTTTGGTCGATGAAAGCAAAGGGCTTGTGGGCGGTACTGGAGAGTTGCCCATTTCCTGAAGACGTAATAGAGCTTGGATTAAAGGGGCTGACAGAGTTAATTGCAAAGAGCACGCGCCGCAAAGGCAACGCGGAGAAGAAGGCGAAGGATATCTATCAGGCAGCCAGGGAGACGGTGGGACTCAAGCAGATAGGGGTTGCGGATCGTTACCGCCTGGAGATGTATTTGGAGGAAGTGAAGCGTTCCGAGGAACAACTGAAGGACATAGAGAAAGAGATGAAGAAACTGTTAGGAGGAGTTCCCTACGCAAAGAATATACTATCGGTTCCTGGAGTAGGAGTCTTATCCTGTGCAGTATTTTTGGGAGAGCTTGGCGATCCTTCCAACTTTAGGAGCCCTAAGCAGATCATCAAATACGCGGGCTACGATCCGCAGGAGAACGACTCTGGGCAGAGCATCGGCAGAAAGAGGATATCCAAGAAGGGGCGCTGGATGCTGAGAAAATACCTCTATTTCATGGGCATGAGGGTGATATATAGGAGCAAGTTTTTCAGAAAGTATTACGAGGGAAAGCTCAAGAGTAGCAACCGTTTTGGGCAGCCGTTGAAGAAAAAGGAAGCGATCTGTGCGGTGGCCATAAAATTGATAAAGGTGATATTTGCGTTATTGAGAGATAACAGGAAGTTCTCTGCGAAAGCGCCTGAGTTGGCGTTAGCGGCATAAAGCTTAACAGTTGTGGTGGAAGGAGGATCGTGTTGCCTCGTGGGCATAAAGGCCTGAACGGTTTAAGCTTGGTCAACTTCCACCGCCCTTTAGATTTGCATAAGGTAAGTTGGGCGTAAAGGCTCGTAGAACAAAAGAGGTTAGATAAAGGGACCAAAGGCTGGAAGAACACCACAACTAAAG